>JAGAQG010000017.1 GCA_017622875.1 Lachnospiraceae bacterium
CCAGATGGTACCGGATATTCTCCTTGGAAACTATGCATTCCTTGAAGGCTTATCAGAAGAAGAAAGAGCAATCTTTGATGAAGGATTTGAACTTCTGAATCAGGTTCAGAGAGAAGAATGGACAAAGGCTGTAGAAGCAGCTAAAGAAAAAGCTCAGAACGATCAGGGCGTACAGTTCATTTACCCGGATACAGCTCCATTCCAGGAAGCATGTGCTCCATTACATGAAGAAGTAATCAGCGGAAATGAAACATTAGAAGCAATCTACGCTAAGATCCAGGAATACAATGCAATGTATCCATCAGCAGCAGAATAAGGAGGGTATTATGAAGCAGATTAGAAAAATCTTAGATACAGTGCTGAATGTACTCGCCGGAGGAAGCTTTATCGCAATGGTACTCCTCACATGCTGGCAGGTATTCACACGTTATATCTTATCTAACCCATCTTCTTGGTCAGAAGAATTAGTTGGTTATTTATTTGCATGGATGTCACTCTTTGGTGCTTGTCTCGTAACAGGCGAAAGAGGCCACATGAACATTCCATTACTCGTTGAAAGAGTTAAACCTGCAATGCAGAAAGCACTTTCTATTTTCGCAGAAATTATCGCATGTGTTTTCGCTATCGTTATCTTAGTATACGGTGGTGTTCAGATTTCAAGCCTTGCTATGGGACAGATGACATCTTCCCTTGGCGTACCAATCGGTGTGTTCTATGTTGTTATGCCTGTTTGTGGTGTTTTAATTGCACTCTATACAATCATCAACATCATTGAAATCGCTAACGGAACAATGTCCGTGACCGTAGCTGATGAAGGTGCACAGGCTATTGAAAAAGTAGAAAGAGAAAAGAAGGGGGCTTAAGGATTATGGCAATGCAGGCATTAGCAATCATTCTTGTGGTCATGCTGGTTCTGATGGCTCTTGGAGTGCCAATTTCTTATTCAATTGCAATCTCCTCTTTAGCAGCAATCTTACAGACAGTACCATTAGATGTATCAGTATTAACAGCAGCTCAGAGAACATTCGTTGGTATGAGCAAATTCTCTTTAACAGCGATTCCATTCTTTATCCTGGCTGGTAACTTAATGAACCAGGGTGGTATCGCAAAAAGACTTGTAGATTTCGTTATGGCAATCCTCGGTAAATTACCAGGTGCGCTCCTTGTAACAAACGTAGGTACCAATGCATTATTCGGAGCTATTTCCGGTTCTGCATCCGCAGCTGCAGCAGCTGTAGGCAGCATGGTACGTGAAGGCGAAGAAGAAATGGGTTATGACCCGGCAGTTTGTGCAGCTACAAACGGTGCATCTGCTCCTTCAGGACTTTTAATTCCACCTTCAAACGCTCTGATCACATACTCACTTGCATCAGGCGGTACATCCGTAGCAGCGCTTTTCATGGCTGGCTATGTTCCAGGTATTGTATGGGCACTTGCATGCGTTATCGGTGCAATCATCATTGCTAAGAAAAAAGGCTACAAAGGTATGCCAGGCAAATTTAACTGGGGTAATTTAGGACGTGCAACACTTGCAGCTATTCCTTCTCTTTCTCTGATCGTTGTAGTTATCGGCGGTATCATCGCTGGTATCTTTACGGCTACAGAAGGTTCTGCGATTGCTGTAGTTTACGCGTTGATCCTCGGTATCTGCTACAAGAACATTACACTTAAAGGTTTATGGCAGATCATCGTTGATTCTGCAAAGATGTCCGGTATGGTTATCTTCATCATCGGTGTATCGAACATCCTCGGATGGGTTATGGCATTCACACAGATTCCACAGGCTATTTCTGCGGCATTATTAGGAATTACAAACAATCAGATCATCATCCTGCTGATCATGAACGTGATCCTCTTAATCTCAGGTACATTCATGGACGTAACACCAGCGATTTTGATCTTCACACCGTTATTCCTGCCAGTTGTAAAAACATTTGGTATGAACCCAGTTCACTTTGGTCTCATCCTTGTTTATAACTTATGTATTGGTAATATCACACCGCCAGTTGGTAACACATTATTCGTTGCTATCAAGGTTGGTAAGACAACACTTGGAAAAGTTATGCCTTACATGTTGATCTACTATGCATTTATCTTACTCGGACTTATGGCTGTTACTTATATCCCGGCCGTATCTATCGGCTTACCACAGCTGATGGGAATTCTGTAAGTAAGAATTATCCGAAAAATGTAAAGCGTGTTCCCTTTGGGGGCACGCTTTTTTAGTGAGGGAGATCCATCAAAAAGTACGTAATGAGAAAAGCAGTTAGTCTTGTAAAATCGCACGATTTTGTTAGAAATTAACAAAAACATGCTAGAAAATTGAGAAGATTTGTGAAGTAAATAACAAAGGTAGATTTTTGTTTTTAAGTGTGCTACAGTTAATAGTGAGATAAAATTTCTAAATTAAGGTGGCATCATGGGGAGCATTAAGATACCGATTGAAACTTCGGCCAGACATATTCATATCAGTCGTGAAGACTTTGAGAAGCTGTTTGGAGAAAGAAAAGAATTAACTTTTGTAAAGGAACTGTCACAGCCAGGGCAGTATTTGGCTAAGGAGAGAATTACCATTGCAGGACCGAGAGGCACATTTGAAAATGTAGCGATTTTGGGTCCATTCCGTAAGGAAACGCAGGTGGAACTGTCACTGACTGATACGAGGAAGATCGGAGTTCCGGGAGTGATCAGACAATCGGGGGATATTGCCGACACACCGGGATGCAGGCTGATTGCAGGAGAAAATGAGCTTGAAATCGACAGGGGTGTGATCGTTGCCAAAAGACATATCCATATGACACCGGGAGACGCTGTAAAAATGCGTTTGAAGGACAACGAAGAGGTTTTTGTAATTACACAGAGCTTCGACAGAGCGCTGATCTACGCAAATGTAGTTGTCCGCATCAGCTGGGATTATCAGTTATCCATGCATGTAGATACTGATGAGGCAAATGCGTTTGCGGGGGATGATAATCCTCATGGCGTTGTGTTAAAGCTTTTCGGCGGGGATGCCTATGACCTGGGAAAATGGGCAGATGAGCTGCTGGAAGGTATTAATCGTACGATTTAGGAATCAATTTAGAAACATGGCTGAAAATGCCAAAATAGGGGGAAAGATCAAATGAAGAAAGTTACATTCCAAGGTGGTGTACATCCGAATGATCAGAAACAGTTTTCCAGAGACATCCCGTTCACCGTTTATGAACCAAAGGGCGATATGGTTTATCCAGTAAGCCAGCATATCGGTGCACCGGCAGTTCCTGTCGTTAAAAAAGGTGATGAAGTTCTGGCAGGCCAGATCATTGCGGAAGCTGGTGGTTTTGTTTCTGCAAATATCATCAGTTCCTGTTCGGGAAAAGTAAAAGCTATTGAAAAACGTATGGTTGCAACTGGTACAAAGGTTCAGTCCATCGTAATCGAAAATGATGGCGAATTCCGAACAATTGAAGGAATCGGTACAGAAGTTGACTACAAAACTCTGACCAAAGAAGAAATTTTAGCAAAGATCAAAGATGCAGGTATCGTTGGTCTTGGCGGTGCCGGATTCCCGACACACGTAAAGCTGGCTCCAAAGAACGCTGATGCGATCGAGTATGTCATCGCGAACGGTGCGGAATGTGAACCATATATTACATGCGACGATCAGTTGATGAGAGGATGTGCTGACGAACTGGTAACAGGTATGGAAATCATGTTAAGCCTGTTCCCTAATGCAGAAGGCGTCGTTATTATTGAAGAAAATAAACCGGAAGCAATCGCTGCTATGGAGAAAGCCTGTGAAGGGCATCCAAGAGTGAAAGTTTTGCCGGTTCAGACAAAATATCCACAGGGCGGTGAACGTTCCTGTATCACAGTTGTGACTGGCAAACACTTGAAACTTGGAATGCTTCCAGCGGATTTGGGCTGTGTAGTAGACAACGTTGCAACAATCTATGCAATTTATGAAGCAGTATGTAAATCTACACCATTAATGGTGAAGGGACTTACTGTTTCTGGTGATGCAGTGAAACATCCAAGCAACTTTAAGGTGCGTATTGGTACATCCTGTGCAGAGTTAGTAGAAGCTGCAGGCGGAATCAAAGATTGTGTGGAACTCAAAAAAGCAATCAGCGGCGGTCCTATGATGGGCTTTGCAATGGCTAATTTAGACGTTCCTGTTCAGAAGAGCAACAATGCCATTACACTTCTTGGTTCTGATGCGGTAGAAACAGCACAGACTCAGATGACAGCATGTTTAAGATGCGGACGCTGTAATGATGCATGTTCTTTAGGCCTTGTTCCACAGATGATGGCTCAGGCAGCAGAGCGTAAAGATTATGACAGATTTGAAAACAAATTATATGGTATGGAATGTGTTGCATGTGGCTCCTGTACATTCATTTGCCCTGCAAAACGTCCATTGATGCAGATATTTAAACAGACAAAAGCAGAAATCATGGCTGCCAAAAGAGCAGCACAGGCTGCAAAGAAGTAGGGGGGAATGAGAAATGGCTAAATTATTAAATGTTTCTTCAAGCCCGCACGTGAGAAGTAGTCTGACAACGCATAAGATCATGTATCAGGTAATCCTTTCCTTAATGCCTGTAACAATCATGGGTATTATCAACTATGGAATGGGTGCTCTGTCAGTGATTCTCGCTGCTGTCATTTCAGCAGTTGTTGCAGAAGCGGCTTTCAACGCAATCATTAAAAAAACACAGACAATTGCTGACGGCAGTGCAGCATTAACAGGTCTGTTGCTTGCACTGGTACTTCCACCAGAATTACCATTGTATATTCCAATCCTTGGTTCTGTATTTGCTATCGTAGTAGTTAAGGGATTCTTTGGCGGTCTTGGACGCAACTTTATGAACCCTGCACTGGCTGCTCGCTGCTTCCTGTTAATTTCCTACGGTGCAATCATGACTGTATATAAAATTGACGGTGTAGCTACAGCGACTCCATTGGTAGATATGGCAGCTGGTGAAACAGTGAACTTAATGTCTCTGTTCATCGGAAGCGCAAGCGGCGTTATCGGAAGCTCTGTACTTGGTCTTTTGATCGGTGCAGTGATGATGTTTGCTTTCAAAGTAATTACCTATGAAATTCCAGTGGCAACCCTTGTATCCTTCACATTGTTCATGGCTATCTTCGGAGGTCAGGGATTTGATATCCAAGCCCTCCTTGTACATATTATGGGCGGCGGTATTCTCTTAGGCGCATTCTTCATGGCAACTGACTATGTAACAAGTCCTGTAACTCCTACAGGTCAGTTAGTATTTGGTGCTGTGGTAGGTATTCTTTGCGGTCTTTTCCGTGTACTTGGTTCAGCAGCAGACTCTGTCAGCTACGGTATCATCATTGCGAACATGCTTGTGCCAATAATTGAAGAATACACAATTCCAGTAGCTTACGGTCACAGAAAACAGAAAGAAGCAGCAGAAAAAACTGGCTTCTCTATTCCAAAACCAGCAATTACACTTTGCGTGATCACATTGATCGCTGGTGCAGCACTCAGCGGTATTTACGCGATGACAAAAGACACAATCGCAGCTGCACAGTTAGCAAAAGAACAGGAATCCTACAAAGCAGTATGTTCAGAAGCAGCAGAATTTGTTTCTGATGATGCAATTGATGCGAAAATTGCAGAACTTGCAGGCGGTGTTTACGGAACAGACTTTGGTAAAGCTTATATTAATAAAGTTATGGTCGGTAAAAATGCAGCAGGTGAAACAGTTGGTTATGTAATCAGCGCAACAAGTGGTGACGGTTTCGATGGTGATATCGTAATGTCTATCGGTCTTGATTTAAATGGTGTGGTTACCGGTATCGAGTTTACAACAATTTCTGAAACTGCTGGTATGGGTATGCTCGTAAAAGAAGCAGCATTCAAAGACCAGTTTGTAGGTGCTGATGTTGATAGTTTCGTACTGAATAAGGCAGGCGGTTCTACAGAACCAGAGCAGATTGACAGTGTATCCGGTGCATCAATTTCTTCTGGAGCAGTTACCAATGCGGTAAATGCAGCAAGAGATTTCTTCGCAGCAAATATGAAATAGGAGGGGTCTATAAATGAAATCATATTTACAGCTTATTTATAATGGTGTCATCAAAGAAAACCCGGCCTTGATCTTAATGCTGGGTATGTGTCCGACACTTGCGGTAACAACATCCGCAACAAACGGTTTTGGTATGGGTGTATCAACCATGGCGGTACTTGTATTTTCCAATCTGTTGATCTCCCTTTTAAGAAAGATCATTCCGGATGCGGTACGTCTTCCGGCTTTCATCGTAGTTGTAGCTTCTCTGGTTACAATTGTTGAAATGATTACTCAGGCTTATATGCCTGCACTCTACGAATCACTTGGTCTTTACATTCCGCTGATCGTAGTAAACTGTATTATTCTAGGTCGTGCAGAAGCATTTGCTTCTAAGAACGGTCCTGTAGCTTCTATCTTCGACGGTATCGGTATGGGCCTTGGTTTTACAATTGCGCTCGTGATCATCGGTTTCCTTCGTGAATTTATCGGCAGCGGTGCAGCGTTTGGCATTCAGATTTTACCGGAAAGCTATCCGGGAATTGGTATCTTCACAAATGCACCTGGTGCGTTCATGGTTATGGCATTTGTAGTAGCAGTTATGAACAAGCTGAATATCAAGACAAGAGCAAACGAAGTCGTAGAAGATTGCGACGGATGCTGTGCACATTGTCACAAATGTCCATCAAAGGAAAAGGAGGTATAGGAAATGACAAATTTAATTTTGATCATCGTTACAACAGCGCTTGTAAATAACGTTGTATTAAGTCAGTTCCTTGGAATCTGCTCTTTCCTCGGTGTATCGAAACAGATTAAAACTTCGGCAAGCTTAGGTGCTGCGGTAACTTTTGTTATCGGTATTGCATCTGCTGTTGCATATTTACTTTATAATTTTGTATTGGTTCCATTTGACCTTACTTATCTGCAGACGATTGTATTTATTCTCGTAATTGCAGCATTGGTACAGCTGGTTGAAATGTTCCTTAAAAAAACATCCCCAGCACTTTACCAGGCACTTGGTATTTTCCTTCCATTGATTACAACAAACTGTGCCGTTCTTGGTGTGGCGCTGACAAACGTGCAGAATCAGTACAGTTTTATTGAAAGTGTAATTTCAGGTGTAGGTACAGGCTTAGGTTATACACTGTCAATCGTGCTTCTTGCAAGCATTCGTACAAGAATTGATGAGAGTACAATTCCGGTACCATTCCGTGGCATGCCAATCGTTCTGCTTAGTGCAGCATTAATGGCAATCGCATTCATGGGCTTTTCCGGTCTTGCTATTTAATTCGGGGAGGTAACTTATGGGAGCAATTTTAATCGCGACACTCGTAGTCGGCATTGTCGGTTTGGTAATCGGTATTGCCCTCGTATTTGCGGGTAAGAAATTTTATGTAGAAGTAGATGAAAGAGAAACTGAAGTAAGGGAATGTCTTCCGGGCAATAACTGTGGTGCTTGTGGGTATCCTGGATGTGACGGTGTTGCTGCTGCAATCGTAAAAGGCGAAGCGCCAGTCAATGCATGTCCTGTAAACACAGCAGAAAACAATGCAAAGATTGCTGGAATCATGGGCGTAGAAGCAGCAGAAACAGTGAAGAGGGTAGCATTCGTTAAATGCGCCGGTGACTGTGAAAGTACATCTAATAAATGTAACTATGTAGGTATTAATGACTGCCGCGCTGCTGTATTGGCAGGCATCTCTATCTGGGAATGTGACTATGGCTGCCTGGGCTACGGTTCCTGTGTGGCTGCATGTACATATAATGCAATCCACGTACACAATGGTGTAGCAGTTGTTGACGCAGATTCCTGCGCTGGCTGTGGAGCATGTGCAAAAGCCTGTCCAAAAGGACTTATCGAACTTATTCCAGCGGATAAGAAGGTTGCTGTTGCATGTTCTAATCAGGACAAAGGACCTGAAGTTAAAAATGTTTGTACAGCAGGATGTATCGGATGCAGACTTTGTACAAAACAGTGTGAAGCTGATGCCATTACTGTTGACGGATTCCTTGCGCATGTTGACTATGACAAATGTACAGGCTGTGGTAAATGCGCAGAAAAATGTCCATCTAAGATTATTACATGGTTAGACAATGACTGATAAAAAGACTTCCTATTGGATTTTGATGATTGCAATCGTGGTTCTGGCAGCCGGATGTATCATTCAGGCAGTTACAGGCCTTGGCAATCAGACTTGTGAAAAACAGCTCTTTGCAATGGATACCTACATGACTTTTAAGGCGCGTGGGGAAAATGCAGAAGAAGCTGTAGACGCGGCAATTGAAGAAGTAAAACGACTGGATGCACTGCTCTCTACGGGCAGTGCATCCAGTGAGGTTTATGGGATAAATTCAAATGGCGGTGGCAGAGTATCAGAGGATACAAAAGTACTTTTGAAACGCTCTATGGAGTTTTATGAAAGTACAGACGGGCTGTTTGATATTACCATTTATCCTTTGATGGAGCTTTGGGGATTTCCTTCGAAGGAATATCATGTGCCGGCAGAACCTGAACTGCAAAGAGTTTTAGAATATGTAGATAGTGAAAAAATACAGTTTGACGGAGAAAATCTGACGCTTGCAGAAGGTCAGAAAATTGACTTTGGAGGTATCGCTAAAGGATATACTTCAGCCAGAGTCATAGAGATTTTTAAAGAATATGGGATTGAGAATGGGATGATTTCCCTTGGTGGAAATATTCAGACTATTGGAGTGAATGAGTCAAAACAGCCTTGGAATATAGGAATCCGTGATCCGGAAGGGGATGCAAGTGATGCCTTGGGCGCAGTCAAAGTATCTGGAAAGGCAGTGGTAACTTCTGGCGGATATGAGAGGTTCTTTGAAGAGGATGGGAATACCTACATTCACATTTTGAATCCAAAGACCGGGCAGCCGGCGGACGAAGATTTAGTATCCGTAACAATTATTTCGGAAGACGGTACACTGGCAGATGCCATGTCCACGTCCATTTATTTGATGGGACTTGATAAAGCTTCTGACTATTGGAGAGAGCATGCGGAAGAGTTCCAGATGATTCTTGTAACTGATGATAATGGCATTTATGTTACTGAAGGAATTTCGGATAACTTTAATTGTATCAAAGACTATCGTGCAATCGAATTGTATGACGAATAACATGGCTGACTACTAAAAGATTGTCAAAAATGTAAAGCAGCATATAGTAAGATAAGCCGAGGTTAAGTGCAGCCTCGAGGAGTTCTTATTATATGCTGCTTTATTTTTAATATGCTAATCTTTCATTTGATTACATTTTTTCAGGTTCTGGATAGTCTGTACCGAAAGTTTCAACAGTCATGGATTCGATGATCTGTGGAACCATAGGGCGATCACTCCAGTCTGTGCCAACCTGAGCGATTTTATCTACAACGTCAAGTCCTTCAATGACTTTACCGAATGCAGCATACTGTCCATCAAGATGTGGAGAGTTTTTGTGCATGATAAAGAACTGGCTTCCTGCACTGTTTGGGTTCATTGCGCGTGCCATAGAAAGAACACCTTCTGTGTGCTTTAACTGGTTAACAACGCCATTCTGTGCAAATTCCCCTTTGATAGAGTATCCTGGGCCGCCCATGCCGTTTCCATCTGGACATCCGCCCTGAATCATGAAGCCTGCGATTACACGGTGGAAAATGAGTCCGTTATAGTAACCTTTGTTAATCAGGCTGATAAAGTTATTTACTGTATTTGGTGCGATTTCCGGATAAAGTTCTGCTTTCATCACGTCGCCATTTGCCATTGTAATTGTAACAATTGGATTCTGTGCCATAGTTTTAAATTCCTTTCTTCTGATCTTAAGTCTGCGATATGCATCCTTTCCTTAACTTACAATAGTTTAATATATTTTCATGGTTTCGTAAAGTCGGAAGTGTTATACTGGAACTATGAAAATAAAAAAAGATTTTGAAGAATATTTAGATAAAATAAAAAAGATTGCCGCCGAAGAAGGGTATGATTCCCTGGATGAGACTTATGTGGCGCATCTGCGTGCCCGGTTTTGGGGCGAAGATGTAATCATTGGAGAATCGGAAAGGATTCTGCTTCGGGAAATGAAGATATCTGATTTAGAAGCATTTTATGAATTTTCAGATGCGTTTTCGGAGCCGGTTTTAGAAATGTTTGTAAAGGAGACCAAGGAAGAGTCAGAAAAGCATTTGCAGGCATACATTGAAAATATGTACCCTATGTACGACTATGGAATCTGGACCGTAGAACGGAAGGATGCCCGTGAGATTATCGGTCTGTGTGGTCTTGGACAGGCCGAAGTCAAGGGGGAATATTGCACAGATTTGGGGTACTATATTTGTCCAAAATGGAGAAATCAAGGGTTTGCCACAGAATGTATCGAAATTGTGTTGGATTATGCGAAAAACTACTTGGATTTTCCTTTGATTTATGCCATAATCAAGGAAGAAAACAGAATTTCTAAGGGGATTTTGCGCAAATTTGGCTTTTATCGTCTAAAATCGTGCGAGAGATCTGGCGGGAATTTATCTGTTTATCAGAAAGATTTAACGGAGTAAGGAGCGGTAATGAGCAATACAAAAATCATCTGCTTTGCAAACAATAAGGGCGGAAGCGGTAAATCCACCACCTGTTCCAATGTGGCCTATGGTTTAACGGAATTAGGACATAAGGTATTGATGGTAGATGGAGATATGCAGATGAACCTTTCACTGGCATATTTCGATGAAGATAAAGTCCTTGAATTTGCAAGCGGCGGAAAAAATCTTTATGAAGCAGTCAAAAATCAGAAGGATCTGACGGATTACATTATTCGTACTCCTTATGAAAATCTTGACCTGATTCCATCCTCCACACTTATGAGTTCTATTGAATATGAGCTTTTTACAAAGTGGCAGAGAGAATTCATATTAAAGAAATGTCTGCAGAATATTAAAGATTCCGGTGAATATGATTATATTCTCATTGACGCACCACCAACACTTGGCGGTTGGGTCATGAATATTCTTGTAGCATCGGATGGGCTCGTTATCCCGGTAGAAGCAAGCCCTTGGGGACTTTTCGGACTGGCAAATATGTTTGAATTTTTAGGCGCAGTACAGCAGATTTCTCCGGAACTGAAATTAATGGGGATTGCAGTGACAAAAGTCGACACAAGAAAGAATTATTTTAAGCAGACTATGGAAACATTGAAGGAATTGGATGATGTTCATGTATTTGAGAATTTCATCCGTGTAGACAGTTCCATCGAATGGGCGCAGGATAACAGTGTTCCGGTCGTTGCTTATAAAAAGAGCAGCAGAAGTGCAAAAGAATATATGGAATTAACAAAGGAGATTGAAGGGTTATGGCAGTAGGCAAAGGAAGTATCAAAAGAGCTGCAAAGGCAGTGGATGCAGCAGTAGCAGAAACACCTGCAAAGGAAGTCGTAGAAGCAATTGTTGAAAAAGCACCGGCAGAAAAGAAACCTGCTGCAAAAAAGGCACCAGCCAGAAAACCGGCAGCGAAAAAGGCACCTGCAAAGAAAGCACCGGCCAAAGCAGCAGAGCCTGATAAAAACGCACCAGTAGGTATTGGAACAGACCTTCCAGCTTATCTTTTATAATAACTAGAATAACGACATCGGAGGAGAATGACCATGAAAAGTTTTGGGATTCATACACAAATTTATTTTGGTGAAGGCGCATTAGAAAGATTAGAACAGATTCCTTATAAAAGAGTTTTGATCATCACTGACCCGTTTGTTGTGACCAGCGGTATGATCGAGCTTATTACACATCCATTGGAAAATGCAAGAATTGAATACGAAATCTTCAAGGATGTAGTTCCGGACCCACCAGTAGAAAAAATCGCAACTGGTGTAAAAGCAATGTTAGAATACAAACCGGATTGTATCGTAGCAGTTGGCGGCGGTTCTGCAATCGACTCTTCAAAATCAATCCGTGACTTTGCATTGAAAGCAGATCCATACGGAACCTGTGCACTCATTGCAATTCCTACAACATCCGGTACTGGTTCAGAAGTTACTTCATTTGCGGTTATCTCTGATCCACAGGCGAAGATGAAATATCCGTTGGTTTCTCCGGACTTAACACCGGACGAAGCAATTCTGGATGCAGAACTTGTACGAAGCGTACCACCTGCAATCACAGCAGATACAGGTATGGACGTATTTACACATGCGCTGGAAGCATATGTAAGCTTAAATAATAATGAATTCTCCGCAGCGTTAGCAGAAAAAGCGATCGAAATCATTGGCGTATTCCTGCTTCGTGCTTACCTTGATGGTAATGATATGCACGCAAGACAGAAAATGCATGCAGCATCCTGTCTCGCAGGCCTGGCATTTAACTCAGCATCTTTAGGTCTGAACCATGGTATGGCTCATCAGCTTGGTTCAAACTTCCACATTCCACATGGACGTGCCAATGCGATGTTATTGCCGCACATTATTGAATTTAACTCCAATATCAATAAGCACAGCCGCAGCCAGAAGGAATATTTACCAGCAGTTAAGAAATATTCTACAGTTGCAAATAACTTAGGACTTAGCAGCTACAATAAGATTATGAGCGTTCGTTCCTTAGTAAACTGGACACAGTTCATGTTGAAGGAAATGGATATTCCATTATCAATCTCTCAGATGGGAAACATCACAGAAGAAGAATATATGGCAGCGATTCCTGCAATGGCTGATGCAGCACTTGCAGATGCATGTACAGCAACAAACCCAAGACCTGTAACCCGCGCAGATGTAATGCAGATTTACAGAGATCTGTGGTAAAATAATTACATACGAAGATTTATCAGAGAGCATCGTAAGGTGCTCTCTTTTTTGGGGAAATTTCTACTAAATCTTACCGCATATTGAAAAAAAAACAGATTTGGGGTAAAATAATACGATACAAATGCTAAACTGAGGTAGTTTGTGATGATTAAAGCAAAAAACGTAGTTTATGAATATCAAAAATATGATGAAGAAGGAAATGTGTGCGAGACCAAGCGCGCAGTGGATGGCGTAGAGCTGGATGTGAAAAAAGGAGACTTTGTAGCGATCCTTGGACACAATGGTTCAGGAAAATCCACGCTGGCAAAACACATCAATGCGCTTTTACTCCCAAATGATGGGGAAGTCTGGGTAGCAGGTATGAATACCAAAGAAGAAGCTCACGTATGGGATATCCGTCAGAGTGCCGGCATGGTATTTCAGAATCCGGACAATCAGATCATTGGAACAGTCGTTGAAGAAGATGTTGGATTCGGCCCTGAAAATATGGGAGTTCCGACGGAGGAAATATGGACTCGTGTGGAAGAGGCATTGAAAGCGGTAGGAATGTACAAATACCGAAAGCACTCTCCGAATCGTCTCTCAGGCGGACAGAAGCAGCGTGTTGCAATTGCAGGTGTTGTAGCAATGCATCCGCAGTGTATCATTCTCGATGAACCTACAGCTATGCTTGACCCGAATGGACGTAAAGAAGTTATCCGTGCGGTCAGAGCATTAAATATAGTAGAAGACATGACAGTCCTTCTCATTACTCATTATATGGAAGAAGTTGTTCACGCCGACAAAGTTATTGTCATGGATGAAGGAAAAGTCGTGATGCAGGGAACTCCGAAAGAAATTTTTTCCCGGGTAGAAGAATTGAAAGCCTATCGATTAGATGTTCCGCAGGTAACACTTCTGGCTTATGAATTAAAGAAAAAAGGCCTTCCGCTTTCGGATGGCATTCTGACAATCGAAGAATTGGTGAATGAATTATGTCAATTAAATTAGAAAATGTAAATTTTACTTACAGCCCGACAACTGCATATGAGATTCACGCTTTAAAGAATATTAATCTGGAAATCCGTGATGGAGAATTTATTGGACTCATTGGTCATACTGGGTCTGGAAAATCCACATTAGTCCAGCATTTGAACGGACTTATGAAAGCCACTTCCGGAACCATTTATTACAATGGGGAAAATATTTATGCGGAAGGATATTCCATGAAGGATTTACGCAGTAAGGTCGGTCTGGTATTCCAGTATCCGGAGCATCAGCTTTTTGAAGTGGATGTGCTGGCAGATGTATGCTTTGGACCAAAGAATCAGGGATTATCTAAGGAAGAGGCAGAGGAGAGAGCGAAAAGAGCACTTTCCATGGTTGGACTGAGGGAGAAATATTATAAACAGTCTCCATTTGAGCTTTCCGGCGGACAGAAGCGACGTGTAGCAATTGCGGGCGTACTTGCTATGGAACCGGATGTATTGATTTTGGATGAACCGACAGCAGGCCTTGATCCAAAGGGGCGCGATGAAATCTTAGAGCAGATCAAAAAGCTCCATGAAGAAAATCACATTACGATCATCCTTGTTTCGCACAGCATGGAAGATGTGGCAAAATATGTAGGCCGTATCATCGTAATGAATCAGGGAGAAGCAATGTTTGACGGAACACCGAAAGAAGTGTTCTCACATTATAAAGAACTGGAGCAGGTGGGACTTGCAGCTCCACAGGTAACATATATTATGAATGCGCTGGCTGAAAAAGGTTTTGGGGTCAGCACAGACGCGACTACAATCGAGGAGGCCACTGAGGAAATCTTCAGGGTCTACCAGAAGAGACAGGTAAGGTAACTATGAGAGAAATTACAATCGGACAGTTTTATCCTGCGGACTCGGTACTGCACAGGCTGGATCCAAGAGTAAAGCTTGTCGGAACATTTGCATTTTTGGTTTCCCTGTTTGTGGGAAGCGGAATTGTGGCCTATGCCATTGCGACCGTATTTTTAGCAATTGTGATCAAGCTGAGCAAAGTGCCATTCAAAATGATCATGAAGGGCTTAAAAGCGATTATCATCGTCTTGCTGATCACGGTGAGCTTTAACTTATTTCTGACAGATGGAGAAATCATTTTTAAACTGGGCTTTTTGAAAATTACGAAGGAAGGTGTTTCTATTGCATTCTTCATGGCGCTGAGATTGATCTACCTTGTAATTGGAGCATCTTTGATGACATTAACAACAACTCCAAATGATCTGACAGACGGTTTGGAAAGTGTTTTAGGGCCTTTGAAAAAAATTAAGGTTCCGGTGCATGAAATTGCCATGATGATGTCCATTGCACTTCGTTTTATTCCTATTTTAATGGAAGAAACGGATCGTATCATGAAGGCACAGAAGGCCCGTGGCGCAGATTTTGAAAGCGGAAATCTGATTGATAAAGCAAAAGCGATGGTTCCGTTGCTTGTTCCGCTGTTTATTTCTGCATTCCGTCGTGCAAATGATCTGGCTATGGCCATGGAAGCACGATGCTACCGCGGCGGCGAAGGACGTACGAAGATGAAACCGCTGCATTACGAACAGAGAGACCGTAATGCTTATATGATCCTGGTGGCATATCTGGTCATTATGATCGTTGCCGGAAGAATTTTTTAAATAATTTGAGGTTTTATGAAACGAATTAAACTTGTGACAGCCTATGACGGGACAAACTATCATGGGTCACAGATTCAAAATAATGGAGAAACGATTGAGGGAGTTCTAAAAGCGGAACTCTCCTCTCTTTTAAAGGAAGAAATTAATTTGATCGGAGCCAGCAGAACAGATGCAGGCGTGCACGCCAGAGGCAATGTGTATGTATTTGATACAGAAAGCCGCATTCCGCCGGAAAAATTTACGTTTGCGCTCAATGCAAGGCTGCCGGAGGATATCCGCATTCAGGAATCCTGTGAGGTATCATGTGACTTCCATCCGAGACATCAGGATACAGTAAAAACTTATGAGTACCGTATTTTGAACAGGAAGCTGCCGCTGCCCGAATATCGTTTATATGCACACTTTGTCTATGAAGATTTGAACATGGATAAAATGAATGAAGCGTGTAAATATTTTCTTGGAGAGCATGATTTTGCATCCTTTTGTGCAGCAGGTTCTCAGGCAGAGAGTACCGTGAGAACAATTTACGATCTTCATGTGAAAAAAGCAGGAGATTTGCTTACGATTTCAGTAACAGGAAATGGTTTCTTATATAATATGGTGCGCATCGTTGCGGGTACACTTTTGAAGGTCGGAAATGGACAGATTCTGCCGGAAGAAATTTCTGGAATCATTGATGGAAAAGATCGCAAACTGGCGGGTCCGACAGCACCCGCCAAGGGACTGACGCTGGTACAGATTCGTTATCCGGAGTATGAGAAATCTTTCAATTTTACCAATGAATAACGGTGTTTTTTTGTGATTCTTTTTTTGAAAAACATATTGACTTTGCAGGTGCAATGTAATATAATCGAAAAGCATGTGAAATGGATAAAAATGTTTGAGCCAAAGCCCCGGTAATAACATTTTTGCTATAGAATATTGAAATAGTTCTTTATTTAAATAGGAGGAAACCGATGAAAACTTTTATGGCTAACCCAGCAAAGATTGAAAGAAAATGGTATGTAGTTGACGCTGCAGGCTTAACATTAGGTCGTTTAGCATCTGAAGTTGCTAAAGTATTAAGAGGTAAAAACAAACCTGAATTTACACCACACATTGACACAGGTGATTATGTAATCGTAATCAACGCTGAAAAAGTTGTTGTTACAGGTAAGAAATTAGATCAGAAGATTTACTACCATCACTCAGATTACGTAGGTGGTATGAAAGAAACTACATTACGTGAAATGATGGCTAAGAAACCAGAGAGAGTTATCGAGCTCGCTGTAAAAGGTATGCTTCCAAAAGGACCTTTAGGAAGACAGATGTACACAAAACTTCATGTATACGCTGGTGCTGAACACGATCACGCAGCTCAGAAACCAGAAGTATTAACATTTTAATTAGGAGGTAATTACAGTGGCTACAACAAAATTCTACGGAACAGGAAGAAGAAAAAAATCTATCGCTAGAGTATACCTTGTACCAGGTACAGGTAATATCACAGTAAATAAAAGAAGTCTTGATGAATACTTCGGACTTGAAACATTAAAAGTTATCGTACGTCAGCCATTAGTTGCTACAGATAACGTAGATAAATTTGACGTAATCGTAAACGTACACGGCGGCGGATACACAGGACAGGCTGGTGCTGTTAGACACGGTATCGCAAGAGCACTCCTGAAAGCAGACAACGATTACAGACCAGTTCTTAAGAAAGCTGGATACTTAACACGTGATCCAAGAATGAAAGAAAGAAAGAAATACGGTCTCAAAGCTGCTCGTCGTGCACCACAGTTCAGCAAGAGATAATATGGCGCAAAGCGCCAGCGAGGAAAAGCAGCAGCTTTTTCGAGCATACAATATTTCAAAAATTCAACCTCTCAAGCGTATGCTTGGGAGGTTTTTTGTTGCATAAAATTGGGTGTGACACAATTTTTATGCAATAAAATATCTATTCATGCAAAAAATTGAAAAGACAACCGCAAATTTTACTCCTGTTGATGAGGATAAAAAACTAAATTTTTGGCGGTCTGACGGAATTAGGGACATAAAATTGTGCAAAATAAACAAAATCATAGAGTGAAATATGAAAGTATTGACAAAAAGTACAAACAATGTTAACCTAAATCATAAGGGAAATCCCCTTGAGAGCAATTTGCAAACGCTTGCAAAGCTTTGCAGAACATATTACAAGAATAGGGAGGAAACATACATGAAAAAAGTAATCGCTCTTTTATTGTCCCTGACAATGGTTGTTGGTATGTTAACAGGATGTGGTGGATCTTCAGAAGAAGCTGCAGCACCAGCACCAGCAACAGAAGATGCAGCAGATGCTGAAGAAGCAGCTCCTGCAGCAGACGGATCAGTTTACTACTTAAACTTCAAACCAGAACAGGATGAAGCTTGGCAGAACTTAGCAGCAGCTTACACAGCTGAAACAGGTGTTCCAGTAACAGTAGTAACAGCAGCTTCCGGTGAATATGAAACAACATTAATGGCTGAAATGGGTAAATCCGAAGCTCCTACATTATTCCAGGTTAACGGTCCTGTAGGTCTTGCTAACTGGAAAGATTACTGCTATGATTTAGCAGGATCTGATGTTTACGGAGAACTTACAAGCGACTCCTTCGCATTAACAGAAGATGGCGTTGTTTACGGTATCGGATATGTTATCGAATCTTACGGTCTGATCGTTAACAAAACTCTCTTAGCAGAAGCAGGATATGCAGTAGAAGACATCAATTCTTTCGAAACATTAAAAGCAGTTGCAGAAGATATCACAGCTCGTAAAGACGAATTAGGATTTGCAGCATTCTCTTCAGCAGGTATGGACGGATCTTCTGACTGGAGATTCAAAACACACCTTGCAAACCTTCCAATCTACTTCGAATATCAGGCAGATGGAATCAGTGCAACAGACGCTATCAAAGGTACATACTTAGACAACTACCGCGCTATGTGGGATCTCTACATCAACAACAGCACATGTGCTCCAGCAGACCTTTCTGCTAAAACAGGTGATGATTCCCGTAACGAATTCTTAGCAGGCGAAGCAGTATTCTTCCAGAATGGTTCTTGGGAATACGGCAGCTTAACAGCTGATGGTGCTTACACAGATGATGATCTTGCTATGATCCCAATCTATGTTGGTGCAGGCGATGAAGCTAATCAGGGTCTCTGTACAGGTACAGAAAACTACTGGTGTGTAAATGCATTCGCAGCTGAAGAAGATATCCAGGCTACATTAGACTTCATGTACTGGTGCGTATCTTCTGAAGAAGGTACAACAGCTATGGCTAACGACATGGGATTTGTAATTCCATTCAAAGGCGCAGCAGAATCTCCAAACTTATTCGTTAAACAGGATACAGAATATACAGCAGCTGGCAAAGTTCCAGTTTCATGGAACTTCACAACAATGCCTTCAGAAGAATGGAAGAATGGCGTTGGTACAGCTTTAACACAGTACGCAGCTGATCAGACAGATGCTAACTGGGATAACGTAGTATCTGCATTCGTTGACGGATGGGCAACAGAATATGCATTAGCAAACGGACAGTAAGATTTACTGAAAAGTTTAGATTTTAGGTAACAACGGATAGGGGAGCCTTAAGCTCCCCTATTCTTAAATATTTTTAGGATGAAACAGATTTGTGTTTTATTCGTCAAGACTAGATAAGAAAGCGGGCGAGAGATTATGGAGAAGGCGCTCAAAAAATGGTTTCCGGTATTTGTGCTTCCTACACTTGCAGCATTTTGCGTAGGGTTTATCTGGCCATTTATTCAAGGGATTTATTTATCATTCTGCCAGTTCATTACTGTAGATAATGCAAAATGGGCTGGTATTTCAAACTATGTGAAAGCATTATCAGATGAAACATTTGGTGATTCTTTCATTTTCACAGTAGTATTTGCATTTGTTTCTACCATTTTGATCAATGGTATCGCTTTTGCAATCGCATTAGCTCTTACAAAAGAAATGAAAGGTACAAACATTTTCCGTACCGTATTTTTCATGCCGAACTTAATTGGTGGTATCGTACTTGGTTACATCTGGCAGATTCTTTTGAACTGTATTCTGTCAAACCTTGCACAGCCACTGTTAGCATTAAATAGTACAGCCGGCTTCTGGGGAATTATTATCCTGATGTGCTGGCAGCAGATTGGTTACATGATGATCATCTATGTAGCAGGTCTGCAGAACGTTCCTCCAGATTTGCTTGAAGCAGCAGCAATCGACGGTGCGAACGCTATTCAGACATTAGTAAAGGTAAAATTACCAATGTTAATGTCTTCCTTTACGATTTGTTTATTCTTAACAATTACAAACTCTTTCAAACTGTTCGACCAGAACCTGGCATTAACAGCAGGTGAACCAGCGCATGCAACAGAAATGTTAGCTCTTAACATTTACAATACATTCTATGCGCGTTCCGGACCTCAGTGGAAGGGAATTGGACAGGCGAAAGCCGTAATCTTCTTTATTTTAGTAGTAGTTATCTCGCTGTCACAGCTTTATGCTACTCGTTCTAAGGAGGTGCAGCAGTAATGAATACAAAACAGAAAAATATGTGGAGCAACATTGGAACTGTATTTTTTACAGTTCTTGCAGCACTTTGGATGTATCCAATCATCATGGTTGTTATGAACTCCTTAAAGGTAGAAAGAGCGATCACAACAGATGCAGCATTCGCCCTTCCTACTGCTGAAACTTTTGCGGGTCTCACAAACTATATCAGTGCTTTAGGCGCACAGGGCTTCTTAAAGAGCTTTGGATACAGTTTATTTATCACTGTGTCTTCAGTTTTCTTAATCCTTTTATGCTGCTCTATGTGTGCATGGTATATTAACCGTGTAAATAACCTGATTTCCAAGTTAATGTATCTTTTATGTGCATTCTCCATGGTAGTGCCATTCCAGATGGTAATGTTCACACTGTCTCAGACTGCAGACCGTTTGGATATCTTTGGTCTTAAATTTAATACTCCATGGACAATTTGCTTTATTTACTTAGGATTTGGTGCTGGACTTGCGGTATTTATGTTCTCAGGTTTCGTAAAATCCATTCCATTGGAAATCGAAGAAGCATCCATGATTGATGGCTGCTCACCAATTCAGACATATTTTAAGGTTGTATTGCCAATCTTAAAACCTACTATGATTTCAGTAGGTGTCTTAGAAACTATGTGGGTATGGAATGACTACCTGTTACCAACATTGGTACTGGATATCAAGAAATACCGTACAATTCCAATGCTGATTCAGTACTTCCGCGGAAGCTACGGACGTGTTGAAATGGGACCTATGATGGCTTGTATCGTTATGACAGTCCTTCCTGTTGTAGTTATTTACTTACTTGGTCAGAAACACATCATCAAAGGTGTTCTTGCCGGAGCTGTTAAGGGTTAATTTGGAATTTTCACTGCAATAAGCCTTGATTATCAATGCACAACTGTTGTAAGATTACAACAGTTGTGTTTTTTATTGTAAATTAAGGGGAAAGATAATGAGAAAAAGAAAATTATATAAAATATTAATAGATATTCTTGTAATCCTTTTGGGAAATGCCTGTATAGCCATTGCAGTTGCGTTTTTTGTAATCCCGAATAAACTGCTGGTTGGCGGAACTGCCGGGATTGCGGTTGCAGTCAATGCATTTTTGGGAATTCCGGAAGAAATTGTGATTAATGTGCTGGTCTATACATTATTTATTGCAGGTGCGATTGTGCTGGGAAAAGAATTTTTCTTTAAAACTGTTACAAGTACCATTGTATATCCGATTCTTTTGACATTATCAAATGACTTGTATGAGATTATTCCGAAACAGTATGTAACAATGGATACGTTGACTTCCATAATTTGCGCTGGGGTACTGGTTGGATTTGGAATTGGTATTGTTTATAAAAGAAATGCAAGTACTGGTGGAATGGATATTATTCCATTGATCATCAATAAATATACTCATATTCCACTGCACATTTTGCTGATGGCAGTAGACTGTTTTACGGTTCTGTTGGGTGTAATTGCATATGGACTTCAGGCATCTATTTATGGTGTGATTTCAGTTGTGCTTTGCAGCTTTGTCATTGATAAGACCATTTTATTGGGAGCAAAGCAGACGAAGCAATTACAGATTATTAGTCAGGAATCTGATTTGATTCGCACAGAGATTCTTGAGGATCTGGACAGAGGATGTACAATTGTGGAGAGCCGTGGCGGTTATACAAATGAAAAACGAGATATGTTAATGGTCGTGGTACCGATTAATCAGTATCAGACGTTGATTGATGCAGTACATTCCATTGACCCTTCAGCATTTGTAATCGTTTCTGATATTAATGAAATCAGAGGGCGTGGATTTACCATTCAAAGAGAGCATTTATAAGATATGTAATGATAAAGGGAGAGCTGTCAAAGGCTCTCCCTTATTGCTATCGTGTTTTGTTTGTAGTTGTTTTATTTTCTTCTGTGGTCTTGTGTTCTGTATTGTTTTCTACTGTTGTGTTATTGTGGTCAGTTGCATTATTGACTGTGTTTCCAGTTCCATCTACCACATCTTCAACGCCATTTACAACGCCATTTACTGTATCTTCAACACCGTTTACAACGCCATCAACGATATTATTATTTTCGTGAGTACCAGTATAATTGTCATTTACTGTAGTACCGTTGTTGGTAGTTTCATTGTAATTGTCAGTAGTAGTGTTGTTTTTGTTTGTTGTCGTATTATTTGTCGTATTTTTGTCAGTAGTAGTTTCAGTTGTTGTGTTTTTGTTTGTACCATCTGTTGCACTGTTCATTCGTCTGCCGCAGCCGACGGAACAAAGGACCATACAGGTCAGTACAAGGGTGAGTAAAAATGTTTTGTTTTTCATAAATAAGCTCTCCTTTTCATATGATTGAATCAGGTGATGAATATGCTCATAAAAACAGAAAAATTGTTTTTAGAGCTATAGAATTAGTGTGGATATTTTCAATGAAATTATTCTTTTTTTGAAAAGGCAAAATGCGCTAAATTTCGAAAAAACAATCCTGATTTGGTAAAAAAATGACAAAAAATATTCGGCAAAAAACGAAGCTGCTAGATGAAATGACGAAAAATATGAAAGTAATTTCGAGAAAAAGAAAACTAATTGAAATTAAAACCGGAAAATAATATATTGAGTATATGATAGTTTGCTGAGATTGGAAATCCATTCTGTAACTGCTAAAAAGGGCCCGTTGGCAGTTTGTCTCAGAACAAAAATTATCAAATAAAAGGAGGGTGATAAATGTTAGGTATTGTTGTATGCACACATTCAAATTTTGCGGCCGGCATTCATGCAGCTGTGGAGATGATTGCAGGCGAGCAGGAAAATTTTGATGTGATCTGCTTTCAGGAAGGGGAAGGCATGCTTGACCTGAGCGAAAGGGTCAAAGAGGTAACTTCAAAATATGAGGAAGCAGGCGAGAAATATGTTGTCTGTGTGGACCTTTTCGGAGCAACACCGTTCAATGCTTCTGCAGCAGCATTGGCAACATTTGACACAAGTGTAATCACTGGTGTAAATCTTCCGATGCTGTTACAGCTTGTAATGGAGAGAGAATTTTGCGAGGACTATGATGAGTTTCTTGCAAGCGTCGCTGAAGGCGCAAAAGATAACATTAAGGTTATCAAAATGAGAGAGATGTTTTCTTAGAAAGGAGACGAATAGGATGATTAATTTAGTACGTTGCGATGATCGTTTGATTCATGGACAGTGCATGACCGTTATCGTAAAAGAATATGACATCGAAGAAATTATCGTTGTGGATGATTTTACAGCAACCAATGCGATTTTGAAAACGGTTTTCAAAACAGCTGTTCCACCATCTATGAAAGCAGACGTATTCACTATTCAGGATTCAGTATCAAAAATTAAGGAAGCAAAAGATAACAATGTGAAAACATTGGTACTTATGAAGAGCCCAATCGTTTATCTTGAGTTACTTAAAGCAGTGGACGATCTTCCAAAAGAACTGAATGTTGGACCTATGACAAAACGTAAAGGTTCAACTCCAGTTACCCCAACAATTCATCTGATGCCGGATGAGGCAGAGGCTGTAAAAGAAGCAACCAGCATGGGTGCTCGCGTATGGTTCCGTCAGGTTCCGGAACAGCCAACAGTTGAATGGGACGAAGTGAAAGACAAGTTTTAAAAGGAGGACGCTATGAGTTTTATTCAAGCATTATTAATTGCATTTTTGGGATGGAGTAGTTCTATCTACGGAATTACAGTAGGCGGTGGTCTTACTGGATGGTATACATTAGGCAGACCACTTATTTCCGGTTTCCTCATCGGTATTATTATGGGTGATGTTCAGACTGGTATTATCATGGGTGCAGCAATTCAGATGCTCTACATCGGTCTTGTTACTCCAGGTGGATCAATGCCTGCAGACGTTAACTTTGCAGCATGGATCGGTATTCCTTTGGCTATGGCAGCAGGCGCTGGCGAAGAATTCGCACTTGCATTAGCAGTTCCACTGTCTACTTTAGGTGTATTCGCAGTTTATGGTTTATGTGCAATCAACCTGTTCTTTGTTCACAAACAGGACGCTTATATTGAAAAAGGTGAACTTGAAAAAGCAGCAAGAATTCCAATCATCGGACAGGTTACAAACTTTGTAATGAGATTTTTCCCAATTCTCATCATCAACTACTTAGGCTCTGGTCTGGTAACAACTCTTGTAGAAATGATGCCAGTATGGTTAACAGACATTCTGCAGATTTTCGCAAACATGTTACCATTAGTTGGATTTATGCTTCTGATGCGTACATTGGTTAAGAAAGACCTTGATATTATTTATTTCATTCTCGGATTTATTTTAGTATCCGTATTAAATCTTGGTATGATCCCAATCGTTATTATTGCAGCAGTAATTGCATATCTGAAATATCAGACATCAGTAAAGGGGGCATAAGAAATGGCTGAAACTAAAACTTTAAGTAAAAAAGCGATACGTAAGGCTTATTGGGACTGGATGATCTTTAACCTTTCTGTACAGAACTTCGAACGTATGGAAGGTCCTGCAATTGTTAGAATGCTTGCGAACGTACGTGAAGAACTTTATCCAGGCGATAAGGAAAAACAGCAGGAAATGCTCGAAAGACACACAATTTTCTTTAATACAGAACCGTTCCTTGGATGTATCATTCCAGGTATCGTTTTAGGTATGGAAAATGAAATGGCAAAGGGCGGCGACGTTCAGCCAGAATTTATCAACGCAATTAAAACAGCGTTAATGGGACCATTCGCTGGTATCGGCGATTCCTTACTTCCGGGTACACTTTGTCCAATTCTTTTAAGTATTGCATTAGGTCTTTGCCAGAACGGCGAAATCATTGGACCTCTGTTCTACATTTTAGTATTCCTTGGAATTATGTTCCCATTAACATGGTTCTTATTCTCCTACGGTGTGAAAGCAGGTGCAAGTGCAGCTGAAATGGTACTGGCGGGAGGAATTAAAGATCAGGTAACAAAAGCAGCTGAAACAGTTGGTCTTATTGTAGTAGGTGCTGTAACAGCTTCCTATACACATGTAAACATCGGGCTTGTATACACAAGCGGTGATTTAGCAATTAATATTGCATCCATTTTAGACAGTATCTTACCAGGCGTATCTGTTCTGATCGTATCATTAATCGCTTATGTATTAATGGTTAAGAAAAAATGGACTGTAAACAAGATGATGATCTTATTCCTCATCATTGCTATCGTTGGATATTTTACAACAATTTTAACTGTATAAACCAGACTGACAAAAGGAGCCTAAAAATCGATGCATAAAACTGTTGAAAAGTTAATGAATGGGGTGGTAGTTTCCTGCCAGGCTTACGAAGATACTCCTTTATATGGTCCGAAGTACATGGTTGCGATGGCACTCTGTGCCGAAATGGGTGGCGCAAATGGCTTAAGAGCCTGCTGGCCACAGGATATCAAAGCAATTAAAGAAGCTTGTGATCTGCCAATCGTTGGTATTAATAAGAAATTCGGTGATGGAAATCCATTAGATGAAATTTTCATTACACCGACTTTTGAATCTGCAAAAGAGATTATCGAAGCTGGTTGTGATGTTCTTGCACTGGATTGCACAATTCGTGAATGCAGACCATTTGAAGAGCTTGAAAAACTTCTTCATCAGATCAAAGACGCATATCCTGATATGCCGATCATGGCTGATCTGGCAACACTGGATGAAGCAATCAAAGTTGCAGAAACAGGCTGCGTAGATATTATTTCTACAACGCTTGCCGGATATACAAGAAGTTCTTGTGAAGGCAAAACAGAGAAACCAAACGTTGAACTGATCAAGGAAATTAAAAAACATACTTCCTTACCGGTCAATGCAGAGGGCAGAATCTGGGAACTTGCAGATCTGGAAGCGGTACTGGAGGCAGGTGCTGATATGGTATGTATCGGAACAGCTGTCACAAGACCTCATTTAATTACAGAGAGATTTATCAATTGTAACAAGAAATATCGTAACAAATAAGAAAATAGGGGCTGCCATTTTGCAGCCCCTTTCTACAAAAAAATATGAGAATACAGAGTAAAAACGTCTGGATCCGTGAAGCGTTTCGTGAAGCACAGATTCAGATGGAAAATGGAAAAATCGTAAATATTGAAGAATATAACAGTAAAGAGCCGGATGGGGATTATGGAGAATGCTATATTCTGCCGGGATTTATTGATGCACATACACATGGCCACGCAGGCGTAGATACGGCCACAGCAGATGTGGAGCAAATGGCGCTGTGGCAAAGAGAGATTGCAAAAGAAGGGGTAACCTCTTTTATGGCAACGACTGCGACAGAGAGTGAAGCGGATAATCTGGAAACTTTTCGTCGTCTGGCAAATGCAGTTGGGAAAAATGACGGAGCAGAAGTGCTTGGTATTTACATGGAAGGGAATTTTATCAATCCGGAATGTAAGGGAGCACATGATGAGAAGCTGATCTCAAAACCAAATGTGGAACAGCTAAAAAAATATATTGATGCATCGGAGCATCAGATCAGACGAATGATTCTGGCTGTAGAGCTGGATGATAATTTTGAGGTCTTAAAATATGCATTGTCTCAGGGCATCAGAGTCAGCATTGGACACAGTGCGGCACCTTACGAAACAGCGAGGAAGGCAATCGAGTTGGGTGCAGATGCATTGACACACACTTATAATGGAATGAAACCGTTTCACCACAGAGAGCCCTCACTGGTAGGAATTGCGTATACCATAGATGACATTTATACGGAAATTATCGGAGATGGTCATCATGTAAGCTGGCCTGCGGTTAGAGCTTTATGCAGGGCAAAAGATGAGAAGCATCTGGTACTGGTTAGTGACGCAAGCCCTTTAAAAGGATATCAGGGACAACTCCCAAAGGGGATTCACATTGATGAACGGGGGCAGTTTCGTACAGACAGCGGTGCACTTTGCAGTTCTTCCTTGAGGATCAATGAAGGAATTTATAATCTGATTCATTATGCGGGCACATCCTATATACAGGCAATCAATGCAGCAACGATCAATCCGGCAAAAATGCTGGGCGTGGAGGACCGAAAAGGCAGTATTCAGATTGGAAAAGACGCAGATTTTGCAGTGACGGATGCCAATTTCCAGATGGTACAGTGCTACTGCAAGGGAAAGAAAATGTTGAAGGAATAGAAGAAATCAATGAACAGAACATACAGCGTTACGACAACAAAAGAAGAATATATTGAATTTTTATGTTATCAGTTTGGCAGCTCAAAAAAAATGAGAGGCTATCGGTGGTTTATCACAACTAGTACATTATAAAATAAATAACTAACCAAACTCGGTGAGATATGTTATACTGATAGTATCAACAGAAATGAGGTATCAGTATGGCACACACAAAACCTATTACACTTACAAACGAAGAGATTTTGTACCTTCA
>JAGAQG010000018.1 GCA_017622875.1 Lachnospiraceae bacterium
GAAAAATAAGAAAAGTATCCTGAAAAACGATCCTTTAATTTAAGAAAAGTAGTAAACTCCACCAGAAAAACTAGGTACTGGTGGAGTTTCTTTGATCTTCTATATAATTTTATCAAAAAAGATATGTTTTTCAGTGCCCTCTCATGCGGTCGGGGGATTTACATTTCATACTAATCTATATCACTTTTTTCAAATCCGTATTTACATAAAGCTTCTAGCCCAATTTACTAAGGAACCATGGTGTGTATTTTCTCTGACAGTTCCCAGCATATAATCTGTCACAGGACCATTTTTTCTCATTTTTTCAAGAATTACTTCCTGAAGTTCTTCGATGGTCATATCTTCATAAGACTTATTCCAGTCAACTACTACTTTTTCAGTTTTTGTTTCAACCTTCGTTTCTTCTTTTTTAGACACTTCCACTTTTGGCTGTTCAACTGTTTTCACTGTTTCTACAGGTTTTGTTTCTTCCTGTTTTGGAATCTCGACCACTTTCACAGGCTCTGCTGCCTTTGGCTCTACCTTTGGTGCTGGTGCTTTTTTGATTTCCACAGTTTTAATCGGCGCAATGCTTTTACCAATCATCTCTGCCGGAATCCAGATTTCACCGAAGTTTCCAGGAACAGTTACCTGAATACGTCCGCCATTTACAGAAATCTTCTGTCCTGTCAATGCACCCACATATTCTGCGGAATTTCCTGCTGCTAAGTTCATAGAAACTTCATTGTCTGCATTGTTTACTGTAGTGATCACTGCTTTGCCATCCAGCACTCTTGCATATGCGAAATGTGTTGTCTGCAGCAGCAGTTCTTTATATTCCCCATACATCAGTGCCGGTGTATTCTGACGAATCTTACCAAGTGCTGCAATCAGCTTCGTACATTCGTTGGTCTTCACTGCATCTTTATAATCTTCATAATTTAACGCAGGTCTTAAAGAATCATCTGAATGGCGTTCTTTACGTCCTTCAATGCCAAACTCAGAACCATAATAAAGAGATGGAATTCCCGGCAGCGTATAGAGCATCACATGCACCGGTACAAAATGAGCCTTATTACTGAGCTTCGTATAAATACGTTCTACATCATGATTATCTACAAAGCTGTATAGATTTAATTTACTTCCAACCATGCCTTGCACATAAGTAATGGTATGCGCAACTTCAAAATAATTATGGTCATTATGACCGGAATACAATGCTTTATGAAGCATGTAGTTAGTTACAGAATGAAGGGTATCCCCATTTGCCCAACGGGAATAATTACCATGGATTACTTCTCCCATGAGCCAGAAATCCTGTTTTACTTCATTCGCCACACGACGCAATGCCTTCATATATTCAAAGTCCATAACATCCGCCGCATCCAGACGAATGCCATCAACGCCAAACTCGCTTACCCAAAAACGAATGACATCACAGATATAATCCTTGACTGCCGGATTATGCTGGTTTAATTTTGCCAGAAGATCATAGCCTCCCCAGTTTTCATAAGAAAATCCGTCATTATAGGAGTTATTTCCCCAAAAATTCACATTACAATACCAGTCTTTATACTGGGAATTTTCTCTATTGTGTTTAATATCCTGAAAAGCAAAGAAATCACGGCCTGTGTGATTAAACACTCCATCAAAAATAACTCGAATTCCCTGTTTATGACACTCTGCTACGAAATTTGTCAGATCTTCGTTTGTACCAAGTCTGCTGTCCAGTTTTTTATAATCCGTTGTTTCATAGCCATGGCCTACAGATTCAAAAAGTGGTCCAATATAAATTGCATTACAGCCAATTTCCTTAATATGAGAAATCCATGGAAGTAATGTATTTAACCGATGTACCGGCTCTCCATAAGAATTCTGTTTTGGTGCTCCTGTCAGCCCCAGTGGATAAATATGATAAAATACTGCCTCATCATACCATGCCATGTTTCTTTCCCCCTAGTTCCATATAATACTCTGTTTATTTTATAATATTTCCAATAAACAGTCAATTTGACGAATAATTTTTTCAAAAATAATAGACATCCGTTGTTTATCCGTCTATAATAGGATAAAACACTCCGCTTATATTGTCTACCAACAATTCCAAATATATGGTGGATAAACAACTTTTTCGTAAAATCGTCGGTTTATAGGAGGCCTCTATGGATAAAAGAATTGAAAAAACAAAAAAATCTATTAAAAATGCTTTTATGGAATTGCGGGCAAAAAAACCTTTGGAAAAAATCTCAGTGAAAGAATTGTGCGACCTTGCATATATTAATAAATCTACGTTTTATTCGCACTACGAAGATATTCATGCATTATCAGAAGCATTGGAATATGAACTGGTTCTTCAGATCATCTCAAGTATTCCAAGGGATTTAGATTACACTTTTGAAAACCCGGAAGTCTTTACCAGAGAAGTTACCATCGCATTTGCAAGGCATCTGCCAGAGATTAGAGTGATGTTTTCCGGTAACCGTCAGACTCATCTGGCATCTCATATGGAAACAATCATCAAAAAGATTATTTATGCAAAATATCCAGAATATGAGAACGATATTGAAAAGAATATTTTACTCTCTTACTGTATCCATGGAGCCTATAATGCCAGCCTCAGCAATCCGGATGTGGCCCCGGTAACAATTCTTCGGGTTTTAGAAAGTGCAGTCAAAGCATTACAGCCTTTATTCTAGTTAAAAAGCCATCATACCCACAAGGTACGACGGCTCTATCTTTCTATAAACCTAATGATTAAATTTTAAACAATGTGCTCAGAAGTCCGCGTCCCAAAGATGCGCCCACATTACCTCCAAGTTTCTTTCCAAAACTTCCACCAATGGAATCACCAATATTTTTACCGATTTCACGGCCGATGGTACCTGTTGCACTGCTTGCTACACTCTTCACTGCGCTCTTCACTTTCTTCTGTTTTGCAGCAGCTTCTTTTTCTGCTGCCTTTTTCGCAGCCTCTTCTTCTTTCAAGCGCTGCTTTTCTGCCGCTGCAGCTTCTTTCGCTTTCTGCTTCTCAGCTGCAGCTTCTTCTTTTGCTTTCTGCTTTGCTTCTGCTGCTGCTTGTTTTTCTGCTGCTTCTGCTTCTTCCTCAGCTGCTACCTTCTTTGTCAGAAGCTCATATGCTGATTCACGGTCAATCTCCTGTGTATATTTTGTATAAAGCAGATTGTTTACGATTTCGGATTTTCTGGTGTCATCATCCAGTGCACCCATCTGGCTCTGCGGAGGTAAGATCGTACACTGTTTTACGATCGTTGGAATACCTTCTTCATCCAGTACGGAAACCAGCGCTTCCCCGATTCCAAGCTGCTGTAATGCCTCATAAGTATCGAATTCCGGATTTTCACGGAAGGACTGAGCTGCCGCCTTTGCACCTTTCTGTTCCTTCGGTGTATAAGCACGCAGCGCATGCTGAACTTTATTACCCAGCTGTCCTAAAACACCGTCAGGAATATCTGCAGGGTTCTGTGTGATAAAGTAAATACCAACCCCCTTGGAACGAATCAGTTTTACTACCTGTTCAATCTTCGCAAGCAATGTTTTGGAAGCATTGTCAAATAACAAATGTGCTTCGTCAAAGAAGAATACCATCTTTGGCTTCGGTCTGTCGCCCGCTTCCGGTAATGTTTCAAAAAGTTCAGCCATCATCCAAAGCATAAATGTAGAATACATTGTCGGATTATTGATCAGCTTCTGGCAATCCAATACCTGAATCGCGCCTTTGCCGCTGCAATCTGTGCAAAGCCAGTCAGCAATACTTACTGCAGGTTCTCCAAAGAATTTGTCACCGCCTTCGGATTCCAATGCGATGACTGAACGCAAAATTGCTGTCAGACTTTGTTTTGCCATGTTTCCATATTCCAGAGAATATTCTTTTACATGTTCAGAAACATACTGAATCATAGATTTTAAGTCTTTTGTATCCAGCAATAATAAGTTTTCATCATCTGCAATCTTAAAGATAATTGTAAGAATGTCAGACTGTGTATCATTTAAGTCCAAAATTCTGCTAAGAAGCAGAGGTCCCATTTCTGAAATCGTGGTACGAAGCGGCATCCCTTTTTCTCCGTAAATATCCCAGTATGTTGTAGGATACGAAGAAAAATCATAACCATATTCTGAAAGCCCCATTTCATCTACACGCTTTTTAATATTATCATTTTCTGTGCCAAGCATACACATTCCTGCCAGATCACCTTTTACGTCTGCCAAAAATACCGGTACACCGGCATCACTAAAGGATTCTGCAAGAACCTTTAATGTCACTGTTTTACCTGTACCTGTTGCTCCTGCGATCAGCCCATGGCGATTCGCCATTTTCGGATAAATATATACTTTTTCATCGCCGGATGTACCAACCCAAATTTTACCGTCCTGATACATAACATTCCCCCCAAGATTTTACCATTTTTATAAATTCATTTTATACTCATTGGCAGTATCTTTTCAAGTTCCAATTACAAAGACTCATCAGGTTCCTGCTTCACTTGCTGCTGATTCAGATACTCTATGATTCCCTGTGCAATTCCTTCTGCCAGTTTTTCCTGATATTCTTCTGTTTGCAACAATGTACGCTCTCCAGCATCACTTAAAAATCCCACTTCCACCAGTGCCGCAGGCATTTCCGTTCCTAAAATCACTGCGTAATCTGCAGTTTTTACTTCTCTGTCTCTGGCACCAGTCTCTGTGATTAAATGCTCCTGCAGGATTTTGGCCAGTTTCTGACTGCTTTCTTCTTTTGACTCTGCATAAAAAGTCTCTATACCATCTGCTTCCTCTTCCGCAGAATTGCAATGGATGCTTACGAATACCTTTGCTTCTTTTCGGTTCCCATATTTTATACGGTCTTCTAATTCCACAAACGTGTCATCATCTCTGACCAACCCCACTTCATATCCGGCATTTTCTAAGATTTCCGCTGTCTTTTCAGTAATTACCAAAGTAATGGCCTTTTCCAATACATTTCCTGAACTGGCACCCTGATCTTTTCCGCCATGACCAGCATCCAATACAATATCTGCTTTTCCAAAACTTCCCATGTTCCAAAGAAACTTTCCGCTTTCTCCATCCTCGGAACCGAACAATGACTTTCCTATGTAAAGAACCAGACCGATAATAAAAATCCCCATGATGAACATTAATGTTAAAAGTAATGCTCGAATCATTTTCTTTCTTCTGCGTCGTCTCCTTCTTGCACGCATATGCTTTTTTCTTTCTCTTTCGTCCATAAAAATACCTCTCCGCAATTACTTTTTCAGTGTAATGCAGAAAGGTATCCATTTTCGCAACTTTTTCTTAATTTTTTATTAAATCTGTCTCAGCTTTTATTCATTTTCTGAAGGCACATATCGATTATAAATTTCTACATGATCGTAAATACATCTCCAGCTGCTGCTGGAACCTGCGGTTACGCAGATGTATGGCGTTCCACTTGAAGCATTGCTATAATAACTTACCGCGCAGCTTCCGGACTGTAGAACATACCCTGTTTTTGCACAAAGTACCTCTCCACCAGTATCCTTGTCCTCAATTCTTCGCAGAAACCAGTTGGAAATTGTGATTCCTTCCGGATGCTCCGTAGTAGGTTCTGTTGTATAGACGTGTGCTGCTAATACTTCTCTGCACAAATCATTCTGCAATGCTGCCTTCATAATGACTGCCATATCATAAACTGTGCAATAATGGTTTTCATCATATAAGCCAACACAGTTGGTGAAATGTGCACTTCCTGATAAACCAAGCTGTTCCAGCTTCTCATTCATCATATCTACAAAAGCTTCATGGGAACCTGCTACATAGGTTGCCAGACCCACTGCCGCATCACCGCCGGATGGAAGAATCGTTCCGTAGAACAGGTCGCGTACCTTCACCTTTTCATCTACCAAAAATCCTACATTACTGCAGTCGTTCACATAGGAATAATCGGTAATATCAATGGTCATGGTAAAGAGATCATCCAACTGTTCTTCCGTAACATGCTCTGCCGCTACCAGAACCGTCAGAACTTTTGTCATGGAAGCTGGTGAAATTCTTTCTTTTGCAGCCTTTGAAGCAACAATTTTATCTGTACTTTCATCAATTAAGATTGCATGAGCACTGATTACATTTTCGCTGTAAATGTTCACGGTATCCGAAGTTGATTCAAAGCTGTATACCTTTGGAATTTCTTCCTTTGGTTCTTCTGTTTCCACTTCACCAATCTGTTCTGTCACTTCCTGTTCCGTTGTCTGTTCTATGGTATTTTCATTCTGTGTCTGGGACTTTTCTGAATTTGCTTTCACTTTTTTCCCTATGCTGCCCACAGCTGCAATGATCACAATACAGACAACCACCACACACGATATCATCATTGCGATAAGACGTCGTCTTTTCTTGCGTCTCTTTTCCAGAAGCATTCTCTGCTTTCTTCTTGCCCTGCGGGCAAGATATTCTTTTTCGTCATCTATCTCATTAAAATATGGTTCCATATATTATTTTTACATCCTCGGTTTCCAAATTTTCCTATCCTGAACCGTAGTTTGCTGACTCATGATTCATTTACTTAGATATCGTCACAATTGACAAGAATATCACCTTCATAAGGGCAAGGTTCTCCTGCCGGAATGATAAAATCAAACATTTGACCTTCATTGGCTTCTTTGATTCTTTCTTCATCAAAATTCTGCATGTCTTTTAAAACATACTCACGTAAAGTATCCATAGAAGTAAAAACTGCGTTTTCTACTGCCATTCCACCATCTACCATTGCAGTAACAATATTTCCTTTTCCATCTTCTGTGAGTTCAATTCCTATCACAGAGATTCGATTTCTAATTTCCGAAAAATTTATCATAATATCCCCTATCCAAACTCGTGCTATAAGAGTTTCATTTTCCAATTTCTTTATATATTATACTTCCTTTGTCTTGTACAAAGCAACGCTTTTCGGCGAATAGCCAAAATGCTTTTTGAAACATTTACCAAAATGATATTCGTCATAAAAACCGAACGTTACAGCAACTTCCTTCAGAGTCAAAGAAGCATCTGTTTTCATAACCACTTCTTTATAGAATTTGACAACAAAATTTCCTCTTTCATCTAAGAATTCCGGTTCACGCAAATTGTATTTCTTCATTTCTTTCTTGATGGTCGGAATTCCAGAATAACGGTTTTCTGTAATACCTAACACTTCCAGCGAAGAGGCTAATGCAGGATTTCTTATATCCGGTTGTACTTTTCCAAGCTGATCTACTCAAATTCGGCCATAAAGTCCTCCTGGATTGCGAATCTCCATTCTATCTTCAAACATAATAATTTGGATCGGCATTCCTTCTGTATGAATACTATAGTCTCTATGAACCAATGCGTTTACAATTGCTTTCCTGATTTAAAGGTGCTAAGGTAGCTCTTCTAACTTCTCGAATATCATCCTGATATTTTTTTCTGAATGCCTCATAACTATAGACTTCATATTCTGTCATTGGTTCATCACTATCATCAATTCTAGCACAAGACCCTTTTAATCTTCCTTGGTATTTGTAATGACATGGTCGTTCCACCAAATCAATCCCTGGTATTTCTGCTGAAACAAAAAATTTCTCATCTTTTTCCACTACGGTAAGCAATGGACGTACCACTGGTTCCATCTGCAAACACTGCTCATTTATTTTCTTTTGGATATCTTGAGGATCATAAACTCCAACTTCTTTATAATCACGTTCCTCATCTACACCAAACACAATTACTCCACCTTCATCTTGGTTAGAAAAGCTGGACAATGAATCATACAAACGTTTCGGGTATCCTATTTCTGCACTTTTCAACTCAAGAATTTTAGTTTTGCACTTCATTTTTTGAATAAAATTTAATTTTTCCAATAATTCTTCAGTAAGCGATGAATAAGACACCGTATAGAATTATCCATCGCCTTGTGTTTTATTGCATGCTAAAACGGCAACTGTGGATGATTTTCCACGGTCACATTCTCTACATCTATTAAACCTGTACAGTGTTCCTTGATAAAATCGC
>JAGAQG010000019.1 GCA_017622875.1 Lachnospiraceae bacterium
ATAATCAAAGAAACCAAGATAATAAACTTGCCTAATACAAAAATATAGCACATATCGTTACGAAACAAAAAACGGCTGCAAAGCTTGATTTTACTAGCTTTGCGACCGTTTTTATTCTTTCCAACTGTCAAAAATGGGATTGTACAAGAAAATGTAAGATATATCAAATATTAATTTAAGGAGGTAATGTAATGAGGAAATTAAGAGGATTAATAAGGCTATTAGTTTTGTCGTTCATTTTTGGTGGTTTTGTTTTTTCTTCGAATGCACAAGCAAAAGGAATTACAAATACTTTTCCAATTGATTCAGAAATCGAAAAACAAATACAGAAAGAGCAAGTTGCAATAATAACATATAATGAAATATTAGAAAAATTGGATATTGCTTTGCCGCATGAAGTAAATTATCCTAATTATCCAGAAGAATTTGGTGGATGCTATTATATAGTAATTATACCCCATCGAACATTGTATTAAAAAGTGGTGGTACATCCACTTTAACGGGAGTTGAGTATTCACAACTTCCTCAAACAACTGTATATAAATATGGAGCAACGAAAGGGGCTGCTAGTGGGAAAATAGTTTCCACAGATTTGAGTGTATATTATGAATCAAGTGGAATTACTGTAAAGGGCTTAACTTCTGTTGAAATAACTAGTGGAGAATCAGCAGGAGGAGATAGTGGAGGCCCGGTTTATGCGTCGAATAAGTTGTATGGAATTCATGTGGCGTCATCTAAAAAGGATGGTGTAATCACAACTTATTACACACCAATTGCAGCAGCGACCAATTTTTCGATATATAGATAAATATGAAAAATATAAAAAGACTAATTTGTAATTTGTATTTTTGGTTAGTTATAATAATGATAACTGCATTTGGTATAAAATTAATGCAAAATAGGAGAATTGAAGAACCTATAGGGAAACAATATAAAGTTGCCATATGGGATACTACAGAAGTATCTGGTGTAACAGGAAGTGTCGAAAAACAATATAAAACGGGTATAGACGCTAAGTTACTAAATGAATCTGAATATGATATTACTAGCTCTTTGAGTTGGGGATGTTTGCAGATGATTCGGGATAATGTTTGGCATTCGGTTAGTGCAATCCCGCTCAAAGTGCCGGTTGTAGATGAAACATTAGAGGAAGAAAGTGTTACTATACGACCTGGAGAAGCACAAAGTATAGAAATTCGTTGGTCACCCCGCTTGGGTGAACTTGAAACGGGTAATTATAGAGTGGCATTGTTCTTTAGCATACCAGAAGACATTACAAGCCGTAGTACTTGGGTATATTTTCAAGTAGAATAAACAATATCCTAACATTTATGGAGGAATAATGATTTCTTGACAAGGAAGCAGGCAGTGAATACTGCCTGTGTCAAGTATTTCTCAAAAATTATCGATTGGATCAAAGGATTACTTGAAAATAAGTAAAATTTCTGCTATGCTCTAAAAGTATTCTCGGGTAATGGCGATAGGGGGCATTTTCCGAGAAAAATGTGGTTAATTTCTGATTATAAAAAAGCAGGTGTGTTCGTACAGCACCTGCTTTTTTACGTTGGTATATTTATGCGCATCTTTTTATCGGATTAGCAGCTTAAGATGCTTTTTGCATCTTTTACGTATTTTTCCACATCTTCCATGGTAATGATCTTCTCCGGATTGTTCCATTTGGAAGGTCTTCCAATTCCGAGATTTTTTCTCATCTTCCAGTAATAATCTTCAGTTTCTTTGCAATCAAATTTTAATTCTACCATGGTGTTCTCCTTTTCCTAATCAAGGCTTTGCCTGACACAGGCAGTTGGTTAATAAAGTTGCTTCTATTCTTAATAGAGAAATTCAATGTATTCGAAAATCTCTTTAAAATCTACAAGGCATTCTCCGTTAAAGATTTTTACTGGTACTTTGTGCTCAAAGGTATAGATTTCCGGCAGATCAAGTGTTTCGAAGTCATAAACAACAATGTTTTTTTTAACAGGGTCGATAATCCAGTATTCCCGGACACCGGCATTCATATATTTGAAGTGTTTGATCGTCAAATCTTTTTTTCTGGTGGACGGGGAAAGAACTTCCACTACAAAATCCGGTGCGCCAAAGATGATTCCATTTTTAAATTTATCACGGTCGCAGACAACGACAACATCCGGTTCCAGTATTGTTTTATCATCACAGTCTAATTGGACGCTAACTGGTGATACTATGGGAATACAGTTGCCTTTCTTTTTTTGAATATAATCCCGAATTACCTTGCAAAGTTCAAATCCTATGATCTGATGTATGATTGTTGGCGTTGCCATATCATAAATGACACCGTCAATCAATTCCAAACGCATATCCTCCGGAGTGTTCATGTAATCCTCCACGGTATACTCTCCTTGTTTTTTAGGTGAACCATATGGGATTGACGGTTCAGCAATCATCTTCGTGGAGAAAACATCAAATACCTGTTCTAATGCTTTTAGTGTATCATATCTTGGGGATTTTGTAATCCCTCCGAAAACTTTTTGTACAGTGCTTAATGGCAAATTTGCCAATTCCGCAATTTGTTCGTAAGAGTATCCAAGCTCTTGTTTTTTCTGACGCATTTCTTCAATAGTCATAAAATCCCCTCCTTATAACCAAAATATATCATAATCTCTCTTTTTGCTGCAATATTAAATCCATAAAACATCCAAAATATTTCCGTTTTAGAAATTAAGGAAATGGATGTATATTGAAATGCAAAACTGTCTAATATAAGAATTGTAAAGGTCATAGCACAGCAAATTCAATGATCCTCCCTCACCTACATTGACTTTTATGTGCTGTGACATCATGACACTACGTACCCCTAAACGTAGTCCCCCAAAATGGGTGCCTCTGGAATGTGGAGGCACCTTTTTTCTGTATTTTTTTGGGTACAAAGGAACGAGATTCACAGAAAATATCGAAAATTCCTTGCAAAATCAAGGGCTTCGTGTTATTGTACAAAAGTCATGTTTGATATTTGGGTATTTTTCCTATACAAACATTGTGTATATTGACTAGAAAAGGAGAATCAAAAATGGCAGCTAGAAAAACAACAGCTACAAAGACAGCTCCGGTACAGACAGAAGAAATCGTAAACGTAGAAGAAACCGTTAAAGTAGAAAAGAAACCAGCAGCTAAAAAAGCTACAAAAGCTGAAAAAGAAGTAAAAGAAGTTGCAGAAAAGAAACCAGCAGCTAAGAGAACTACAAAGAAAGCGGTTAAGACAACTTTTGTTGTACAGGCAGCAGGAAAAGAAGTTTCTATGGAAGATGCTATCACAAGAGTAAAAGAAGCTTGGACAGCAACTGGAAACAAAGAAGCAGATTTAAAAGAAATCGCAGTTTATGTAAAACCTGAAGAAAAAGCAATTTACTATGTAGTAAACGGCGACGTTACAGGAAGAGTAGATTTCTAATTAAGAATGCGTACATAAGGAAAGCCCGAAGGTCTGAGAGACTTTTCGGGCTTTTTGTATTCAAAGCAAAAGAGAGAAGTGCTTACCAGATGGAATCTTCCTCAATGACATGAAATTCCAGGTAATCAAAAGGAATTTCTTCGATAAAGCTGTCCTGATGAAATCTGGTCTTTGCGTGATGCTGAAAATCTCTGATATTGGAATCTAACCAGATTGGTTTTCCGAGATCGAATTCATTACAGATTTCATCCAGTGCGTGAAATACTTTCTGAGTTCTTGTAGAATCAGAATCATCACAGATGGTCGTGTCTTTTATTAAATGATTGTCTTTGATCAGTTTTCCCCAAATACGAAACATAAATTCCTCCAAAGGTGTAAATTGCTTTTAGTATACATGGTTTTTTGCCTGAAGAAAAGGCAAAACAAATATTTATTGTACGAAAAGCCTTTTATAGAGTATACTTAAAATAATATGAAACATAGGAGTTAATTCATGGAAAAAGAAAAAAAACAGAATTTGTGGTTTCTTGCAGGGCTTTTGGGAATCGGCCTGATTCTTTTCTGGCGCTGTTTTTATAGTGTAAATACTACGGATGAGGCATATTATATCGGAACGGTTTACCGCCTATGGTTCGGTGACGGAATGCTCTGCGATGAATGGAATCCGACACAGCAGATGTGCAGCTTCTGGCTGTATCCGTTCTATGTATTGTTCCGCGTGATTTTAGGGTCAAATGATGGGATGATCCTGGCATTTCGTTTGCTCTACATTGTATTTCAGCTTTTTATCAGCGGATATCTTTATCAGAAATTGAAAAGTTATGGCTTTGTCAGCTTCCCGGCCATTTTTTTCTATTTGTTAAGTACCGCGTTTAACATTAACAGCTTATCTTACAATACGATGGCAAACAGTGCACTTGTCGCATTGCTTGTCACACTTGCAATGATGGAAAAACCCGATTGGAAAAACTGTATCTGGTGTGGAATCTTTGCAAGTATTGTAGTCATGGGAAATCCATATGCGGTCGTGGCCTATGTGCTTTACGGAATCGTTTGTGCGGCTGTTACATTGATCCTAAAAAAATCCGGAAAAGAAATACCGGTTTCTTTACAGTTCAAGACATTTTTCAGAATAAGTCTGACTGCTGCGGGCGTACTGGTAATCTTTCTTTTATTTACTTTCTGGCATGCTACATTGGAGAGAATTATAAAGAATCTTCCGTATATTGTAGGGGATCAGGAACATGTCCAGCGATGGAATGTAAAGATTTCAGATTATTTCAGATACTTTAGAGAACATTATCTGGGAAGTACCATCGTACCAATCATTGTCAGTATCCTTGCATTGATAGACAAAAACAGAGAAAAACATGGTGTGATCTATATGGGAATTTCGGTGATATCTATTGTGCCGTATATGATCTATCATGGACTGGTTTCAGATTATGTGCCGATCAATCTGGTGACTGTGCCAGTCTGCTTTTTGGGATTGCCTGCGTATATTGTTTCAAAAAGGAGACTGAGCAGGGTATTTTATATCTGGTATCTGCCGGCGCTTGTTTATCCTATCATTGTGCAGATCACATCAAATACAGGTCCGCTGGCAGTTTCTGCCGGTTTTGTGACAGCAGGGGCTGCTTCGGTGCTTTTGGCAGCATCATGGGCACGGGAACAGGAAAACAAAATACTGAAAAATATATTATATGCGGTAATCGTTCTTCAGCTGGCAATTATGTTGTTCTTAAGGATCAGTTATGTTTGGGTGGATGCACCGTTGTCAGAGCTTACCACAAAGGTTGAGCGAGGTGCTGCGAAAGGTCTCTACACGACGGAAAGCACTGCACAGTATTATGAAGAAATGTATGATGATCTGGATGCTTTGAATATGAAGGAAGAGGATGGACTGTTAGTGGTCGGTTCTGAACCACTGCTGTATCTTTATGCAGACAGACAGGTTGCTTCTTACTCCACATGGCAGGTCTATACCAATGAAACAAGGCTTTATCGTTACTATGAAATCCACGATGGTGAAGGACGTTTCCCGAGTGTGGTATATTGTGCTGAGGCAGATCAGACAATCTTTGATTCCATACTGGTGGAAAAATTGCTTCTTCCAATGGGATATGAATGGGTACAGCTACAGCATGGAATTGCATTCTATACCTCAAGATAGTTTATAGTAAAAATAAACAAAGATCGTTTGGAACACGATTTCCAGACGGTCTTTTTAATTGAAAGCTTTTTTTGCCCTAACATGAGGAGTGCCCCGGTATCCTTTCGGACACCGAGGCTATTATGAAAAAACTTATCTAATACTCTTCTTTCGTTGTATTTAGTATAGGTCTAAAATATGAATAAAATATGAACAAATAATGAACATATTGTAAAAGTGTACAAAAAGTTTTTGGAAAAATGAAATCCTTAGTAGAAATTGCACAAAAATACCACTACATCATGTGGTTGTAAATATATTAAGAAAATGTTACAATGATAAATAATGTGCAAAAGAGGGGTAACAATATGAGTATTGACAAGAAAAGACCGATTTATGTAGTCGGACATAAAAACCCTGACACAGACTCTATCTGTTCTGCGATTGCCTATGCTAACTTAAAAAATATTTTAAGTGAAGGAAAGCAGATTTACATAGCTGGGAGAGCCGGTGCCATGAATCCGGAGACAGAATTTGTATTAAAGAAATTTCAGACAGACGCACCGCAGTATATTGCGCATGTAATGACACAGGTAAGGGATATGGAAATCCGTGAGACCAAAGGGGTTCCGGGAAGCATGTCTTTGAAACGTGCATGGGAAATGATGCGTGATCTGGGTGTTGTCACATTGCCGATTACGGAAGATGATAAATTAAAAGGGCTGATTACCATTTCGGACATTGCCACTGCCTATATGGATGTATATGATAATAAAATGCTGTCCACAGCAGGTACATCCTATAAAAATATTCTGGATACTTTGGACGGAATCATGGTGATTGGTGATGAAGAAGACTTTTTTGATGATGGAGAAGTGGTAATTGCCACTGCCAATCCGGATCTTCTGGAAGATTACATACATGAGGGAGATATGGTAGTTCTTGGGAATCGTTACGAATCCCAGTTATGTGCCATTGAAATGAATGCGGGATGTCTGGTAGTATGTATGGGATCGAAGGTTTCTCTGACGATCAAAAAGCTTGCAGACGAGCATGGATGTCATGTGATTTCTACACCATACGATACATTTACAGTTGCCAGATTATTAAATCAGAGTATGCCAATTTCCTATTTTATGAAATCCCATAATCTGATCACATTTAATATCAAAGACAGAACAGAAGATATTCAGGGAATCATGGGTAAAAAACGTTACCGAGATTTCCCGATCCTTGATAAAGATGAAAAATATGTGGGAATGATCTCCAGACGTAACTTGATCAATGCAAAGAAAAAGCAGTTGATTCTTGTGGATCACAATGAAGAATCTCAGGCAGTAGATGGAAGCGAATCTGCAGATATTCTGGAAATCATCGATCATCACAGATTAGGTTCTCTGCAGACTTTAGGACCGGTATTTTTCAGAAATGAACCGGTTGGCTGTACAGCTACGATTCTGACCCGCATTTATAAGGAAAGCAATGTGGAGATCACAAAGCAGATTGCAGGGCTCTTATGTTCCGCAATCCTTTCAGATACCTTAATGTTCCGTTCTCCGACCTGTACAGCAGTAGATCGTGCGGCGGCAGAACAGCTTGCGGAGATTGCAGGGATTGATATTGAGGAATATGCAAAAGAAATGTTTGCGGCGGGCAGTGACCTGGGCAACAAGACGGCAGATGAAATTTTTCATCAGGATTTTAAGAAATTTACGGTCGGAGATATCAGTTTTGGAGTAGGTCAGATCAATTCCATCAATGCGGAAGAGCTTTGGGAAATCAGGGATAAGCTGATTCCATATATGGAAAATGCTGAGACTGGTGTGGACGCTAATTTCTTTATGCTGACAGATATTATGAAGGAGTCCACAGAGCTTTTGTTTTTTGGAAAACGTGCAAAGCAGATGATTGAGGACGCGTTTTTTGTAAGAGCAGAAGATATCAAGGATGAACATAGCTGCATTTTAAGAAATGTTGTTTCGAGAAAGAAACAGGTGGTGCCTGCAATCGTAGGTTCTCTCCAGCATTAGAAAAAAGAGGAGTATTATGGCAAAAATTGAATGGAAACCGGGGAATATGGTATATCCCCTGCCGGCAGTCATGGTAAGCTGTGCTGATAAAGCAGGCAACAGCAATATTATTACCGTTGCATGGACAGGAACTGTATGTACCAATCCGCCGATGGCATACATATCTGTAAGACCGGAAAGACATTCCTATCAGATGATTCGCGAAACAGGAGAATTTGTGATTAATCTGACCACAAAGGACCTGGTGTTTGCTACAGATTTTTGCGGTGTTCGTTCAGGAAGAGATGTTGATAAATTTTCTGAAATGAAGCTGACAAAAGAAAAAGCATCTGTGGTAGCAGCACCGATGATTGGGGAAAGTCCGGTAAATATTGAATGTAAGGTTACGGAAGTCAAGGAACTTGGCTCTCACCATATGTTCCTTGCAGATGTGGTGGCAGTTCATGTGGATGATGCTTACATGAATGAAACTCAGAAATTTGAATTGGGGAAAGCAGAGCCGATCATTTATTCCCATGGGGAGTATTATGGTCTTGGCGAGCTGCTTGGAACCTTTGGATATAGTGTAAAAAAGAAGAAAAAACATGAGAATACTAAGAACAAAAAAAGCAAAACTTAATTTTGTGATTGCGGCATTTGCAAGCTGCTTCTGCATGATGCTGGTAACACCGTTTATTGGCGAGCAGTTTGGATTTGCAAACAGTTTTTCCAACGTTTACCTGGATGGTGAATATATTGGAGCCATCAAGGATCCGGCAAATGTGGAATCATTGCTTTTGGATGCCCGTCTGCAGCTTGCGCAGGAGCAGAAGACGATGGTGCTGGCGGAAGTTGACTGTTATTATACGCCAGTGGAGACTTTATTCTCCAATTCTATGTCAGAGGATGAGCTGTATGATATTCTTTATGAACATTTGAAAACAGCGTCTGTGGATATCCAGCGTGCGTACATGATGAAGATTGGCACTTATACGGTGTATCTGGACAACATTGAGGATGTATATGAAGTGCTGGAACTTGCAAAAACAAAATATGATCCGAATAGTCTGTTTCAGGTAAATATCATTGCTGACAGCGAACGCGAAATCAATATGTATACTGCGGAACTGATTTCTTCAGATATCCAGATTCAGGATGTGGAAACAGTGGGTATCAGAGTTTCTGAAATTCCGCTTCAGGAAATAGTCCAGAATGCAGAGGAAGAGTCTGATGAGACGGCAGAGCCTGAACCGGAGGAAGAAACTGAGGAAACAGCAGAACCTGAACAGGAGCCGGGAGAGGATGGCTTAAAGGCCATGTCTTTTGGAGAAAAGGTTGAAATTTCAGAAGCTTATGTCTCAATGGATCTGATTACGACTCCGGAAGAAGCAGCCGATCAGATCACAAAGGAAAGCCAGAAAAATGAAATCTATGAGGTTCAGTCGGGAGATACGTTATCAACGATAGCCAATAATCATGGTCTGTACGTAAAAGATGTGGTGGCTCTCAACAGTGGTCTGACAGAAAATACAGTGCTGCAGATTGGTGATGAAATCATTATTACTGTACCTCAGCCGGAGCTGACCGTGATGACAGTGGAACAGTCTACTTACGAGGAAGAGTATTACGGAGAAGTAGAGTATGTATATAATGATGACTGGTATACCACAAAGAGCGTGGTGCTGCAGGAAGAAGAAGCCGGTTATCATGAAGTGACCGCATTGATCACAAAACGTAACGGTACAGAAGAGAGCCGGGAAATGATCAATGAAGTGGTAATCAAGGAACCGGTATGTAAGATCGTAGAAAAAGGTACACAGACACCGCCGACCTATATCAAACCGATTTCCGGAGGAAGACTTTCTTCGAACTATGGAGGAAGAAAGGCACCGACGAAGGGAGCTTCTACGAACCATAAGGGTATCGATTGGGCAACGCCGACAGGAACTGCAGTTATGGCATCTTCCGGCGGTACAGTTTCGGTAGCAGGATGGCAGAGTGGATATGGTTACGTTGTCTATATTAATCATCCGGACGGAAGACAGACAAGGTACGGTCATTTGAGCAAAATTCTTGTTTCTGTAGGGCAGAAGGTACAGCAGGGACAGAAGATTGCACTGAGCGGTAATACGGGCCGAAGCACCGGACCGCATCTGCATTTCGAGCTTCGTATCAATGGTCAGGCAGTGAACCCGTTAAACTATCTTTAAGTAAAAATGCACAACAGCCTCGCGTAAGCGGGGCTGTTTTTTTATGTGTACAAAGAAATGGAGCAGTATCTCGTGGGTTGCTTTTTACTACTTTTATGCTATAATAGACTATGTATAGGTGGGCTTGTGCCCTGAGACAGATTTAAGAGGTAGAATAGTGGAACAGTATATTATTAAAGGTGGCATCCCTCTGGTAGGTGAAGTGGAAATCGGCGGTGCGAAAAATGCAGCACTTGCGATTATCGCAGCAGCCATCATGACGGATGAAACTGTAATTATAGAAAATCTTCCGGATGTCCGGGACATTAATGTATTATTAGAAGCGATGCAGGAGATCGGTGCCAATGTTATTCGCGTAGACAGACATACAGCGCGCATCAACGGCGGAAAGATCGGTGCTCACAGCGTCGACTATGAATTTATAAAGAAAATCCGAGCATCTTATTATTTATTGGGTGCATTACTTGGAAAGTATAAAGAGGCTTCCGTTCCTCTTCCGGGAGGATGTAACATTGGAAGCAGACCGATTGATCAGCATATCAAGGGTTTTGAAGCTCTGGGTGCAACAGTGAAGATTGAAGGCGGATTTATTAACGCAAAGGCTGATTACCTTCATGGCGCACATATTTATCTGGATATGGAAAGCGTTGGGGCGACCATTAACATTATGATGGCAGCATCCATGGCAGATGGAAATACGGTCATTGAGAACGTTGCAAAAGAACCGCATGTTGTTGATGTTGCAAACTTCTTAAACAGCATGGGAGCTAATATCAAGGGTGCGGGAACTGATGTAATTCGAATCAAAGGTGTGAAAAAGCTTCATCGAACAGAATATTCCATCATTCCGGATCAGATTGAAGCGGGAACCTTTATGTTCGCAGCTGCAGCTACCTGTGGAGATGTGCTTGTAAAGAACATTATTCCAAAGCACATGGAAGGTGCCAGTGCAAAACTGACAGAAATGGGATGTATCATTGAAGAATATGATGATGCCATTCGAGTCATTGGACGTAAACCACTTCGTCCGACACGAGTCAAGACTGCCCCATACCCGGGATTCCCGACAGATATGCAGCCACAGATTGCAGCAGCATTGGCAATTGCAGACGGTACAAGTATGGTAACAGAAAGTATATTTGAAAATCGTTTCAAATATGTGGATGAGCTTGCAAGAATGGGCGCGAATATCAAAGTTGAAGGAAACCGTGCAGTGGTCATGGGCGTGGAAAAATATACAGGAGCAAGAGTCAGTGCTCCGGACCTTCGTGCAGGTGCAGCACTTGTAATTGCCGGTTTGGCGGCAGAAGGAATTACCATCGTGGACGATATTCATTATGTGCAGCGCGGCTATGAAAGATTTGAGGAAAAGATGAAGGGACTTGGCGCAAAGATGGAACGAGTCGATTCCGAAAAGGAACTTCAGCTTTTCAAATACCGTGAAGGCTAAAACTAAAAAGAACCAATGCCCTTTGTGTCAGAGGCGGCGCAGAGGGCTTTCGTTATGAATTATGCTTAACCTGGTGGTTAAGTTACAAATAAGAGAGGGACATAATATGAAAGAATTAGCAAAGACCTATGATCCGAAGGGCATGGAAGACCGCATTTATAAAAACTGGTTAGATAAAAAATATTTCCATGCAGAAGTAGACAGAAGCAAAAAACCATTTACTATCGTAATGCCGCCGCCAAACATTACAGGTAAATTACACATGGGACATGCACTGGATAATACCATGCAGGATATCCTTATTCGTTATAAAAGAATGCAGGGATATAATGCACTCTGGGTTCCTGGAACAGACCATGCAAGTATTTCCACAGAAGTTAAGGTTATCAACAAATTAAAAGAAGAAGGCATCGACAAGAACGAGCTTGGACGTGAAGGCTTCTTAAAACGTACCTGGGAATGGCGTGAAGAATATGGCCATACAATCGTAGAACAGTTAAAGAAAATCGGCTCTTCCTGTGACTGGGACAGAGAAAGATTTACTATGGACGAAGGATGCTCCGAAGCAGTTTTGGAGGTATTCTGCCGTCTCTATGAAAAAGGATACATTTACAAAGGTTCCAGAATCATCAACTGGTGTCCTGTTTGTGGAACTTCTATTTCTGACGCAGAAGTTGAACACGAAGAACAGGCTGGCCATTTCTGGCACATTAACTATCCAATCAAGGATTCCGACAAATTTGTAGAAATCGCTACAACACGTCCGGAAACAATGCTCGGTGATACTGCACTCGCAGTAAACCCTGAAGATGAAAGATACCAGGATATTATCGGAAAGACAGTCATCGTACCACTCATTAACAGAGAAATTCCGGTAATCGCTGACTCTTACGTAGACAAAGAATTTGGTACTGGTGTTGTTAAGATCACACCGGCACATGACCCTAACGACTTTGAAGTAGGAAGAAGACACAACCTTCCAGAAATCAATATTTTAAATGACGATGCGACAATCAACGCAAACGGTGGAAAATATGTTGGTATGGACCGTTACGAAGCTCGTAAAGTCATGGTAAAAGAACTGGAAGAATTAGGTCTTTTAGTAAAAGTAGAAGATCACGTACACAATGTAGGTACTCATGACCGCTGCGGTACAACTATCGAACCAATGATCAAACAGCAGTGGTTCGTTGCTATGGAAGAAATGGCAAAACCTGCCATTGAAGCAGTAAAAAATGGTGACTTAACATTTGTACCTGAAAGATTTGATAAAACATACTTACACTGGCTTGAAAATATCCGTGACTGGTGTATCTCCAGACAGCTCTGGTGGGGACACAGAATTCCTGCATACTATTGTGATGAATGCGGTGAAATCGTAGTTTCCAAAACAGCTCCTGATGTTTGTCCAAAATGTGGATGCAAACATTTAACACAGGATCCGGATACTTTAGATACATGGTTCTCTTCCGCATTATGGCCATTCTCAACACTTGGCTGGCCGGAAAAAACAGAAGAATTAGATTACTTCTATCCAACAGACGTACTCGTAACAGGATATGACATCATCTTCTTCTGGGTAATCCGTATGGTATTCTCAGGATACGAACAGACAGGAAAGAGCCCATTCCACCACGTTCTCATTCACGGCTTGGTGCGTGACTCCTTAGGACGTAAGATGAGTAAGTCTCTCGGAAATGGTATCGATCCACTGGAAATCATTGAACAGTACGGTGCAGATGCACTTCGTCTGACACTGATCACAGGTAATGCACCTGGAAACGATATGCGTTTCTACATGGAAAGAGTTGAATCATCCAGAAACTTTGCAAACAAGATCTGGAATGCTTCCCGTTTCATTATGATGAATGAAGAGAGTGCAGAGGTTCCTGAAAACATTGACTTATCTACTTTAACAAGTGCAGATAAATGGATTCTGTCCAAGGTAAATACGCTTGCAAAAGATGTTACTGCAAATATGGACAAATTCGAGCTTGGTATCGCAGTTCAGAAGATTTACGACTTCATTTGGGAAGAATTCTGCGACTGGTATATCGAAATGGTAAAACCTCGTCTGTACAACGACGCAGATGAAACAAAGACAGCGGCTTTATGGACATTGAAGACAGTTCTCATCAATGCATTAAAACTGTTACATCCATACATGCCATTCATTACAGAAGAAATTTTCTGTAACTTATGTGATGAAGAATCCATCATGATTTCTGCTTGGCCGGAATACAAAGACGAATGGAACTTTGCAGAAGACGAATTCGCTGTTGAAACAATCAAAGAAGCAGTTCGTGCGATCCGTAACGTTCGTTCAGGCATGAATGTACCACCAAGCAAAAAGGCAAAAGTATTTGTTGTATCTGAAAACGAAAAATTAAGAAAGATTTTCGAAAATGGTCACATTTTCTTCGGAAGTTTAGGTTATGCTAGTGAAGTTACAGTACAGTGCGACAAAACAGGCATTGCAGAAGATGCAGTTTCCGCAATGATTCCTGAAGCCCAAATCTGTATGCCATTTGCAGAGCTTGTTGATATTGAGAAAGAAATCGAACGTCTCAAGAAAGAAGAAGCACGTCTGCAGAAAGAACTTGCACGAGTAAATGGAATGCTTAGCAATGAGAAATTCGTAAGCAAGGCTCCACAGAGCAAGATTGATGAAGAAAAGGAAAAACTTGCAAAATATACACAGATGATGGAGCAGGTAAAATTAAGACTTTCTCAGCTGGCATATTCGCGGTAGGAATGAGGAAAGCTGGAATGCGAGCATTCCAGTTTGACGAATCCCGCGGAAGAGAGAAACTTGTTTCTCTCGGAAAGTTAGAGGAAAAATTATGAAAGAAAAGATTAGAACGGCGGCAGGGATTATCTCTGCCCCTTTCCATAAGGTTGGAAGCATTATAAAGAAGCCTTTTAAAGTGTTTTATGAAAAACATCAGACAGGGATTTCAAAGACTGTGAATATTTTTAATAAATATTCTTTGGTTTTTCATGCGCTTTGGTCTATGGTGCTGGAATATGTGATTGAAACATTTTCCAGACACTCCATCGTGGAAGGCTTTATGTTCATGACAGAGAGTCCGCTGGTATTTTTATATAACTCTCTGTTGATCTTTATGACTCTGATGGTCGTATATCTGTTCAGAAGAAGAGCCGTTCTTCGACTGGCGATTTCGGCAGTCTGGGTATATGGCGGTTATATGAACGGTACGGTCTTAAGCAACCGAGTAACACCGTTTACCGCTCAGGATATAAAATTACTGGAAGACCTGGCAGATATTCTGGATAAATATATGTCACCGGATAAGCTGCTTATGAATGTGCTTCTGGTAGTTGGTGCTATTGTAATCTTATATTTATTCTGGAAAAAGGGACCAAAGTACCAGGGAAAGATTCATTATGTGAGAAATGCCATTGGATTTTTGGCAGTTATCGGGATTTTTTCAGGCAGTACGTTGCTGGCACTGGAAAATCGTGTGATTTCTTCTTACTTTGGTAATATTGCATTTGCATATGAGGATTATGGTTTCCCGTATTGTTTTAGTTGCACATTAGTGGGAACTGGTATGGATGAGCCTTACGGATATGATGAAGAATATATTGCAGAACTGACCGATTGGGAAGAGGAGGTACCGGAGGAACTGCCAAATATCATTTTTGTGCAGCTGGAATCCTTCTTCGATGTTACTACGGTAGAATATTTAAAATGTTCTGAAGATCCAATTCCTTATTTCAGATATCTGATGGACAACTATTCTTCCGGCTCCTTTAAGGTGCCATCGGTAGGTGCGGGTACTGCTAACACAGAATTTGAGACAATTTCCGGTATGAATATGCGTTATTTTGGACCGGGGGAATATCCGCATAAAACAATTTTGAAAAAAACGACTTGCGACAGTGTTCCGTATGCCTTAAAGGAAATTGGTTATAACACTCACGCAATTCATAACAATAAGGCAACATTCTACAGCCGTTCAACGGTGTTCCCAAATCTGGGATTTGAAACTTACACATCTAAGGAATATATGGATATTTCTAACCAGACTCCGACAGGATGGTTAAAGGATGATGTATTAGTAGGAGCTGTCATGGACTGCTTAGAGTCCACAGAAAATCAGGATTATATCTTTACCATTTCCGTGCAGGGACATGGGGATTATCCAACAGAAAAAATACTGGAAGATCCGGTGATCACAGTCAGCGGTTCTCCAACAGAAGCCAAGAACAATCAGTGGGAATATTATGTAAATATGATTCATGAAATGGATCAGTTCGTAGAAGACCTTATCACTGCAGTAGATTCTACAGGTGAGGACAGCGTTATCGTATTTTATGGTGACCATCTGCCGACCATGGATCTGACAGAAGAGGATGTTACGAACAGATATTTATTTGATACTTCCTATGTAATATGGGATAATATAGGACTGGAAGAAAAGGATCAGACATTATGCGCCTACCAGATTGGTGCAGAAGTGTTAGATCAGCTTGGAATCCATACTGGCGCTATGGTGCAGTATCATCAGAACAGAAGAGGTACGAAGGATTACCAGTATGATATGGAAATCTTACAGTATGACCTGCTTTATGGAGAAGGCTATGGTTATGGCGAAGAAGGAAAGCACGAACCGGCAGAATTCCAGATGGGTATCATCGATCAGGTGATTGAAAAGGTGGTACAGATCGAAGATAAGGTCTATATTTTTGGTGAAAATTTTACTACTCAGAGCAAGGTGCACGTAAACGGAGAATTTTTATCCACTGGTTTTATTAACGACCATCTGATTCGAGTGAAGGATCTGGTGCTGGAAGATGGAGACGAGGTTCAGATCAAACAGCTTGCGCCGAACAAGAGTGTTTTAAGTGAAGAAATGTCGATTATTTATCACGTCCCGACACCATAAAAGGATTGATTTTTCTAGGGCTGATGGGTATGATGGAACTATATATTGATTAGAAATTAGGACTCTCCAGAAGGAGGAACAAAGATGATTAATTTTGAAGAAGAACTGAAGAAATTTTATCCAAGCTTAGAAGTTGAACAGATTGAAGATAACATTCATAATAAGAATCTGACCGATATGGTAGATCTTATGGAAGAAATGGTGAAAGAGACAAAGGAACGTCATTAGGAGCGAAGCGCAGATGAAATGTAATAAATGTGGAGCAACATTGACAGACAGCAGTTTTTGCAACAACTGCGGTACCAATGTGAAAATTTATAAAAAGCTGATCTCTACTTCCAATGCGCTTTATAACCGTGGGCTGGAAAAAGCGCAGGTACGCGACTTATCTGGTGCAAAGGATGATTTAAAGAACAGTTTAAAGGTTTACAAGCGAAATATTCCGGCGCGAAATCTGTTAGGGCTCGTTTATTTTGAAATGGGCGATGTGGTGGCAGCACTTTCTGAATGGATCGTCAGCAAAAATTATCAGCCAGAGGATAATATTGCGGATAAATATATCGAAGCAGTGCAGAATAATGCGGGAAAACTGGATGCATATAACATTGCGTTAAAGAAATATAATCAGGCACTTTTATATGCCAGAACCGGCAGCCTTGATCTGGCGGTTATTCAGCTAAAGAAGGTTTTGTCTATTCATGACAAATTTGTATCGGCTCATCTTTTGCTGGCACTTGTGGCAATTCAGACAAATCAGATCGAGCTTGCAAGAAAGGAACTGAAAAAAGTCCTTCATATTGACAGAGGCAATGTGATGGCGCTGAATTACTTTAAAGAAACAGATCTTTTAAGAGGCAAAAGTGCCGACAAAAAATCTTCCAGAATCAGTAAAGATGCAGTTGCATATACAAGTGGAAATGAAACGATCATTCAGCCAAAGAGTGTTTCTGAAGGCGGCGGAAGAAACGTGGTATTGGACATTTTGTTAGGCCTTGTGATCGGTATGGCAGTCTGCTGGTTCGTATTTGCACCGGCAAAGATTCAATCGGCCAATAATACAGCAAATCAGCAGGTCATTGAATACAGTGATCAGCTAGAGGCAAAGGCAGCAACGATTGATTCTATTACAAAAGAGCTGGAAACAGCACAGGCAGCAGCGACGAAAGCAGAAGCGCAGGCAGCTGAAGTGACTGCGAAAGCAGAAGGCTATGATGCTTTATTCGAGGCACAGAAGCTGGCACAGGAAGAAAAATATGAAGAGGCTGCCACAGCACTTGCAAAGGTGAATGCAGAAAATCTGGCTGAGACAGCAAAAGTGATTTATGATGAAATCAATACAAAAGTAAATGGAACTGTCATTGAGGAGCTTTACAAAAAAGGGGAAGAAAGTTTCAAGGCAGGAAAATATGAGGAAGCCAAAGCTGATCTTGAAAAGGTTGTGGAGCTGAATCCAGAGCATGATTATGCACAGTATTATCTGGCACGAAGCTATGAAAAACTGGGTGATACAGCCAATGCAAAGATTCACTACCAGAAGGTAGTAGAATTATTGCCAGCGACCACACAGAGAGCTCAGACAGCACAGGCTTATCTGAATGCAAACCCATAAATAAAACAAAAGAGAAACCTAGAAGTTTAGGAGACTATGTAAAGGCATAGTCTCCTTTTTTCGTGGGAAAGAAGAGTCTGAAATGTGAGAAAAGGAGGTTTAAAAAATGGAAAAACTTGTGCAGAGAAAAGGTGAAAGCTTAAAAGTCATCGTACCGGCAGAAGTAGATCATTGCTTTGCGGATGAGGTAAGAGAAGAAGTTGACCGAAGACTGCAGACAGAAGATATCAGAGTACTGGAATTTGATTTTAAGGATACGGAGTTTATGGACAGTTCCGGAATCGGACTTTTGATGGGACGTTATAAGCTGATGAGGGCCATTGGCGGAGAAGTGCGGATTACGCATACCGGAGAGCGCATCAGAAAGATTTTGATGCTTAGCGGAATTCATAAAATTATCCCAATTGAGAAGGAGTTTTAATATGAAGCAGGAAATGAAACTGGAAATTGACAGCATTCCATCCAATGAATCATTTGCAAGAGTGGTAGTAGCAGCTTTTTTGACAAGGTTAAATCCGACGATGGAGGAGGTTGCAGATATTAAGACTGCTATTTCAGAGGCGGTAACAAATGCAATTATTCATGGATACAGACAGGAAGTACATAAAATCGTAATTGAGGCAGCCATTGAGGAAGACATTCTGGAAGTCAGCGTACAGGACTTTGGTGTTGGCATTGAAGATGTAAAAAAAGCCATGGAACCTCTTTATACAACAAGACGTGATCTGGAACGTTCCGGCATGGGCTTTGTATTTATGGAAGCCTTTATGGATACCATAAAAGTAGAATCGAAAGTTGGGGAAGGCACAAAAGTTACCATGACGAAAAGAGTAGGAAAACGTTATGGAAGAGACTTTTGAACTGATTAGAATGTCACAGGCAGGAGAAAAAGAGGCGAAGGAACAGCTGATAATGATGCATTCAGGACTTGTATGGAATGTGGTTCGGCGATTTGTGGGAAGGGGAGTGGAAATAGAGGATTTATATCAGATCGGAGCAATTGGTCTGATTCGGGCCATTGATAAATTTGATTTTTCTTATGATGTGAAATTCTCGACCTATGCAGTACCATTAATTTCCGGGGAGATCAAACGTTTTTTGCGGGATGATGGCATGATTAAAGTAAGCCGGAGCTTAAAGGAGAATCAGTGGAAGATAAAAAAAGCCATGGAAAGCCTGCGAAATAGCAAGGGGCGCGAGCCTACAGTGGATGAAATTGCAGCAGAGCTTTCCATGGAGCCGGAAGAAATCATGCTTTCCATGGAGGCTGCCGTGGAAGTGGAATCCATGGATCAAAGTGTTTTTCAGGGAGACGGAAAAGAGATTTCTCTAAAGGAGCGAATCCCTGACGAAAAAAATGAAGAGGAGGAGCTGATGAATAAGCTGTTTTTACAGCAGCTTTTGGATACTCTTGATGAGCGGGACAGAGAATTGATTATTTTGCGATATTTTGAAAATAAGACCCAAAATCAGGTGGCGGATATTCTGGGAATCAGTCAGGTGCAGGTCAGCAGGCTGGAAAAAAAGATTTTACGTCGGATGAAGGATCTTGCATAAGATACGAAATATTTCGAATACTACTCATAAGAAACTACTTAACGTGTTTTAAGGAGCGCGTGAAAGGAGAATGAGTATGAGAAAAAATTACGTATATGCAATTACATTGGTCATATTGTCGCTGTTTTTGTGGGCCGGATATTATCTGTACCTGGAATACCGAACAGTGGAATATAAAAATGGTACTTTTGTGGAGCTTCCAAAAGAGATGATTTGTGATGAATGGGATCTTACGGCATGAAAAAGACATTGCATTTAAAAATTGAGCAGTGCATTGAAACCAAAAAGACTTCCGTAACCATTGGCGATGTAGCAAAGATGGAATGTACGGAGGCCCCGATCATTAACCGATTAAAAACAGAAAAGCTTTTTTCTATGGATGGCGAGAAGCATAATCGAAGAATTGTATCGGTATTGTTTGTCATTCAAAAGATTCATGAGGTTTATCCGGAACTTGAGGTGCAGAATCTCGGAGAAGCAGATTTTGTCATCAGTTATCATCCTGGGAAACAATCTAAGCTCATGGAAAATCTGAAGATTGCTTTTGTATGTGCCATGTCATTCTTTGGATCTATGTTTGCCATGATGACCTTTAATGAGGATGTCAGTACCCATGACAGTTTTCAGAAAATATATGAGTGGGTCATGGGATATAAACCTACGGGCGTGACCATTTTGGAAATTACCTATTCTATCGGAGTCAGTGTTGGAATCATTGTATTCTTTAATCATATTGGGAAGAAATATCTGACAGATGATCCTTCTCCGGTGGAGGTGGAGATGGCTGGGTATGAACAGCAGGTGAACCAGTCGCTCATTAAGCAAGTGGGAAGAAGAGGTAAGGAAGAGGATGTGGATTAAATATCTTTTTCTGATTCTCTGCGGACTGGGTGCTGGTGCCGGACTGGCTGGTGGTTTTTTTGCATTGATCATTGCTCTTGGAATTATTTCCAGGTTTGCTCATCAAACGAAAACTGCAAGTCATATTCTTTTGTATGAAGATATGGTGGCCCTGGGTGGCTGTGTGGGAACCTTTTGGTATTTGTATGAGTGGAAGATTCCTGTTGGGTGGCCCTGGCTGTTTCTATATGGAAGCTTTGCAGGGATTTTCGTAGGTGCATGGGCCATGGCCCTGACGGAGATTATAGATACAATACCAATTTTTATGAGGCGAGTATATTTGCGCAAGGGTCTGATTGCGGCTGTGTGGGCGCTGGCGCTGGGACATACCTTTGGGGCACTGATTTATTATTTTATTGTGGTATAGATTGGAGTGGCAGGATGGAGAAGCAGAAGTCAGAAAAGCAAAAACAGATTGAGAAAGAGTATGGGGAGAAGGTCAAGGAATATACACCGACCCATTGCTTGCCAAAAGAGATGTTTCATGCATTTTTGGTGGGCGGGGCGATTTGCACATTGGGGCAGTTGATTGTGAACACAGCCACTGGATATGGCATGTCGAAGGATGATGCAGGGACGGTCTGCACGATTGTTCTGGTACTGCTTAGTGTGCTGTTAACAGGCCTTAATATTTATCCGGGCATTGCGAAATTTGGCGGGGCCGGTGCGCTGGTACCGATTACGGGCTTCGCAAATTCCGTGGCTGCACCGGCCATTGAATTTCAGAAAGAAGGACAGGTTTTCGGAATTGGATGTAAGATCTTTACAATTTCCGGACCGGTCATCTTATATGGGATCTTTTCAAGCTGGGTGCTGGGAGTCATATACTGGCTCAGTGGAATGATTATGTAGAAAGGAGAGACCTAGTATAGATGTTTTTAAATAAGTGGACTATATTCTTGTCGTGTAGTATAATGTTCTTATTAGATGAAAAGGAGCATTATTTTATGGGAAAGAAAGCATCCACCATTACTCTTAGCACAGACGACCGTTCGTATCTTGAA
>JAGAQG010000020.1 GCA_017622875.1 Lachnospiraceae bacterium
ATTATATCATTGGAGGTTTTTTACACAACGCTAAAGCTATTCCAACCACCCGCAGAGCAGGTGGTTTATTTGTTCTCCAAAGTTCCGTTTTTCGGATCAGCGAAAAACTCCTCAATGGAGAACAGGGCCATGCCCTAACAATAAAAAAATGACAATACTGTCATTTATATAATTTAATTTTAAATGTTGCTCCGGCTCCGTTTCCTCCCGGAGATACCTCAATGTCTCCATTCTGACCTCTGACAATCGAAAGTGCCAGCGGCAGCCCGATTCCGAATCCGTTTTCATTTCGTGAATTCTGAAATCTCCGAAACAAGCCCGAAATTCTTTCTCTTGGTATTCCCTCCCCTGCATCTGTAATGGAAATCCATTGATAGATTGGATTCTCTCCGCTGTCTACTGTAATCACAGTATTTTCTCCGGAGCATTCCGAGGCATTCTTCAGCAGATTTGTCAATGCTTCCTCTGTCCATCGCCTGTCGCAACGTATGACCGCTTCATTTCGTATCACTACTTTCTGGCTTTTGATATCCAGCAGAATCAGCAGTGGCTTTAACGCTTCTTCCACCAGTTGACCTACGCTGATATCTGATGCGGTAAAATCTACTGCTCCGGAATCAAGTCTTGCCATTTTCAGCAGTGCAGAAATAAGCCATTCCATGTGCCCCAGCTCCTTTTTTATCTGAAAAATGAACTCTTTTTGCTTGTCCCCGGAAGCATCTTCCAAAAGATTTGTCATGAGCATCATTGATGTAAGGGGCGTCTTTAACTGGTGTGAAATATCTGCCAGATATTCCGCCAAATGTTCCTGCTCTGCCTGCGCTCTGCTTCTCTGTTCCTTTTCTATATGAATCAGTGTATAAATATCATTTTTCAGAATACTTAGGACTCCTTCTTTATTGTCCCTGATGTCTATCTCCTGTCCGTCTATAGCCTTTCGTATTCCATTTGACAACTCTGTGATTTCTTCTTTTTTAATCAGCACGGTATCCAATCCCCCTGACTGTCTGAATGTTTACAGCTCCTCCGAGCTTTTCGCGCACACGCTTTATGTAAACAGTCAATGTATTATCTTCCACAAAATGTCCGCTTGAATCCCAGATTTTTTCAAGAATCTGTTCCCTTGTTAATAAAATGGATTTATTTGCTGCAAAAATGAAAAGCAGCCTGTATTCCAAGGCTGTCAGCTCTATCAATGTTCCGTCAACATACACTTTACCCGAGTCTGCATCAATGACAGCGTTTCCAAGTGACATCATCTGAGAACGCTCCCTTCCGTCAGCGGCATTCAGCGTCCGCTTCACGCGAGCCAATAGCTCTCTTAACCGGAAAGGTTTTGTGATATAATCTGCCGCCCCATTTTCAAAAGAATGCACAATCTCATTCTCATCGTCTACAATTGTCAGGAATATCACTGGTGTTCCGCAATTTTTGAGTCTGTCACTCACCTCTGTTCCATAACCGTCCGGAAGCTGCATGTCAAGAATTGCCAAATCAAACCGCTTCGCGTTCACAGCAGAAAAAGCAGTTTTTACATCTTTGCAGTGAAAGGGTAAATATCCCTCCTTCTCTAATGCATACATCAAGCCGGAAGCGATTGCCGCATCGTCCTCTACGAGTAAAATAGTACTTGCCATTCTCTTCATTCTCCTAATGTAACGATTCAGATAAATTCTTTCCATCTGAAAAATTGTATGTTTCGCCAGTCTGTATTTCCGAAAATGACGAATCGGTAACTGTTACCTGCGCCTGCTGCCGGAATAATCTGCTGCGCTTTCAGCAGACGTTTCTGCCCCTGCTGTTTTTTCCTCTGAAACTTCAAACAGTTCCATTAACTCATATACCCGGGCTTTTGTCATTTCTGCCGCTTTTTGATTCATAACCATTGACTGCATGGTTCCGCCCTCATACTCCGCACCTGCCTGAGCTGCTGCCTGCTCCTTCAAGGCTATCCACTCACGTTCTTCGTCCGTAAGCCGGTTCATTGTATCTGCATCCTGTGTCTGCTTTAATGTACTCCATACTGTATTTAATGCCGAATCCCACACCTCATACAATTCCTGCGTTTTCTCATTGTACTCTGTTTGCGTAAGCAAATCATTGCTGATGGATTTTTCTAAAGACGCCGCTGATTCTTCGGCAGACTTTATATTTTCCTTTAGCTGGTCAACTATATCATAGTTTTCTTCAATAGACTCTGTTTCTTGAAAAGTCTCTGTTTCCATATTTGTGATACTGTCAGACTCCTCAACAAATTCCTCTTCCTGACTGGTCTCTGTTTTTATGTCCATGATATTATCAAAGTCTACTGTTTCCCTTTTTGCACAGCTGGGCAGTGACAAAAGCAGGGCTCCGGTCAAAATAAATACTGTAATGTGTTTTTTCATATTTTTCTCAATTCTTTATTTTCAATAAATATCAAAATTTTTATCTTCAATCATTATTCCATATTCTTTTAAGCACATACATAAATACTTATCGCAATATTCAACTAAGGAGTATAAAAAAACTTGATACTCCTTAATCTTCCCTTCAGTTTGATTGAACCTGTCTTGATGAATAATTAAATGCCTTGTTAACAATAAAGAATCCAGTTGATTTAAATCTATTTTCTCTCCATCTAGTACAAAATAAATTAAATAACTGCCATATATCTTTTCGGAATAATGTGTGGTAAAATAGTGTCATCTAAGAAGGGATGAACGTTATGAAAAGAACATATCTTGCTTTGTCAGATGAAGACAAAAATTACCTTAAATCA
>JAGAQG010000021.1 GCA_017622875.1 Lachnospiraceae bacterium
CGGTAACTTTGCCTTATATCGCTCATCAATGATATTGTAAACCTGTTCTTTTGCGTACTCTGTGTTACGCTCAATTCCCAGATCATCGATAATGAGAAGGGAATATCTCATCAGGCTTGCAATAAATTCATTCTTTTCTTCCGAATACATACCGCTAAGCGTATTCAGAATCTTAGAAAAGTTTGTCATTAATACTGACTCTCCCTGTTCAATCAACGCATTTGCAATGCACCCAGCAAAGAATGTTTTCCCGGTGCCAATGGTTCCCCAGAGAAGTAATCCGTCATTACTGAGTTTTCGTTCCTTCCAGGTATCTACATACCATTTGGCTATTTTCATCTGTTTTACAGAACCATCGTCATTTACAAATGTACAATCAAGAAGTCCTTTGTCGTGGATACATGTTGCTTTCATCCGTCGGATTCTGGCAATTTTCTCCTCACGTTTACGTTCTTCCTCTTCTTTCTGTCTGCGTTCCTGTTCACATTTACAAGGAACACCGACGATCATTACTCTCCCATTAAAACTCGGATTGTATTGCTTGCGAGTTTTGCATTTTCCACAATAGAGAAGACCATCCTCTCCAATATAATCTTCCGGATGTTCCATCATAAGCTCTCTCCCTCCTTAAAGGAATAATCCAACTCTGTGATCAAACGAGGTCTGTTTGTACTTCCATGAGATTTTTCTCTCTGTGCATCTTCTCTCGCCCAACGGCAGATTGTCATATAATGGCTCTGATAATTTTTCTTCGCAGATACCATATAAACAGAGAGATTGTTGATCTTTTGCATGTAGTCTGCCGGATACAGATCTTTGAGATTTTGAAATTCTTCCGGAGTAAGAAATACATTTCGATAGAGGCCAAGTCCCTCTGTCTCTACATCTGACTCTTTTTCTATCTCTGTTTCTTTCTCTCTATCTTTCTCTATCTCTGTGTTACCGTTTGTTACACCACCGTTACCATCCTGTTTCATTGTAACACCTAACACTTGCTGCTGTTCTAATGCCTTTCTGGCACGATGCTCACGAACTCTTTTCGCAGAAGCACTTTCAGAATCAATACCTACCATTTCTCCGATTCTGGTAAACTGCATTTCCATATCGTCCATTCCCATCACGACCAGATTTACTTTCTTCATAGCTGAAAGAGCCATCTGAACCATCATCTTATCCTCCCTAAGAGAGAGTGCAATCTCATCTTCCACTGTTCCATAAGTTCCCTCAAAATAAATAATTCCATTATTCTGCAAACTCATACAGAGCAGTTTGAGATAAATGATCACTAACGTATCTCCGCTAGGAAGATTTCTTAAGAACAGTACGGAAGGCTCATCCCAGAAACTTTTCTTCATCTTTAACCAATAGTATCTTTTATTTGCTGCCAATCTCGTACGCCTCCTTCCTAAATGTTTTATGACCTTTCACATAAGGACACTCGGTATACAAGCAGTATCGGTACGCGAAGTCCTTTCTGTGATACTGACAGCCTGTACACATTTTTTCTTCATCAATGTTATCTTTCTTACCAGGCACCTGCACCATCATCTGCTCATAGAACATCAGATGCCCTCGCATATTACCTCTCATGATTTTTGCCCCAATAATTTCTTCATACAAAAACCGATACACGGATTATTACGACCATAAGGGCAACCGTCACATGGACTAGCTGGTTTCTTTGGTTTATCCGGTAATAGGTAATAACATTTTTCTTCGCCTAATACACAAATCCTTTTTTTATCATCCCACCAATAACAGTATTCACATGACTTTGGTTTATCTTCTGCATATCTGGCTTCTTTCTTCATTTCACTCATTTTGATTTCTCCTAAGTTTTAATTTTTACAATTCTCTGCGCCTGCTTCTGGTGTGGACAAAAGCAGGCGCAGACTTAATTGCAAAAGGATATGGCGGAACTTATTGGCTCCGCCACATATTTTCGCAATTAATGTTTTTGAATCAAACTTGTCCCCGACTCCCCTGATTACAATGGGAACATTCCAGCCCGTACCTGGTCGGTACTCATAGGACTCTCACCTCTCCGTGGAACTCACCGAGCCGCCCACGCATCATGTACGTGACTAGACGGAAGTATCATTATCCCAATTCAGACTTCATGGCAATCAGACCGCACCACCGATCTGTTTTATATCTCTGTTGATCGCTCACTGTAAAAAACAGGTCTTCGCGCCAGAATCATCGTTGCTCCATCCAAACGGATATAAACTGGAATGCTGCGTATTCTGTTTTCAAGGTTCGTCGAGGTTTTAATCCCTCCTACTTTTCAGGTGGGGACGGAAAATTGCCAATCTGGTGTGATTTTTTAAATTTTTTTTGAAAAATTTTTCTGCGAGTGCAGAATTGAAATGATTAGATATGATTTTTGAACAAAAAAATGGCCCTGTATCTTTCAATACAAGACCAATCTTTTAGATTATACTATTCTTTTATTTTTCTGATAACCTGATTCACTGTGCTCCACATGATATTCAATATCAATAAAATACACCCTATCGGAATCAGTACAATGCAAAGTCCTATCGTGACAAGCCAGGAAAGAATTCTATTCTTCATCTCCATCCTCTCCTTCTGTACATCTTAATTCTATGCTTCCCGTGAAATCTTCATAATCGACCATGATATAGTTTCCACCGCTTTCAAAAGAAAACTCTTTTTCAAAATGACCGTTTTCATCAGGAGTGATATAAACAACTTCCTCATTCATGCGTACACGAATCTTTATACTTCCAGTTTCCCTATCAATGTTACCGCTACAGCAAATCGTTCGCTCTTCCATACCAGCACCACCAAATATTACTTCTCGTCCTGTCATTTGTTCTGCCTGAGCATTATAGCTTCCTGAATAATAGTCGCCCTCCTGCTCCAAAATTCTTTCTCCACATAAATCAGAATCTTTTGTAATCTGCTTCTTTCCAAGTGTTTCCGTCCAATCTTTCACCTGCTCTATGATTTTAATTCCGTCAGAATTATCGTTCCAATCTGTACAGCCAGCCAAAACAGTCAGCACGCAAATAAGCAAAGCACCTGCGATCACTTTCTTCATCTTATGCTTCCCTCCTGCCGCTTACGATTGCATAATAAGAATTGGATGTGATCTTGTATACGAACGCATACAGAAGTCCAAACACCAGAAAACATATGACGAGTACCACAAGAATCATTTTCAGATTATTGAGACCGAACAGCATAAGCATCCTCCAGATAAATGGAAATGCAAAACCCAAATGAATTCCTGCAAAAACAAGAGGTGCAAAAAATACCGTCAGCATCTGGGAATTGATACTTCTTCGAATATCTTTCTTTGTCATTCCCACTTTCTGCATGATCTCGAATCTGGCTTGATCCTCATAACCTTCGGATATCTGTTTATAATAGATGATCAGTACCGCTGCAAACAAGAATACAATGCTTAACATGATACCAAGAAAATACAGACTTCCATATAATTCCATAAATCCTTCTCTCTGCAGTGCCTTGCTTTCTGCCGATAAGGAGCTGATATGGTACTCTCCTTCCATATACATGTTTTTCAGCGTTTCTCTGATCTGTGATGCAGCTTCTATTTCTGCTTCTTCTGTATCAAAGTCTGCTCCGAATCGCCATTCATATACAAATATGGAATCACCAATTGTATTCGCAAGATCTTTTACCGGTTCAATAAATGTGTACGGATCATTTACCACCATATATACTGTCGGTGAAATCATTGCTTCTGCGTCTCCATCTGTTGGAAACTCGTGAAGTCTTTCTTTTACCGTGTAAGCATCCGCTCCTTCTATCGCAAAGTTATCCCACTCGTATTTCAGGCGATCACAATAAATCAGGCATTCTTTTTCTCCAAGGCTCTTTTTCTCATGTTCCATTTCATTATAATCATCCAAAGAAAGAATCGACAGATATCCCACATTATCATATGTATCAAAACCGATCATAGTGGAAGAACTCATCTGAGTCGTGATACCCTTGTCCGTGATCAAGCCGGAAGTGTTGAAAGAACGGATTCCTGTTAAATCAGCCTCTTCTTCACAATAAGGCTCTATGTTTTTACGAATCTTTTCTATATTTTCGTCACTGACTCCTTCTGCCTGGTCAAACATTACAGAGACATTTACATCATTTGGATACCTGTTATGAAGAGCATCTTCTGTTCCGAAATACAGGCTTGTTGTTGCAGATATCATGACCAGCACCATGGTAAGAAGGATACAGATGGATGCAAGTCCGGCTCCGTTTCTTCTCATTCGATAGATCATAGAAGAAACAGATACAAAATGATTCGGTTTGTAGTAGTACCGCTTATTCTTCTGTAAAAGTTTACAGAACGCAACGGAACCAGCCATAAAAAGCAGGTAGGTTCCTATGATAACCAAAATAACTGCTCCAAAGAAGATGGTAAATGCTGACAACGGTTCTTCGATTGTCACTGCAAGATAATATGCTGTTATCAGTAAAACAATCCCAACTGCTGCATAGATCCAGTTTCTTTTCGGAATCCTTTCCCCGACCTTGTTACTCTGCATCAGTTCCAAAGGTCTAGCTTTTCTTACCTTACGAAGAGAATTGATCAGAAGGATCAGATAAATAACCCCATAAATCTGCAGGCTCTGTCTGATTGATATCATCCCAATATAAAAATCATAGGTGACATCCATGTGAAGGATATTTAAAATAATCAGTTCGGCAATCTTTGATAATGCAATCCCCGCAAAAAGCCCGATTGCAATCGCACATACACCGACGAAAATGCTCTCCCACACCATCAGCTTGCTGATATTTCTTTTATCCATTCCCAAAATATTATAAAGGCCAAACTCCCTATACCTCTGATGGATCAGAAAGGAATTGGTATAAAAAAGAAACAGAAGAGAAAACACAGCAATCACAACACACCCAAGGGAAAGCATGATCGTCAGATAGGAACCGCCGATCATCTGCATGAGCGTAGGGGACTCGATCAGATAGCTTAAGATATAATACATCATGACCATCACACTGCCGGTAAGAATATAAGGTATATAAAGTTTCTTGTTTTTACGGATTCCTTCCCAGGCAAGACGCGGATATAAACTTACTCTCATCTTCGATCACCACCTGTCGCCAGCATGATCAGCGTATCCGAAATCATCTGATACAACTGTTCATCTGTCTTATTCCCTCTGTAGATCTGATGGAATACCTCACCGTCTTTGATAAACAATACCCTGCCCGCATGGCTGGCTGCTTTTACGGAATGGGTAACCATCAGGATTGTCTGTCCATCGAAATTAATATCACCAAATAAACGAAGGAGTTCATCCGTTGCCTTTGAATCAAGAGCCCCGGTTGGTTCATCTGCCAGAATCAGTTTTGGATCTGTGATCAATGCTCTTGCCACTGCAACTCGCTGCTTCTGTCCTCCAGAAATCTCATACGGATACTTTTTTAAAAGTTCCATAATCCCTAGTTTCTGTGCGATAGGTTTGATCCTTTCTTCCATTTCCACATGTGATTTCCCTGCAAGTACCAACGGAAGATAGATATTATCCTCCACGGATAACGTATCCAAAAGATTAAATTCCTGAAACACGAATCCAAGGTTATCTCTTCTAAACTCTGCAAGGCGTGATTCCTTAATTTTGGACAGATCCATTCCATCCAAAGAAACAGAACCTCCCGTCGGTTTATCCAGCGAGGCTAGAATATTTAACAGGGTGGTCTTACCAGAACCGGATTCCCCCATGATAGCAACATACTCTCCTTTTTCCACACTAAATGATACATTTTTCAAGGCTTCCACTTTATTTCCGCCAAAACGCGTCGTATAAGTCTTTTTCAGCCTGTTTACTTCTAATATACTCATAACAAAAACTCTCCTTTCGAATTTCTGTCCTGATTGTAACAAAAGGGGAACTGTAAGCTCCATCGAATCTCCTTACAATTTCCCCTTCATTTCTAACAGTTTTGTCACATTTTATTTTCTATTCCACTTTCAGTCTCTCCTGTTTTAGACTGATTCGGATCAGCGTTCCCTGATCTGGTTCTGATACTGCAGATATCTGATGCCCTAGATTGGTGCAGATCCTTTTACACAGATACAGTCCAATCCCGCTTGCCTTTTTATCTGCTCTTCCATTATACCCTGTATATCCCTTTTCAAATATTCTCGGAAGATCCTCTGGGGCAATTCCAATTCCGGTATCTTTGATACACAATATCTTTGGTTCTTCCATATATGAATATTCCTTTGCGGCAGAGCCGCCAGTCCAGTGTGGCGAGAGCCACCTGTCCAGACTGACGGAGCCACTTCTTTTACTGTGCTGATTCAGGATCCATACCATAGATTTCTCTCATAGAGATATCTTTCTTTGGATCAATACTTTCAATGTTAATCTTATATGAATCATAAGTAATGCGGTCCATAATCGCATCTGCTATAGGGGAATCCGCAATACAAAGACGATGATACCATTCTTCTTCTCGGAACTGAGAGCAAAAGATAGTTGAAGAATTCTTTCTTCTCTTATGAATCAGTTCAAATAGATTTCTGGATTCGCGTTCGTTCAGTTTTAATAGAAGCCATTCATCTAAGATCAACAGCTTAGGCTTGGTATATTTACTTAACACCTTTTGAAAATTTCCTGCTTCTCTAGCTGCATCCAAGTCAAGAAGCAGATCTGGAAGTCGTACGTACTTTACGGTAATGGATTGCTTGCAGGCTTCCATACCAAATGCACAAGCCATATATGATTTTCCGCTACCTGTTGCTCCTGTGATAAAAATGTTCCTACATTCAGCGATGTATTCACAGGTTGCTAGGCGATTGATCAGGGACTTGTTCAGTTTTCGACCTGACTTGTAATCGATTCCAGCAATACACGCATCTGGCTGTTCCAGCTCCGCGTTATGAATCAGTCGTTTTAATCGGTTGTTTTTTCGATTCGTATATTCGATATCAACCAGCATTCCAAAACGGTCTTCGAAAGAAACTTCTTTCATTTGCGGATCGTTCATCTGGATGCGGAATGCATCAGCCATTGGTGTTAAGCGCATTTCAATTAATTTATCTATTGTTGTATTATTAAGCATTATCGTTTACCTCCATAGTATCGTGCACCGCGTGTGATTCCTTGTGCTTTAACTGGTTCTTCATGTTCGGGTTCAGTCTCAAGTGAATCAGCTGTAGTAATAAGGATATTTTTTATACTTTTATAGCTAGGTGAATTCGTATAGGTTAAAGCTTTTTTGCAGGCGGCTTCCAGCTTGGCTTTGGAATACTTTTCTGCAAGTTTTAGTAAGCCCATACATCCTCGATAGGACTGTTGTTCCACACGTCCAGAGGTAAGGATTGCATTTACAACTTCATATGTGTTTGTTCCAATCTGTCTTGCCCATTGACGGAAACGATCGCCGTTCCATTCCAGATATTTCTGATGATTCTCTGGCATGTGTTCTACGACAGTTGAATACTGTCCAGAACGGCCTGTTAGTTTCCGATGAGAGGCAATTCGATTGTGTTTGTAAAATATTTCAATCGTTGTATCTGTTATACGCACATCAACCTTATTTTTGATATACTGATAAGGCACGGAGTAGTACATCTTGTCTACTGCGATGTGATAATTGAACTGCACAGTGGCAACTTTCCACTCTGCGTATTCAAAAGGTGTAGCAGGCAACGGAGCCAGTAACGGCATTTCTTCCCCAAGAAACAAACTTTGTCTGCTACCTTCCTTTTTCTGGAAGCTGTTAGCATTGAAGGCTCGCAGCTTTTCTTTAATTGCAGCATTCAATTCTGCTAAAGAAAAGAACTGTTCATTTCGTAACGCAGCCGTTATCCACTTGGATATGATGTTTACGGAACCTTCAGCATTCGGTTTATCCTTGGGTTTTCGTACCCTTGCTGGAACAATGGCTGTATTATAATGCTCAGCCATTTCATGATAGGTGGTGTTAAGAGCGACTGTATACCAATCACTTTTATGGTGATTGACCGCAGTTGAACAATTGTCAGGAATTAAAATAGGCGTGACACCACCAAAGAAGTCATACATATGGATATGTGCCTTGATCCAGTTTTTCTGACGTTCATCTAGAAAACCTTCCACATAGGCATACTGACTATATGATAAAACGCCTACGAATAACCATACCTCTGTGATTTCACCGGTATCAGGATCAATGATATGAGCCGGATCACCAGCCCAATCGACTTCAATCTGTTGTCCAGGTTTCCGAGGTATATGCATTGTGGCATTCCGCTTTTCTTCTTCTTTTTGAATGTAGTAGCAGAATCGTGAATACATGAGAGGCTCTTCGTTATTCATACGACATTCCTCACAGTATTCAATCCACAAAAGCTTTTTGCTTACACCATTTCGGAGAAGTTCCTTTCGGATGTAAGCATAGTCAGGCATACGTCTGTTAGCAGACGTAGTATTCTGTTTTGGAAAGAACATTTCCTCCAAAACATCATCAGTCATCAAGTCATCTGGTAACGGCCATGAAATATTTAATTCATTGGCACGACGCAGAACTTTTGATACTGTGTTGCGTGATACGTGACAGGTGTTAGCTATGGCACGTTCACTGAATTCCAGACTTTTCAGTCTGAGAATCTCACGATATTTGGTCATGGTTTTTGACCTCCTTTAACTGTATTTACACTGAATAGTGCATATCTACAGTATAAAGGATTTATATAAAGGTGGCTCTCTGTCACAGGAATGTGGCTCCCGTTTGCAGGAATGGTGGCTCTCAAAAACTGGACAGGTGGCTCAAACTAGGCTGGAATACTCACATATAAATGGAAATCGTTCCTTTTGGCGTATATTTAAGCGCATTGGAGATGACCTGTTCAATCACAAAGGAAAGCCATTTGTCATCTGTAATGACTGTTCCGTCGATTTCCTTCATATCAAGAGAAATCTTACGACTGATAAATTCCCCGGAAAACTTCTTAACAGCAGCCTTTACAATACTTCCAATCTCATGCTCTTTGATCACATAATCAGAAGAGTCCGAATCAAGCCTTAAGTACATCAGCACCATTTCCACATACTGTTCTATACGAAACAGATCTGCCATCAGTTTTCTGGATAATACGGAATCCTCATTCTGCAGATTCAGACGCATGGCTGCGATCGGTGTCTTGATCTGATGCGCCCATACCGTATAGTAATCCATCATTTCTGTAAATTTGTATTCCATGGAATCATAAAGTTCCTGCTGGTTTTCATTCATAACATGGATTAATTTCTGATATACCTCTTCCTCTAATCTGTCTGGTTCCGGCAAATATTCCATATTCATTTTCTCATCTGACTGCATCAGTTCCAATTTCAGGTATTTTCTCCTGACACTGAGATAATCAGAAATGAGAAATCCTGCGCATACAATTCCGCACAAAGCTACCGGATACAATACGGTTTTTATAGGGAACTGGTATAAAGAAAAACAGATGACAAAAATCAAACCGCATATAGCTGCTAATAAAAACAATTTGCGTTTCTGTTTTAAATACTTTAAAAACAAATCTAGTCACTCCTAATCCTTTATGATATAGCCGGCTCCAAATTTGGTCGTAATAAAATCCATAAGCCCTGCAGCTTCCAGTTTTTTTCGGAGTCTCCCCACATTTACCGTAAGCGTATTCTCATCTACAAAACTGTCGCTGTCCCACAAAACCTCCATCAGTTTTTCCCGGCTGACGACTTTCTCTTTATGTTCCATCAGCGTCAATAAGATCTTATACTCATTTTTAGTAAGAGAAATCTTCTCGCCTTGATACGTTAGTGTGTTATCTCCTGTATGGAGAATTGCACCACGATGCTCCAGTACCGGTACTGCCTGTGCAAAATCATAGGTGCGTCTTAACATTGCCTGTACCTTCGCCATCAGTACACTCTGGTCAAACGGTTTTGTGATAAAATCATCACCGCCCATGTTCATTGCCATCACAATATTCATGTTATCTGAGGCAGATGAAATAAAGATAATAGGCACTTTACTGACCCTGCGAATCTCACTACACCAATGGTATCCATTAAAAAATGGAAGGGAAATATCCAGAAGGACCAGATGCGGATCAAAAGCAGAAAACTCTGCCATGACATTACGGAAGTTCTTTATGTACTCTGCGTCCAATCCCCACATTCCTGCCTGTTCTTTGATTGCCTCTGCAATACCACGGTCATCTTCTATAATCAAAATACGATACATATTTTGTCACATCCTTTTGCTTTTATATGCGTCATTATAACACTTAAGGATGCATTGTCAAAGAATTTACTTTTTTATAAGATTTGTTTAATACTACTGATGTTATCAATACGGAACATCTTTACTACTTTTTTCTTTTTAACTTCGACCTCCAGCATGACCCAGTCTTCATCCAGATCAATAAGAATTCCTTTTGCTGAAAACATAATATCAAGTGCTACCAAAGGTTCCTTTAAAGTGATTTCACACATTTTGTTCAAATACTCTGGAAGCACTTTCTGGTACGATACTTTTTTCTCTTCCTTTTTTCCATTCCCTGTATGTTCTTTCAGAATATGAATCACATATGCTAATAAAGCAATAATAATGATTAATAAAATATCTGTCATTACTCTTCCTCCACAATTTCTACGCCACTTATCATATCAATATCGATCAGCTTAACCACTGTTTCTTTCTTCATAAGATGATTCTCCTTTGTTCTGGTATATTCAATGCGCATCCATTCATCGTTTACTTCCAGGACTTTTACCGCCGCATTGTATCCCCAATCCAAACCTGATTCAAGAAGAAGTTCCATATCTGAACCACTAATCTTTACTTTCTTTCCTTCCAGGCTTTTCAATAATCTGCCGCTTCCCTGCTTCTTTTCTTTAACTAGAATTTCCACCTGATTTTCTACCAGATCATCCAAACTGACATGGTAGATTTTAGCCAGTTCCATTGCTTTATCCAGAGAAGGGGCACCTTGTCCCAGCTCCCAATTAGATATCGTTTGTCTTGTAACCTGTAGTTTATCTGCAAGTTCTTGCTGACTATGACCATTCTTTTTACGAAGTGTTACTAATTTATCTCCTAACATCTTCCTTCTCCTCCATTATCTAAGTTCTAACCCAACCAGCCATGATAATATGCCTGGACTCCGGCATAACCACCAATGGCAAGTCCTACAATAATCGCTAATACCCAAACTTTTATCCTGACTCGATTTCTTTTTAGCGACTGTTTTAATATCTGAATATCGTCACTGCGTTTCATTTTCATCTCACCTCATCTGTATTTGATGGTCTTATTATACTTATCTCTGAAAAATATGGCTAGCAAATCACTTTGGAACTTTCGCAAATTTATTTTACAACGTAAAAACACGCCGGTTTTCCGACGTGTCCCTTTAGTTTCATTCATATTTTTTAGCCACAACATGCAATGGCACAAACAATCCAGCTACCCAAATAGCAATCAATACATATTCTACTGTTCTTCCCACAACATCTGATAAAAATACTTTTAACCCAAAATACAGTAACGGTAGAATAACCATACATGCCACAGACCAGATTCGGCCAACCTGTAATATATATTTCCAATTGGAATTATTGATGCTTGTGCCTGCCAGATTCATACGAAAAACGCCATCACTGTAAGCAGTCACTTTGTTTTGGTCATAATATGCCGGTATCTTTTCTTTTGCAAAAATCCAGAAATAACAGCCACACAGTATCCCGACTAATGCGAACAAATACAGATTATCTGCCGGAATACTTTGCAGATGCGCCCATATTTGTAAAAGTATCGTTTCCACACACGCAACAGCTATGACAGGAACAAAAAACAGCAATCGCTTTTTACGATTCATACGGAACAGATTCTGTTCTTCTTCTGAAAGTGTGATTACTTTTTTAACGATTTCATCTGTTCGATCTGCATCTATAGAATCAGTTTTCTCGATTCTTTTACATTCCAGCAGCTCTGTAACCGTTACTTCAAGCACCTCTGCTAATGGAACCAACAATGTAATATCCGGCATACTGTTTCCCGTTTCCCATTTACTGACAGCTTTATCAGACACAAGTAATCTGGAAGCCAGTTCTTTCTGTGTCATGGATTTTTCTTTACGGAGCATGGAGATAAACTCTCCAAAACTTTTCTTATCAATTTCAAACATAACCATCACCACCTCTGATTGATACCTTTATTTTATAATTTCATTGCATTTTTGCCAACCGAGAGGTAGTAGAATCGGCCATTCTACCATCTTTTTATATAAAATTTTCGATAATAAAACAGTGCAGATATAATTCCAGGAACAGCAACACACATCAAAACAGCTCCTACCGTCAATGCTTCAAAATCTTTTACAAATGGTACTGCTCCGATATAAAACACACCTACCGGAATCGCAACAATACCAAGAATTCTATGTGCTACATTCCATGTTTCCTCATCCGCTACCGTCCATGGAAGTCTTAATCCCGTATGTCTTGTAAATGGTAATTTAGGAGAAATATAGCCCATAAACAATAGAACTATGCTTACAATAAATGCAGCAAAATATTTTTCTCCTGCCGATTCGATCTCCACCATACCGGTTCCTGTAAGGACTGCTCCCGCAATGCATATGCCAATCACAACCATGTTAAAGATTGTTGTAGTGCGAAGTGCTTTCAATTTCAAATCTCTTGTTGTTACGATCGTAAGTGCTGCCAGATTCTTATAAAGAATACAAAGTGCTGCTATAATACATACTCCGACTGCCAACACTTGCATAAGCTCATTCTTGATTACTGATATGAATATCAGAGAAATGATGACCAGAAACAAGATTTTTCCTCTGATCCTATTTGCCTGTTTTACTAATCGCTCCTGTTCACACATTCTTGCCAGTTCTTCATTGACTCTCGTAAGTTCACTTACCAGATCTTCATATAATAAAGATTCTTTTTCTTCTACTCCTAATAAAGAATTCACCGAAACTTCCAATACTTTTGCTAAATGAATCAGTTCATCAGCATCCGGCACAGACAACGCATTTTCCCATTTTGAGATGGTCTGTCGTACAACATGTAATTCTAACGCCAATTCTTCCTGGCTCATCCCTTTCTTCTTCCGAAGAGTTTTTATTCGTTCACTCAGCATATTTTTTGCCTCCCTTCGGAATCATTGAAACATGATTATCATACTACAGTAAAGCAACGCTAATTAACATTTGTATTTTTACGAACCAGATTATAATTTGTATCGTAATATAGCCCTAATTCTGAACATATTCGTTGATTCATAGCGGTCAGCGCATCATGATACTTTTTGTAATCTGGTGAAAGTATCTTCATATTCGGAATAAAAATATCATTATATCCTTTGTTCTGCAATTCTTTCATAAACCTTCGTTGTGATATATAAACTGGATGAAAACGCATCAATCGTTTTATACGGTACCTATCCAAAACATTCTTTTTCAACTTTTCATATTGATTCTCGTCCGGTTCCAGATATAGTTTCATCTGCGCATCCATTTTGGATGCCATTGTTTCGGCAGACATTTCTTTATTCAGCCGGTATGAGATCCAACTAAACAATCTCATGAATACCGGTATCTTAATCTCGGTATTATCCCAAAAAGCGCAAATAATTTCATATGCTTCTTTCTGCTCTGGTGTTTCTATTCTGCCCTGTAAATATGGTTGGAAATGATTCAAAAAATAATATCCATAAAATCCCGGTACTGCATCCTTTATTGCTTCACCGATCGTTTCATATTGAATTTCTTCGCCTATATTTTTTATTTTACCAGTTGAAACAAACTCTTTTAATTCTTCATATTCTGTTTTCTTCAACCTAAGTTCTCTTTCTTTGTTTTCCAGAATATTTGTAAGAATATCTGTATCTTCTTTTTCCAGCAATTTCTGGATATCCGAA
>JAGAQG010000022.1 GCA_017622875.1 Lachnospiraceae bacterium
ATAAATATTTTGACGAAATAAATGAGGATCCTGTCATTTATCACTGGAAATACAAGTTGGAAGAGATTGACTCAAGCGAAGCATTAGTCGTTGATACATTACCCTTGAAAAGTCCAGTTAATTAATAACGGTTATACTAGAATTCCGGCAGTGCAAGATAAAGTCCGGGCACTGACCGGAAAGGAACCATCGAAAAACATAAATCCGGACGAATGTGTGGCAAAAGGTGCTGCGATTTTAGGAAACACCCTGCAGGGCAATGCAATGACCGCTGCAGGAACAGACAAGAGCCTACTGTTATTGGACGTAACCCCTATGAGCCTCTCTATTGAAACCGTTGGCGGTGTCGCAACAAGGCTGATTGAACGCAATTCAACAATTCCTACAAGATATTCCAAGATTTTTACAACTGCGGCACCTTACCAGACATCAGTAGAGATCAATGTCCTTCAGGGCGAACGTCCGATGGCAAAGGACAATAAATCAATCGGAAAATTTAAGTTAAAAGGAATCAAACGAGTTATGGCAGGAGTTCCGCAGATCGAAGTTACCTTTGATATTGATGCAAATGGTATCATCAAGGTTTCTGCAAAGGATCTGGAAACAGGAAAAAGCCAGGAAATCGTTGTAACTGCCAATGACAGAATGTCTGATGCAGAAGTAGAACAGGCAATGCGTGATGCACAGCAGTATGCAAGCATTGACAATTTACGCAAAGAAGCCTTAGAAGTCCTTGGAGAAGCACAAAGTTTACTTGTAAAGACAGAACAGGCAGTAAAATCAGCTGGAAAGCAGATTGATAAGGCTGAAAAGAAACAGATCAAGAAAGATTCTGCAGATTTACAGAAGAAAATTTCAAAAATGAAAGTAGACAAAGTGACAGAAGAGCAGTTGAATGAACTTCGTCAGTCAAAAGCACAGCTGGAAGCTTCTAGTGCAGAACTTAGAAATCGATATGGAGAAAATACAAATTTTGAATAATTAATGAAACAGAAAAGGCTGCCTCTGAAATATGTAATCAGAGTGCAGCTTTTTCCAAAGTCAGCAAAGCAATTTTCTTGTCAATTCCGCCTGCGTAGCCTGTCAGACTGCCATTTGTTCCCACAACTCTGTGGCACGGAACAATGATGGAGATTCTATTATGACCTACCGCACCGCCGACTGCCTGTGCAGACATGCTCCCCAGTCCTCGTTTGGCTGCCAGCTGTTTGGCAATTTCCCCGTAGGTCATCGTTTTTCCGTAAGGAATTGAACAGAGGATATCCCATACCTCTTTCTGAAAGTCCGTTCCTTTAAAATGCATTGGCACTTCAAAATCAGGCTCTTTACCGGAAAAATAAATATCAAGCCATTTTTTTACCTCTTTAAATAAAGAGAGTTCTTTTTCTTCGCATTTTTTATCTAAGTGCAGGGCATAATATTTCTGTCCTTCAAACCACAATCCCGTTAATCCAAGGTCATCTGCTGACAGAAGAATCTTTCCAAGGGGAGATTGATAATGACTGATATATTCCATAAATTTATGATTTCCTCCGATTTGATCAATCTATGCTGATTTTATCACAGTTGACAATAAAATGGAATTTCGATATACTAATAAATGGTTTCTTGGTGAACTAATTGGAGGGAGAAATATGGATACCAATGAGATTGTAATGTCGGGAGTACAGTTAAAAAAATTATTGGCAAAAAAAGTGGAACCGATTATCCAGGAGTGTGATCTGCGCCCTGTAGAGATGGACATTCTGGTGCTCTTGCAAAGAGAAAAAAGCATTGATACTGCCAAAGGCATTATACAGAAAAAGCATTTGTCTAAAGCCCATATTTCTAAATCCATTGAGAATCTTCGTTCCAAAGGCTTTATTCATCTGGAAGAAGATGAGAGCGATCACAGAATCTTACATATCAGATTGACAGAGAAGTCAAAGAACATCATAGAGGAAGTGAGTGAAATCTATGAAGAATGTAAGGAAATCATGCAGAGGGGAATTTCTGAAGAAGAATTACAGATCGTAAAAAAAGTGTTTAAAAAAATGAACCATAACATTAATCAGGAACTTGGTGAATAAAATTTTTTAAACAAAAAGTTCACTGACGAACTAAATGAATGAAAACTGATGCAGTAACAGGCGGTTAATTGCCGGCAAAAATAGACAGGAGTTGAAAAAATGCAGAATATTACCGAATATGTGAGACAGCAGTCAAAATTGTGTGAAAAGAACGATATTATTTGTCAAAATCTTTATTCCGAATATGGAGTAAAGAAGGGACTTCGTGATGAGAATGGTCAGGGGGTGCTGACCGGACTTACAAACATTTCTGAGATCAAAGCTTTTGAATATAGGGATGGTCAGAAGTATCCGTGTGATGGGGAACTGTTATACCGCGGCTATGATGTGCGAAAGCTTGTAGAAGGCGGAAGGGGAAACCGCTTCATTTTTGAAGAAGGCGCCTATTTATTATTGTTTGGCGAGCTTCCAAACGAGGAACAGTTAAAGGAATTTCAGAGAAATCTGACGGGATGTATGACACTTCCTGTGAATTTTACGAGAGATGTTATTATGAAAGCCCCGACAGCAGATATTATGAATGCTATGACGAAAAGTATTCTGACACTGGGATCTTATGATAAAGAGAAGGATAATCTGGAAACTTCCAATGTTTTGAGACAGAGTATGCAGCTGATCAGCACTTTCCCGATGATCGCAGTATATGCATATCATGCATATATCCATTATGTGAAGGGCGGAAGTCTCTACATTCACAGACCGGAGGAGAATTTATCAATTGCAGAAAATTTCCTGAGACTTTTAAGACCGGATATGAAATATACGGAATTAGAAGCAAGAGTTTTAGATATCGCTCTTTTACTGCATATGGAGCATGGCGGTGGTAACAATTCTACTTTTACGACCAGAGTCATTACTTCTTCCGGCTCAGACACTTATGCAGTCATTGCTGCCGCAATGTCATCTTTGAAAGGGAAAAAGCATGGCGGAGCAAATCTGATGGTCATGAATATGATGGATGATATTAAGAAGCATGTCTCTGATTATCATGACGAAGACGAGATAGCAGCTTATTTAAGTAAGATATTAAATAAAGAAGCATTTGACAGAAAAGGGCTGATTTATGGTATGGGTCATGCAGTATATTCTTTGTCAGATCCAAGAGAAAAAGTATTTAAAGGGTTTGTAGAACAGCTGGCGAAAGAGAAGCAGCGGGATGAGGATATGATCCTTTATAACAATATTGAAAAGATTGCACCGAAAGTCATTGCAGAACAGCGAAAGATTTTTAAAGGTGTTAGCCCAAATGTGGATTTTTACAGCGGATTTGTATATGACATGCTTGGAATTCCTCGTGAATTATATACACCTCTTTTTGCGATTGCGAGAATCGTTGGATGGAGTGCGCACAGACTGGAAGAGCTGGTAACAACGGATAAGATCATCCGTCCGGCATACAAGAGTCTGGTAACTAAGAAGGATTACGTGTCAAGGGAGGAACGATAAATGGGCTATACAAATCAGGGGGAAGAGTTTTTCCTAAAAAGCATGAACGTGGAGCAGGTCTTTGGAATTATTGAAAGAACGGATTATTTCTTTTTGTATAATATTCAGGAGTGCATGAAGGAGTCGGAGCTTGAGAATGGTGTGTATTTATCTGCGTTGGCTGAGAAGATGGAACTATCGATTCCAAATGTGTCTAAGGCAGTAAAAAATCTGGAAACCAAGGGCTATGTTACATGGAAGCTCGATGACAAGAAGGAAAAAACATACATTGTTTTGACAAATAAGGCTATTGAACTTGGACGTGATCAGAGAAGAAAGATTGTCGAGGCGTATGAGAAAATCACAACGAATATCCGCAAAGAGGATATGAAAGTTACGATGCTGACGCTGAGTAAGATTAGAAATCTGTTGAAAGATGTCCAGTAGGATCATAAAAATTCTTTTTAAATATGACCAGCAAAAATGGTTCCAATGAACTGGTAAGTTTGTTACAATATATGAAAGATAGATGAACTGAAAAAGTAATGCAATAGATTAACAGGAGGTATTACGGCGTATGGGATATTTAGGAGAAGAAATCAAAAAATTTGGCTTTGGTCTGATGCGTCTTCCACAGAAAGAGGATGGAATCGATATTGAGCAGACAAAAACAATGGTAGACCTATTTTTAGAAGCAGGTTTTACCTATTTTGATACAGCCTGGGCTTATGCAGGAAGTGAAGACGCGATTCGTCAGGCACTGGTAGAGCGTTATCCAAGAGAAAGCTATCAGCTTGCAACGAAAAATGCAGCATGGATCAACTGCAAAACAAGAGAAGATGCGACAGCGCAGTTAGAACAGTCTTTAAAGAATACCGGAGCAGGTTATTTTGACTTCTATTTATTACATAATCTAGGCGAAGGGCGTACAAAATTCTTTGATGATTTTGATATGTGGAGCTGGGTACTGGAAAAGAAAGCGGAAGGACTTATAAAACATGTAGGATTTTCCTTCCATTCAACACCGGAAGAGCTGGATGCATTATTGACCGTTCACCCGGAAATGGAATTTGTTCAGCTTCAGATCAACTATGCTGACTGGGAGTTTCCTGCAATTCAGTCGAGAGCCTGCTATGAAGTAGCGAGAAAGCATGGAAAATCAGTAATCATCATGGAACCGGTCAAAGGTGGAATGCTTGCGAATCCACCGGAACCGGTCAAAAAGGTGTTCAGGGAGGCAGAACCTGAGATGTCAGAAGCATCCTGGGGCATCCGCTTTGCGGCAAATCTGGACGGAATCATTACTGTTCTTTCAGGTATGAGCAATGTTGAACAGATGAAAGATAATCTTTCTTACATGAAGGATTTTACAAAGCTTACGGAAAAACAGCAGGAAACCATTGCAAAAGCACAGGAAATTATGAAAAACATTCCAATGGTTCCATGTACAACCTGTAATTATTGCGCAAAGGTATGTCCACAGCATATTGGAATTTCAGGATCATTTACAGCAATGAATTATCTGACTTTATACAATGATATGGGAGCTGCAAAACATCAGGAAGGCTGGCTGGTAGGTGGTCATGGACTGAAAAAAGCAGCAGAATGTATCAAATGCGGAAAATGTGAAGAGGTATGTCCACAGCATATTTCAATCAGAGAAGAGTTAGAGAAAGTAGCAAATACAATTGGATAACAGAACAGGATACAGAGGCGTTCCAGAGTGAGCGCCTTTTTCTTTGGAAAAATTTAAAAATTATTTGAAGATTTTGTTAAATTGTTCTCGTTATAGTAAATGAAAGGAAAAGGGAGGTGGGTGAAATCGATTCAGCAAGAGAATTATCAAGGCTTATGGACTGTTACCAGAATCTGGTGTTTTCCATATGCTTAAAAATGACCCGGGATTATTTTGCGTCGGAAGATTTGACTCAGGAAACGTTTTTATCTGCCTACAGACACTTGTCTGAATTTGACGGACAGAATGAAAAAGCGTGGATATGCAGAATTGCCACAAATAAATGTATAGATTATCAGAGGCAGTCGGCCAGAAACATCTTGCCAACAGAGGATGAATTCTTTCAGGAATTTCAATCACAACAGGGATTACCAGAAAAGGAATCAATGAAAAACGATATATTTGCAGAGCTTCAAAAGGCATGCGAGAAGCTGAAAGAACCATATAAAAGAGTTGCAATCATGCATTTTGTGGAAGAAAGATCTGCGGCTGAGATAGCCGAGCTTACAGGCGGAAACCTAAAAACAGTTCAGACCCATATTTACAGGGCGAGAGCAATGCTTCGTAAAATTTATAGAAAGGGGGATGCGCCATGAGTGATGAGGAATTAATGAGATTGATCGAGGATGTAGAAGAGAATTCCCTACATAAAGCACCGGATTATTTAAAGGATATGACCATCAGCCGGGCAGAACAAAGCATGAAGAAAGAGAAGAAAACAAAAGCGGAACAGCTGTTTTATTACAAAGTTCGTGTATTTGCAGCAATGGCTGCGTCCCTGCTTCTTCTTTTTGCAATTCCCCAGAGGGAGCCCGTGCAGAAAAAGGATGAAATATCTATTATGAGGATGGTCCATAGGAAATCAAATGAGTTCTGGAATGAAATTATTTTTAAGGAGGATATTTAAAATGACAAATAAAAGAAATGGTTTTTTGAGATTTATTTTTTCAATGCTTCCTGGAGCAGCAGAAATGTATATGGGATTTATGAAAATGGGTTTAAGTCTTATGACAATCTTTTTCCTTTTGATTGTAATTTCCGTAGGTCTGGAGTCTGGAATCTTAATGATCGCAGATGTGGTTGTCTGGTTTTATGCTTTCTTCCATGCGCATAATCTGGCCGGAATGTCAGATGAAGAATTCTATGCAGTAGAAGACGAGTATTTGATTCCATTCGATAAGCTTTCCTTTGATACAAAGATGCTCTCTGAAGAAGCGAAAAAAGTGATTTCTATCTGTATGATCCTCATTGGAGTTGTACTGACCTATCAGGGAATCAATAAAATGATTGCGCCGTTTATTCCTACATGGCTGAATGACATGATCTATCAGTTTTCTTATAGTCTTCCAAAAGTAGTTGTAGGTCTGGCAATTATTTACATTGGAACGAAAATGATTAAGGGAAAAAAGATTGAACTTGATTCTGAGAATGAATTTGAGGAGGAAGATACAAATGAATGAAAATAGTCAGAGAGAGCATCGTGTGGGAACGCTGACGCTGGGGCTTGGTCTGATAATGTTTGGAATCCTGTTTCTGCTAAGATTGATCTGGCCGGAGATGGACTGTCTGTTCATATGGCGCTTGTGGCCGGTGATCTTGATTCTTTTAGGAATTGAAGTACTGCTTAGCTGTAGAAAAAACAATGTAATCTATGACAAGTGGGGCATTATCATTTTAATGTGTCTTTTGATCTTTTCAATGTGTATGGGATTTATGGACACTGCCTATGCAAGATATTGTGTGTGAAAATTTATAAAAGGAATTAAAACATTTAAAGTTGTAGATTGTTCAGTCAATCTGCAACTTTTTGCATTTCCAATGTATTTTGCCCTTGCATAATATGCAGATAAGTGATAGCTTATATAGTACAGGGTAGATTAGAAAACACTAGATATAGTTTTGGAGGGAACAAATGATAGAAGGTAGTACAGTATGCCCGGAAATCATCAAAAAGAGAAACGGTTCACCGGTTCCATTTGATGTGAAGAAAATCCGTGCAGCTATTAGAAAAGCAAATGATGCAGCTCAGGTAGAAGCCATTGCGCCATATCAGTTCGAAAAACTGGTAGAAGAAGTCGTTCGAAAAATTCCTGAAGGTCAGGTGCCAAATGTAGAACAGGTTCAGGATTTGGTAGAAGAAACTCTTATTGCATATGGTTTTGCAAAGACAGCAAAAGCCTATATTTTGTATCGTGCAGAGCACACAAAGGTTCGTAAGACAGAGACAGATTTGGTAAATATTTACAGGGAACTTACTTTTACTAGTGCGGCTGACGCGGATATCAAACGTGAAAATGCAAATATCGATGCCGATACATCCATGGGAACTATGTTAAAGTACGGTTCTGAGGGGGCAAATTATTTCGTAGATAACTATATATTGCCAAAGGACATTGCGGCAGCGCATATCAATGGTGATATTCATATTCATGATAAAGACTTTTATATGCTGACAGAAACATGCTGTCAGATTGATCTGATTAAATTGTTTAAGGATGGATTCTCCACAGGACATGGTTTTATTCGTAAACCGAAATCTATTGCAAGCTATGCATCACTGGCATGTATCGCAATTCAGGCGAACCAGAATGAAATGCATGGCGGACAGTCTGTTCCAAACTTTGATTATGCGATGGCAGAAGGTGTCGCTTGTACCTTCCGTAAAGAATATTATGACGCGGTACAGAGATTTTTCTGGCTGGAGTATGACTGTGAATCTGTTTTAGGCGATGAATTCCGTCAGGCATTAAAGGATGCAATGCCGGAACGCATCAATATGGCGAATATTGACAGCTATGAAGAACATTTTGTGAAATGGTTCATGGAATGCGGCAAAGAGTGGCTTGGCTTTGAACCGTCAGAAGAAATGGTACGTAAATGTCACAAGACTTCCATTCGCATTGCAATGAAAGAGACAGACCTTGCGACCTATCAGGCAATGGAATCTCTGATTCACAATTTAAATACCATGAATTCCCGTGCGGGTGCACAGGTGCCATTTAGCTCCATCAACTACGGAACCTGTACTTCACCGGAAGCACGTATGGCAATCAAGAACCTTCTGAAAGTTACAGATATTGGTCTTGGAAATGGGGAAACAGCAATCTTCCCGGTACAGATATTCAAGGTAAAAGAAGGCATTAACTATAACCCGGGCGATCCAAACTATGACTTATTCCGTTTGGCAATCAAGGTATCCGCAAAGAGACTGTTCCCGAACTTCAGCTTCATTGATGCGCCATTTAACCTTCAGTATTATAAAGAAGGCGATTACAACACAGAAGTTGCTTACATGGGCTGTCGTACACGAGTTATGGGAAATAACTACGACAAAACTAAGGAAGTGACTTGTGGAAGAGGTAACTTAAGCTTTACCTCCATCAACCTTCCACGAATTGCGATTCAGGCAAAGGATATGGAACAGTTCTATCACAAACTGGACAAACGTTTAGAACTTTGCTGTCGTCAGCTGCTTCACCGTCTGGATATTCAGAAGAAGAAAACGGTAAAGAACTACCCATTCCTTATGGGTCAGGGAATCTGGATCGATTCTGAAAAGCTGAATATCAATGACAGCGTGGAAGAAGTATTAAAGCATGGTACTTTAAGCGTTGGATTTATCGGACTTGCAGAAACACTTGTGGCACTGACTGGAAAGCATCATGGAGAAAGTGAAGAAAGCCGTCAGCTTGGTTATGAGATTATTACTCATATGAGAGAATATATGGATAAAAAATCCGAAGAAACAGGCTTGAACTTTACACTTCTTGCAACTCCGGCAGAAGGATTATCCGGACGTTTTGTTCGTATGGATAAACAGCGTTTTGGTGAAATTCCGGGAGTTACAGACAGAGAATATTACACAAACTCTTTCCATGTACCGGTATATTATCCGATCAGTGCATTTGATAAGATCAAAATCGAAGCACCATTCCATGCATTGACCAATGCAGGACATATCAGCTATGTGGAATTAGATGGTGATACAGCAAAGAATCCGGAAGCTTTTGAAGCAGTCATTCGCTGCATGAAAGCAAGCGGTATCGGATATGGTTCTGTAAACCATCCGGTAGACAGGGACCCGGTTTGTGGTTACACAGGTGTCATTGATGATGTATGCCCACGCTGCGGCAGAAGAGAAGGAGAAGCGGTTTCTCTGGAAAAATTAAACGAGCTTCGTAAAAAATACCCGGATATTCCGGTTTACTTAGATGCAAATCACTAAGTTTTGTGATGCTGCGAAACATATAAAATGATCAGGAGGATACAAAAATGGCAGGAAAAGTATTAGCAGTTGATGGACAGGTTGGAGAAAATGTAAAATTTGACCGTATTCGTCGTATTACAGGTTATTTAGTAGGTACAACAGACCGTTTTAACAATGCAAAACGCGCAGAGGAGAGAGATCGTGTTAAACACAGCATGTCTTAAACCTCTTCGGATCGCGGGAACGATCAAGGATTCCATTGTAGATGGACCGGGACTTCGCTATGTAATCTTTACACAGGGATGTCCGCATCATTGCCCGGGATGCCATAATCCTCAGACTCACGATTTTGCGGGCGGTCAGGATGCGGATGTAGAGAAAATTCTGGAGGAAATCTTTGGAAATCCGATTTTAAGCGGTGTGACATTTTCCGGCGGCGAACCGTTTTGCCAGGCGGAAGGATTATTACCGATTGCGGAGGCTTTGAAAAATCGGGGATTACATCTGATGATCTATACAGGATATTTGCTGGAACAGCTTCAGAAGATGGAGAACTCATCAGTGAAAAGACTTCTGGAGCTGGCAGATGTCATTGTGGATGGACCGTTTGTGATGGCAGAGAGAAATTTAACACTGCCTTACCGCGGAAGTGAAAATCAGCGAGTCATTGACATGGTAAAGACGCGAGCTTCGGACACGATCGTATTGTATAAGAGCGATTATGATGATTTTGATATTGTGATTTAAAGGTGGCGATCAAAAAAATTAAAGTGAGTGAAAAAAGATTGTACAGATAGAAACGGAGAGAACTATATCATGCCCTCAAATTATAAAATTAGAATTGCTGTATGTGATGATGAAAGAAAAGCATGTATCGAAATCAGCAGCATGGCAAAGAAAATTTTACAAGAAGAGAATATTCCATACAGTATTTCAGTATACGAAAATGCCAGTGGATTGTTAAAAGACATTCAAAATGGCGTATCTTTTCAAATCTTTCTTTTAGACGTACTGATGGATGAAATGGATGGTATTGAATTGGCGGCAGAACTTAGAAAACAAAAAAATAAAGCTGCCATTATCTTTATTTCCATCACTCGTGAAATGGCTTTAAAAGGATATGAAGTATCCGCTGCAAGATATCTTGAAAAACCGCTGAATGAGGAGAAACTCAAAGAAGCACTCATGTATTGCTGTTGCAATCAGCAGGAGCAAAGAGAAATCCTGCTGCCAACCGCTCAGGGTCAGCGCAGGATTCTGGTTTCTGATATTCAGTATGCGGAAGCCTTCGAACGCGGTACGAGACTTGTTCTTTCAAATGACGCTGTGGAATGCAGATTAAAATTCAGAGAAGTAGAAGCGATGCTTCCGAAAACATTATTTCTGCTTTGCCACAGAGCCTATATTGTGAACTTGACCTATGTCAAATTCATTCGAAAGTATGAATTTGAGCTAAAAAGCGGTTGGATCGTATCCATCGGCAAGGGCCGCTATGCGGAAGTTTATAAAAAATTTGTTGACTATTTGAATGATTAAGAGAGTGGAATTGCGATTTGGATTTTATAATAATCCTGACCATATTTGATATCAAACAGACCATGATAGCGTTTGATAATTCCACCAATGATCTTCATACCCAAACCGTGCTTCGGCACGGTTTCTTTTTTGTCTTCCTTTTTCATTTTCTTAACATTTGCAGAGTTCTTACAACTGATTGCCAGGTGCTGATTTTTCTCATGAATATCAAGCTGAATATATGGAGCATTGGTATCAGCAGAGGAAGCTGCATTGATGGCATTATCCAGAATGTTCATTATAAGAGAACATAAATCCGCATCAGAAACCGGCAGTTTTGACGGAGCAGCAGCCTTTACAATTTCCACCTGAATCTTAGCATCCATAGCAGAACATAATTTACTGTTAAGAATAATGTCCAGCATTTCATTTCCAGTCTGTACAATAGAGCGTACTTTTTGATTTTGTCCGATAATTTCTTCCAGATAGGATTTTACCTGTTTTTCTGTAGAAAGATTATTCAATGTATGGAAATGTTTCATCATGTCGTGACGAATCACCATGACTTCTTCATGCTGACGACGAAGATTTTCGTAGCCTGCCAAAGTCAGCTCGCGTTGCTTTTCTAAGAGATGCCTTTCCATACGACGGTCAACTTCTGATCTAAGTGCATCCAAAAGTGCAGTGATCAGAGTGACTGCTGCGATCGGCCATATAAGTCGATAGAGAATGTAGGTAACAGAGCCGCTTTCCAAACTCAATGCCAACTGAAGAACCGTTTCCTGTGCATTAGTCATGAAAAGTACAATCCAGAAAAGCAGGACTGCAGCAGGTGCCATCCAGCCAAATGTCCGATAAAATCGATTTTCTTTGCGCCAAAACAACATGCTTAAGATTAGAATACCTAAAAAGCTGATTAAAGCAAGCCGATCCGGCAGACGATAAATAAAAAAGCCAACGATTTTATTGGAAACATCGAGCTCAGGATAACGGAGTATTAATGCAATATAAATGATGATGGATATCGCATAAAGGGAAACTGTCCCCAATAATATTTTTTTGTATTTTCCGGCACGAATTGTAAGGAAAATCAATAAAACTAATGTAATGACAGGACCAATGTCTGCTGAAAGGAAATTATCAAAGCTGCCAAAATATCTAAAGAAAAACGAGGTATTCTGAATGGATATAGTCATCCAAATAAAAGGTATCAGTGACAGAAGCAGAAAACTGATATCCAGATTTCGAACCATTGCAATGAGTAAAATAAGTCCAACAATAAAAAGAACACCGGCGAAAAATGCTGTTTGAAAGCTTTCTGCGATCAGTTCACTTTCATATGCGTAACCTGCGCAGGAAAAGCCGTGTTAGAGCCGCTCTGCTCAGCAGTAAGCGTAGACTGAGCAATGGTCAGTGTTTTTCCATGATAATCCATTGGAAGAGAGATTGAGATAGAGTCAGTACGATCCCATTCATTCATAGGTAAGGTAACCGAACCAATCTGATTGTCTAATTCAGGGCAATCGGTATAAATTAAATTATCGTCAAGCCATACTGAAAATTTGCGGTCTGCGGGATCAATCTTTAGTGTCGGGCTCTCTAATTCTTCTTCGAGAACGCGGGAATAATAAAAGGTTTGTCCAGGTTCAATTTCAAGATATGCTCCGGAGCCATCCGTTTCCAGTTCTGTTCTTACGTCTACTTCCTGCGTATAGACGGTCCAGCCTTTACAGTCAAAATCCTCTGGAGCTATAATTTCCGGATTATCTTCGTTAGACATTAAAGAAAGATCAAGAGAAACACCCTCCATTGGTTTTGTATAAGCTAAAAGTATCGTAAGCGATGAATAAGACACCGTATAGAATTATCCATCGCCTTGTGTTTTATTGCATGCTAAAACGGCAACTGTGGATGATTTTCCACAGTCACAGTCTCGACATCTATTAACCCTGTACAGTGTTCTTTTATAAAATCGC
>JAGAQG010000023.1 GCA_017622875.1 Lachnospiraceae bacterium
ATAAATATTTTGACGAAATAAATGAGGATCCTGTCATTTATCACTGGAAATACAAGTTGGAAGAGATTGACTCAAGCGAAGCATTAGTCGTTGATACATTACCCTTGAAAAGTCCAGTTAATTAATAACGGTTATACTAGATGATAGAAAATAAATGGAATATTGGTCAGGGCGGTGATCTGCCGATAGGATTTGGGCTGTCGTTGGCGGCAAATGCAAAATCTATGGAAGTATTTTCTAATATGACAGACGAAGAGAAAACTGCGGTGGTAGAAAAGAGCAGACAAATGCAGTCCAGAGCCGAAATGGAGCAGTTCGTAAACAGCCTTGGAAACCATAAATTATCATAGCGAAATAGATTAGGATATGTTATAATTCTAGGGAGATTTCGGATAAGAGATCTCCCTAGAACAATGAAAAGAGGATATTCATTATGGCAAACAAATATGCTGGTACAAAAACAGAAAAAAACTTATGGGAAGCATTTGCTGGCGAATCTCAGGCAAGAAATAAATATACATATTTTGCTTCAGTAGCTAAGAAAAATGGTTACGAACAGATCGCAGAAATCTTCTTAAAAACAGCTGAAAATGAAAAAGAACATGCAAAATTATGGTTCAAAGCATTAGGTGAACTGGGAACAACACCTGAAAACTTATTACATGCTGCAGAAGGTGAATACTACGAATGGACAGACATGTATGACAGAATGGCAAAAGAAGCTGACGAAGAAGGATTCCATGCATTAGCAGAACAGTTCCGCGGTGTGGCAGCTATCGAAAAATCTCATGAAGAAAGATATCGTAAGCTTTTAGCAAACGTAGAAAAAATGGAAGTATTCGAAAAAGCTGGTGTAACTGTTTGGGAATGCCGTAACTGCGGTCATATGGCAGTAGGCGTAAAAGCTCCTCAGGTATGTCCTGTTTGTGCACACCCACAGAGCTATTTCGAAGTAAGAAAAGAAAACTACTAAGAGTCTTTATAAATTAAGGTGCCCTTATGAGGGCACCTTTTTTAATGCTCCAGTATGACCCCGTGACAAATGCCCGGAATGCTTTGTCCCTCATTAAAGCTGACCGTAGAAAGAAGCGCTCCGGTAGGCATAAAAAAGATACGCTTCAACTCTCCGCTTTCCAGTTTTGGAAGCAGATAACCTGCTAGTGTCACTGCGCTGCAGCCACAGCCGGAACCACCGGAATGGGTATCCTGGGTGATATCATCAAAAATTGCAATTCCGCAGTCAAAATGTTTTTCTGTCAGGTCGAATCCCTTCTGTTTTAATAAATCCAGTAAAAGTTCACGGCCTACGACTCCCAGATCACCCGTTACGATCAGGTCATAATCCTCCGGACCTCGTCCAAAGTCTTTAAAATGTGCACAGATAGTATCTGCTGCCGCTGGAGCCATGGCAGCTCCCATGTTCATAGAATCTTTTACTCCATAGTCCATCATTTTCCCGGTCGTAACTCCTGTGATCTTTACCTTCCCCTGCTTTCCGACAATAAATGCTCCGCTTCCGGTTACCGTCCATGTGGTGGATAGAGGACGCTGGCTGGCATATTCCAGTGGATAACGGAACTGTTTTTCAGCACTGGCAAAATGAGACGAAGTAACAGCAAGACAGTAATCCGCGTATCCTGCCGCCACGGTCATAGCTGACAGGGATAAGGATTCTCCAGCAGTAGAGCATGCCCCGTAAAGTCCGAACATAGGAATCTGCAGATCCAGCATTCCGAAAGAACTGGCAATGATCTGTCCAAGCAGGTCACCGGAAAAAAGATACCGCATATCTTTCGGCTTTAATCCGGCTTTTTGAAGTGCGGTTTCTGCGGCTTTTTTCTGCAGTGCACTCTCTGCCTGTTCCCAGTTGGGAGATCCAACCATCGGGTCCTCTTCAATAACATCAAAACAGTTTCCTAAAGGTCCTTCCCCCTCTTTTTGTCCAACGATTGATGCATAATTTACGATATATGGTGGATTTTCAAAAGAAATACTCTGTTTTCCTGTAATCATAGTTTCCTCCGATAAAAATACTTCGATTTAGTATTTGCCATTTGCGGAATATTATGTGAAAATTAAAATAATGAGGAACTTAAGAAAATATTTATAAAATTAACTGCAGATTTTAATAATATTTTTGATAGAATATAATTACCGAACATTGATCGTTCAATCAGAGGAAAAAGGATGAGGTGAAGAGATGGAAACAATTCTTGTATGTGATGATGACCGTGAAATCGTGGAAGCGATAGATATTTATTTGACTCAGGAAGGATATCGTGTATTGAAAGCATATGACGGTATCGAGGCTTTGGAAATATTAAAAAATAATGAGGTGCATCTGCTGATCATCGATGTAATGATGCCAAAGCTTGATGGACTTCGTGCAACTTTAAAGATTCGCCAGGAAAGCAGTATTCCGATCATTATTTTGTCTGCCAAATCCGAAGATGCGGATAAAATCTTAGGATTAAATGTAGGGGCAGATGATTATGTGACAAAACCTTTTAATCCACTGGAACTGACAGCCAGAGTCAAATCCCAGCTTCGCCGTTATACAAAACTTGGTAACAAAGCGGGAAATAATGAAAGCCTCTATCAGACTGGTGGGCTCATTATCAATGATGATTTAAAAGAAGTTACCGTAGATGGAGAAGTGGTAAAATTAACACCAATCGAATACAATATTTTGCTTTTGCTTGTAAAAAATCAGGGAAAAGTATTTTCTATTAATCAGATTTATGAATGTATCTGGAATGAAGAGGCTATCGGTGCAGATAATACGGTCGCAGTACACATTCGTCACATTCGCGAGAAGATAGAAGTAAATCCGAAGGATCCTCGTTACCTAAAGGTAGTCTGGGGAGTCGGATATAAAGTAGAGAAAATGTAAATAGGGTGTAAGCCCGGGAGCTGCCATGAAAAAAATTCGTATCAGCAGTGGTGTAAAAACTGCGATTATTATTTTAAATGAAATATTTGCCCTTCTGCTGATCGTAGTTCTGATTCTGACCAGCAATTACGGAGTCAATAGTGGGTCATGGGATGACCTTCTGACCCGTCGCACCTATGAACAGTCAGAATATTTCCAGACTCAGTCTGTGAATCAGACGACTCGTGCTATCCGTGCGGCGACCCGTGCCACCAGATTTGAAAAAGGCGGCAGCTATGATCCGGAAAGATTCGTAAATATTGCGGAATATGCGGAAAAAGGTGTGATCAGCGGAAGTTATGATTCAGAAGGGCTTTACTATCGTTTAGGAGATCTGCTGAACTGGGCGCAGAAGGGTTGGAGCTATAGTACCGTGGAAATTGATTCTGAAGGGTACCTAAGCTTCTATTTAGAGAATGCGGAAGATGTTTCCCTGGTGAAAGAGGACCTTGAAAAATATTTCCTGAACTCAGATAGTGAATGGAACGCCTACTATCAGTATTACTATAATGTGACAGATGAAGTAGTGGAACAAGGCCAGGGAAATTATACAAAGCAGATTTTAAATGAGGCTTATAAGCCTGAAAATTATAGAAATATTGTAACCTACGCTACAGAGACGGGAGTTGATCTGCAGACAATTTACAGTCAGATGGATAAGACCTTACAGAATATTGTATCTGACGTACTCTCTTATCGGGACAATGTGAATATTTTTTCTCCGGAATCGAGTAATGTCAGATATTTTCTCGTGGATCGTGAATTGGGGCAGATTTATACTAATGTGAGTGAATACCAGAACGCGTCATGGGAGGACATTCAAAACTATGTACAAGCTTTTGAAGCATATTGCATCTATGACAATCAGATTTTGTCAGTAGATGCGGAAAATATTCAGCTGTCGGTAACGGATTTATATGGTTATGCAGAAAAATATGGAATGTCCGGTTCTACAAATTATGTGCTGGCGGTTGCCATCGATACGGAATATCCAGCGCAGGATGTTTTATATACAGGATTTGAGAGATATCAGAGACTTCAGCCGATTGCATGGCTGGCATTGTTTACAGGAGTCATCGGAATCGTTGGATATTTTATTACCATTATAATCCTTACTATAAAAGCGGGGATCGATCCGGATGCAGAGGAAATCCAGTTATCCTGGTTTGATTACTGGAAAACGGAGCTTAGCGCAATTGTCATTGTCGGGTTGGCAGCTCTTGGAATTATTCCAATGTTTATCTTAAATGAATATTTTTCATTTTTGACAAGAGAGGGTATCGTCGGTTTCGTTGCTATGGGAGAAAATTTTGTCTTCCTGACAGGATGGCTCAGTTTAATGCGCCGTGCAAAGGCAAAGATTCTCTGGAAAAACAGCATTGCCTGCATGGTTTCCCAAATGATAAAAGATGCTTTTGGAAACAGCAGAAGAACGACAAAAGTGTTGGCACTGTTTGTGGGATATTTGCTGATGAATTTTGTGCTGCTGCAGATGAGCAGTATAGGATTTTTCCTCTCTGTCGTTTTTAATGTGGTGGTAGCAGGAATGATCATGAGAGAAGCGGTTCAGGATCAGAAGCTTTTAGATGGTATGAAAAAGCTGCAGGAAGGAGAACTGACCTACCAGTATGAGATGGAGGAGTTTTCCGGCTTCCGTAAGGAATTTGCCGTTGCATTAAATGGGGTACATGAAGTATTCTTAAACTCTGTGATGGAGAGCATGAAAAATGAGCGTATGCAGACGGATCTGATTACCAATGTGTCTCACGATATTAAGACGCCTTTGACCTCCATTATTAATTATGTCGATTTGTTAAAACGAGAAAATATTGAAAACGAAAAGGCAAAGGGCTATATTCAGGTCCTTGAGCAGAAATCTCAAAGATTAAAGCATTTGACAGAGGATTTGGTGGAAGCATCCAAAATCAGCTCTGGAAATATCAAGCTGGAATGTATGCAGATTGAGATGCAGGAAATGATTTATCAGGCAGGCGGAGAGTTTGCGGATAAATTTGAACTAAAGGGCTTAAAATTGATTGAAAATCTTCCAAAGGAATCGTTGTATATCAGGGCAGATGGACGAAGACTCTGGAGAGTTTTGGAAAACCTCTATAATAATGTGTCAAAGTATGCGATGTCAAATACAAGGGTATATGTCGACTTGATTGATCTCGGAAAAGAAGTGAAATTTTCTATTAAAAATATTTCTGAACAGAGACTGAACATCGAGGCGAAGGATTTGACAGAACGATTTATCCGTGGAGATATTTCCAGAAGTACAGAAGGAAGCGGTCTTGGCCTTTCCATTGCGAAAAATTTGACAGAGCTTCAGGGGGGTAAATTTGATATCTACCTGGATGGAGATCTTTTCAGAGTGACGATTACTTTTCCGAAGCTGGAGGCTTTGCCGGAGGATATGACAATCGGAGTTCTGGAAGAGAATATTGAGGCAAGTCTGGAAAAGAGTCTGGGAAAAGCACAGGAAAGTGGAGAAACTTCAGAAGAAATATAATATTATGGTTGAATTATTCCACGTGAAAATGTATAATTGTATACAATCTTGCGTGGAATTTGTTTGCAAACTCAAGCGAGCTAAAAATTTTGATTTTATATCGAAATTTTTAGTTGGTGCGTTTGTTTGCTTTTTGTTAGCGCATAAAGGAGTAAATCGGAGGAACTTATCATGGTTACAATGTTAAACAGCGGTGCCTATGTCTTAAATGGCACTGAAATCATTGCAGACGATAAAGAAGCGGCAGCAAAACTGGCTGCCAAAAAGGGATATGTCCCATCAAAAGAAGAAGCAAAGTGCGGAACCATCGCTTACGGAATCTTAAAAGATCACAATGTTTCCGGAAATATGGAAAAGCTTCAGATTAAATTTGACAAATTAACATCTCACGACATTACATTCGTAGGAATCATTCAGACCGCAAGAGCGTCAGGAATGGAAAAATTCCCAATACCTTACGTTCTTACAAACTGCCATAACAGTCTTTGTGCGGTAGGTGGAACCATTAATGAAGACGACCATATGTTTGGTCTTACCTGCGCGAAAAAATATGGCGGTGTTTATGTGCCACCTCATCAGGCTGTTATTCATCAGTTCGCAAGAGAAGTCCTTGCAGAAGGCGGAAAAATGATCTTAGGTTCTGACAGTCATACACGCTATGGTGCGTTAGGTACCATGGCCATGGGTGAAGGCGGACCTGAATTAGTAAAACAGCTTTTAAATAAAACATATGATATCAATATGCCACAGGTTGTAGGCGTTTACTTAACAGGTGCACCGGCAGCAGGTGTAGGTCCACAGGACGTTGCCCTTGCAATTATCGGTGCAGTATTCAAATGTGGCTATGTAAATAATAAGGTTATGGAATTTATTGGTGACGGTGTTGCAAACTTAAGTGCAGACTTCCGTATCGGTATTGATGTCATGACAACAGAAACGACCTGTTTATCATCTATCTGGAAAACAGATGAAAAGATTCAGGAATTCTATGCAATCCACGGACGTGCAGATGGTTACAAGGAATTAAATCCTGCTGATGTTACATACTATGATGGTATGATCGTTGTAGATTTATCAAAAGTAAAACCAATGATCGCTATGCCATTCCATCCAAGCAATGCTTACACCATCGAAGATGTAAACAATAACCTTCTGGATGTTCTTGCAGATTGTGAAGAAAAAGCGAAAGTTTCTTTTGGAGATAAAATAAACTTCTCTTTGAGAGATAAAGTGCGTAACGGAAAACTGTATGTAGATCAGGGCGTTATTGCTGGCTGTGCAGGCGGCGGATTTGAAAATATCTGTGCAGCAGCTGATATCTTAGATGGAAGAAGCACAGGATGCGATGAATTTACATTGAATGTATATCCAGCAAGTATGCCGGTTTATATGGAACTCATTAAAAACGGTGCTGCAGCCAAATTAATGGCAACAGGTGCAGTACTCAAAACTGCATTCTGCGGACCATGCTTTGGTGCCGGAGATACACCATCCCACAACGGTTTCAGTATCAGACATTCTACAAGAAACTTCCCGAACAGAGAAGGCTCCAAGATTCAGAATGGACAGATTGCTTCCGTTGCTTTGATGGATGCACGTTCTATTGCAGCAACAGCAGCAAACAAAGGCTACTTAACAGCAGCAACTGACATGGATGTAGAATATACAAATCCAAAGTATCATTTTGATGGGGCGATTTACGCAAACCGTGTATTTGACAGTAAAGGTGTAGCAGACCCAAATCAGGAAATCAAGATGGGACCAAACATCAAGGATTGGCCAAAAATGTCTGCATTGCCTGAAAATATGATCTTAAAAGTTGTTTCTGAGATCCATGACCCTGTAACAACCACAGATGAACTGATTCCATCCGGTGAAACTTCTTCTTACCGTTCTAATCCATTAGGACTTGCAGAGTTCACACTCTCCAGAAAAGATCCGGAATATGTTGGAAAAGCAAAAGCAATTCAGGTGGCTCAGAAAGCAATTGAAGCAGGCGAATGCCCTGCAGAAGCAGTAGAAGAGTTAAAACCTGTGTTTAAAACAATCTGCAGAAAGTACAGACACATTGACAGAACGAACGTGGGTGTGGGAAGTACAATCTTTGCAGTAAAACCGGGTGATGGTTCTGCCCGCGAACAGGCTGCGTCCTGCCAGAAGGTACTTGGAGGCTGGGCAAATATTGCGAATGCTTATGCGACAAAGAGATATCGCTCAAACTTAATTAACTGGGGTATGCTTCCATTCCTGATTGATGAAGGAGAGCTTCCATTTGCAAAGGATGATTACTTGTTCATTCCTGAGATTAAAAAAGCAGTTGAAGAAAAAGCAACAGAAATCAAGGCTTATGTAGTGAAGGATGAGCTTCAGGAAATTACATTAAGACTTGGGGAGCTGACAGATGATGAGAGAGAGATCATTTTAAAGGGTTGCTTAATTAATTATAATAGGGCATAATAGACTACAGGAAACAACAGAAGCATTGTTGTTTCCTGTAATTTTATTAGGGGGAGATTCGATGACTGAAATGATATTAAGTGCGGCAATCGGCTATGGACTTGGACAGTTAAGCCCGGCTGCATTAATTTCAAAATTGAAAAACAAAGATTTACGTGAAAATGGAACCGGTAACCTGGGAGCGACCAATACACTGCTCGTTTTTGGAAAAGCTTATGGAATTGCGGTGATGATCTTTGATGTATTGAAAGCTTTTTTTGCCATTAAGATTGCAAAATATCTGTTTCCGAGATATCTTTTTGCTGGACTGGTAGCAGGATGTTTTGCAGTGATTGGACATATTTTCCCGTCTTACTTGAATTTCCGCGGTGGAAAAGGAGTTGCGACCTTTGCCGGACTGATTCTTGCATATGATATAAGACTTCTTCTGGGACTTTTGGGCATTGCAGTTATTGTTATGATTGTAACTGATACAGGACATTATGGACCGGTGTCCGCTGCAGTACTGTTCCCGTTATGGCTGTGGATGAAGGTAAAGAGCCTCGTGGTCTTTGGAGGCGTGGCTGCAGTAGGCGGTCTGATCATTTATAAGCACAGAGAAAATTTTGCGAGGGCAAAGGAAGGGAAGGAAATTCATGTAAAGGAATTTGCTGATAAATGCGAAGAGATGCAGAATGAAGAAGAGTATTATCTGGAAGAACAGATATAGAATATATGAGAGTATTTGAAAAATGCCAGACATACAAAAATAAGCTTAGGATTCGTTGGAGTCTCAAGATATTTTGGTATATCTGGCACTTTTGTAAATTCAAGTTATGCTTTTGGCAATGAAAATGTAAATTCAGTTCCGACACCTTCGGTACTGATCACATTAATATGCTCGTTATGTGCTTGAATGATTTCTTTTACGATGGCAAGCCCAAGACCTGTACCGCGCTTATCTTTTCCGCGGGAAGAGTCGGTCTTGTAAAAGCGTTCCCAAATCTTTTTCTGACTCTCTTTTGGAATCCCGACCCCATGGTCTTTGACGGAAACAAATACTTTTTCATGTCTGACCGTGGTTTCTACCTCAATGGAGGAATTGTCATTGCTGAATTTGATGGCATTGTCAATCAGGTTATAAAGTACCTGCTGAATTTTTCCAATATCAGCTTTCACCGGCTGATGCCAGGATTCGAAAAGCAGTTCAATGGAAATTTTTCGTTCTGTGCAGCGTCCTTCAAAAGAAGCAGCAGTATTTTTGATTACTGCATTGATATCAAAGGTGGTAATTTCAAGCATGCCACGTTTGGATCCAAAGGAGTTTAATGTTAAAAGCTCTTCGGTCAGCTTCTTTAAACGGTCTGCCTCGAACAGTACGATATTAAAATACTTTTCCTGAAATTCTACAGGAATCGTACCGTCCATCATGGCTTCCACATATCCTTTGATAGAGGTCAGAGGGGAACGGAAATCGTGAGAAATGTTCGCCACAAATTTTCGCTCATATTCTTCCATCTCATTTAATTCTTTTGCCATGAGATTCATGGAATCTGCCAGTCGGCCAAATTCATCTTCGGCCTCAACCTCCACCTGATAGGTCAGATTGCCAGCGGCGTATTCCGAAGTTGCCCTCGTGATTTTCTTCAGCGGAGAGTAAATGATGTATCCAACCATGAGCAGTGCAATCAGAGAAATCACCAGAAGCGCAGCCAGGGTAATATACATGATATTTAAAGTTTCTTCTTTTTCGGCGCGAAGGACGTCCAGACTGGTATGTATGACCAGATAACCTCTGACCCGGAGATTATAATTGATCGGCGAGATGACACTTAAGGTCTCTTCTGAAAACTCATCAAAAAAATCCCCAGTCATGTAATAGGACGTTCCAAAACTGGTAGGATCAAATTCTTCTACAATGTGCGTGTTTTCCTCAGGATCCACCAGTTTTTTGCCAGTATCCAGAATGACTTTTCCGTCAATGTCGATCATCCAGATCTCTGCATCCAGATAGGTTGCGATAGCGCTCAAGTGAGAATGGATCGTTTCCAGAGAAGAAGCAGTTTTGGAACGGTAGTAATCTTCTGCATAATCGGTGGACAAAAGAGCAGCTTCCCGATAAAGGGTATCCGCTTTTTCTGTTGTCATGTGTTCCATAATCATTCGGGAAGTGCCTTCTGTTACAAAAACGAAGCTTAAGATGGCAGCAACCACATAAATGAGAATGAATTTTGTATAAATAGATATTTTCATAAATTATCTCGTTTCAAATTTATATCCAATGCCCCAGACAGTCGCTAAGGACCAGCGCGGGTGATCTTTGATCTTTTCACGAAGTCGTTTGATATGTACATCTACCGTACGGGTATCTCCAATATATTCATATCCCCAGATGTGGTCCAGCAGCTGTTCGCGGGTAAATACCTGATTTGGAGAAGAAGCTAAGAAATAGAGAAGCTCCAGTTCCTTTGGCGGCATTTCCACCGTGCGCCCCTGATACAATACGGAATAATTAGACTGATTGATCACAAGATCCGGATATTCTACGATTTTTGCGTCCGCCTGCTTTGGCGCGTCCGGAATACTCATCTGCTGACAGCGGCGTAAGTTTGCTTTTACCCGGGCAACCAGCTCCTTTGTATCAAATGGTTTGACGATGTAATCGTCAGCGCCAAGCTCCAATCCCAAAACCTTATCAAAAACTTCCCCCTTTGCGGAAAGCATAATGATTGGTATCTGAGATTTTGTACGGACCTCTCGGCATACCTGGTATCCGTCCATGCCTGGAAGCATAAGGTCCAGTAAAATCAGGTTTGGCTGAAAAAGCTGCAGTTCTTTTAATGCGGATTCTCCGTCATGGACCATTTTGGTCTCATAACATTCCTTAGTAAGGTAGAGTGAGATCAGCTCTGCAATATTGGTATCGTCATCGACGATCAAAATTTTCTGTTTTGTAGCCATAACGTTCCCCTCCTATTTAAATTCTGCGATGGTAACTCCGGCATCTCCCTCGCCGAATTCACCCATACGATAAGTTTTTACATATTTACATCTCTTTAAATGTCGCTGTACTGCCTCACGCAGCTTTCCGGTACCTTTTCCATGTACGATACGTACGCTTGGCATGTGGGCAAGATAAGCATCATCCAGATATTTGTCCAGATGTGCCAATGCTTCATCCACAGTCATGCCAATCAGATTGATTTCAGTGGAGACGGAAGCGGACTTAGACATTTTAATCTTACCGGATCCTGTTCTTGTCATAGCTGGTGCAGTAACTGTTACTTCATCAATCAGTTCCAGGTCAGAAATGTTTACTTTAGAACGAAGAATTCCCATCTGTACAAATAAGTCACCCCTGGCATCAGGCAGAGAATTTACCGTTCCCTTTAAGTTCATGGATAATACCTTCACAGCATCCCCCAGATGCAATTTTTTTGCAGAAACGACCTTTTTCGGCTTCGGTGTCTGAGCCTGTACATTTTTATTTGCCTTTTCCATTTTTTCACGAAGCTTTGCACGTTTCGCCTCCATTTCACGGATCGAGGCATCAGCAGCGCTGTATTTCTGGAAATCACGAATGGTCTCATCCGCAGTTTTTTTGGCATCTGCCAAAATGGCACGGGCTTCTTCATTGGCTTTGCGTAAAATTTCTTCTCTGCGGGCTTCTAACTTATCCTGCTTCTTTTCCAATGCATTCCTAAGTGCCTTGATTTCTTCTTTGTGCCTGCGGATTTCTTCTTCTTCCGCTTCAATGGTCTTACGGCTCTGCTCTAAGTCGGATAATAGGTCTTCAAAGCTTTCATCCTGAGCGGTCAAATGTTCTTTCGCATCCTCGATAATAAAGTCTGGCAGGCCGAGCTTACTGGAAATAGCAAAAGCATTACTTTTTCCTGGAACACCGATCAATAAACGGTAAGTAGGGCGCAATGTTTCTACATCAAATTCACAGCAGGCGTTTTCTACACCCGGTGTAGAAAGTGCAAATACCTTTAATTCGCTGTAATGGGTTGTGACCATCGTGCGGATTTTCTGGCCATGTAAATGCGAGAGAATCGCGATTGCCAGTGCAGCACCTTCTGTCGGGTCTGTACCAGCTCCAAGCTCATCCATCAGAACGAGAGAGTTCGGTGTGGCAGTCTGTAAAATAGAAACGATGTTTGTCATATGGGAGGAGAAAGTACTGAGAGACTGCTCGATACTCTGTTCGTCGCCAATGTCTGCGAATACATCATCAAAAAGTGCCAGCTTCGAACGCTCAAAGGCTGGAATATGAAGTCCTGCCTGCCCCATCAAAGTTAGAAGACCGACCGTTTTTAATGAAACGGTCTTGCCGCCGGTATTTGGTCCGGTTACCACAAGAAGGTCAAAATCACGTCCCAGGGAAACGGTGATCGGCACTGCTTTTTTCCTGTCTAACAGTGGATGTCTTGCATCTTTGATATAAATATTTCCATGGGTATTAAATAAAGGTTCACTGGCATTCATTTCTTTCGCGAGAAGTGCTTTTGCAAAAATAAAATCCAGCTTTGCAAGAATTTTTAAGTCTGTATCAATTGCTTCTATATAAAGAGCAGCTTCAGCGCTTAAACCTGCCAGGATGATTTCGATCTCTTCCTGCTCTTTTAATTCCAGTTCCTTTAAATCATTATTAATTTTCACAACGGACATAGGCTCTACAAAAAGAGTGGATCCTGTAGAAGACTGATCATGGATCATCCCCGGAACCTGTCCCCGGTATTCAGCCTTGACTGGTAAGCAGTAACGGCCGTTTCTCATGGTAATGACTGCATCCTGCAGGTAAGATCTTGCGGAACCATTTAAAAGGGAACTTAAGGTAGAATGTACCTTTTCGTTCAATTGTTTCATCTGACGACGGATATTCTTTAAATTACCGCTGGCATCATCAGCAATTTCGTCTTCTGCCAGAATGCAGCGTCTGATTTCAGAAGACAATGGGAAGCATGGTTCCAATGCATCAAAAAAGTCATCCAGAGAATCTCTTGATTCTTCCGAACGTTCGTCGCCGCGGGAATATTGTTTTACCCGCCCTGCTGTCTCTGCAAGTCCGCAGATACGAAGAAGTTCTACAGCATTTAAGGAACCTCCGATCTCCAGTCGCTTTAAGGAAGCGCCAATGTTTTTTGTCCCTGAAAAGGAAACGCTGCCTTTGGCATAAACTCTTCTGAGTGCATCTGCAGTCTGGCGCTGTGCGGTACGGACTTCTTCCAGATCATGCATTGGAAGGAGTTCGAGACACTGGGTACGTCCAAGATCGCAGGATGCTTTTTCTGCAAGTAATTCTATAATCTTGTCATATTCTAAAACTTTTAATGCTTTCTGATTCATTCTAAACTCCAAAACTTAAGATAATATACAGTTATTTTACCCGATTTATAAGGGAAAAGATAGACACGTTTTTTAAAAAATAGTATACTAATGCAAAAGAGTCTTCGGAGGATACTTCCATGAATGAAGAGTTTTCCTTTATGAAAGAAAAAATTAAAGACAAGCCTTTTTATAAGAAAAAATGGGTACAGGTGGTTTGTGCGACCATCATACTTGCGGTACTCTTTGGTATCATTTCCGGGTATGTTTTTTCCAAAATGTATCGTTGGATGGAAAAGAAACAGACAGAAGAGGCAGTGCAGAATATTGAGATTCCAAAAGACCAGCCGGAAGTGGAGGAGCAGTCGGAAGCTGTACCAGATACTTCTGCCGAGGAAGAGAAAGAGCCGGTAATCGTAGAAGCAGAGCTTACTTTGGAAGAGTACGGAAATCTTTACAGGGATATGCGGGTTGTTGCTAATACCGCATCAAAGTCCTTGGTAACGGTAACTGCAGTCAATAATGATGTGGACTGGTTTAATGAACAATATGAAAATAATGGGCAGTCTACAGGTATGATCATTGGGGACAATGGAGTAGAACTTCTTGTTCTGACAAAGTATTCAGAAGTAGAGGAATGTGACGGAATCAATGTGACATTTACAGATGATTCGGTTGCCAGTGCTGTATTAAAGAAATATGACGTGACTACCGATCTTGCGGTGATCAGTGTCAATTTAAGTGATATTTCAGAGAATACAAAGGCCAAAATTGTAAAGGCGACTCTTGGAAATTCCATGCATCTGTCTGCCGGGACACCAGTGATTGCCATTGGACGTGCGGATGGCAGTGAAGATTCCATGAAAGTGGGCGTGCTGACTTCAACAAAAAATAAGCAGAGCGTGGTGGATGCTGAATATACAGTTCTTTTGACCGATATGCTGAAAAATGCAGGTTCAGATGGTGTCCTCATTAATTTCAAGGGAGAAATTGTGGGAATCATTCAGGAGAAGCATGAAGCCGCAAATATGAAGGATGTGATTTCTGCTTATGCCATTTCAGATATTAAGAGTCTGTTAGAACATTTATCCAACAGTCAGGACATTGCATACCTTGGAATCAAAGCTGTGACAGTTACCCAGGAAGCTCTTCGAAATGGAATCCCAAGCGGAGTTTACGTGACGGATGTTGTAATGGATTCTCCTGCAATGCTCGGCGGTATTCAAAGCGGTGATGTTCTTCAGGCAATCAACGGTCAGAAAGTAACACAGATGAGCGAACTGACAGCAGTTTTGGAGAGACTGTCTAATCGTCAGAATATTTCTCTTGAGGGACGAAGACTTACGAAGGATGGATATAAAAAGATCAATTACACCACATCCTTAAGTGTATTAGAATAGGAGTATTTATGAAATTTATTGAAACATTGCGCGAGGGGGAGCGCATCAATGATGTGTACCTTTGTAAATATAAACAGTCTGCAGTGACAAAGAATGGAAAACCATATGAAAATGTAATTCTGCAGGATAAGACAGGAACCATCGATGCAAAGATCTGGGAGCCGAATTCTATGGGTATCGATGATTTTGAAATGATGGATTATGTGGCAGTGATGGGAGATGTGTCCAGCTTTCAGGGGGCACTTCAGGTAAGCATTAAACGCGTGCGCAAAGTGCGTGAAGGAGAATATGACCCGGCAAATTATCTTCCCGTCAGTGAATATGATATTGAAGATATGTACAGGCAGCTCCTTGGTTTTGTAAACGGAATTAAAAATCCATATCTTTCAAAAGTAGCAAAGCATTTTTTTGTGGATGATATAGAGTTTGTGAAATGCTTTAAATTCAGCAGCGCGGCAAAAAGCGTACATCATGGATTTGTGGGAGGGCTTTTGGAGCATACTTTAAGTGTATTAAAGCTTTGTCAGTTCTATGTAAAGCAGTACCCGATTTTAAACGAAGATTTATTGTATACAGCGGCGCTTTGTCATGACATTGGTAAGGTGTATGAACTGTCAGCATTTCCATTGAATGATTATACGGATGACGGACAGCTTCTCGGACACATTGTCATGGGATGTGAAATGGTGGGTGAACAGATTCGTGAAATTGAGGGATTTCCGAAAAAGCTTGCAAATGAATTGAAGCATTGTATTTTAGCGCATCATGGAGAACTGGAATTTGGTTCGCCAAAGAAACCGGCACTGGTGGAAGCAGTAGCGCTGAACTTTGCAGATAATACAGATGCGAAGATGGAAACTATGAAGGAAATTTTTAAAGCGGCAGGCGAGACCAATGAATGGCTTGGTTATAACCGTTTATTAGAATCCAATATCAGAAAGACGAGTAAATAGTGAAAAAAGATGATTTAGTAACATTAACAATTGAAGATATGGGAGTAGATGGAGAGGGCATCGGTCATGTGGACGGATGCACTCTTTTTGTGAAAGATGCGCTGATTGGTGATGTGATTACTGCAAAGGTCATGAAGATGAAGAAAAATTACGGCTATGCCCGTATGATGGAAATTCTTACACCGTCACCTGACCGTGTGGAGCCGAAATGTGGATTTCATAAGCAATGTGGTGGATGTCAGATTCAGGCACTCTCCTATGAGAAGCAGTTGGAATATAAGAAGAAAAAGGTTTTAAATAATTTAACACGCATTGGCGGCCTTACGAATCTTCCGGAATTTGATTTGATTGGAATGGAAGAACCGTATTGCTACCGCAATAAAGCACAGTTCCCGTTTGGAACAGATAAAAATGGTGAGATTGTAACAGGATTTTATGCAGGAAGAACTCACAGCATCATTTCGAATACAAAGTGTTATCTTGGAGTAGAAGAGAATGAGGAAATCTTGAAAATTATTCTCGCGCATTTGAAAAAATATAACATTCCTGCTTATGATGAACAGACAGGAAAAGGGCTGCTTCGTCATGTGCTTATTCGTAAGGGCTTTACCACTGGAGAGTTGATGGTGTGCCTTATTTTAAATGGAACACGTATGCCGGAAGTAAAGGAGCTTGTTGCGGAACTTACAAAAATTCCAGGCATGACCAGTATTACAATTAATGTGAATACAAAGCAGACCAATGTGATTATGGGACAGGAAATGCGTTCTGTTTGGGGACAGGATTATATCACAGATTACATTGGAAATGTTAAATATCAGATTTCTCCGTTGTCATTTTTCCAGGTAAATCCGATACAGACACGAAAACTGTATGAGCGTGCGTTGGAATACGCGGATGTGGAAAGCGGTGAAACGGTTTGGGATTTATACTGCGGTATTGGAACCATTTCTTTGTTCCTTGCCCAGAAGGCAAAGCAGGTTTACGGTGTCGAAATCGTACCGCAGGCTATTGAAGATGCAAAACATAATGCGGCATTAAATGGATTTACAAATGCTGAGTTTTATGTAGGAAAAGCAGAGGAAGTCCTTCCTAAGAAATACAGAGACGAGGGCATTCAGGCAGATGTGATTGTGGTGGACCCGCCGCGAAAAGGATGCGATGAGACGCTTTTACAGACTATCGTGCAGATGAGGCCGAAACGTGTGGTATATGTCAGCTGCGACAGTGCAACATTGGCGCGCGATTTGAAATACCTCACAAATGAGGGATATGAAGTCGTAAAGGGGACGGTGGTAGACCAGTTCCCACATACGGTCCA
>JAGAQG010000024.1 GCA_017622875.1 Lachnospiraceae bacterium
ACCTCCTGTCATGAGTCCCCCAAAAAACATGATAAGAGTATGGTAACATAATTTTTCTAAGTAAATGTAACTGTATCGATTTTCAAAGTAAGTGCAACGTATGCTGTTTTTGGGGGTTGCATTTACTTTGGAAATTTACGATACAAAATTTGACACAAAAAAATATGGAAAACGCTGGAAAACCCCTTGCAATCAGGGATTTTCTCTGCTATAATACAGCGGTATACGCAAAAAACACGCAAAGGGGATTTCTGAGAGGGTGCCCATAGCGGTTTCTCGGAGAGGAGAATCTTTGCGGAAGAAAAAAACCAAAAACGGAGGATTAAAAAATGAGCGTAATTTCAATGAAACAGTTACTCGAAGCAGGTGTACACTTTGGACATCAGACAAGAAGATGGAACCCTAAAATGGCTCCATACATCTACACAGAAAGAAATGGTATCTATATTATCGACTTACAGAAATCTGTAGGTAAAGTTGATGAAGCTTACAAAGCTATTTCTGATATTGCTGCAGATGGTGGCACAATTCTTTTCGTTGGTACAAAGAAACAGGCTCAGGATGCTATCCAGACAGAAGCTGAAAGATGCGGAATGTTCTATGTAAACGAAAGATGGTTAGGTGGTATGCTCACTAACTTCAAAACAATTCAGGGACGTATTGCAAGATTAAAAGCAATCGAAACAATGCAGGAAGATGGAACATTTGATGTTCTTCCTAAAAAAGAAGTTATCGCATTAAAGAAAGAGCTTGAAAAACTTCAGAAAAACCTTGGCGGTATCAAAGATATGAAGAAGATCCCAGATGCTATCTTCGTAGTTGACCCTAAGAAAGAAAGAATCTGTGTACAGGAAGCTCACACACTCGGTATTCCATTAATCGGTATCGCTGATACAAACTGTGATCCAGAAGAATTAGATTACGTAATCCCAGGTAACGATGATGCTATTCGTGCCGTTAAATTAATCGTTGCTAAGATGGCAGATGCTGTTATCGAAGCAAATCAGGGTGAAGCTGAAGACGTAGCTTACGAAGCAGTTGAAGAAACTGTAGAAGCATAATTCACATACGATTCGGGAGGATTAATACTATGGCTATTACAGCAGGAATGGTTAAAGAATTAAGAGAAATGACAGGTGCTGGAATGATGGACTGCAAGAAAGCACTTACAGAAACAAACGGCGATATGGAAGCAGCTGTTGAAGTATTAAGAAAAAGCGGTGCAGCTAAAATGGAAAAGAAAGCTTCCCGTATTGCAGCTGAAGGTATCGCACGTGTTGCAAGCAATGGTAATGAAGTAGTTGTTGCAGAAGTTAACTCTGAAACAGACTTCGTTGCAAAGAATGAATTATTCCAGAACTTCGTACAGTTAGTAGCTGATAACGCACTTGCTTCCGGCTTAAACGGTGGTAAGAACGGTGAAGATGTAGAAGCTCTTCTTGAAATGAATGGTCTTAAGGATGAGCTCATCGAAAAAACTGCTACAATCGGAGAAAAATTATCTGTACGTAGATTTGAAAAAATTTCCGGTGAATGTGTAGCTAGCTACCTTCATGCAGGTGGTAAGATTGGTGTAATCGTAGCAGCAGATGGTGCAACAGGTGTAGAAGAAGCACTTACAAACATTGCAATGCAGGTTGCAGCTATGAAACCAGAATACATCAGCAGAGCTGATATTGCTCAGGCAGAAATTGATAAGATGAGAGAAATCATTGTTGATTCTTCATTAAGCGATCCAGCTTCTCTTCCAAAGCCAATCTTAAATGCTTTAATCAGCAAAGCTTGCACAGAAAAAGTTTGGAGTGATGAAGATATCGCTATCTACGAAGAAAAGAAGAGCAATATGAACTATTTATTCAACTTCCTTTCAAAAGAAGCAGCAGCAGCACTTGTATCTTTAGCTATGGCAGACAAAGAAAATATCATGGCAAATAAGATTTTCAGCGGTGCAGTTGAAGGTCGTGTTTCTAAACAGTTAAAAGATATCTGCTTATTAGACCAGACTTATGTAAAAGCAGAAGATGGAAAACAGACTGTTGCTGCATACCTTAAGTCTGTAAACAGCGCTCTTGTAATCAAGAACGTAGTTCGTTTCGAAGTAGGCGAAGGTATGGAAAAGAAAAACGAAGATTTCGCAGCTGAAGTTGCAAAACAGATGGCTGGTAACTAATTCGTACAGTATCAAAGTAAAAGCAGAAGAGCTGGTTCGGGTTTGCCCGAAACCGGCTCTTTTTTTGTGCCATGAACTATGGTAAAATATACCTAATAAACTTTGAGAGGTATTTTTATGCGCGTAGTATATGTAAAAGCACCATTTAACTTTGAAATCCGTGAAGTTAAGATGCCTGAACCGGGGGAAAATCAGGTACTCTTAGATGTCAGAGCCTGTGCGGTCTGTGGAACGGACATGCATACCGTGGCCACTGACGCAGACTATTTTCAGAGCTTTGGTCACGAAATCGCAGGGGTTGTCGTAAAGAATGGTCCGGGATGTCACAGATTTAAAGAAGGTGATAAAGTCATCATTGAAAGCGGTACCTTCTGCCATACCTGTGACAACTGCAGAAATGGAAGAGTCGATCTTTGTACAAACGGTATCAGCATCATTGATGATGTAGAAATCAGTGGATATGCAGATTATATGCTGGTTCCGGAACAGGCTATGGTTCCATTTGATGGACTGGACTTCAAAGAAGCAGCACTGGCAGAGCCTCTGGGCGTTGCTATGGATTTGTTCTATACAACAGGCATTGAACTGAATGATGACGTGGCAGTTATCGGTCTTGGCCCAATCGGTCTGATGGCAATCGCGCTGGCAAAAGCGGCGGGTGCAAGAAATATTTATGCGATTCAGAGAAACAGAAAGTCTAAAGCAAGAATTGAGCTTGCAAAGAAATTGGGTGCAACAGATGTTATTTATACTTCAGAAATGAAGATGGAACATTACCCATTCCCAAGAGGCGGTGTGAATAAGATTATGATTACAGCAGCACCGACAGTGATTCCGGATGCGATGAAAATCACTCTTTACGGTTCTGTTATCGGATTTTTAGGAATTGATAATCAGAATGGAATGATCAGCTTTGATGCTAATGAGTTCCACTTTAAGAAATTACAGCTTCGTGGTTCTTATGCAGTACCAGCATTATGGTTCCCAAGAGCGCTTGAGTTATTGAAATCAAAGGTAGTGGATCCAAAAGACTTTATTACACAGGAATTTCCATTAGAAAAGATTGAAGAATATTTCTGCAAACAGCGAGATGATATTAGCGATGTAATCAAGATGGTCATGGTAAAAATGTAGAATAAAAATAAAAGTTGGACCGAGAAGTGAAAGCTTACCGGGCCATAAATGTTTACATATATTTTTCTTCGTGGATCTGAAGGTTGTCCAGTTTATCTGTAATGAATTTCCAGATATCTTCGTATTCACTGATAGTATCCGGAATGATCAGTGCCTGCTGTTTGGTAACATAGAGATAAATGGCATGTTTGGTTCTCCATACACCATCAATGTTCTTCCAGGAATACCGTCCGGCGTAATTTTTTTCATTTGGATAATAGAACATAATACCATTAACGCTCTCGGAAAAACGGATAGAATAAACTTCTCTTGGCGGGTTTAAATTCATTTTCGCAATCTGCTTTTTCACTCCATTGCTGTAGGAATTAAAATAGTATACAGGAATCAGAACACAGAAGCAGCAGACAACACTGCCTAAAGTGCCGGCCCAGGAATAAGTATCCTGAAATGCAAAGCACATGGTAGCAATCATAAACAGGCAGATTGCCAGTGAAACGGTCTTTTTCCAGCGTTTCTGTTTTTTCATGGTGTCATAAGTGATGAAGTCTTTCATCTGTTTTTCATCTAAAATGATTGGTGTAGAATAATAATCCCTTAGCAAAATGGGCCTCCTTAAACTTTTGTAATATCAACATTACTAATTATTTTACCACAAGACCTGTGCTGTGCAAAGGCGAGTATTTTGTGGAAAAACTGAAATTTTAATAAAATCCTAAGAAATATTTCATTGAAACGGAACAGAGTTCGACGTATAATAAGGCACGTTAATTGTAGAATAGTGATTTAGAAAATGGAAAACAGGAGATTTCTATAGATGAAAGAAAAAAAGAGAAAGAAAAGAATGCATCCGTTCATCAAAGGATTCTTAGGATGTATTGCAGTTGCAGCAATTGCAGGTATTTGCGTCAGCTTTGTGGCAGCAAGTGCCCTGCACAGCAAATTAAGTTATGAAGAGATTGAATCGGTTTCAAAGGAACCGTTTAAAGAAGAGGGTGTGAAAAATATCCTGTTAATTGGAAATGATTCCAGAACAGAAGATGAGAGCGGGCGTTCGGATGCCATGATTTTAGTATCTATCAGCAGCAGGACCAATACCATTCATATGACCTCGCTTCTACGAGATATTTATGTGGATATTCCGGGACATGATGGAAACCGTTTGAATGCAGCCTATGCTTACGGTGGTCCAGAGCTTTTAATGGAGACTTTGGAAGAAAATTTCGATATTGAAGTAAATCGATACATGTTGGTAAACTTCCAGGCATTTGCAAATCTGGTAGATGCAGTTGGAGGTGTAGATTTAGAGGTAACCAATGAGGAAGTACAGTATATCAATGGGTATCTTGTAGAATACAATCAGCTTCAGGGTAATCCGGAAGGAACGGATTATCTGGACACTTCTTTAAGCGGAACTATTCATTTAAACGGTCCGCAGGCGCTGGCATATTGTCGCAACCGTTATATTGGAACGGATTTTGCGAGAACGGAAAGACAGAGAAAAGTTCTGGCAGCAGCAATCAAAAGTGCACCGTTAGCATTGGTAACGAATGGTGGAGAATTAATCGATGGAGTCATGTCAAACATCACAACAAACCTGACAAAGTCTGAGCTTAACGGTCTGATGCTGCAGGCACCGGCAATGCTGACCTATGATATGATATCAGGAAGTATTCCATTAGAGGGAACCTATTCTAATGCAAATATCAGAGGAATGGCGGTTCTGGAAGTGGATTTTGAAGCAAATAAAGAGTATATCCAGACAGAAATTTATGGAAAATAATTGAACGAAAAATAAAGAAAAAGCAAGTCATGCGGTGTGAAACCGGGAGAGACTTGCTTTTTTGTGTTTTGAAATCTGTTTAGTCCTGAATTGGTTCTCCGGAAAGCTCGTGATAGCTGTAGGTACCTTTTGGAGCTTCGTATACAGAACCAAATACATTGAATACTTCATGACAGTGCGGACATTCTAGTTCATCACATTCGATGGTATTTTCTACTTCGCCATGATATTTTTCCTGATCAACAATATATTTGGACCATTCAAAATCTACTTCTTCCTCACAAAAAGGACAATTTACAGGGAGTTTTGATATCATAGTTGGTCTCCTTTGATAAAAATGTTATAATTACGGTAGCACAAAATAAGGAAAATAGCAATGAAAGAAGAGTGTAAATAATGAGCAGATTAAAAAGCCAGTATCATTTCGTAAATACGAAAACAGGAACTGCCTATGGTGGAAATCAGGCATGGTTCCCATACAAATTTCTTAGAAAGACAGGCTGTGGCGTCATCAGTGCTTCGGATGTACTGATGCATATGCAGGGAAAAGCAGAACTTTCCGAACAGGAATATATGGAGTTTGCAAAGCATCTCTGGCTTCATTATCTGCCGGTCATTCCGGGCTTTGGGATGAACGGACTTACCCTAATGCTGGGACTTAACAGATATTTTGTGAACCATCATATGCCGTATCGTGCTTGTTGGAAATTGTCGGCGAAAAAAATGTTAAAACGCATTGATGGAATGTTGGAGAAGGATTTGCCGGTTATTCTGGCAATCGGCCCTAATTTCCCTGATTTCTGGGGAAAGAAAAAGCTGAATTTTTATACAAAGACGAGCATAGGGACGTACATTCCGGATGCCAAGACAAAGTCGCATTTTGTGACTGTTACTGGTCGTGATGGAATCTATCTGCAGATTTCTTCATGGGGAAAGAAATATTATATTGATATTAGAGAATATCGGGAGTATGTCAGACGATATAGCAGTCCATTGGTATCGAACATCATTGAAATCAAAAAATAAAATTTTTTTTGAAAAACTTGAATGTAATTCATTGGCTTGTATGATATAATTTTTTGATACTGGAAAGAAAAGTCAGGTTGAGGGGTGATGTAATGGATGTACAAAAGCTGCTATTCAGTAAGAATGGATTATCAACCAGAGAGTTGGCAAAAATGTTTATTCCGATTCAGGAAGGAGAACGTATTCCTACCGTAACAGCGATTCATGAGAAAACAGAGGTGGCACGCGGGACGATTCAGAATGCAATTAAGCTGTTACAATCAAGCGGAGCGATTACTCTGGAGGCAAGAGGACATCTTGGTTCTTTTTTAATAAAAAAAGATATGCAGATTCTGCTGCAGATGGCAGGAGTAAATGCCATTGTAGGGGTTATGCCATTACCTTACTCTAAAAGGTATGAAGGCTTTGCTACAGGGATTTTAACTGCAATGAAAAACAAATATCAGGTTCCAGCAGCCATGGCATATATGCGAGGTGCTCAAAAACGTATTGAGATGCTTTTATCCGGCAGATATGATTTTGCAATTATCTCCCAATATGCGGCGAGAGAATTGATGAATAGCGGTGTAGAAATTAGTGCTATTAAATTTTTTGGGAAATATTCCTATGTATCTAAGCATATTATTGCGTTTCGGGATTCAGATGCGAAGGAAATCGTAGATGGAATGAGAGTTGGCATCGACTATCAGTCTGTAGATCATGTGAAGCTTACCGCACGTATGTGTGGAGGAAAGCATGTGCAATATATACCTATGGGGTATCATCAGATTCTGGAGAAGCTGGAGGCAGATGTGATTGATGCTGCGATATGGAATGAAGATGAGATTACAGATAAGCATATCAATATGAATTATCAGCCAGTGCCTGAGGAGGATGAAATCGATACAGAGGCAGTGCTGGTAGTAAGTGCGAAGAAGCCAGAAATGTCGAAGCTGTTGAATGAAATTATAGATGTAGAGACTGTCAAGGATATTCAAAAAAGAGTACTGGATGGGAAAATGACACCGTCTTATTAAAAAGTCAGTTCTTTTGGGGAAAATATAGAATTTTTCCCCAAAAGGATTGACTTTTTTTAAAGCGCATGTTATTCTCAAAATATAATATACAGTATTTTGTATAATGAAAAATAACTATTCATGCCAGGGTAAATTTTTTTAAGATGAATATACAAAATATTGTATAATGAGAAAATTCAGGGGAGGAAAACACTATGCTGAAAGAAAGAATCAACATTCTTAAAAGTGCAGAGGTAATCTCTGAGCAGACTGCAAACTATGTATGTACAGTAATTGATGAGCTTGAAGAAATGTTTGCAGAAAAAGTCAGTGAGATGGAAATGTTTACAACTCATCTTGCAATGGCAACACAGCGCACGCTTGATATGGCGGAAGTAGAATCTTTGGATGATGCTATTTGGGAAGAAGTAAAGACATCTGAAGTATTCGATGTGGCAAGTGAAATGCTTAAAAAGATTACAGTAAATGCACCTTGCACTTTTCCGGAAGGTGAAAAGCGCTTCTTACTGATGCATTTATGCAATCTGAACCAGTAAAATTAAGAAAGGAGAAGGAAACTATGTTAAAAATCGTAGTAGGCGGTCAGATCAACAAAAAGGAAATCCATGATTTTATTGAAAAATTCTTCGATGGAAATGTTGAGCTGGCAATCAAGAACGACCTGGATGCTGTAACAGCTATGAAAGCAGGTCAGTTTGATTACTATGTAGGAGCATGTAACACAGGTGGTGGCGGTGCTCTTGCAATGGCGATGGCTTTGCTTGGCAGAAATAATTGTCAGACAATTTCCATGCCAGGTAAAATTTCTTCTGATGAAGAAATCAAGGCAGCCGTAGATGCTGGAAAAATCGCTTTTGGTTTTACTGCACAGCATGCAGAAGCAGTATTACCAGTACTTTTAACAGCATTGAATGAAAAGAACAAATAAGAGAAACTTAGAAGGAGAGAACAAATGAGATATATCGTAATCGCATTAATCGGTGCACTTGCATCTATCTTAGCGAACAAAGGTATCGCAGTATTTAACGATGGTTTTAGACCAATCGTGCCACAGTATTTTGATGGCAGCATTAGCCGTAAAGAATTAGCAACTATGAGTTTCGCAATCAGCTTCGGTCTGGTTATCGGATTTGGTATTCCAACTTCTATCGGTGCATCCATCATTTTGATTCACTGTCTGTTATTAACAACAGATATTATCGGAACATGGTGTCCTGATACAAAGGTAGGAACAATTCTTTCAGGCGTGATCGGTGCAGTATATGGACTGCTGATTTTAGTAGGTCTTGAAACAATTGTAACATTATTTGGATATCTTCCATTTAACTTCTTAAACAACTTAGGAAGCGTTTCTACATATGTAACCGTAGCTTTTGCAATTTTCCCATCACTTGCAGTAGCTTATCAGCATGGATTCAAAAAAGGTGTGATCACAGCAGTAATTACAGTAGTTGCTTATTTCCTGATTAAGAAGTTTGGTGTATTTGCTTTAGGTGAAAAGACAGTTACTTTAAACGCTGAAGGTATGGCAATGTTAGTAGGTACAGTTATGATGTTAGTATTTGCAGCATCTGTAAAATCAGAAGGTGCAACCTCTAATATGGACCTCGTAAATGTATTCTCTGAAAAAGTATCCAGAATCAGAAAGAACTGGTTTTTATTAGCAATCATGGGCGGTTTGCTTGCATGTGCTACAAGTTTAACAATTCTTGCAGGTGACCCTGCTTCCTTAGCTTTAGCAGCAGAAGGTGCATTCTCAGAAGCAGCTTTAGCGGCAGCAGCTCGTGCAATCGGATTTATTCCGTTAGTATTTACAACAGCAATTGTTACAGGTGTTTATGCACCAGCTGGATGTACATTTGTATTTGTAATCGGTCTTGCATTTACAGGCAAACCAATTATTGCATTAGTACTTGGTGCAATTGTGATGATTATTGAATTATTATTAATCAACGTATTCGCAAAAGGAATGGATAAATTCCCAGGAGTAAAAGAAATGGGTGAACATATCCGTACATCTATGAATAAAGTTCTTGAGCTTGCGTTATTAGTAGGTGCGGTGACGGCAGCAGAAGCAATGTCTGCAAACTTTGGTTTAAGCGGAATCGGTGCATTGTTTGTAGTTGGCTGTGTATTACTGAACAGATCTTCTAAGAAACCAATCGTGGAAATGGCAATTGGACCAGTTGCATGTATCCTCTACGGTATCTTATTAAATGTATTGTTAGTATTAAACATTATTGCAGTTGCAGTTTAATTGTTAATTATGAGCGAAGCGGCAGGCTCGCTTCGCTCCTTTGGAATGGAGATTTCAAATGTTAAAAGAAGGATATACATTGATGCATGAGCACGTAACAATCGATTTATCCGGTGTAAAAAATGATCAGGATTGTCATTTGAATTGTTATGAAGAAACTGTCAAAGAATTTAAAAAATTATATGAATATGGTGTTCGTAATATTGTGGAAGTAACCAATATTGGTATGGGAAGAGACATTGCTTATATTCAGAATGTGGAAAAAGAAACCGGGATTAACATTTTAAAATCCACGGGCTGTTATAAAGAACCATTTATTCCTGAAAATATGCTTGCACTTTCTACTGAAGAACTGGCGAATGTGATGATTCATGAAATTGATGATGGCTTTGACGGCTTTGATGCACATGCAGAGATGATTGGTGAAGTTGGTACAAGCAAAAATGAGTGGAAGGAAAGTGAACGAAGATTATTTGATGCTTCCATTATAGCTCATAAGAAAACGGGAAAACCGATTTATACTCATACCACACTTTCTACACTGGCTTTGGAGCAGGCAGAGTATTTGACTGCAGGAGGAGGAAAGCCTGAAAAGGTCGTAATTGGACATGTGGACCTTTCTGGAGATTTGGATATGATTATTTCTGTGCTAAAAACAGGAGTAAATGTAGGCTTTGACACCATTGGAAAGAACAACTATCTGCCGGATGAAAAACGTATCGAAATGCTCTTAGCACTTGAAAAACTCGGTTTGCTTGGGCAGGTTGTTTTATCAGAGGATTTGACAAGAAAAACACACTTGAAATATAAGGGTGGTATTGGATATTCCTATTTGTTTGAAACATTCCTTCCGAATCTTCGTAAAGCAGGAATGAAAGAAGAATCTATTGACCTTATGTTAAAGGAAAATCCTGCAAAAATTTTTGGAGAATAAAATGGATCCGAGAAAAGCATTGAGAACAAAGGTTGCGAAACTGAATCCTTATCATTCGGTGAGCAGCGTATGTCTGGAGCACCCTGATCCGAGGTATTATATGGGGGTTAAAGACGTGGAGCAGATTCCGACTTCTCTGATACAAACGTTGGAAAACACAGGAAACTATGTACTGCACACGTTGGATGCCTTCAGCCTAGGCGGAAGAGCAATCGATGTACAGATTTTACATCCCATTACAGGAAAATGTATGACGGGAAGTTCCAGCGGAACAGCAGTCAATGTGTTTGCTTATCTGAACGATTTGGGAATTGGCACCGATGGTGGTGGCAGTGTACTGGCACCTGCAATGTCCTGTAATTTATATGGATTCGTTTCTCCATTGATTGAAGTGGAGAATAGAAAGAAATTTGAGAAAAAATCGACTGATGGAATTATGTTTTCTCCATCGATTGGTTTTATGACAAGAGATTTGAAGCTGCTTCAGGAAACTGTTGAAGCATGTTTGAATCTTAATTTCGTGGATGAATATCAAAGTGTTTTGATTGACAGCCATGATGAAAACTCTTATTTGTTTCATACGAAAGAAATAGAGTTTCCGGATAAGTATGGTCCAAGGGTGCCATTGATTGGCTTTTTGGACGAAGTATTAAAAAAATGCAGTTTTCTCATTTCCTATGAAGGTCCTGTAGATGTTCATGGAATTGGTGACACAGTCTTTGGCCATTTTGATGAGGAGTGTGGAAAAGCTCAAAGAGCAGCCTGCAAGGGATTTCTCCGGGTGGCCAATATGGTGAATGCTACAGCGTTATGCATTCCTGACAAGCCATTGGGAAAGGGCTGGATATTCGTTTGTGAAAGTAAACTGGAGAAAATTGCGTATATGCTGAAAATGGCAGAAAAAATGCCAAAGTACAGCGATGAGCTTGTTTCAAGATATTTTGGAAATTTGGAAATGTATTTTCCAAATGGATTTGGAGGAATAGAAAAATGAATACTTATCCATTAGAGAGTATTTCTTTAGATACAGCCATGAAATTTCAGTTTCGTCTGGTGGACTGTATCATGGAAGAATTCTCAGGCAGCGAGTTTTTGACCCGCGGAGACCTGGGAGTTGTTCCGGGACTGAACAAGCCTGAAACTACATTAAAGGCAGAAAAGGTAATTGCAAAGTTTTTCCATGCGGAAAGTGCAATTTTAGTCAGAGGTTCCGGAACAGGTGCGATTCGCTATGCATTGTATTCTGTAATGAAGAGTCAGGATACTTTGCTGGTTCATAAGGCACCGGTATATTCTACAACACGTACGACTATTGACATGCTTGGATTAAAAACGGTCAGTGCGGATTTCAATGACTTAAATGACATTGAAAGAGTCATGAAAGAGCATCCGGAAATTAAGGCTGCTCTTGTGCAGGTAACACGACAGTCCTTGGAAGATCGATATGATTTAAAAGAAGTGATTGCCAAGATTAAAGACTGCAAAGACATTCCGATTGTGACAGATGATAATTATGCAGTGATGAAGATCAATGAAATCGGTTGTGAGGCTGGTGGAGATCTTGCCTGCTTTTCTACTTTTAAGTTACAGGGTCCGGAAGGAATCGGCTGCGTGGTAGGTAAAAAAGAATATATTGATCTGCTGATCAAAGAACACTATTCAGGCGGCAGCCAGACACAGGGCTGGGAGGCGTTAGAAGTATTAAGAGGTCTTGTTTATGCACCAGTATCTTTGGCAATTCAGGCAATGACAAATGATGAATGTGTTCGTCGTTTGAATGATGAGCATGAGATTGAAGAAATCAAATCTGCATTTCTTGCAAATGCACAGTCCAAGGTACTTCTTGTAGAGTTTAAAGAACCGATTGCGAAAAAAGTACTTGCGGAAGCTGAAAAAATGGGCGGTTTGAGAAATCCGGTAGGTGCAGAATCAAAATATGAGATTCCGCCATTGTTCTATCGTGTATCGGGCACTTTTAGAGCAAGTGATCCTACCATTGATGACCGTATGATTCGAATTAACCCAAATCGAGCCGGCGCAGATACGATTATTCGCATTTTGAAAGAAAGTATTAAGAAGGTGACAAGTTAATGTTTTTGAAAAAAATAGTTGAAACAAACAGAAGTTTTGTGGATACCTGCTTTAAAATGCATCAAAGCGGAGAAATTCTTCCGGATAGCTATGTCATCGATATGGAAGCACTTCGCGAGAATGCAAAAAAGATTTATGAACAGGCAAAATCTCAGAACATTGACGTCTATTTTATGTTAAAGCAGATTGGACGAAATCCAATGATTGCTAAGGAACTGGTTGAAATTGGTTATAAAGGCGCTGTGGTTGTTGATTTTAAAGAAGCCGCAGTCATGATGCGCCATAATATTCCGATTGCCAACGTTGGTCATCTGGTACAGACACCAAAGGCAATGCTCCAGAAAATCGTGGATTATGGCTGTCAGTATTATACTGTATTTACAGTTGATAAAATTCGTGACTTGAATGAATGCGCAAAGAAGAGTGGCAAAAAAATTTCTCTATTATTAAAGGTTGTAGGTAAGGAGGATATGATTTATAGTGGCCAGACAGCAGGTTTTCGTTTGGAAACACTGGAAAAGGCCATAGAAGAAATCAAAGCTTTTGAACATGTGGAAATCAAAGGCATCACTTCTTTCCCTTGCTTTTTATATGATGAGGAAAAAGAAGAAATCTGTGCCACGAACAATTTCCAGACTTTAATGAAGGCAAAGGCCATGCTTGAAGGCCATGGAATTAAAGTAGAGAATGTGAACGCACCTTCTACATCTTCGGTGAAGACCATACAGGCGATGCAGGGATATGAGGTTCACAGTGTAGAACCAGGACATGGATTAACTGGCACAACACCACTCCATGCATATAAAGATTGTGTGGAAATTCCGTGCGTTACTTATGTCAGCGAAATTTCACACAATTTTGATGGACTTGCATACTGCTATGGAGGCGGCTTTTATAGAAGAGGTCATCTGAAAAATGCATTGGTAGGAAACAGTCTGGAAACAGCTGATGAAATGAAAGTGATTCCGCCAAGCGTGGAGAGCATTGATTATTATTTCGGACTGGAAAAACCATGTACAGTAAACGAAACTGTTTTGATGTCCTTCCGGTTTCAGGTGTTCGTGACCCGCAGCAATGTATGTCTTGTGGACGGTATCAGAGCAGGAGAGCCAAAGTTAATTGGTACTTATAATAGTTTAGGAGATGAAATCACATGGTAAAGAAAAGATTTATTGTAATCGTTCTGGATGGTTTTGGAATGCAGGCGATGGCAGATGCTGCAACTGCACGACCAGGCGATGAAGTGAGTTCAACTCTTGGGAGTATTCTGCAGGACTATCCGGATTTGAAACTTCCAAATCTGGAAAAACTAGGTCTCATGAATGCTTATGGAAAAGAAAGTGCAAACATGAAATTTTCTGACAGTGCAGTCTGGGGCAGAAGTGAGCTGATGCATTTTGGTGCAGATACCTTTATGGGACATCAGGAGATCATGGGAACCAAGCCGAAAAAGCCTCTGGTACAGCCTTTCCAGCAGAAGGTCGATGAGGTAAAGGAACATCTGGAAGCGAAGGGGCATAAAGTTGAAATTCGCAAAAACGGTGATTTACGCTATCTTTTGGTGGATGACTATTGTACAGTAGCAGACAATATTGATGCTGATCTTGGGATGGCATATAACTGTACTGCACCGTTAGATTATCTGTCCTTTGAGAAGGAGCTGGAGATTGGACGACATGTAAGAGAGGTTGTTACCGTGAATCGTGTCATTCCATTTGGCGGAACCCATACGACTATTGACGATATTTTGGCAGCAGAAGAAACCAGAGAAAACACATTTATTGGAATCCACGCAGTAAAATCAAAATCCTATGAGCAGGGTTATCTTTGCAGACATTTGGGATATGGCGTAGATGAAAAGGTGCAGGCACCGACGATTCTGACAAATGCAGGTATTCCGGTATCTTTATTTGGAAAGGTTGCAGATATCGTAGCAAATGAAAACGGAAAAGTCGTTTCATGGGTAGATACAGCAGAGGTTCTGGATATGACCATTGAAGAAATCAAAAACATGGAGCATGGTTTTATTTGTACGAATGTACAGGAGACAGACCTTGCTGGTCATTCTCAGGATTCCGGTTGGTATAAAAGATTACTGGAAATTTCAGATGAAAAAATTGGTCAGATGCTGGAGCTGTTGAATAAAGAAGATATTTTATTGGTAATGGCTGATCATGGAAACGATCCAAATATTGGACATAATCGTCATACCCGTGAAAATGTTCCGATTTTGATCAGTAAACAGGGAAGATCCGGTATTTCTATTGGATTGCGCAAAACCCTGTCTGATGTAGGTGCAAGTGTATGTGACTTTTTCGGAGCAGATGCACCACAAAATGGGACATCCTTTATGAATTTAATAGACAATAGAGAATTATGATTCCCTCTATATGAAAGAAAATCTCTGCATTACATAAATTGGTAATGCGGGGATTTTTTCTCTTTTAATTGCAGTTCTATAGAATTTGCGTTAAAATAATATTTAATGCAAATTTTATAAAACTGCAAAAAATACATTTAAGGAGAAATTAATGGGAAAGAAATTTCGTAAATCAGGACTTATTTTAGCGTTGCTGCTAATCTTTAGTATCTTGGGATTATCAGCAGCTGCACAGGGAAATACAAAAACATTGGACGTGCTCTTTGTTCATGATACCCATTCCCATCTGAATGAATTTGCCACAGTAGAAGATGGTGAGTCACAGATCATGGGCGGTTTCGCAAAGATCAAAACGCTGATCAATGAGAAAAAGGCTGAAAATCCAGACACGCTGGTTTTGGATGCCGGTGATTTTTCCATGGGAACACTGATCCAGGTAGTGTTTGAAGAAGAAGCTTCTGAAATCAGAATGTTAGGAAGTCTGGGTGTAGAAGTGACAACTCTTGGAAACCATGAATTTGATTATAAGGCAAAAGGTCTTGCCAATATGATGAACAATGCGGTTGCCAGTGGGGATGTGCTTCCGGAAATGATCGTCTGCAATGTTGCGTGGGATTCCATGAAAGCAGCAGGTCTTACCGAAGAACAGCAGATGCTTTACGAAGCATTTGAAAATTATGGTGTAAAGGACTATACAGTTATTGAAAAAGGTGATGTAAAGATCGCTGTGACAGGCGTTTTTGGTGAAGACTGCCTGGCATGCGTGCCGAATTGTCCGCTGGAATTTGAAAATCCGGTAGAAGCTGTCAAAGAAACTGTAGCAGAGATTCAGGCAAATGAAGATGTGGATATGATTGTCTGTGTATCTCACAGCGGTACATGGGAAGATGAGGATAAATCAGAAGATGAGATTCTGGCAAAGAGCGTGCCGGAACTGGATCTGATCATCAGCGGTCATACCCATACAAAGCTGGACAAACCGATTCAGCATGGTGATACTTATATCGTGTCCGCAGCAGAATATGGAAAATATCTGGGAAGTCTGTCCATGACTCAGAAAGATGATGGCAGATGGACATTGGATGATTACGAACTTATTACAGTCAGTGAAGACATTGAAGAAGATGCAGAAACGCAAGGCAAAGTAGATGCACTCATGGCGATGGTAGATGAAAAATATCTGGAACAGTTCGGCTATACAAAGGATCAGGTACTATGTACCAATGAAATCGACTTTGCACCGCAGTCAGATACCAGTGAAAAACATACAGAAAATAACTTAGGAAGTATCATTGCGGATGCTTATACTTATGCGGCAGAACAGATTTTAGGAGCAGATACGGTAGCTGTGTCTGTAGCGCCTTCCGGAACAATCCGTGATTCCTATGCAAGGGGAGATATTACGACAGAGAATGTATATAATTCGTTCTCTTTGGGAATTGGTAAAGATGGAATTCCGGGGTATCCGCTGATTGGAATCTATTTAACAGGTGCAGAATTAAAAACTGCAGCGGAAATCGATGCGAGTATTTCTGATATTATGACAACAGCACGTCTTTATACAGACGGTCTGTACTGGCACTATAATCCAAACCGCATGATCTTAAACAAGGCTACAGATGTTTTCCTTGTGAATAATCAGGAAGAACGCATAGAACTGGAAGATGACAAATTGTATCTGGTAGTAACGGACTTTTATACTTCTCAGATGCTTGGTGGAGTAACAGATCTTTCCATGGGATTGTTATCCATCGTTCCAAAATTTGCGGACGGTACACCGGTTGAAAATTATGAAGATGCGATTATCATGAATGGAGATCAGGAACTGAAAGCATGGGTGGCAATCGCAGATTATATGAGCTCTTTTGAAGATACAGATGGTGACGGCATCGGCAATGTGCCTGCAAAATATGGTACAGTCGAAGGACGTAAAGTCGTCGAAGACAGTAAGAATATCGTAGATTTAGTGAAGAATCCAAATAAATTCTTCTTTATGATTGTTGGAATCATATTATTACTTCTTGCAATTGTAGCAGGAATTGTTATTTTGATTGTAAAAATTGTAAAGAAAATTAAAAAACGTAAGAATAGAAAATAGGAGAAATACCATGGGGATTGTAGTAATTGGGGCAGCATTTGTAGATATTAAAGGATTTCCGTATGATGTTTATATTCCGGATGGACGTAATGCAGGAAGAGTAGAATATGTACATGGCGGTGTGGCAAGAAATGTAGTCGAAGACATTGCCAATGTAGAACTTAGACCAACCTATATCGGGCTGGTAGATGATACGCCGCTTGGAGAATCCGTTCTCCAAAAACTGAAAAATCACAAGGTAAACTGCGAATATGTGAGAAAAGTTCCAGATGGAATGGGAACCTGGCTCGCAGTCTTTGACAATAACGGAGATGTGGCAGGATCTATTTCGAAAAGACCGGATTTTTCACCTGTATTAGATGTTTTCGAAAAACAGGGAGACGAAATTTTTGCCAATGCAGATGCGGTCGTTCTTCAGGTGGATTTATCAAAAGAAATTGTAAAAAAAGTAATTGAGCTTTCCCATAAATATGGAAAGAAAATCTTTGCACTCGTATCTAACATGAGCATTGCAGCAGAGAGAAGAGATTTCCTGCAGGATTTTGACTGCTTTATCTGTAATCAGCAGGAGGCGGGGATTTTGTTCTCCGATGATTACAGTGAAACTCCAAGGGAAGAATTAAAATACATTATTTCTGAAAAAGTCATGAAAGCAAAGATTCCAGGAATGATCGTTACAATGGGCGGTGAAGGTGCTGTCTATGCGACGATGAATGGAGAAAAGGGTGCATGCCCGGCGAGAAAAGTAATTGTAAAGGATACGACCGGGGCGGGAGATGCATTCTGTGCTGGTGCATCCATTGGACTTACTTATGGAAAGACCTTTGCGGAAACCATTGAAATCGGCTCTCATCTGGCAGCGTCAGTCATTACTTCTTCTGAAAATGTGTGTCCGAGATTTTTGCCACAGGAATTTGGCATTGATATCGAAGTGACAGAAGATTAAAGAAAAGTATTTGACAAGGGAAATCAAAGTAATGGATAAAAACAAAAAGAAGGGGCCTTCAAAGATCAGGAGGCTTTATATCGCAAAGCTTGTTGGACGCTGTATCATCCTTTTGCTTTGCGGCTATTTGTGCTGGAAACATAGGGGAGTGTTTTCAGTGTTGGATGATTTCTTTGGAGGTTTTTCAATCCTTCACATTTTGTGGGGAATCTGGATGCTGGATATGATCCGTCAGGTCGTTCCTGTGAAGGATAAAATTGCGCTTGGCTCCCAGAAATTGTTTGAGCAGAGATTTAAACCGATCAAAGAAAAAATTAATTATCAGAATTTGAGAAATTATATTATTTCTACTACAAAATCTGCATATCGGGTTTTTATTCTCTGGACGGTTCTGATTGCAGCATTGGGAATTTTTTTTTACTTGAATATTATCGGGGATGTATTTCTTTTAATGACCTGTGTGGTGTTTTATGTATGTGATTTGATCTGTGTACTGATCTGGTGTCCATTCAGACTTATGATGGGAAATAAATGCTGTACTACCTGCAGAATCTTTAACAGGGATCACTTGATGATGTTTACACCATTGTTGTATGTAAAGGGATTCTATGCAAGAAGTTTGCTGTTGATGTCAATTGCTGTGTGGCTTGTATGGGAGATTTCGGTGATGATCTACCCGGAGAGATTCTGGGAGTTTTCCAATGAGGCATTGAAATGTTCGAATTGTACAGACAAGCTTTGTACTCAGTATTGTCAGAAATTAAGAAAGAAAAAATAATGGATGATTGTGAAAAGTTCGGGAAAAATCCCGAACTTTTTCTTTGCCATAAATTACAATTGACAATCAATGGGCGTTAGGCTATACTAACCAAGGTTAAAAGTTAGAGAAAACTAACTTCATGGATGGAGGAATTTATGAATAAAAGAACAGCTATTAAAATTGTCAATTGGATCATGATGGCGGCACTGATCATCGTTGTTGTATCAGGAACACTGCTTCATGGAATGGGAGCAAGCATGTGGATGGGAATTACCCATGGGTTATCAGGATACGTTTTACTGATCTGTGCAATCATTCATTTCATTCAGCATAGAAGAAAATAATCAGGAAGCAGTTATTCCGGCTCGGATGAGAGATCATCCGACCGGATTTCTTTATTTACACAATGAGGGAGAAAAGGATAGAGTTCCTCATAGTTTTTTATTTCAGAATCGTCCTGAATACCGGAGGGTATAAGGCCGGTACAATCCTGAGCAGAGGAAGCCTTTAAGTAGTCGTAATCTTGTGCAGAATTCGATTTAGAATTTGATTTCATATGGAAAACCCCTTTCAAAAAAAGATTTTCCATTAGTATTTCCCATTTATCCATGATTATCTACGATCAGCATATTTAATTTCTGCCAGCGCTGTAATTCTTTTTTTGTGAACAAAAGCTGTTTTCTGAATTCTTCCGTCGGTTCCTGTGGCGTCAATGTGACGAGACATTTAAATGCACATGGCATTAAGTCTGCACTGGAAATGCCGCAGAGCAGTCCTTCGGTAAAATCCCGAATTTCCAATGGATTAAAAATATATAATAAATCCTCTTCCAGCTTATTGTACTGGTTTACGAAGGAAAAGCGGATCAGCATATCGCTGTAAACCACTTTACCGGTATAATAATTGGCACTGCTTCGGCCGTGAGGCGTTACCGCATTGATGGAGAGAGAAGCATTGTAATCATCAGGATGGTCTTTGGAAGGATAAATATCAATGATACCGTCCTTTAAACGATTGTATCGTCCATCATAAAAATAGAAGTATAATCTGCGGGCTTCGAAGAATGGGCTGCGGTTTCCCGTTACAGGTTCTGAAATTTCCGGAAGTTCCGGCTCCTTCTGATAGTCCATCAGCTGATTCATACTGACATGCAGTGCATTGCTGATGTCGTGAAGAGTTTCTACATCCAATGTGATTTCGCCGGTTTCATATTTGCTCATGCTGGCTCTGCTTTTGTGAATTAAGTCTGCCAGCTGCTGCAGGGTAAGCCCCTGTACCTTTCGATACATTCGAATCTGTTTTCCAATATGTTCATTAATCTTGCTCATAAGTACCTCAAAAGTTTCGTTAAAATAGAATTTATGTAAAATGATTTAAAAAAGAACTCTTCACAATATAAAAATTCTCTAAATATTCTATCATAAAGAAACTATTTAAGTCAAAAGTTTCTTTTGATGAAACAAAAGCGATTTGCGAAGAAGGTCGAAAAACAATATAATCGGGAACAGTGATGCTTTAGGAAAGAAGAGGATTTTTAGGATGGAAAATGAAAAGAAGGGCGGCTTTACAAGCTCTTTGGGATTTGTACTTTCAGCAGCCGGAAGTGCTGTAGGCGTAGGAAATATCTGGAGATTTCCTTATCTTGCGGCAAAGGATGGCGGCGGATTATTTATTTTGATTTATTTATGTCTCGTAGTGACTTTTGGTTTTACATTGTTGACAACAGATATTGCGATTGGAAGACGCACCGGCCAGCATACGGTAACTGCCTATGGCTCTATTCATAAAAAATGGGGATTTTTAGGAAAGCTTACATTCGTCGTACCGGCGCTTATCATGACCTATTATTCTATTATTGGTGGATGGGTAACCAAATATATTGCAGTATATCTGACAGGTGCAGGCGAGGCAGCAGCAGCCGATGGATATTTTACAAGTTTTATTACCGCACCGGTGGCGCCAATCGTATTCATGCTTTTATTCCTTGCGCTGACAGCGGTTATCGTATATCGAGGCGTGGAAAAGGGAATTGAAAAATTTTCTGAAATTGTAATGCCGGGATTGATTTTGATGATTGTGGGAATCGCAATATTTTCCCTGACATTAAACTATACAGATGCAGAATGCATGACAAGAACAGGCCTTCAGGGTCTGGCCGTCTACCTTGTTCCAAATTTTGAGGGACTGACCATAAAGAGATTTTTAGAGATTCTTCTCGATGCCATGAGTCAGATCTTTTTCTCATTGAGCGTTTCTATGGGGATTATGATTACTTATGGGGCTTATGTAAAAAAAGATGTGAATTTGAGCAAATCTGTTGGACAGATTGAACTTTTTGATACCATGGTGGCACTGCTTGCAGGGATGATGGTCATTCCGGCAGTCTATGTGTTCTCCGGTACAGAAGGGATGGCTTCAGGACCAAGCCTGATGTTTGTATCCTTGCCAAAGGTATTCTCCTCCATGGGAGCAGCAGGAAATGTAATCGGAATCATTTTCTTTGTGATGGTAGCTTTTGCGGCACTGACTTCCTGTGTATCTATTATGGAAACACTGGTTGCCAACTGTATGCAGATCTTTAAGGTAAGCAGAGAAAAAATGAGTCTGATCATTGCAGTAATTTCAGCAGCTGCAGCAATCGTGATCTGCCTTGGATACAATGTATTCTATATGGACATTCCGCTTCCGAATGGCACGACAGGGCAGATTCTGGATGTGATGGATTATATCAGCAACAGCTTTTTAATGCCTGCGATTTCCTTCTTATCCTGTATCTTTATCGGATGGGTCGTAGGTCCAAAATGGATTGACGAGGAAATGGAATCCAGCGGATATAAATTTGGCAGAAAAAAATTATATCGTTTCATGATCCGTTATGTCACACCGGTGATGATGGCAGTATTATTTTTACAGTCAACGGGAATTCTTAACTGGTTCTAAAAGATGGCACATCCATTCTGTGGATGTGCCATCTTTAGTTTGCCCGCTTAAATTTTAGTTGGAATTTAGTACTTTAAATTGTTGAAAAAAACAGGGAAAGATGTTATTGTATAAAAGATAGGCATTTGGATAAATTCAATGAAATTGTGGAGGAAGAAACCAATATGGAGAGAGAACGTTTAGGAAGCCGACTCGGATTCATTCTGCTCAGTGCAGGCTGTGCCATCGGCGTGGGTAATGTATGGAAATTCCCATACATGGTAGGACAGTATGGAGGCGGTGCTTTCGTAGCGATCTATTTATTATGTCTGGTGCTTTTAGGGGTGCCGGTCATGACAATGGAATTTGCCATGGGTCGTGCAAGTCAGAAAAGCCCGGTAAAGCTTTATGAAAAGCTGGAGCCAAAGGGAAGTAAATGGCACATTCATGGATATTTTGCGATGGCAGGAAATTATATTTTAATGTTTTTCTATACAGTTGTAACAGGCTGGATGCTTCGCTACTTTGTAGATATGGCTACAGGAAAATTTGAAGGCGCTTCTGTAGAAGAAGTTGGAAATATGTTCGGAACAATGCTGACCGAACCGGCTGCCCTGATTATTTACATGCTGATCGTTGTGGTTGTTGGTGTACTTGTCTGTTCTATGGGCGTACAGAAGGGTGTTGAAAAGGTCACAAAGGTAATGATGATCGCATTACTTGCAATTATGGTGATTCTTGCAGTGAACAGTGTCTTCCTTCCGGGAGCAACAGAAGGCGTAAAATTCTATTTGATTCCTGATTTACAGAGAATGAAAGATATCGGTATTGGAAAGGTTATCGTTGGTGCGATGAACCAGTCCTTCTTTACATTGAGCCTTGGTATCGGTGCGATGGCAATCTTTGGAAGTTACATTGGAAAAGAAAGAGCGTTGATGGGAGAAGCCGTGAACGTTGCGGTTTTAGATACTTTCGTAGCACTTTGTGCAGGTATGATCATTTTCCCTGCCTGTTTTGCTTATGGGGTACAGCCGGACAGCGGTCCAAACCTGATCTTTGTAACACTGCCGAATATCTTCAATAATATCCCAATGGGAAGATTATGGGGAAGTTTATTCTTCGTATTTATGACATTCGCAGCATTTTCAACAATCATCGCAGTATTTGAAAACATCATTGCATGCTGCATCGATCAGTTTGGATGGGACAGAAAGAAAGCCTGCGTGATCAATGCAGTGATTCTGTTTGTATGCTCTGTTCCATGTGCATTGGGATTCAATGTGTGGAGTGATTTTACAATTGCAGGAAAAGGTATTATGGATCTGGAAGACTTTGCAGTAAGCAATCTGTTACTTCCGCTGGGATCTTTGATCTATGTATTATTCTGTGTAACACGTTACGGATGGGGATGGAATAACTTCGTTGCAGAAGCAAATGAAGGAAAAGGTCTGAAGGTTGCAAAATGGATGCGTCCTTATATGACCATTTGTATTCCGATTTTAATCCTTGTTATTTTCTTAATGGGAATTTTATAAAAAATTTAGACTTTGTAAAAGCCTGCGGTATGTACCGTAGGCTTTATTTGTGGTATCATTACTTTATATGCGGTAATGGAAATAAAGGGTGCGAAAGGAAGATAGAATGAGCGCATTTGTAACATTTAAAAATGTAAAGAAGGTCTACAGAACAGGAGAGGTGGAAATCCCGGCTCTTCATGATGTGAACTTCGAGATCGAAAAGGGAGAATTTTGTGTGATCGTAGGGGCTTCCGGTGCTGGAAAGACAACGATCTTAAACATATTGGGTGGAATGGATACGCTGACAGACGGACAGGTCTTTCTTGATGGAGAAGAAGTTTCTGCTTATAACAAACGACAGTTGACTTCTTATCGTCGGCATGATGTGGGATTTGTATTCCAGTTTTACAATCTGGTACCGAACCTGACTGCGCTGGAAAATGTAGAGCTGGCAGCACAGATCTGTAAGGAACCTCTGGACGCGGAAGAAGTATTAAAAGGTGTTGGACTGGGAGAGCGACTTGGAAACTTTCCAGCTCAGTTATCCGGTGGAGAACAGCAGCGAGTGGCCATCGCAAGAGCACTTGCAAAAAATCCGAAGATTCTTCTCTGTGATGAACCGACAGGTGCATTAGACTATAATACAGGAAAAGCAGTATTAAAGCTTTTGCAGGATACCTGTCGTAATGATGGTAAGACCGTTATCGTAATCACACACAATCAGGCGCTGACAGCCATGGCTGACAGAATCATTACGGTAAAAAGTGGTACGATCACAAAGATGGTAAAGAATGAAAACATTGTGGACATTGCAGATATTGAATGGTAACAGGTGGGGATAAGTATGAAGTCAAATATGTGGAAATCCACCTTTCGTGAGATTAAGCAGAGCTTTGGTCGATTTATGGCAATCTTTGCAATTACTGCGCTGGGTGTCAGCCTGTTTTCGGGATTGAAGGTCATTCAGCCGGCCATGGTAAAGACGACCGATGAATATTATAAAGAAAAGGCGTTTTACAACTATCGTGTGCTGTCTACACTGGGATTTGAACAGGAAGATCTGGAGTTTCTGGCGGCGCAGGAAGATGTGCGGTATGCAGAAGGGGCAGTGACCTTTGACATGCTCTGCAGCTATGATGAGGAGAGCGCCAGAGTTCTGAAAATTTATAATCTGCCGGAAAATGTGAATCAGGTGGAATTATTGTATGGACGCCTTCCGGAGAAGGCGGATGAATGCATTGTGGATTCGGCAATCTACGGAGAAGACAGCATTGGACATCAGATAGTCCTGTCAAATGATAATGATGAGGATGATTTGGAAAACTTCATAGAAAAGGAATTTACGATTGTAGGGGTTGTACAGTCTCCGAATTATATTCAGTTCGAGCGAGGAAATACTTCTATTGGAAATGGTAAGATTACGGGCTTTATGTACGTGCTGAAAGATGCCTTTGATGTGGATTATTATACAGAAATCCTTGTGAAGTTTGACGAGGATTATAAGATATACAGCGATGAATATGAAGCTTATATGGATGAAAAAGAGCCAATCTGGGAAGAACTGGCGCAGGAAGCAGCAGATGGTCGTTATGACAGGCTGATGGCAGAGGCAGAAGAGGAGCTTGCTGACGCAAAACAGGAATTGGCAGATGGAAAAGCTGAGGGTGAAGAGGAGCTTGAAGATGCGAGAATCGAGCTTGCGGATGCTTATCAAGAGCTGACAGACGCAGAAAAGGAAATTGCGGATGCGAAGCAGGAACTGGCAGATGGCCGGGCAACACTGGAAGAAAACCGCAAGACCTTAGATGATGCCGGATATGAAATTGGCTATAACAGGGTGAAATTAGAAAAAGCGCAGGAAGAGATTGAAGAAAATAAAGGACTTCTTGCGAGTGAATCGTCGAAGCTGTCAGATGGAAAAAAACAGCTGGAAGAAGGTCAGGAACAGCTGGATGAACAGAAAGCGTCTCTGGAACAGGCGCAGGCACTGAAAAATTCCTATGATGGACTAGAAATGGGAGTGACAGCGCTACAGAGCATTATGACTGAGGGACAGTTAAATGGTACGGAAAATCTGTCAGAGGAACAGGCACAGCAGCTTGCACAGCTGGTGGCAGGCGCTACAGCCTTAAAAGCCGGGGTTACGGGAGTGGATTCTCCACTGGTAGAAAGTGGAACGCCTGAATTTATGCAGCTGTATGCAGTTCAGGAACTGCTGAAACAGCTGGAACCGAATATTCCGGCTCAGGAAACGCTCGATGCAGGATTTGAACAGATTAATGCAGCACAGGCAGAAATTGATGCAAACCGTGCGAAGCTGGAATCTGGTGAAAAACAGATGAGTGCTGCAAAGAAACAGATTGAGGAAGCCGAAGCAGAAATTACGGATGGTTTCGAACAGATTGAGGATGGAATTACTCAGTGGGAAGATGGCATGAGACAGATTTCCGGAGCGGAAGCAGAGCTTTTAGATGGTGAAGCAGAACTTGCGGATGCGGAGGTTGAGCTTGCAGATGGATGGAGAGAATATAATGACGGATACGAAGAGTATCTGGAAGGCTATCAGGAGTTTTTAGAAGAGATTGCAGATGCGGAAGAGAAAATCGCAGATGCAGAAGCAGAGCTTGCAGATATCGAAGAGCCGGACAGCTACGTGCTTGGCAGAGAGACAAATGTTGGATATGTCTGTATGGAAAATGACTCTGCAATTGTAGATGGCATTGCCAATGTGTTCCCGGTATTCTTCTATGCGGTAGCAGCGCTGGTATGTATTACCACAATGAACCGAATGATTGAAGAGCAGCGTACGCAGATCGGTGTCTTAAAGGCATTAGGTTACAGCGAAGCATCGATTATGGGAAAATATCTGTTTTATTCCGGAGCAGCCGCGATTTCAGGATGCCTGTTTGGATATTTCTTTGGAACCTGGTTCTTCCCGATCGTTATCTGGTTTGCTTACAGCTCCATGTATGACGTGGCGGATATCCTTTATGTATTTGATGGAAAAGTTTTAATTTTCTCCCTTGTGGTATCTATTTTGTGTTCCATGGGAGTTACCTATATCAGCTGTAAAAATGAACTGTCAGAAGTAGCAGCAGAACTGATGCGACCAAAGGCGCCGAAAGCCGGTAAGAGAGTCGTACTGGAACGCATCCCATTTATCTGGAAGCGCATGAAGTTCCTACATAAAGTTTCCTATAGAAATGTATTCCGTTATAAGAAACGTTTCTTTATGATGGTCATTGGTATCAGCGGTTGTACGGGACTTCTGGTGACGGGCTTTGGTGTCCAGGATTCCATTGCCACCATTGCGGATGATCAGTATGGCAGAGTTCAGGTATACGATATCAATGTGATGATGGCGGATGAAATTACAGAAGATACTGCAGCGATGTTGGAAAACATTGCAGGGGACCGAATGACGGATTATATTTTCACAATGGAAAAGACCATTGACCTTGCCACAAAGGATTCTGTGAAGAGCGTTAGTCTGGTAGCCATTGACGAAAAGGATGATATTTCATCGTATATTAATCTGTTTGATGACGAAACAGGAGAAACATTAGAATATCCGGGTGAGGGTGAATGTATCATAACGAACAAGTTGGCAAAGACCTATGGACTTGCGATTGGAGATACGGTAACCTTCCGTGATGAAAACAACCGTACAATGAATCTGACATTGTCGGGAATCGCAAAGAATTATCTTTATAATTATGCTTATATGACAACCCAGACCTATGAAAAATATCTGGGTGAAGAAGCAGAGATTAAAAGTATTTATCTGAATCTGGCGGAAGACATTGATCCGCATCAGTTTACTGCGGACCTGATGAAAGAAGATGAGATTGCTTCGGCAAGTGTATCTTCTGATTCTAAGAATCGATTTACAAGTATGATTGAAAGTCTCGATCTGCTGGTCGTAGTCATTACTGCCTGTGCGGGCTTCCTGGCATTTATTGTACTTTACAATTTAACAAATATTAATATTACAGAGCGTATCAGAGAGATCGCTACCATTAAGGTGCTGGGCTTCTATAAAAATGAAACCGCATCCTACATTTTCAGAGAAAATCTGATTCTGACAGCCATTGGTGCACTGGCGGGCTTGCTGCTTGGAAAGGTATTCCATGCATTTGTTATGAGTCAGGTGCAGGTGGATCAGGTAGCGTTTGATGTACGTGTATTACCGAGCAGTTATCTGTACAGTTTGATTCTGACTTTTGTATTTGCAGTGATTGTAAATCTGTTTATGAGCAGAAAACTGGATCGTGTCAGCATAACAGAATCACTGAAATCTGTAGATTAAAAAGTGTTTTAGAAGCTTTTGTTTCATAGGAGAACTATGAGGCAGAAGCTTCTTTTTTTGCAACATAATTTCTAAAGATTTTCTTAAATGTATTGACATATAATATTATATACCATATAGTATAAACACAAACGATATTATATGCTGTATAATATTATAGAGTGAAATAATATAAAACAAAATTATAATAATTTTAAAGAAAGGAGAATCAGGGAATGGTTTTTAATACAGGAGCAGCACTTTTAGATGCCATTGTCCTGGCAGTCGTTTCCAGAGAACCGGAAGGAACCTATGGCTATAAGATTACTCAGGATGTACGGCAGGTAATTGAACTGTCAGAATCAACCTTGTATCCGGTACTGCGAAGACTTCAGAAAGATGGATGTCTGGAAGTATATGACAGGGAATGCGCGGGGCGTAACAGACGATATTATAAAGTGACTGAGCAGGGAAATGCCCAACTGAATTTATATAAAAGTGAATGGAAAGTATATTCACAAAAAATCAGTTTTATGTTTGAGGGAGGAGATTTGCATGAATAGAGCAGAATTTATGGAAAAACTTCGAGCACTTCTTGCTGATGTGGAGGATGGAGAACGAGAAGAGGCTTTGAACTATTATGAAGATTATTTTGACGATGCCGGAATCGAGAATGAACAGCAAGTGATTGAATCTCTGGAATCTCCGGAAAAGGTTGCAAAGATCATTAAAGAAGGACTAAGCGACAGTGAGGGAGAACAGGGAGAATTTTCTGAAACCGGTTTTTCTGGCTATGGAGATCGGGATAAAGAAGAGGTTGGATACCATGGTGTATCAGAAAAAGGTAAAATATCTGACCGTATCAAGGGTCTTGGAACCGCCGGTATCGTGCTGATACTGATTTTGGCTATTTTTGCATTGCCGATTTTAGGACCGGTCATCATCGGAATTGTATCAGCAGTTTTCGGTATCCTGATTGCAGTGGCAGCGGTACTGTTTACAGTGGCAATTGTTGGAATTGCCTTAGTTTGTGCAGGTGCTGCAACATTTGTGGCTGGATTTCCAGCAGTACTTGTCTCACCGGCAGTAGGGATTTTATTGTTTGGCCTTGCATTATTATTTGTGGGAATTGGCATTTTACTAACAATTTTAGGAATCTGGGTAGTATGGAAACTTGTACCTCCAATGATTCGTTGGATTGTCAGAAAAATTCAAAATATATTTGCAAAAAGGAGAAATAGCCTATGAAAAAAATTATAAAAGGATTTGTAATTACGGCAGTTGTGATGATTGTCGTTGGAATTGGCTTATTTATTGGTGGTATTGTTTCGGCTGGCGGGGTATCAGCGGCACGTTCAGCGTTAGATGGATATGAATTTTATTTTGATGATGATGGGATTCATTTTAATTATGGTCATGATCATGAAGCTGGCACTACAGCCAGTGAAAAGCAGCAGTATGGTACCGAAGATGTAAGAAGCCTGGATCTGGAAATTGGTGCAGCACAGGTGGAAATTGTAGAAAATTTTTCAGCAAAAGACATTTCTGTGCAAACAGATGGAAGATACGACATTTATGTAAAAAACGGTGTGCTTCATCTGGAAAGCAAAAAGGACATGGATGACCATACAATGCGTTTGGAAATTCCGTCAAATGCAGTTTTTGAAAGTGTAGAAATTTCTGTTGGTGCCTGTCAGATGAATATCCAGCGTATCGAAACAAAGAAATTTGATGTGGAAGTTGGTGCCGGTCAGGTGGTAATCGAAGATTTGATGGCAGATGATGCGCAGTTTGAAATCGGTGCAGGTGAGATTATTGTTGACTATGCAAATGTGCAGGAATGCGTTGTGGATGTAGGAATGGGAAATTTTGAATACAATGGAAAGATTGCAAGATGCGGTGATATAGAGTGTGGCATGGGAAATGCAGAGATTTATTTAGATGGCTGTATGGAAGATTATAATTATGAAATTGAATGTGCCGCAGGTAATGTAGAAATTGACGATGAAAGCTTTAGCGGTCTGGCTGCAGAAAGAGTGATCGACAATGACGCCGATGCAGTTATGAACATTGAATGTTCTATGGGAAATGTAACAGTAGGATTCTAAGGAGGAAAAAAGATGAAAAGATTAGTAAAATCAGCAAACAGAATGATTTGTGGCGTATGCGGAGGAATCGGAGAGTATTTAAATATTGATCCAACAGTGATCAGATTGATTTGGGTAATTTTTTCTATTGCATCTTTGGGAACAGGAATTTTGGCATACATTATTGCAGCATTGATTATGCCGGAAGTGTAGAGAAAATAGAAAAGTGGATCAATTCATAAGAAAGGGGATGTCCAATCGGATATCCCCTTTAAATATAATTATTTGGTTAGATGATGTCACCACGTTTAACATATCCTGGGTTTTCTGGATCTGCAACGATTTCTTTTGTATGAAGAACGCTAGCGTGTTTATCAACGATTAAGTTTTCGAGATGTGTTCCATCAGCGATCACTACGTCAGAAGAAATTACACAGTTCTTAATTACACAATCTTTACCGATTGTACATCCACGTCCTACTACAGTGTTTTCAAGAGATCCCTGAATTAAACAGCCGTTAGCAACTACTGAGCATTTAACTTCAGCTTCTTCGAAGTACTGAGTTGGGCAGGAGTCGCTTGTACGTGTGTAGATAGGCCATTTTTCATCGAATAAAAGTTTTGCATTGTTGTAATCGATGAGGGACATATTTGCTTTGTAAACGCTCTTGAAATCTGTTAAGGATGCGAAGTAACCTGTGTGTTCAACACCGCGAACATCCATGTCTTTACAGCATTTGTTTACAATCTGAGCCAATGTGTACATAGAAGAAATGTTGCGTGCTTTAGCGATCAAGCTGAGGAACAGATCTTTCTTCATTACATATGTATCCATGAAAATTTTTGCAGAAGCTTCTGCGCCGCGGTTTCTTGTGATTGCATCAACGCCGCTCTGACGGTTGAGTGCTAATACGTCACAGTTTAAGAAGTCTTCGTGAGCTGTTTCAACTGAGTGATACAGTAATGTGATATCAGCGCCAGATTCGATGTGCTGATCTAATAATTTATCGTAGTCCTGTGTATAGATCATATATCCAGGAGCGAGTACTACGTAATCTGCAGGAGCTTTCTGAATGCTTTCGATATTCTGAGCAAATCCTGTCATGTTTGTGTTGTAGAAGCTTGTTGCTGCTCCACCTTCTGTGAAGAGTAACTGAACTTTACCACGTTTAGAGTTGATATTGTAATGACGTCCAGATCCTAAATGTTCAACTAAAGAACGAGGATTGTTGCTCATTAAAATTTCAACATGTTCGATACCGCTGTTGCTCATGTTTGACATTGGGAAGTCGATGGCACGGTAACGTCCTAAGAAGGAGAATGCACCGATAGAACGGTAGTCCTGCATTCCTTCAACATAAATATGATTTCCTGAGGAACTGATAATACCAAATGCTCTCATTCTATTCTACCCCCTTTACATCTTTTGCAACAAGTTCGATAGTTTCGCTGTCTGCTGCACCTACAACAGCACCTTTGCCGATTACAACACCATCAGCGATGAGTGCACGTGTTACAACAGCACCGTCTTCAACTACTACGTTTGGCATAAGAACGCTGTCGATGATCTTAGCGTTTGTACCAACTTTAGCACCTGTGAAAAGAACAGAGTTAGAAATTTCGCCGTCAACTACACAACCCTGTGTGATGTATGCACGGTTAATGTTTGCATTAGCACCGATGTACTGTGGAAGAGTAGTAACGTCTTCTGTATAGATCTTCCATGAAGAATCGTTCATATCTAATTCACAGTTTGTGTCTAATAAGTCCATGTTAGCTTCCCAGAGGGAATCGATTGTTCCAACGTCTTTCCAGTATCCTTCAAATTTCCAAGCATACAGGTTTCCGCCGTTGTTTAATAAGGTAGGAATGATATCTTTACCGAAGTCATGGTGAGAATCTTCTTTTGCCATGTCTTCAACTAACATCTGACGAAGAGTTTTCCAGTTGAAAATATAGATACCCATAGAAGCTAAGTTGCTCTTTGGTACTGGTGGTTTTTCTTCGAATTCGATGATACGTCCGGTTTCATTTGTGTTCATGATACCAAAACGGCTTGCTTCTTTCATAGGAACAGGAAGAACTGCGATTGTAGCGTCAGCCTTTGTTTCTTTATGATAATCAAGCATAGCATCATAGTTCATTTTGTAGATATGGTCACCAGATAAGATTAAGATGTATTCTGGTTCATATTTGTCTACGAAGTCAATGTTCTGGGAGATCGCATCTGCTGTTCCACGATAAACGTCTAAATCTGCATCTGCTTTTTCACGTGGAGGAAGTACGAATACACCGCTGTCACGTGCGTCAAGTCCCCATCTACCACTCTGTGAAACATAGCTGTTTAACAGAACGGATTCATACTGTGTAAGTACACCGACTACATCAATACCACTGTTTGCACAGTTAGAAAGTGGGAAGTCGATAATACGATATTTGCCGCCATAGGATACGGCTGGTTTAGCAACCTTGTTTGTTAAATCATGCAAACGGGATCCTCGACCACCAGCCAGGATCATCGCTAACATATTACTCTGAGCCATTATAAAGTCCCCTCTCTTTCGCTTATTGTCTATATTATACAATTAACCATAGGATTTTTCCATTAAATTGTGCAAGAAATCCATACCAATAATTCCCTATGAATTTTGTGAAAAATACACAAAAATAGAGGATGATTTTATGGAAATGCGCAAAAATTCGACACAAAAATTCATCTTGGTAAATTGTTAAAACTGTGATATGATAAATGCATAGTTTTTTTAAAGAGGAGGAAATAATTATGACAGAAAAGAAAAAAGGCGGCGGTGCCTTACTGGGAGCAGCGTTCTTGATGGCAACTTCCGCAATTGGACCTGGATTTTTAACACAGACAGCGCAGTTTACAGGCCAGCATATGGCAAGCTTTGGCTTTGTTATCTTAGCTTCTATTATTTTATCAGCGATTGCGCAGATGAATATTTGGAGAGTGCTTTGTACAACAGGCCTTCGCGGTCAGGACGTAGCAAATAAGGTGCTTCCTGGACTTGGATATGTGGTAGCATTTATGGTAGCTCTTGGAGGTCTTGTATTTAACATCGGCAACGTAGGCGGCGGTGCATTAGGATTTAATACATTGCTTGGAATTCCAACAGAAGTAGGATATATTTTAGCTGGTGCGGTTGCAATCTTAGTTTTCTTATTAAAGGACGCAAAAGCAATGATGGATAGCCTGACAAAGGTTCTTGGCGGTATCATGATCGTTGTTATTTTAGTGGTTATCTTTGGTGTAAAACCACCAGTAGGAGACGCACTGGTAAATACATTTGTACCAGCTACTGGATATTCTGCATTAGTTCCGGCAATTATTACATTACTTGGAGGTACTGTAGGCGGATATATCACATTCTCCGGTGCACACAGATTAATTGATGCAGGTATTACGGGCGAAGAAAATTTAAAGGAAATCAACAAGAGTTCTGTTATGGGTATCGGTATTGCAACTCTGGTACGTGTACTGTTATTCCTGGCAGTTTTAGGTGTTGTTGCAAAGGGTGCAGATTTGTCTGGATCATCTAATCCGGCGGCAGATGCATTCCGCGCAGGTGCAGGTGAAATCGGATATCGTTTCGCAGGACTTGTACTTCTTTGTGCAGCAATCACATCCATCATCGGCGCAGCTTATACATCCGTATCATTCTTAAAGACTTTCCATCCGGCAATCGAAAAGAATGAAAACTGGGTAATTATAGCATTTATTGCAGTATCTACTATAATTATGTTAGTATTAGGACAGCCGGCAACATTGCTTGTATTAGCAGGAGCATTAAATGGACTGATTCTTCCTATTACATTAGGAATCTGTCTGATTGCTGCAAAGAAAAAATCCATTATGGGCGAAAGCTACAAACACCCAACATGGCTTTTTGTTCTTGGAATTGTTGTAGTAATCATTTCTGCTTACCTTGGAATTACAACTTTTGTATCTAAGATGGGCTCTCTGTTCTAAAAGCATATTTACGTTGTTTTAAGTAAAGAATGAAATAGACAACAGTGTCATGCCGGAGTTTTAGAAAATTCCGGCATGTTTGATTTAAAAAGGCTCTATCAGCCAAAGAAATGAGGAGAAAAATCTATGCAAGAAATTAAAATTTTAACTGCGGGAGATTCCTCACTTTTGATTGAATTCGGCAATGAAATCAGCACAGAAATCAACCAGAAGATTACCGCGACAGTACAATTGATGAAAGAACAGCACATTGAAGGGGTGGTGGATATCATTCCTGCGTTCTGTTCCCTTTTAATTAACTATGACCCGCGTGTTATCAGTTATGATGAACTGAAAGATCGCATGAAAGCTCTGGTAAAGGTGGATGTAAAAGCAGAAGCCGGAACAAAGAGAGTTTTCGAGATTCCGGTATGTTATGGCGGCGAATATGGTCCGGACATTGAAAACATTGCGGAGCATGCGGGAATTTCGGTGGAAGAAGTCATTGAAATTCATTCTTCCAGAGATTATCTGATCTATATGCTCGGATTTTTGCCGGGATTTACTTATCTTGGCGGTCTGGATGAAAAAATCCACACACCGCGACTTGCAAATCCCCGTGTGAAGATCAATGCAGGAAGTGTGGGAATTGGTGGTTCCCAGACAGGAATCTATCCATTGGATTCTCCGGGAGGATGGCAGCTTATGGGGATGACTCCGGTAAAGACCTATGATCCGGAAAGAGAAGTGCCGATTTTAGTAGAGGCGGGAGATTATATCCGTTTCGTGCCAGTCAGTGAGGAAGAATATCTTCGAATCAAGGATTTGGTAGAAAAAGGCGAATACAAAGTAGTCGTGCGCGAAGGAGAGGTGTAGTATGGGAATTCGTATTTTAAAAGGCGGAATGATGACAACTGTACAGGACCTTGGAAGAACGGGCTATCAGAGTCAGGGATTCAGTGTGGCAGGGGTCATGGACGTTCGTTCCTTTAAGATTGCAAATCTTCTTCTGGATAATCCGGAAAATGAAGCGGTTCTTGAATTTACGCTCATTGGACCGACACTGGAATTTACATCTGCAACGATAATCGCGATTACAGGCGGTGACTTCCAGCCGACTATTAATGGAGAACCGGCTCCAATGTATACAGCCATTTATATGAACAAAGGCGATATTTTAAAATTTGGCAGTGCAAGAACAGGAAGCCGCGGCTACATTGCATTCTCAAGCTATCTGGATATTCCGGTAGTAATGGGCAGCCGCTGTACTAATATGAAGAGTAAGATTGGCGGCTTCAAGGGAAGAAAGCTTCAGGCAGGAGATTATATGAATTTTAGAATCAAACGCCGCTATCTGCCATTCTTCTTATCCAGAAAACTGGAGCCGGATAATTTTGATCAGGATTCCACGACCCTTCGTGTGGTAATGGGACCTCAGGACAGTAAATTCTCAAAACAGGGAATTGAAACATTTTTAACATCAGAATATACAGTTACCAGTGAATTTGACCGCATGGGATGCCGACTGGACGGTGCATTCATTGCACCAAAGGAAAGCTCTGACATTATTTCAGACGGTATTGCGTTTGGGTCTATCCAGGTACCGGCCCACGGAAAACCGATTATTTTACTGGCTGACCGTCAGACAACCGGTGGATATGCAAAGATTGCAACGGTTGCTTCTGTGGATATTCCGAAAATTGTACAGAGAAAGACAGATCATAAGATCCGTTTTGAGGCGATTACTGTACAGGAAGCCCAGGAGTTATATTTGAAAGAACAAAAAGAACTGGATAAGATGAGAAAGATTATCCACAAACCATGTAAAGAAGTGTTAGACTGCCGTCTGGTCGCAAAACGACTGACGAAGCTGTTTGAAGAATAGAAGGAGGAGTAACGATGGATTTAGAAAAAATTGAAGGATTGGTAAAGATTATTGAAAATTCTTCCCTGACAGAATTTACTTTAAAGGACGGAGATTTAAAGATTACCATGAGTAAGTTAGAGCATCCTCCGGTAGTGGCAGCGGGAGCACCGATGATGCCTCCACAGATGCCAGCAGCACCTGCACCGGCAGCGGAAGCAGCAAAGGAAGAAAGTGATGACATTGTATTTATCACTTCTCCGATTGTTGGTACGTTCTATTCTGCTGCAGCACCGGATGTACCGGCCTTTGTAAAGGTAGGAGATCAGGTAAAGAGTGGCCAGACAGTGTGTATTTTGGAAGCAATGAAGCTGATGAATGAAATTCAGAGTGATTTTGACTGTGAAATCGAAGCAGTTTTGGTAAGTAACGAACAGAAAGTAGAATACGGCCAGCCTTTATTCCGTGTAAAAAAACTTTAATCCGGACATAAGGAGGCTTAGATATGTTTAACAAGATTTTAATCGCCAACCGTGGTGAGATTGCGGTGCGTATTATCCGTGCCTGCAGAAATATCGGTATCCGCAGTGTGGCTGTTTATTCCAAAGAGGATGCAAAGAGCCTTCATGTGCAGCTGGCAGACCAGCGAATCTGCATTGGCGAAGGCCCGGCAAGAAACAGCTATCTGAACATGGACCGTATCATTTCCGCAGCAAAAAATATGGGCGCAGATGCGATTCATCCGGGATTTGGCTTTTTATCAGAAAATAGTGAATTTGTCCGTAAATGTGAGGAAAACGGAATTACATTTATCGGACCGACAGCGGATGTCATCGACAAAATGGGAAATAAATCCCAGGCAAGAAAGACCATGATGGAAGCAGGCGTTCCGGTAGTTCCGGGGACAAAAGAGCCTGTTTATGATGCAGAAGTGGGAAAAGCACTTGCAAAAGAAATCGGCTATCCTGTTATGATCAAGGCATCTTCCGGCGGCGGCGGCAAGGGTATGCGTGTCGCAAAATCCGAGGATGAATTTGAGTTTCAGTTCAATGTGGCACAGAGAGAATCGGCCAATGCATTTGGAGATGACACCATGTACATTGAACGATTTGTGGAAAATCCACGTCATGTAGAGATTCAGATCATGGCAGATGAGCATGGAAATGTAGTTGCATTAGGGGACAGAGATTGTTCCGTACAGAGAAATCATCAGAAGCTGATTGAAGAATCTCCTTCACCAGCCATCAATGAAGAGACACGCCAGAAGATGAACGAAGTAGCAGTTCTTGCAGCAAAAACGGTAGATTACACTAATGCCGGAACCATTGAATTTATCGTAAGTCCGAAGGAAGAATTCTTTTTTATGGAAATGAATACCCGAATTCAGGTAGAGCATGGTGTGACTGAGATGGTAACAGGCACAGACCTGATTGTAGAGCAGATTCGCGTAGCAATGGGGGAACCTTTAAGTTTTACGCAGGAAGACGTGAAGCTTCGCGGTCATGCCATCGAATGTCGTATCAATGCAGAGATTCCGGAAAAGAATTTTATGCCAAGTCCTGGAAAAGTCACAAACTTACTTCTTCCGGCAGGCAATGGGGTACGTGTGGACAGCATGTTGTATACTGGTTACAATATTCCGGCAGAATATGATTCCATGATCGCAAAAATCATCGTGCATGCACCGACCAGAGAGGCTGCGATCAGGAAGATGAGAGCAGCACTGGATGAAACTCTGATTATGGGGATTGAGACAAACCTTGATTTCCAGTATCAGATCATGAAACATCCGGTATTCTGTGAAGGTAAAGCCGACACAGGCTTTATCGAAAGCATTATGCATATGAAATAAGGAGAATTTTAAATGTATCGTGTAGATTTGAACAGTGACCTTGGCGAAAGCTTTGGAAACTATAAAATTGGGATGGATGATAAGGTCATTCCACTGATTGCTTCGGCAAACGTGGCTTGCGGTTATCATGCATCTGATCCGGTAGTGATGGATAAAACAATCAAAATGGCGAAGGAAGCCGGAGTGCGCGTAGGGGCGCACCCGGGATTTCCGGACCTGATGGGCTTTGGACGCAGAAATATGAATGTATCTCCTGCGGAAGCAAAAGCTTATACGACTTATCAGTTAGGTGCTTTGGGTGCTTTCTGTAAAGCACATGGCGTAAAAATGCAGCATGTGAAGCCGCATGGAGCCATGTACAATATGGCTGCCAAAGACTACAAACTGGCAATGGCCATCTGCGAAGCAATTAAAGAATATGATGACAATCTGATCGTTATGGCACTTTCCGGCGGTGAAATGATTCGTGCTGCAAAAGATTTGGGACTTCGCACTGCACTGGAAGTTTTCGCAGATCGTGCTTACGAGGAAGACGGTTCTTTGGTTGACCGACGAAAAGAAGGCGCAATGATTACAGACGAAAACCTTGCCATTGACCGCGTTGTCCGCATGATCAAGGAACAGAAAGTGACTGCGATCACTGGAAAAGATATTCCAATCAAAGCAGATTCCGTTTGTGTACATGGAGATGGCGAAAAAGCGCTGGCATTTGTGGCGAAGATTCGTGAGAGATTGGCAGAAGAAGGAATAGAGATCTGTTCACTGGATAAAATTGTATAGATGAAATAAAAGCAGGCTTGTCAAATGATAAGTCTGCTTTTTGTGAGTGTAAAGGGGTAATTTATGATTCGACAGCTGGATAAAGTGTTTATTTTAGATACAAAGAATACAACCTATTGCTTTCAGGTATTGGAAAGTGGTCATTTAGAACATCTATATTATGGAAAGAAGCTTCGCATTGATGAAGCAGATGACGTAAAGAGTCTGGCGGAAAAACAGGCATTTCCACCGGGAAACTCTAATGTGTATGATGCAAAATTCCCAAGTTTGTCCTTGGAAAATATGCGTCTTGAAATGTCTTCTTATGGAAAGAGCGATATCAGAGAGCCATTTATTGAAGTGATTCATGCAGATGGAAGCTATACGTCAGATTTTCTTTATGAAACTGCAGTGATCAAAAAGGGAAAAGAGCCCCTTGAAACATTGCCATCCTCCTATGAAGATAATGGAGAACTTCAGGAACTGACAGTTTTTTTAAAAGACAAACAATATGGTCTGACTTTGGAACTGCATTATGGCGTGTTTGAAGACAGGGACGTAATCTCCCGCAGTGCAAAATTTATCAATACCAGTGATGAAGTTGTGAAACTGACGCGTCTGATGAGTACCCAGTTGGACTTTGAAGATGCAGGATATATTCTGACAACTTTTAATGGAAACTGGGCAAGAGAAATGTATCGCCATGACGCACTGGTGGGTATTGGAAAAATGGTCAATGCTTCTTATGCCGGAACTTCTTCAAATCGTGCGAATCCTTTTGTCATGTTATCCACACAAGGAACGACAGAAGATACAGGACTATGTTATGGATTTAATTTGATTTACAGTGGAAATCATTATGAAGCAGTGGAAGTAAACAGTCATGGTAAGACCAGAATTGTGACAGGTATCAATCCACAGTCTTTCTGTTTTATGATCGAGCCGGGACAGAAATTTGAATCGCCGGAAGCAGTGATGACAGTCTCCTGCGAAGGATATAATGGGATGAGCCATCACATGCATGAATTTGTCCGCGAATGCATTGTCCGTGGTGAATGGAAGAAGAAAGTAAGACCGGTCCTTTTAAACAGTTGGGAAGCGGCATATTTTGATATTAATGAATCAAAACTTTTAAAACTTGCCAAAGCAGGAAAGGAAGCAGGCATTGAGCTGTTTGTCATGGATGATGGCTGGTTTGGGACAAGAAATGATGATAAACAGTCTCTTGGCGATTGGCATGTAAATAAAAAGAAGCTGCCGGGCGGACTTAAAAGTCTGTGTGATAAAGTTAATGCACTGGGCCTTGATTTTGGTATCTGGGTAGAGCCGGAAATGGTCAATACGGAGAGCGGTCTTTATAAGGCTCATTCGGAATGGGTCATGGAAATTCCGGGAAAACCACATTCAGAAGGAAGAAATCAGAGAATTTTAGACTTTGCAAATCCGGAGGTTGTGGATTTTATTACGGAGCAGATGACCAATATCTTTTCTTCAGCAAATATCTCCTATGTGAAATGGGATATGAACCGTATTTTCTCAGATTATTATTCCCAGTATCTGAAACCTGAACAGCAGGGAGAAGTGGCACACCGCTATATGATGGGACTTTATCGGTTAATGAAGACGTTGACAGAGCGGTTTCCACATATTTTGTTTGAGGGCTGTGCTTCTGGCGGCAATCGTTTTGACCTCGGCATTTTATGCTATTTCCCACAAATCTGGGCAAGTGACGATACGGATGCAATTTATCGCGCAAAAGGCCAGACAGGTTACAGCTACGGATATCCAATGTCTGTAGTTACAGCTCATGTATCAGCATGTCCGAATCACCAGACACTTCGTATGACACCGCTTGCTACCCGATTTAACGTAGCAGCGTTTGGAGTTCTTGGATATGAATGTAACCTCTGTGATATGAAGAAGGAAGAAGTTGCGGAAATCAAAGAACAGATTGCACTGTATAAGAAATGGCGTGAAGTACTCCAGTTTGGTACATTTTACCGCGGACGCAGCGGAAAGCTTCATGAATGGACTTGTGTCAGCCCTGATAAATCAAAGGCTGTAGGAATGATTGTACAGGAACTGGTAGAGCCGAATACGCACTTTGAGCAGTATTTTGCAAAAGGACTGGATGAAAATAAAAAATATCATTTCTATAATATAGAAAAGAAAAGAGATGTGAAACCATTTGGGGATCTGTTAAATACAATTTCGCCGGTACATATTAAATATGATTCTCTGGTGCATAAAGCAATTGACAAATTTTTAAAAATGCCGGGAGAAAAGGAAGATTATACTTCCTATGGAAATGTCCTGATGAGCGGTGTGAAGCTGCAGAGTGCCTTTGGCGGAACAGGGTATAACGAAAATACAAGATACTTCCAGGACTTTGAGTCCCGCCTGTATTTCATGGAGGAAGCTTAATGCTTCCTGCTTTCTCCATGAAATGCCAGCATAAATACAATTCCCTTGCAAATACTTGTGATGGTAAGTGCCCACCAGATACCATGAAGCCCAAGTGCTGTGTGACTTAAAAGATAAGCCAGCGGAATTCTTGAACCTGTGAAAATGACACTGATCATACTGCAAAGCTTGGTATTCCCAAGGCCTGAAATGGCGCCGCTGGAAACAATTTCCACACACATGAATGGTTCTCCAATACCGATTATGACAAGGTAACCAACAGCGGTAACGATAACGTCTGGTTCGTGGAAGAAAACACTTGCAATCCCCTCTGGGAACAGGATAAATAATACTCCGATTAGGGCTCCCCAGACAGCAATCGTGGCTGCAGAAAGATAATAACCTTTTTTGACGCGGTCGATTTTTCCAGCACCGAAGTTCTGCGCAGAAAATGCATTTAAGGCTGCTGCGAACCCATCCGCCACGTTCCATGTAATAGACTCAATCTGTCCTCCTACACGCTGAGTTGCGATGGCCCCATCTCCGAAGGATGATACCATACGGGTCAGTACCATGGAAAATGCGCAGTAAAGAGAACTCTGAAGTGCAGCCGGTGCACCGATTCTGAAAATTGTTTTTAAATAATCCATCCCTGGAAACTTGAACACATTTGCGGATTTTAACAGGTTTTTTGATTTTGGACGATAAATATCAAAAATAAGGACCAAGGTTACCAGAATCTGTGCAAACACAGTTGCGATGGCAGCACCAGTCACTTCTAATCTCGGAAATGGACCGATTCCTAAAATAAGCAGCGGATCTAAAACCATATTTGTTACAAGGCCGATAAAGTTGGCTTTTAAAGGTGTTTTTGAATCTCCTTGTGCAGTGAACAGACCGGTTAAGGTGTAGCCTACATAAGAGAAAAGAATTAACCCGCAGGTAATCTGTAAGTAGATCTTTGCATGTTTTATTGTCTGTGGTGTCTCAAGATTAAAAAAAGCAACCATCGGATCTGCGAAAAGAATAGATACAGCACCAAACAGAATGCTGAAAAATACAACGACCCAAAGAGAGGTCACGGCATATTTTTTTGCTTCCTCTGTATTTCCTTTTCCAAGTTCCTGAGCTGCAGGGACCTGCCCGCCCATGCGGGCAAGCGTTGAAAGACCCTGTGCAAGCCACACATACATGCCGCCGACACCTACACCTGCAACTGCGCTGGAGCCTAAGGTTCCAATCCATGCTAGATCGGTGATGCTGTAAGCCGTCGCAAGAAATGCAGAGGCCATAATTGGTAGGGAAAGCTTCATCAGTACTTTAAAGATGGAGCCTTCAGTTAACTTTTGCATGTTAAATTCTCCGTTTATTCTTTAGATTTGTAGTAGAGCATGCAGTGACAATACCCTTCAAATTCAGGGTCTGAAATCTGCTCTTTAAATTCCTTACACATACCTTTGTTTTCTGGAATCATTTCCAGACGACATGGACAATAACCATTTTTCTTCTTTAAGCCTTCTTTAATAGCAGCAACAAGTTCTTTATCTTCATTTAATCGAATTGCCATAAAATACCTCCATTTAACACAGTATAGAGATTATAACATGCTTTGAATTCCTAGAAAACAGGAAAATAAGTATTTGTTATCGGCGGTGAACTGGACCGGATCGTAGGTGAAAGCTAATTTCTGAAAAAAGAAATTGTTGACATAAGAAAAATCCTATTTTATACTAAAAGCGAATCATCGATGAGATGGTTCGCTTTTTGAATATTCAAAAAGCAAACATTCCTGTCATGTGGCGTTTCGCCGCAATTATCCAAAACATTTTTAATTGAATGAATGCAGTTAAATTGCCGGTTAATTGTATTCAAAAAGAGAATATGTTATGAAGAAAAATTTAATAAAGAGCAAGCGATGGGTTTATGCGATGGCAGTGATTTATGCGATGGCTTCTTTGAGTGCGTGTGCATCGAATCCAGGTGCTGAGAGCGCAGAAGTTAGAGAATTTGCTGTAACTGAAGTGCAGAAAAATGAAGAAATGACCGAAAAAACTTCTGAAAACGTGGAACATATCGGGGAAGAAACAGATAATCTGGCACCGGAAGGTATCTTAAAAGGGCATTTTCTGATTGCATCGGAAACGATTGTTCCAGAGGATTTTATCGAGCAGGTAACAGATTTTTCGGAATTTACAAAAGGATTTCGAAATATCCGGATGATTTATGATGAATCTAAAGCGATGGAAATGCTTGAAAATGGATTCGAAAATCTGGACATTATCAGAGAAGATCCTGATTTTATGGGGATTTTTGGACTGCGCTGGGATATGTCTGACTGCTGCTATGAAGAAACAGGGTGTTCCGGTGACTCTCTGCAGAAGGAATTTTTGCCGGAAAAAAGTGGACTGTATGAACTGGAAGTGGTAGCTGCTGACATATATGGAAATGCAAGTGCGGCAAAAGTTTATGTGCTTTATGAACAGGCCGCTACGACGTTGTCAGAGTTCGAAAGGTATGTGACAGAAAATACGCAGACAACATCAAATGGACTGAATCGTGGAAAGGCAGAGGAAGCATTTGCCAAGGTTAATGAACAGCGTGCCGCCAATGGAGTTTCTGTCCTTGCATGGGATGAATCCCTGTATGAGCTTGCCGGTATGCGAGCAGAAGAGCTAGTATCAAATTTTTCCCATGAGCGCCCGGATGGAAGCTATGTAGGGGATGTGATCATCCGACAATATGGCGCATCAGGCTGTGGAGAAAACATTGCAGCCAATTACAGCTCCACGACCAATCTGATAAATGGCTGGATGAATTCTCAGGGGCATAAAGAAAATATATTAAACAGCAGATTTAACGCTGGTGTTATGGCGTGCTATTGCCATGATGGAAGTTATTACTGGGTAAATCTGTTCAAACAGTAAACGAAAGAACATTTTAGCAGAAAGGAATGTTTATGAAAAAGATCATAAAAAGGCTTGGAGTAATGATGTTAATCATTACTATGATGATACAAACATGCGGCTCTTACGCATATGCGTCAGAGCTGGATAATGAAACAGCAGAAGAAACAGTTCTGGAGGAGACGGAAAACGAGCAGGAGCAGACAGCTGCTGCAGAAACGGAAAAAACAGAGGCAGATATTGATTTGGAGAATGCAGAAAGCATCCTGTCATGGATTCAGGAAAATATTCCGGAAGATTTACATGATCTTACAAAGATGCCTCAGGAATGGTGGGATTCCTTGCTTCCAAACCAGAGGCGTGTTGCGGAAAATCTTGTGATGCCAGTTTATCGGAGTGAAGAATATGCAGTCAGCCTGCTGGCTTTTACACCTCAAAATGGAGAGCAGGTAGCGCATATGAGTCTTGCCAGCACAGGAATTACCGATGGTTATGGAAATACATTGTGGAAGATTACCAATGGCGGAAGCAATGCCTATTGTTTGGACCACGGTGCGTCCTGCAAAAGAAGCTATGATTATGGGAATTTTCAAAAGACAAGCGGAGAAGCAGCTTATTTGATTCAAAATTATGGGCAGTCCAGCACTGTTTCTGGTTATATTTCTATTCAGATGGCTATCTGGGCTTTACAGGCAGCAAATACTGAGGCAGAGGCTTATTCCTATGCCTATACATGGTATTTAAAGAGCTACGACGAGTCTAATGCAGATGCATGGGCGAAGACAACGGTCCAGTTTTTTAAGCTTGCCAATGGAAAAAGTGGAACTATGTGGAGAGCAGAAGGACCAGCAGGAAGCCAGAGTGTCGGAAAATATGACGAATTTGTGACAACCACATATTCTGGCGGTGAAGAAGGCGGCGAAGAGCCGGAATTACCTGGTGAAGAGATTGTTGAGCCTGAATTTGCCCTGATCGAGGATTCTGTGGAAGTTACTTATGAAGTAAAGGTAAAAAAGACAGACTGGCAGACTGACGTGGGACTTGCAGGCTGCAAGGTAGATATTTATGAAAATGGAACAAAAGTGGGTACAATTACCACGGATGCGAATGGGAAGGCCTCCTACGAAACTACAAAGTCTGAGACTTTTACTGCAGAATATTGCAGTAATTACGACGAACTGTCACCAGAACAGCAGGCTTCGATATCCGGATTTACATCTCTTTCAGAAGCAAAGGCAAGCATTGAAGGAAAGATGGAAAACTTTTCAAATAAAGAGTATTCCTACCGCTGCAAGGAAGTAACCGCGCCCGTAGGTTATGTGTGGCAGAAAAATGAAGGAACTGTAAGCATTTCAGGAAATGAGGAAGAATCGTTTGCATTTACGAATGAGAGAACGCTGGGTGCTGTAGAGCTGACGAAATATGATACAGAAAGCGAAAGCAGCGGCACTCAGGGAGAAGCAGTACTGGAAGGTGCAGTCTATGGAATCTATGCAAAAGAAGACATTGTCCATCAGGATAAAAAGACGGGTGTTCTTTTCGAAAAAGATAAGCTTGTTTCTACTGCAGTAATCGGAAAATCCCCAAAAAGAAATGAAGATGGTTATCTTTTAAATGAAGATGGGAGCAGACATATCGAGAATCCAGAGGGAACGATTGCATACGTGGACACCCCGGGAAAAACACTTTTTGGTGATCTTGAATTGGGAAGCTATTATATAAAAGAAATCAGCCCGGCAGAAGGTTATATGCTGGATGAGACGATTTATGATGTGACTTTTACTTATAAAGACCAGATGGTAAAGATTGAGACCCGTGACAAAAAGGCATCCGAGGATGAAAATACGCTGCATGTGGATGATGATAGCAATTCAAAAAATATTTATTCAGGAGATTATGTAATCAAGCAGGGAATCCAGTTTGTAAAAACATCGGATAATGCATATCAGACGGAGTTAAAGCCAATCGAGGGCGCTGGTTTTAGCATATATCTGATCAGCGAGTTAAGCGGTGTGAAAAGCGGTGCAATAAAACCTCTAAATGGGCAGTGGAGTGCGGAGGATGTCATGACATTTTATGATTATGACTTTACAAAGGACTCCAAAGCGGTACTGTATAAACGAAGTGATGAAGCATGGACGGAAGGAGACAAAAAGTGGCTTACGCTGTTAGAAGGAAATAAATATGAAGTGGCAGAGATGTTTACAGATGCCGATGGGCGGATTGAAACACCGGAGCTGCCTTATGGAACCTATATAGTGGTGGAAACTACGACGCCGGAGGATCATGTGAGTGCAAAACCGTTTATTGTTTATATTACGCAGGATGGCGGTGTGCTTTACAAAGATGCGGCAAAGCAGGTGGTTGAAAAAACGTACACAACAGAGGATGCAGTGCGTTATGGTGATAGGAAAAACTCAAAGGAACGTGAAGGACGAGTACTTCAAAAGCAGAGAATCATCAATAATACGATTACAAAAACATTTCTTCGTGTTGTAAAAGCGGATGAAGAATTTGTGGCAGATCCGGGAACTTATATTAAAGCAGAAGAAGTGGTGCGAGGTACTGTATTAAAGGAAGGAGCCCAGTATCGCCTGCGCTGCCTTACGCTGGAGCTTAGCGAAGAAAGTTTAAAAGCATTGAACTGGAAATATGATTCTGAAGGCTATTTAAGCTATTATGATTCGAATGAAAAGAGCCTTATGGGAACTGCAAAAAGTCCATATACAACAACCTTTTTAAAGAATGATGGAAAGATCAGGGATTGTTATATAACTCTGCCGCAGGAAATTCCGGTGGGAAGCTACGAGCTGATAGAAGTGGCTGCGCCGGAAGGCTATGTATTAAATGGATATGAACAGAGCGTAAAAGAAACAGGTGATGGCAAACAAAATGAGTACGAAATCGTAGACTCCTCAAATGAAAAACTGGTATTTACGATTGGAAATGGTTCTGTTTATCCGGATGGACAGATGGGAAAAAATAAGTATGCGCTGTATGACAGTTATGGAAATCTGACCGTGACAGTGCTGCAGAAAAATCAGGAACAGAAGGGAATTGTAGACATCTACAAATATGGAGAGCAATTGGCAGATGTCAGCAGTGAAAAGCATTTTATTTACGAGGAAGCGCCAATCGAAGGTGCCATGTTCCAGATTATTGCAGAGGAAGATATCTATACGCAGGAAGTGGATCCAGAACTGTTTGATGATTATGCGATTGAAAAAGAAGATTATCTGGTACATCAAAAAGGGGATATCGTAGCAGTGATTACCACTGATCAGAATGGAAGGGCTTATGCGGATAATCTTTATATTGGAAAGTATAGGATTCAGGAAATTGCCGCAGGTGAAGGATTTGTTTTAAATAAAGAAGAGAAAGTATTTGAAATTACTCCTCAGAATCAGATGGTCAGCTTTGATATTCAATATGTGGATTATAAAAATGAGCGCCAGAAGTTGGAAATTGATGTTTTGAAAACTGAGACAGGTACTGGAACGGTGTTGGCAGGAGCTTTGTTTGGCTTGTATTCTGCAGAAGATATTTACAGTTATATTGAATATTTGGCAGAAGAAGACCAATGGGTATCCTCTGAGACGCCGAGACTGCTGATCGAAAAAGATACATTGATTGCAATTGCTACAACTGATGTAAATGGAAAGGCAGTGTTTAAAGAGGACCTTCCATTAGGAAAATATTATGTGAAAGAATTAGAGGCCCCGGAAGGTTATATATTATCGGAAGAAATTGTTCATATTGATGGTGCTTATGATAGCGAGAAGGGCGGTCAGGATGTAGAAATGCAAATTCATGAGGCTGCCTTCCAGAATGAACCGGAGGAATCAGAACAGCCGGAGAAACCTAAGACACCTGAGAAAGAAGAAAAACCGGAAAAAGAACAAGAAGCGGAACAGCCGGAATATTATCCTGCACCACAGCAGGATGTAAATACAGCAGATCAGGCAAATCTGATCCTGTGGATTGGCTGTTTAGGTGCTGCATGTATTGGAATTCTCTGGATGCAGTACCGCAAAAAGAAATCTTAAGATTCTTGTGAATTTATTGACAGTCTTGATAAATTATATTAACATAAAGTGTCAGACAAATTTACATAAAGAGAGATGAAAAGGGATGAAAAAGAGAATTGTACTGGCACTTTGTTCACTGTTTATCGCTGCAGGAGGTATTGGAATGGCGTCCCTGCCTCATGAGGAGCTTCCGGTATCGGAGGAACTTTTGGCGGAAACACTGGAAGAAGAGCCGGAAGAGATCATAGAAGAGATTGCAGAAGAGAAAATCTGCGAAGAGGGATGTACTTTGGAGCCTGGGCATGAAGGGGATTGTGTGGTTTCAGAGGTGAAGGAAATCGAAGTCGTTTTAAAATCCACCTCTATGGAACGAGACCTGAAGGTAAAGTTCGTTAATAAGGCAACTGGTAAAGTGATTTCCGGAGCGGATTTTAAAATGAAGGTGACAAGCCCTTCCAAGACCACGAAAGAATATTCAGATCACGACAATGATGGAATTATCTGGGTAAAGGACATCGATGGCGGAAGTTATACCGTTGATATGGTCGAGTTGGAAGGATATATAACCGCAAAGACCTTAAAAGCAGAAGTAAAGAAAAAAATCGAATACAAGGTTGTTGAAATCGAAGATGAAGTGAAGAGTGAAAGTCAGGTCGTAGTATCCCAGGAAGATGGTGCGTATGGCGGAGCTGAAAAGGATGAATCCACTTCAAATTCTGCGGCACTGGTCGATACGGTCGAATTTGTGGAATCTACGAAAAAAGAAGTTACAAAGGAAACAACAAAACAGAAAACCGATGCTTTTGGACAGAAGGTCTATGCGAAATTAAAAAAGGATGCGTTAGGTCAGGATATGTATGCGAAGGTTCTGTCTGAGTCAGAAGAATTCCATACTTATGATTCTAATGGAAAATGTACACGCTGCGGTGTGACGAAAAACACGACATCATCCTGTACCCATGTAGATGCTAATGATGATGATAAGTGTGATCTTTGCGAAGCTGATGTTCCTGATTTGCATGTCCATAGTGTGACAGGCTGCAAATGTACAGTTTGCGGTAAGGAAGTACATGAAGAAAAGAATAACGGAGTATGTACAGTGTGCGGTAAGCTGGTTGATATAGACAGCCATACATCTCATACAGAGGGCTGCAACGGAATGTGTAAGTACTGTAACGTACTCGTAAATTCCGAAGCGCATACCTGTACAGATGAAAACGGTGATGGTACTTGCGATACCTGCGGTACAGCGATTACATCAGCGGCAGAAAGTCTGGAGCCAGTAACAGGATTTGCATTCCGCTCATTTGGATTTTTGCGTGCATCATCCAGTGACAGATATATCAAATATGACACCAGCAGTGCACCGGTTTATGATACCAGCAGCGATCCGGTTTATGAAACAGAAACTACATATATTTATACAGGCTGGCAGACCATTGATGGTGCGACCTACTACTTCGATAAAAATGGAAATAAAGTAACCGGTCAGCAGATAATTCAGGGAATTTCCTACACTTTCAGCAGTGATGGTGTAAGATCGGGTACCATTGGCATTGATGTATCAAAATATCAGACAGGTATTAACTGGACAAAGGTTAAAAATTCGGGCATCAACTTTGTTATGATTCGATGTGGATATCGTGGTTACGGTTCCGGCGTTCTGGTAGAAGACTCGATGTATCGTTCGCATATCAGCGGCGCCAAAGCAGCAGGACTCCGTGTAGGCGTTTACTTCTTCAGTCAGGCAATTACAGAGGCAGAAGCTGTAGAAGAAGCAAGTATGGCGGTTTCCCTTGCGAAAAAATATGGTATCAGTATGCCAATTGCTATTGACAGTGAATATGCAGCAGGCGGACGCGGTCGTGCGGATGGCCTTTCAAAATCTGCAAGAACAGCAATTACAAAAGCGTTCTGTGATACTGTTAAGAGTGCGGGTTATACACCAATGGTATATGCAAGTAAAGCGTGGTTTAGTGACCATTTGAATGTATCTGCGCTTTCCAGCTACAGAATCTGGGTAGCACATTACTCAGATAAATGCGGCTACACAGGAACCTACCATATCTGGCAGAATACAGATAAGGGTAAGGTAGACGGTGTTCCGGGCTATGTAGATATGAATATCAGTTCAATTTAAGCGAAAAATAGATGAGAGAGGATGACATCCTCTCTCGTTTTATGTTATACTGTGCGTAATTATGAACAGTGGTCTGAAAGAACAATGCAAATAAGGTAAGGGAGTACAAGTGCATATGATAAAAAAAGATAAGGTAAAGCATTTCGACTTTGCAAAACGCCCAAATGATCCGTGCTTTTTAATGTCGGTTGCGAAACATGTGATTAGCTATCCGGATTTAAAAAAGAGAAATCTAAAACTGACAAAGATCAATATGGAAACTGTGGAAGGTCCATACCTTTTGCTGGTGACTCATTCTTCCATGGTTGATTTTAATATTATGCTGAAAGCAACTCATCCGCATAAAGTCAATAATGTCATGACGTTAGAAGGATTTAATACATATACAGAACCGTTAATGCGTTCCCTGGGCGTTCTTGGCACAAGAAAATTTATCAGTGATATGCATCTTGTAAAAAATATTAAATATTGTATCGAGAAGCTTGGCAATATCTTTGTACTGTTTCCGGAAGCGAGGTATTCTCTGGATGGATGCACTTCCTATCTGCCGGATTCCATCGGAAAAATGGCCCGTATCTTGAAAGTGCCTGTGGTAGTGCTTCGAATTCATGGAAACTTTGTTACTTGCCCACAGTGGAACAAGATTAATAAGAAGACGTACGTGGAAGCGGAAATGATTCAGATTGTAGATGCAGAAGAAATCAAGACTCTTTCGACCAGAGAAATCAATAAACGAATTAAAGAAAACTTCCAGTATGATGACTTTAAATGGCAGTTTGAAAATAAGATTAGGATCGATCACCCACATAGAGCAAAGGGATTACATTCGCTATTGTATAAATGTCCTGCATGCCTTGCAGAATCGCAGATGGATTCCGAAGGAACCATACTCTGGTGCGGAAATTGTAAAAAATCCTGGGAAATGGATGAATATGGACAGCTTCATGGGGAGGATGGACATACAGAATTTAAACACATTCCTGACTGGAGCAATTGGGAAAGAGAATGTGTCAGAAAAGAGATTGAAGAGGGAACCTATTACTTTGAAGATGAGGTTCGTGTAGAGACTCTGCCTGGCTCCTTGAAATTTTATAAGCAGGGAATGGGAAAACTCATCCAGACGCCTGAAGAGACAAAGGTAATCTGTAAATATTATGGAGAAGATTATGAATTAGTGCGATCCGCAAAGAGTTTGGAGAGTATGCATATTGAATATGATTATCTTGGAAGAGGAGACTGCGTGGATATTTCAATTCCGGACGACAGCTTCTGGTGTTATCTGTCAAAAAGAGACGCCATTACCAAAATCTCGTTTGCCACAGAAGAAATGCATAAGCTGGCACTGAAAAAAGGGAAAAAAGAATAAGTGAAAGAAAAATGCCTTTGGTCATATATTGTACCAAAGGTATTTTTTATTTGGAGGATCATGAAACCAAAAATTTTCAGAGCACTTGGTATTCTGGCCCTGTTTGGAGCATGTTTTTTAGCGGGTGCGACAGTGGCAGAGATTGGGAATGTAAGAGCAAAGCAAAGTGTGTCATCAGAGTCAGTCCTGGCAGAAAGTCAGAACTGGGGACTGGGCTTTTCTGAAAGTGGGAAACCGCCTACTGGAATGGCAACAGTAGAGGAACTGGCAAAATACAATGCTTATTTTTTAGGGGATACAACGCAGAAAAAATTGTATTTGACCTTCGATGCAGGATATGAGAATGGAAATACGGAGCCGATTTTAGAAGCGCTGAAAAAACATAATGTGAAAGCCACCTTTTTTGTGGTGGGACATTATCTGGAGACTGCTTCCGATCTGGTATGTCGTATGGTGGAAGAGGGACACACAGTGGGAAATCATACCTATCACCACTATGATATGTCAAAGATTTCGGATCAGGCCAGCTTTGAGTCAGAAATAAAGAGCGTTGAAGATAAATATAAGGAGATTACCGGGCAGGAGATGGTAAAATATTATCGACCGCCACAGGGAAAATACAGTACCCAGAATCTGGAAATGGCAAAAAATCTGGGGTATCATACATTTTTCTGGAGTCTGGCCTATGTGGACTGGAATCAGGATGCCCAGCCGACTCACGAAGAGGCATTTGAAAAGCTTATGTCCAGAGTGCATCCGGGAGCAGTTGTACTTTTACATAATACCTCTTCCACCAATGGGGAAATTTTAGATGAACTTCTGACAAAATGGGAGAAGGAAGGATACACCTTTGGTACCCTGGATGAACTGATTGGGAAATAAACTTGGGAAAATAATAATGAAAGATTTTCTTAATTTAAACTTTTTTATTACATTTTTGTTGCATGAAAGCACAAAAAACTTTACAATAGATAAAAGGTGAAGATAAAACTTTCGGAGGAATAAACATATGAAAACATTTTGGAACAGTCTGATCGCAGCGTTTGATATGTACTCAATCGTTCCAATGCCAAATGTAGAATTGTCAAAGGAGAATATAAAATACTCGTTGTGCTTTTTTCCACTGGTAGGAGTAGTCATAGGAGCAATTTTATGTGGCTGGCGTATCGGATATCCATATCTTTGCAATGGGGACTTTTTGCCGGCTGTTGTATTTGTAATCGTACCAGTGATTGTATCTGGAGCCGTTCATGTGGACGGATTTATTGATACAGTGGATGCGACCTGTTCGAATAAAACAATGGAGCGTAAGCTGGAAATTTTAAGAGATACTCATACGGGTGCATTTGCATTGATCATGACCATTTCCTATTTCCTGATCGCGCTTGGTGTATGGAGTGAGATGCCAATCGATGCGGTACCAGTACTGGCAGTGGGATTTGTGATGTCAAGAGCACTGGCGGGTCTGGCAATGGTAATCTTTCCAAGAGCGAAGACAAGTAAGCGTTTAGCTCAGTTTGAAGACCAGAAACAGAAAAAGGTCATTGGGGTGACCATGTGTTTGTACATTGGGATTTGCGCAGCATTCATGTGTTATCTGGAACCATTGTACGGAAGTGTAGGTGTGCTTGGTGCAGCCATTTCTTTTGCATATTATTATTATGTAAGCAAAAAGCATTTTGGTGGAATTACAAGAGCAGTATCAGGATATTTTATCCAGGTGTGTGAACTGGTCATTCCTTGTTTAGTATTTGTTGCATGGAAGTTCTTATAGAAAGAAAAGCAGGATTTTAAATGAGCGGCGGGAGCTTTTGGTGAGCTTCCGCCATTTTAAAAATAAAAGAGGAGTTATATTATGCCAATCAGAATTCAGAATGATTTGCCGGCAAGAGGATTGCTGGAAGAAGAAAATATTTTCGTGATGGACGAGAACCGTGCCATTAATCAGGCAATCCGTCCATTGAAGGTAGGTATTTTAAATTTAATGCCTTTAAAGGAAGACACAGAGCTTCAGCTACTTCGTTCCTTTTCAAATACACCGCTGCAGATTGATGTGACTTTTATCACCATGACAAATCATGAGTCAAAAAACACATCATCCAGTCATATCAATAAATTTTATGAAACATTTCAGGCAGTGAAAAAACGCCGCTTTGACGGTCTGATCATCACAGGAGCACCCGTAGAGCATTTACCATTCGAAGAGGTGGATTATTGGGAAGAATTAAAGGAAGTATTTGCGTGGAGTGAGACCCATGTGACTTCTACTTTACATATCTGCTGGGGTGCACAGGCAGCATTATATTATTATTATGGTCTGGAAAAGACATTGCTGCCACAGAAGCTGTTTGGAATCTATCAGCATAAAGTTCAGCATAGAAGGGAGCCGCTGGTGAGAGGCTTTGATGATTATTTTGTTGCACCGCATTCCAGACATACAACCGTGTCAAGAGATGCCATCGCAAATTGCCCACATTTAAAGATCATGGCAGAATCACCGGAAGCAGGGGTATTTATCTGTATGGCGGAAAATGGAAAGAAAATCTTTGTGATGGGTCATCCGGAATATGACCGCATCACATTGGATAAGGAGTACCGCAGAGATAAGGCAAAGGGACTGGATATTCAGGTTCCTAAGAACTATTATCCAAATGATGATCCGGAGCAGAAGCCGACTCTGCAGTGGAGAGCTCATGCAAATACACTGTATACCAACTGGCTGAATTATTATGTATATCAGATTACACCATATATCTGGGAGGATGAGAAGTAATGGCAACCAGATGTGAAGAATGTGCATATTTTGTATATGACGAAGAATACGAAGAGTATTTATGTGAAATAGACCTGGATGAAGATGAAGTAGCGCGTTTCTACAGTGACGCCCATTACAACTGTCCTTACTATCGCAACGGGGACGAGTATAAAGTTGTACGACATCAAATGTAAAAGCCTGAAATCGCAAGGAGATTTTTGGCAGCCGGAAATTTGTTTGTAATTTTCGGGGATAAGGAGGAAGAAAAAATGTATTCACAGAAAATGTACGAGCTTGGAAGCAAAAAATCCACAATCAGAACGATTTTTGAGTACGGAAAACAGCGTGCAGCGATCGTAGGTGAAGAAAATATTTATGATTTCAGCTTGGGAAATCCTAATGTTCCAACACCGGAATTTGTAAAACAAGCAATTATTGATATTTTAAATGAAGAAGATCCATGTGATGTTCATGGTTACACAGTGGCAGCTGGAGATCCGAAAGTGCGCGAAACGCTTGCTGACAGCATAAATGAACGTTTTGGAACAAATTTTAGCATGCAGAACCTATTTATGACAGCAGGTGCAGCGGCATCTATTACCATCTGCTTTAAGGCACTTGCGGAAGAGGGTGACGAATTTATCACATTTGCCCCATATTTCCCAGAATATAAATGTTTTGTTGAATCCGTGGGAAGTAAATTGAACGTTGTTCCTGCAAACATTGAAACATTCCAGATTAATTTCGAAAAATTTGAGGAGATGATAAATGAGCATACAAAAGCAGTGATCATCAATTCTCCAAATAATCCAAGCGGAGTTGTATATTCTGAGGATACGATTAAAAAGCTTGCTGAAATTTTAACTAAGAAATCAGACGAATATGGTCATCCGGTTTTTATTATTTCTGATGAACCATACAGAGAAGTAGTTTATGATGGAGCAGAAGTTCCATATGTAACAAAATATTATGCAAACACTTTGGTCTGCTATTCCTACAGTAAATCCTTCTCCCTTGCAGGAGAACGTATCGGTTATATCGTAGTGCCAAATGAAGTATCAGAATTTGCTGATATTTACGCAGCAGTTGCAGGTGCAGCCAGAGTTTTGACCCATGTAAACGCCCCATCTTTGTTCCAGAAGGTCGTAGCAAGATGTGCAGGAAAGCCTTCTGATATCAGCATCTATGAAAAGAACAGAGAGCTTTTATACAATGGTCTTGTGGAAGCGGGGATTGCTTGTGTGAAACCGGAAGGAGCATTTTATCTCTTCCCAAGAACTTTAGAAGAAGATGACAGAGCATTTTGTGAAAAAGCAAAAGCTTATGATTTGCTGCTTGTACCGGGAAGCGATTTTGGATGTCCGGGACACTTTAGAGCATCCTACTGTATTAAGACATCCACAATCGAAAAGTCTTTACCGGTATTTAAGAAATTTGTAAAAGAAGTATATGGCATCTAAACAGATGCCTTCTTCTTTTTGTGGCTTTTGGAAAGAGGACGGAAGATTGTCTTTCGTCCAATAAAACCGACAATACGGACAACTATGATGCCGGCGAGAACGCCGATGCTGTCGATCATGACATCTTTTTTGGAAGGCCCGCGGCCGGCAACCAGTGACTGGTGATATTCATCGCCGCAGGCGAATGCAACGCAAAATCCTCCTGCTACGATCATCAGCGGAATTCCGCGAAGTCCGTAGACATACAGTGGAAACGATACTGACACCGCCAGCAGAAAATAAAGTCCCATATGGGCGAATTTCCTGATCAGATAGTGAATCAGATCGGCATACTGCATCACTTCGGCAGAGGATAACGGGCAATCAAAGATTTTGGAGGCAATTTCCACTACTTTGATACTGACCTTTAAACTAAGTCCTGCACTGGTGACACCGTCCTGGGCGGATAAATAGTAAATAAGACACATCATGCCAATTGCCGGTAAAAATGATAAGGGCTTTAGCATGGCTCTTAAAAATGTTTTTAACATAAATAACCTCAATTTTTCTAAACATAAGGGAAAATCCCTGTGTTTCACAAATGAACAGTTATAGATATAACACCCGGAATTGGAAAAGTAAAGGAAATTCATATAGTTTTAAGAAAATCATAAGAAGGATATTATGAAAAAAAACGATAAGATATTAATTATTGCAGTGCTTGTAATCGGCATACTGGCCTGCCTTTTATTTTCATTCAGAGGGTCTGGGAAGGAAGTCGTGATCTCCCAGAACGGAGTGGAAACCTTTCGATTTGATTTAAGTGAAGAAAATTCTGTCGTATTACAATACGATGAGGAAGAATTTAATGAAATTGTCGTAAAAGATGGAAAAGTATCAGTGATTTACGCCACTTGCCCGGATCAAATCTGTGTGGAGCAGGGAGAAATTTCCCAAGAGGGTGAGACCATCGTATGTCTGCCGCATAAGCTTGTAGTTGAAATTAAATAAGGAAAATTCAGTAAATTGCAGAATTTGTAGAAACCAAAATATTGCATTTCCTTATAAAATATGGTAAAATCGCGCATGGTAAAGATTAATCTAAGAGCAACGATCAAACGTTGCTTCTTTTTGTGTTAAGCGACAACGCAGTTACGAAAGACTTCAAGAGGAATTCATCAATGAAAAGCAACATTGTTTTAATCGGGATGCCGGGTGTGGGAAAAAGTACCATCGGCGTTATTTTGGCGAAAATCATCGGATATCATTTCCTGGATTCAGACCTTGTCATTCAGGATAGGGAACAGAGACGTCTTCATCAGATCATTGCAGAAGAAGGGACAGAAGGGTTCTTAAAAATTGAAAATGATGTAAATGCATCTTTAGATGTGGAACGTACCATTATTGCCACAGGCGGCAGCGTGATCTATGGAGAAGGAGCCATGGATCATTTAAAAACAATCGGAGAAATTGTGTACTTAAAGGCGGATTATCCGACGATTGAGAGAAGACTTGGAAATCTGGAAAAACGTGGTGTAGCATTAAAACCGGGCCAGACCTTAAAGGATTTATATGATGAAAGATGTGTCCTTTATGAAAAATATGCAGATGTGGTTGTCGATGAGAAGGGACTTGGAACAGAGGAGACTATTGGAGAGGTCCTGCGCGCGCTAAACCTTTTAAATGAAATGTAAGAAAGCGAGGAAGTATGCTTCATACTTTAGAACATGTTTTTGTCCATGCGGTAGAGGACAATATTAAAATTCTACCGTTTTTATTTGTAACCTATTGCATCATGGAATATATGGAGCAGGTCATGGAGGAAAAATCCGTACATGCGGTAAAATATTCCGGTAAGATGGGGCCGCTCTTTGGCGGGATTTTGGGAATTATCCCCCAGTGTGGATTTTCAGCGGCGGCAGCCAGCTTTTATTCCGGAGGTGTAATTACTTTAGGAACATTGCTTGCGATTTTTTTGTCCACTTCAGATGAAATGCTGCCAATTTTGATTTCAGAAACGGTACCGGCAGTGTCAATTATAAAAATTCTTGGCGTGAAAGCGCTCATTGGTGTCATTGCAGGATTTTTTGTGGATTTTGGTCTGAAGAGAATCGGAAAAGGTCATGTGGTGCAGAAGCATATTCATGATCTGTGTGAGCAGGAGCATTGCCACTGTGAGGAAGAGGAGTCTTCTATCTGGAAGTCAGCCCTGATTCATACAGTGAAAGTGTTTGGATTTATTTTTGTGTTTTCAGTATTATTAAACCTTGTGCTGGAATGCGGTGGAGAGGCTGCTTTGGAATGGCTTGCAAATAATAATTCTTTCCTTGCAGCAATTTTAACAGGGCTGGTAGGTCTTGTGCCTAACTGTGCAGCATCCGTAATCATTACTCAGTTATACTTAAAACAGTTTATCAGTGCAGGTGCTATGATGGCAGGTTTACTGGTAGGTGCTGGAGTCGGTGTTTTGGTACTTTTCAGGACGAATCGCCCGACAAAACAGAATGTGAAAATTACGGGACTGCTTTACGCTATCGGTGTAGCAGCAGGCCTTCTCATTGATTTGATAGGAATAACATTTTAATCATGAATATTTTAACAGCAGAACATTTGAAAAAATCATATACAGAGCGACTGCTATTTGATGATGCCAGCTTTTATCTGCATGAAGGTGAAAAAGTCGGTATTTTAGGAATCAATGGCACGGGAAAATCCACTCTTTTGAAGATCCTTGCAGGAATGGAAGAGCCGGAAGAAGGAAATGTAGTGCTTGCGAATCATGTGGTCTTGAGATATTTGCCGCAGCACCCGGTCTTTAAAGAAGGCCAGACGGTGCTGGAAGCAGTTCTGGATGTACACAAAGGGGATGACACCCTGTACAATCTGGAATCAGATGCAAAGACCATGATGACAAAGCTTGGAATCACAGATTTTACACAGCCGGTAGAACAGCTCTCAGGCGGTCAGAAAAAACGTTTGGCACTGGTGGCAGCACTGGTTGCGCCGGCAGATATTTTGGTCTTAGACGAGCCGACGAACCATCTGGATAATGCCATGGCAGACTGGCTGGAAGAGTTCTTAAAAAAATGGCGCGGAGCGCTGATCATGGTAACTCACGACAGATATTTCCTGGACAGCGTGACGAACCGCATTGTGGAAATTGACAAAGGAAAGATTTACAGCTACGAGACCAACTATTCGGGATTTTTACAGTTAAAAGCTGACCGTGAAGCCAGTGCGTTGGCATCTGAACGAAAACGGCAGTCTATTTTACGCGTAGAGTTAGAGTGGATGATGCGCGGTGCAAGGGCCCGTTCCACAAAACAGAAAGCCCATATCCAAAGATATGAGGAATTAAAGGCACAGGAAGCACCGAAATCTGACTCCAAAATCGAGATTTCATCAGTATCTTCGCGAATGGGAAGAACAACCATCGAACTGGATTCCTTAAGCAAATCTTATGGAGACAAGATACTTTTTAAGGATTTTACTTATTATTTCCTTAAGAATGACAGAATTGGGTTCCTTGGACCGAACGGATGTGGTAAAACTACATTAATGAAAGTCATTGCAGGAATGATAGAGCCGGATGAGGGGACTGTGACAGTAGGGCAAACGGTAAAGATAGGCTATTATACACAGGAAATCGCGCAGGATAAATCGGCAGGAATCGCTTACATGGATCCGTCCATGCGAGTGATTGACTATATTAAGCAGACAGCCGAGTATGTGATGACAGAAGATGGTCGTGTATCAGCATCTAAAATGCTGGAGCGATTTCTCTTCCCGCCAGAAGAACAGTATAACTTCATCGGAAAGCTTTCCGGTGGTGAAAAGCGTCGATTGAATCTGCTTAGAGTTTTAATGGAAGCACCGAATGTGCTGATTCTGGATGAACCGACCAATGATCTGGATGTTACTACACTTACCATCCTGGAAGATTATTTAGATCACTTTGATGGAATTGTCATTACGGTATCTCACGACAGATATTTCTTAGACCGTATTGTAAAACGTATTTTTGCATTTGACGGAAAGGGAAATCTTCGCCAGCATGAAGGCGGATATACAGAATATGCCGCAAGAATTGCTTTAGAGGCACCGGAAGAAGTGGTAAAAGCACCTGCAAAAAAGGGTGTGGATACCAGAGTCAAGGAAAAGAAATTAAAATTCACCTATAAAGAACAGCGCGATTATGAGACCATTGAGGAGGATATCGCACAGTTAGAAGGAAAAATCGAAGAACTGGAAAATTCCATGAGTAAATTTGCCAGTGATTTCGTAAAATTAAATCAGATTGTAAAAGAAAAAGAAGAAGCAGAAGCACTTTTGGAAGAAAAAATGGACCGCTGGATGTATCTGGAGGATTTGAAAGCCAAAATTGATGCGCAGTAATAAAAGGAGTAAAAAATGGCTAACATTAAACAAGAGATTGAAAAAAGACGTACCTTTGCCATCATTTCTCACCCGGATGCTGGTAAGACAACGTTAACAGAAAAATTCTTATTATACGGTGGTGCAATTAACCTGGCAGGTTCCGTAAAAGGAAAAGCAACTGCAAGACATGCGGTTTCTGACTGGATGGAAATCGAAAAACAGAGAGGTATTTCCGTAACTTCTTCTGTACTGCAGTTCAACTACGACAATTATTGCATCAATATTCTGGATACACCGGGGCATCAGGACTTCTCAGAAGATACTTACCGTACCTTGATGGCTGCTGACTCAGCGGTAATGGTCATCGATGGTTCCAAAGGTGTAGAAGCACAGACAAGAAAACTTTTCAAAGTCTGTGCCATGAGACACATTCCGATCTTTACATTTATCAACAAAATGGACCGTGATGCCATGGATATGTTCGAACTGTTAGACGATATTGAAAAAGAGCTTGGTATCGCCACATGCCCGATCAACTGGCCGATCGGTTCCGGTAAAAACTTTAAAGGTGTTTATGACAGAAATCACAAACAGGTACATGTATTTTCTGATACAGAAAAGGGTACCAAAGAAGGTGAAGATACTGTTTTAAATATGGAAGAAGCAAAAGAATATATCGGCGAAGAATTATTTGCTCAGTTAAATGATGAAATTGAGCTGCTGGATGGTGCAAGTGCAGAGTTTGATCAGGAACAGGTAGATCAGGGATTACTTTCCCCGGTATTTTTCGGTTCTGCATTAACAAACTTTGGTGTAGAAATCTTCTTGAAACATTTCTTAAAGATGACATCCTCACCACTGCCAAGAAAAGCAGATATCGGCATCATTGATCCAATGGAAGAAGAGTTCTCAGCCTTTGTATTTAAGATTCAGGCAAATATGAATAAAGCCCACCGTGACCGAATTGCATTTATGCGAATCTGCTCCGGAAAATTCGATGCCGGCATGGAAGTTTACCATGTACAGGAAGGAAAAAAACAGAGATTATCCCAGCCGCAGCAGCTGATGGCACAGGATAGAAAGATTGTAGAAGAAGCTTACGCAGGAGACATTATTGGTGTATTTGATCCGGGTATCTACTCAATCGGTGATACCATCTGTATGCCGGGCAAGAAATTCCAGTATGAAGGCATCCCTACCTTTGCGCCGGAACATTTTGCCAGAGTCCGCCAGATCGATACTATGAAGAGAAAACAGTTCGTCAAAGGTATTGAACAGATTGCCCAGGAGGGTGCAATTCAGATCTTCCAGGAATTTAATACTGGTATGGAAGAAATTATCGTAGGTGTGGTGGGTGTTCTGCAGTTTGATGTATTAAAATTCCGTCTGGAAAATGAATACAATGTAGATATTCGCTTAGAACCGCTTCCTTATGAACATATCCGCTGGATTGAAAATGAAGACATTGATGTAAGCAAGATTACTGGTACTTCAGATATGAAAAAAATCAAGGATATGAAAGGAAATCCATTGCTTCTGTTCGTAAACAGCTGGAGTGTTGGTATGACCCTTGACCGAAATGAAGGACTGATTCTGTCTGAATTCGGCAGAAACTAAATAAAAGACTTTGCTTTTTGACCTATTATTGGTATAATAAACGAAAGTGACTTGTTAGACAATAACGGAGGTTTTTAAATATGGGAAAAGAAGAATTACGCAGAGGATATACAATCTACGAAGATAAAGATGGTAATACAGTTCAGATTTCAGAAGATGTGATCGCTTCTATTGCAGCAATGAGCATGAAAGACATCAAAGGTGTCTATGCAGTTGGTACAGGAATGAAGAACGGTATTATGGAAAAATTTGGCTGGGAAGACCTTGCAAAGGGTGTTACAGTGGAAGTTTTAGAAGATGGTGTGATTGTTGATGTTGTGATCACTGTAAACTTTGATAAGAAGATTATGGAAGTATCCAAGGAAGTACAGGATAAGATCCAGACAACCATCAAAGATATGACAGACATGGACGTTATCGCAGTAAACGTACGTGTTGCCGGAGTAAACGAAGCACCGGAAGCATAAGCTGCAGACAAGAATTTATGAGGGGTGTCAGTGCGACATCCCTATTTTTAAACTAAAGGAGAAATACGATGAAGCGCAGAGAGCTTAGAGAACACATTTTTGAAATTCTCTTCCGTGTAGAGTTTATGAATGAAGAAGATATGAAAGAACAGATGGAACTGTTTTTCGAAGATCTGGCAGAAGCACGACCGGAAGATGTAGATTACATCAAAAACAAATATATGGCAGTTCGTGAAAAAATGCCGATGATCGATATTATGATCGATGAAAAATCCACAGGATGGAAAACAAGCCGTATGGGTAAAGTAGAACTTACCATCTTAAGACTTGCAGTTTATGAAATGTTATTTGACGAAGACGTTCCAGTAACTGTAGCAATCAATGAAGCTGTAGAAATCGCAAAAAAATTCGGCGGCGATGACACACCGGCATTCGTAAATGGTGTACTCGCAAAAGTAACAGCGATTTAAGTAAGGATTATTTATGAGACAAAATGTTTACAGTGTAGGACAGGTCAATACGTATATTAAAAATATGTTCGGACAGGATTATCTGCTGAGCCGCCTTTATGTCAAAGGCGAGGTGTCCAACTGTAAATATCACACTTCAGGACACATCTATTTTTCCTTAAAAGATGAGACAGGTGCCATTGCCTGTGTCATGTTTGCTGCCCAGAGAAGCGGGATGAAATTCCGTCTGGCAGAAGGACAGAGGGTCATTGTTTTTGGAAGTGTAAGAGTCTATGAGAGAGACGGAAAGTATCAGCTTTACGCCAATGAAATCGTATTAGATGGCGTAGGGCTGCTTTATGAGCGGTTTCAGGCTTTAAAAAATGAGCTGGAAGAGATGGGAATGTTCGCACCGGAGTATAAAAAGCCAATTCCAACATATTGCAAGAAGGTCGGTGTTGTTACGGCACCTACCGGGGCAGCCATTCGTGACATCATGAATATTTCCAAACGAAGAAATCCGTATGTACAGTTGATTTTATATCCTGCGCTTGTGCAGGGAGAAAATGCTGCGTCAAGCATTGTAAAAGGGATTCAGGCTCTGGATGGCATGGGATTAGATGTGATTATCGTAGGCCGAGGCGGCGGTTCCATGGAAGATTTATGGGCGTTTAATGAAGAAGAGGTGGCAAGAGCCATTTTTAACTGCCAAACACCGATCATTTCTGCTGTAGGACATGAAACTGATACTACCATAGCGGATTATGCAGCAGACCTGCGTGCACCGACACCTTCGGCAGCAGCAGAACTGGCTGTGTTTAATTTAAGAGAAGTTCTCGAAAAACAGGAAAGCTATAGGATGCGTATGAATCAGGCACTTTATAACAAAGTGAGATTTATGCGAAAAGAGTTGGAAACCTACGAGCTTCGTGTAAAAGCATTGAGCCCGGCACAGCAACTGCTGGAAAAGAGGACTTTAGCAGCAGATCTGGCGAATCAGCTGGAACTTGGTATGAAAAATAACCTGCGGGAAAAGAGATTTTTACTGCAGATGTATATAGAAAAATTAAATGGATTATCACCACTGAAAAAATTAAATCAGGGATATTCCTTTGTGGCAGATGAGAAGGGGAAGGCTGTCACATCCATTGAAGGAATCAAGGAGTCAGATGAGCTTACGATTCATGTGACAGATGGTGAAATCAGAGCAAAAGTACAGGAAACGAAAGGAATCATCAGAGCATGACACTGGAAAAGGCATTTGAGGAATTAGAAGTGATTATCGAAAAAATGAATGACAGGGAAGTATCTTTGGATGATTCCTTTGCCCTTTATACAAAAGGAACAAAGCTTTTGAAATATTGTAATGAGCAGCTGGATGCAGTAGAGAAAAAGATGCTTGTATTGAGTGAGGAAGGTGAGCTTCATGAATTTTAAAGAACAGATGGCGGTAAAGGTTGCCGAAATCGAAGAAATCTTAAAAACCTATATGCCAAAAGAAGAGGGACCACAAAAGATTATCATGGAAGCCATGAATTATTCTGTGACAGTGGGCGGAAAACGTCTCCGTCCGATGTTGATGCAGGAAACATTTCAGCTCTTTGGAGGAGAAGGCGATGCCATTGAACCGTTTATGGCAGCACAGGAAATGATTCATACCTACTCGCTGGTACATGACGATCTTCCGGCGATGGATAATGATGAATACCGTCGTGGGAAAAAGACTACCTGGGTAGCCTATGGAGAGGATATGGCAGTGCTGGCAGGGGATGGTCTGTTAAATTTTGCTTTTGAAACTGCACTGAAGGCTTTTGGAAAGACTGACGCCGAAAAAGTGGCAGAATGTTTAAAAGTCCTTGCAGGAAAAGCTGGCATTTACGGGATGATCGGTGGTCAGGTCGTAGATGTGATGTCTGAAGAAAAGAAAATTGATATGGAAACATTGCTTTTCATTCATCGTAATAAGACGAGTGCACTTATTCAAAGCTCTATGATGATCGGTGCAATCATGGCCGGTGCATCGAAAGAGGATGTGGAAAAGATTGAAAAAATCGGGGAAGATATCGGTCTGGCATTCCAGATTCAGGACGATATTTTGGATGTAACAAGCTCTTTAGAGATTCTTGGAAAACCTGTCCACAGTGATGAAAAGAATGAAAAGACGACTTACATTACGTTAGAGGGACTGGAAAAGTCTAAAAAAGATGTGGAAGAAATTTCCCACAGAGCTATTGATGGACTGAATTCATTTGAGAGGGAAAATCAGTTTTTGAATGAGCTGGTTGAAATGTTAATACATAGAGAAAAGTAAGGGAACTGCTATGGTATTAGAAAAAATCAACGAAGTGAATGATATTAAAAAATTAAGCTGGGAAGAATTGGAAGTCCTTTCAGAGGAAATCAGAGAATTTCTTATTGAGAAGATTAGTGTGAGCGGCGGGCATCTTGCGTCAAATTTGGGTGTAGTAGAGCTTACGATGGCACTTCATTTAAGCTTTGAGCTTCCGGCTGATAAGATTGTATGGGACGTAGGGCATCAGGCCTATACTCATAAAATTCTTACCGGGCGAAAGACCGGATTTGACGAATTGCGTAAATATGGCGGCATGAGCGGATTCCCGAAGAGAAAAGAAAGTGACTGCGACAGCTTTGATACGGGACACAGTTCTACTTCCATTTCCGCAGCTATGGGCCTTGTCAATGCAAGGGATCTTCTTGGAGAAAAGCATCATGTAGTGGCAGTCATCGGTGATGGAGCGCTCACTGGCGGTATGGCTTATGAGGCTTTGAACAATGCTTCTCATTTAAAAAAGAATTTTATCATTGTATTAAACGATAACAAAATGTCGATTTCAGAAAATCTGGGCGGCATGTCAAAATATTTGAATTCACTCAGAACCGCAGAATTTTATAACGGTTTTAAGAGCGGTGTGGAAAGTACCCTCATTCATATGGGCGGTGCAAAGGTAGCAGAAGGGCTGAAACGAACCAAAGATGGCATCAAACAGCTTTTTGTACCTGGAATGCTCTTTGAAAATATGGGCGTGAAATATCTTGGACCTGTAGACGGACATGATATCAATGCGCTTCGCAGAGTGTTTAATGAAGCAAAACGTGTAAAAGGTGCAGTCCTTGTACATGTTCTGACTAAAAAAGGCAATGGCTATGAACCGGCAGAAAAGAATCCTTCAAAATTCCATGGGACAGAACCGTTTGTAATTGAAACAGGGCTTCCAAAGGTAAAGAAGGAAAAACCAAATTATACGGATGTTTTTTCAGCAGCACTTTGTAAACTTGCAGAGAAAGATGAAAAAGTGGTTGCCATCACAGCAGCCATGCCGGATGGTACAGGACTTAAGAAGTTTGCAAATCTCTATCCAAAGCGATTCTTTGACGTAGGGATTGCGGAAGAGCATGCGGTAACTTTTGCGGCAGGACTTGCGGCAGGCGGTATGACACCGATCGTTGCAGTCTATTCTTCTTTTTTGCAGCGTGCCTATGACCAGATCGTGCATGACGTATGCATTCAGAACCTGCATGTGGTATTTGCCATTGACCGTGCTGGACTTGTAGGAAGCGACGGAGAGACCCATCAGGGAATTTTTGATCTGTCTTTCCTGGCAACGATACCAAATCTTTGTATCATGGCACCGAAAAATAAACAGGAATTATATTCTATGCTGAAATTTGCATTAAAATATGATGGACCAATCGCAATCCGTTATCCAAGAGGACAGGCCTACGAAGGTTTAGAAGGATTCCGTGAAAAGATTGTTTACGGAAAAGCGGAAATGCTATATAAAGAGCAGGATATTGCGCTGATGGCTGTGGGAAGCATGGTAAAAGTAGCAGAAGAAGTGCGGGAAGCTTTAAAGGAACAGGGCAGAAACTGTACACTGATCAATGCCCGTTTTGTGAAGGAATTCGATAAAGAACTGATCAAAGAACTGGCAGAGGACCATAAGCTTTTAGTGACCTTGGAAGAGAACGTGACCACTGGTGGATTCGGTGAACGGGTCGTTGATTATGTGGCCAGTGAACATATTGATCTTGCAGTGGAAAAGATTGCTCTGCCGGATATGTATGTGGAGCATGGAAATGTAAATATTCTCTACAGAGATGCAAAAATAGATGCAGATTCCGTAGTGGAGCGCATTTTGGCAGCTGCGGAAAGCTGATTAAGAGGAAAAGAATGAAGGAACGATTAGATGTATTGCTGGTCGGCAGAGGACTGGCACAGTCAAGAGAAAAAGCAAAAGCAATCATTATGTCCGGCAATGTATTTGTAGACGGACAGAGAGAAGATAAAGCCGGAACGATGTTTCCTGACACGGTGAACATTGAAGTAAAGGGTTATGTGCAGAAGTATGTAAGCCGCGGCGGATTAAAGCTTGAAAAAGCCATGGACCATTTTGACGTGACGCTGCAGGATAAGGTATGCATGGATGTAGGTTCTTCCACAGGCGGATTTACAGACTGTATGCTCCAGAACGGTGCAAGCAAGGTCTATGCAGTAGATGTAGGACATGGACAGCTCGACTGGAAGCTTCGCAATGATCCAAGAGTAGTCTGCATGGAACGTACGAATATTCGCTATGTAACTCCAGAAGATTTGCAGGAACCGCCTGCATTTGTGTCAATTGACGTTGCATTTATTTCACTGACAAAGGTTTTAGAGCCTGTAAAAAATGTAATGACAGAGGATGGACAGGTGGTCTGTCTGATCAAACCGCAGTTTGAAGCCGGCAGAGAAAAGGTGGGAAAAAAGGGCGTTGTGCGTGACAAGAGCGTACATCTGGAAGTCATTGAAATGGTCATTTTATATGCCCAGTCCATCGGCTTTGAAATAAAAAATTTAGAATTTTCCCCGATTAAAGGACCGGAAGGAAATATCGAATATCTGTTACATTTACAGAATAACAGTCAGGGAATTGCAGAGCATGTAAACCTTGCGGCTATTGTTGAAGAGGCACATAAAACATTGACATAGAGGCATCATATGGACACTTTTTACATCATTACCAATCATCAGAAAGATGAAAAACTGGAAATGACAAGAAAAATTCAGGAATATCTGGAAGAACATGGGAAGACCTGCTGCATTCAATCCGAGAGAAACATTGAATGTACGGAAGAAGACTATAAATATACCAATGCATCATTGATTCCAAAGGATGTGGAATGTGTTCTGGTGCTTGGCGGTGATGGAACCTTGATTCAGGGAGCACGAGATATTGTAGGAAGAAATATTCCGATTTTGGGATTCAATCTTGGAACCTTAGGATTTCTGACAGAGATTGAACATGAAAATATGTACCTTGCACTGGATAAGCTGATGAATGATGAGTTCATACTGGAATCCAGAATGATGTTAAAAGGTACAATGTATCATGAAGAGGAGGCAGTGTTTACGAACATTGCTTTAAACGACATTGTTTTAAACAGAAGCGGGGCTCTTCGTGTGGTAGATTATGAGATCTATGTGAACGGAGAATTTTTATATACCTGCCCTGCAGATGGAATTATCATTTCAACACCAACAGGATCTACGGGGTATAATCTGTCTGCCGGGGGACCGATTGTCTCTCCTAGCTCTGCTATGATCCTTCTGACACCAATCTGCCCGCACAGTTTAAACTCCAGCAGTATTGTACTTTCTGCGGAAGATAAGATTATGGTGAAGTTAGGGCCGGGAAGAAGGAACCGCCAGGAAGAAGCGGAGGCTACCTTTGATGGCGCACAGTCAGTCAAGCTGATTACCGGAGATTATGTTGAAATAACACAGGCGAAAGAAACGACCAAGCTGGTAAAAATCAGCAAAAAGAGTTTCGTAGAGACCATGAGAAAGAAATTGCAGTTTAATTAAGCGAAGAATGTGTTCGCTTATGGAGGAGATATGAAAGGCAAACGTCAGGAAGCTATTTTGGAGCTGGTAAAAAAACAGGAAATTGAAACCCAGGAAGAACTGGCGGAAAAGTTGAATAAGGCTGGATTTGCAGTGACTCAGGCGACGATTTCCAGAGACATCAGAGAATTAAAGCTTACAAAAATCCAGCACGGTGCAAAGCAGGTCTATGCGGCATTGACGGAAAATAAGTATTCGGCAAGCAATAAATACATAGATATCCTGAAACACAGCTTTGTTTCTGTGGATATGGCCCAGAATATTCTTGTCATTAAAACTGCAGTGGGAACAGCCATGGCAGTGGCGACAGCGCTGGATTCTTTGCACTGGGATGAAATTGTGGGAAGCATTGCAGGAGATGATACTGTCATGTGTGCAATCCGTACAGTGGAGGATACGAAAAAGCTGGTAAAGCGGCTTGAGGATATTTTGAAATAAGGTGAAACAATGCTCATTAATTTACACATTAAAAATTTAGCATTAATTGAAGAGCTGGAAATGGATTTTGCCGAAGGATTAAATATCATGACCGGTGAGACCGGTGCCGGTAAATCTATCATCATCGGTTCCATTGAGCTGGCTCTTGGTGGAAAAATAGACAGAGGATTTCTGAGGGAAGGTACGGAAGAATCTCTTGCAGAATTGATTTTCTGTGTGTCAGAGAATCAGACAAAAGCCATCGAAGAGCTGGGAATTCCGGTAGAAGATGGAGAAGTTATTTTATCAAGAAGAATTACAGGCACACGTTCTGTCAATAAGATCAATGGGGAGACTGTACCGGTATCGAAACTCCGGGAGGCGGCAGCACATTTAATCGATATTCATGGACAGCATGAGCATCAGTCTTTGCTGCAGAAGAAAAAACAGTTGGAAATTCTTGATAAATTTGCAGGAAGTGCATTGGATGCTCCCAAAGCTGAGTTAAAGACGGTATATCATGAATATTGCAGCCTGAAAAAGGAACTGGAAGAGAGTGCTTCTGACAGCGAAGCCAGAGCCAGAGAGCTGTCCTTTTTAAGTTTTGAAGTTTCGGAGATTGAGGAAGCAGCACTTGTGATCGGAGAAGATGAGGAGCTGGAAGAAGAGTACAAAAAGCTGACTCATGGAAGAAAAATCATGGATGCTGTGTCAGAGGTTCATGGACTTTGCGGATATGAGAGCTTTGACAGTGCGGGAGAAGCGATTGGAAAAGCATTTCGAACTCTCTGTGGCGTGACTGCATATGATGAGAAGTTAAATGGACTTTGCGAACAGCTGGGAACCATTGACAGCCTGTTAAATGATTTTTCAAAGGATCTGTCCGAATATATGGATGACTTTGACTTCTCAGAAGAGCGTCTTATGCAGATTGAGGAACGCTTGAATCTGATCAATAAGCTGAAAATGAAACATGGAAAGACGATCGAAAAGATTTTAGAAGTCAAGGCAGAAAAAGAGACACGTATTGAGAAACTTCAAAATTATGACCTTTATCTGGAAAAGCTGGAAAAATCTTTAGAAGAGGCTCATAGGCAGACGGAATGCTTATGTAGAAGAATTTCTGAGATTCGAAAAGCCGCAGCAGAGGATTTGAGCAGACGTATTACGGAACATCTTGCAGAACTGAATTTCCTGGATGTACGTTTTTCGATTGAGCTTGAACGAACAGAAAATTACAGTGCGAATGGATATGATGAAACAGAATACATGATCGCAGTGAATGTGGGAGAATCTTTAAAACCGCTTGCGAAAGTTGCATCCGGCGGCGAATTATCCCGTGTTATGCTGGCACTTAAGACGGTTCTGGCAGATAAGGATGAAGTGGAAAGCATTATTTTTGATGAAATTGACACTGGAATCAGCGGACGTACTGCTCAGAAAGTGTCAGAAAAGATGGCACTGATCGGAAAAAATCGTCAGGTTATCTGCATTACTCATTTACCGCAGATCGCATCCATGGCAGACGCTCATTTTCTCATTGAAAAAAGTGTACAGGGTCAGATGACCACCACAGGTATTCGTAAACTAAAAGCATCTGAAGAAGTGGAAGAGCTTGCAAGAATGCTCGGCGGCGTGAAAATTACCGATAAGGTGCTGGAAAATGCACAGGAAATGAAAAATCAGGCAAAGGCTTTAAAAGCCAGAAACTGCCAGTAGAAAAATAAAAGAACATCACATACTAAGAGAGGATATTTTGCGAAAACGCAAAAGTCCTCTTTTTTAATTGCAAAATGCATGCAAAGAGGTATGTGATCATGAAACAATACTTATATAAAATATTTAAAAGAATGTTACTTATCTGGTTTTTATGGGCCGGCCTGCTGACAGGATATGAATTGATAAAACAGGAGATTCCAAATACTCTGCATCTGTATGAGGAAGAAGCATTAGAGGTTTTATCAGGAACAGAGAAAAAGATAGATCCAGAGGAGCTTTATCTTGACTTTTCGGGAGATGTAGAAATTACACAGACGGAGAATGGATGCTATGAGGCAGTCTGCAATCTTTTCGGTGTGATTCCTATTAAGACCATGGAAGTTGAGGTGGTTCAGGAACAGGAGCTGATCCCAGGTGGGATTCCTGTGGGAATTTATGTGCAGACAGATGGTGTTTTTGTCATTGGTACGGGAAAGATTGAAACTGAGAATGGCCAGATAGAGAGTCCGGCAAAAAATATCATAAAGACTGGGGACTACATTACCAGTTTTCAGGGAGAGCCGATTTCCAGAAAACAGGAATTGATCGATCATCTATCGGAATTTGACGCAGAAGAGTTGGTTTTGGGCATTCGGAGAAATCAGGAGAACATAGAAGTTGCCATCAGACCTGTGATGTTGGAAAAAGGGGCGCAGATTGGAGTGTGGGTCAGAGATGACACGCAGGGCGTGGGAACTTTGACCTTTTTGACAGAAGATGGGAACTTTGCAGCACTCGGTCATGGGATTTCAGATGCGGACAGTGAGCTTTTAATGGAGGTTTCCGATGGAAAGCTTTATGACTGTGAGATTTTTCGGATTACGAAAGGACAGGTGGGAACTCCGGGAAAGCTGTCCGGAAAAATTGTCTATAGTCAGAGTAATCTGTATGGAGAAATTAATGGAAATTCCAGCGGCGGAATTTATGGAACTGCAAATGCCCATTTGAGGGAAAGTGTATCCAATGAGCCGGTTTCCATTGCACTAAAACAGGAAATTGAAGAGGGGGAGGCAGTGATCTTAAGTTCTGTGGATGGAAGTCTGAAAGAATATACGGTAGAGATTACCAAAGTTCATAAGGGTGAAATGGATGTAAATAAAGGGATGGAACTGACAGTGACAGATGGAGAACTGCTTGAACTAACAGGCGGAATTGTACAGGGAATGTCAGGTTCACCAATCATTCAGAATGGAAAAATTGTGGGTGCACTGACCCATGTTTTTGTGAATGATCCTGCGAGGGGATATGGTATTTTCATTGAAGATATGTTGTCTCAATGATGACGATCAAAATTAGATACCGGCAATTTATGAACGAGTAATTTATAAAGAGAAATTAAAAGAATTCATTAGAAATACGAAATACAGACTATATTGCAAAATCATTTTTAGTAGATTATAATTAACTCGTCCATAGAGACAGAGGTTATGTGAACAATGTGATAAGACAACCAGGAGGTATGGTTAATGGAAAAGAAACTTGTATACACAGGTAAAACAAAAGACGTATTTGCACTTGATAATGGCAATTATCTTTTAAAATTTAAAGATGACTGCACAGGTAAAGACGGTGTATTTGATCCAGGTGAAAACTCAGTAGGTCTGACAATCGATGGTGTAGGTGATGTAAACCTTCGTATGTCTATCTATTTCTTTGAAAAAATCAATGCAGCAGGCATTAAGACACACTTCGTAAGCGCTAACATGGAAGATACAACTATGGAAGTTCTTCCAGCAAAAGTTTTCGGAAAAGGTCTTGAAGTTATCTGCCGTCATAAAGCAGTAGGAAGCTTCTACCGTCGTTACTGCCAGTATGTTGAAGAAGGTGCAGATCTTCCAGCATATGTTGAAATGACATTCAAGAACGACGCTTTAGGCGATCCACTTGTAACAAAAGATGGTTTAGTAACACTTGGCGTTATGACAGAAAAACAGTATGAAGACATCAAAGACATGACACAGAAGATCACACAGATCGTAGCTGATGACATGAAAGAAAAAGGAATGGTATTATACGATATCAAATTCGAATTCGGTTATGATGCAGACGGCAATGTAATGCTCATCGACGAAGTTGCTTCTGGTAACATGCGTGTTTACAAAGATGGAAAATACATTGATCCAATGACATTATCTGAATTATTCTTTGCATAATCTGAATATAAGATAACATAAAATGCGGGGCTCATGAGAGCCCCGTAATTATTTATCCTTCTAAAATTTCCTTTAACACTGCATTTGCCATTGCCTGATATCCGGCAGGACTTGGATGTAAGTGATCGCCACTGTCATATTCTGGCAGAAATGCACTTGGATTTTCAGGATTGCAGACTGCCTTGTCAAAATCTACACAGCCATCGATTAAATCCGTGTTGCGAATCCATTCATTATATGCATTGCGCATTTCTTCGCGGAATGGTGCGTAGGTTCTCCAGCCTTCAATCGGAAGTAATGTACCCACATAGACTTTATATCCGTAAGAGCGCGCTTCTTTGATGTAGTATTTTAATCCTTCGATCAATTCTTCTACAGTAGGCAGATCGCTCATCGGGCGGAATGGATTGATCTCTGTTCCGACTGGATGAATGATATCATTGATTCCCTGCTGAATCAGAACTGTGTCTGCACCGTCTGTTGGTACTTCGTGAGGAAAGCGATGGTCCCCGCGGAGTCCGTAAGATTCGTAGGTAATACAGCTGTATTCTCTTAAGATTCTGGAACCGCTGGTAGCACGTCGGATGACAGCAGTATTGTCATAACCTTCCTTCTGACAGCGAAGAGTCAGATAATCCGGCCAGTCCTGTGCAGTGATAGAATCCCCATAACATACAACGGTTCTGTTTTTTGTGCTTGTATAAACAGAAACATTACTTAAAAAGTAGAAGTAGTGGGTTCCTCTGGAAACCTCAATCGGCAGGTCTGCCACTTCAGTCTGGTCTCCAATTGCATAACAACCGCCATCAGATAGTGGACCACAGGTAAATACAACTGAGCGCATCTGTGTATAATCTTTTAAATAGAAGCTGACATCAAAACTGTCCTGTGCTTTTACATGACATTTTAGACCGTCAGAAACTGCATGCTCTCCTGGAGGAATGGTCACAGAAGTCTGATGGGCAAAGGTGACTGGATAAAATTTTCCATCCACATAAACCGTCGTTTTTTCAATGGTAATCGGTTCTGTGCCACAGTAATTATCGAAGGTCAGACAGATTCCGGAACCTTCGAAATGAGAATAAATCGGGTAACGAAGAGTGATGTTCTTACTGAAGCTCTCAGGTCTGTTTTCTGCGATGGAGACTGCATTTCCCCAGACGGAGGCCCAGTGCATGTTTTCGCTGCTCATAAATCCATTTCCTTTCTTTTATGCTCTTTTTTTCTCGTGCCAGTAATATTCCAGACAAGGTACTAAGATCAGCGCAGTAATACCGGTGGTAAGCCCGCCATTGTACAGCATCAGTCCGCCATGCATTGCACTGGTGGAAGTACAGATAACTGCAGCCATGAATCCGGCAATTACACCGAAACGTTTTCCATATCGTCCTGCAATCGGACAAAGACCTGTGGCGAAGGCTGCACCGTTTAAGTACCCCTGTGTGGAGAGGGTCCATGGGATTTCCATACCTGAAATGACACAGAGGATTGCTACAAAAATGGATAATATTCCATAGCCTAAGAAAATCGGCCAAACATTCACAGGATGCTGTCCCTGGGAGGAGAAGGTCATGGCAGCAATGATCACGCCTACCGTAGGACCGGTAAATCCGGCACCGTCAGTAAAGGTAATGACTAAGATAAAATAGGTCAGTACCATAAAACCGTAGACTCCCATATTGATCAGTACATTTCCTCTGCCATATTCAACAAAAAAGTCAGCGCTGTGACTGTTGGACTTTAAAAGTTCCCTGTAACCTTTGAATGATCTTCCATTTAAAAACCATCCCCATATAAGACAAAACAAAAACATAATTGCAAAGTAGCAAATGATGAATGTAGGGTAAGAATTTCCGTGAGCTTCGTAGAGTGTATTTGGAAGCTGGTAGGAACGCGGTGCATCAATACCGAGCGTTTTGTACATAAATGCGTAAATAAACAGTCCTAAAAGACCAAAAGCAAGTCCGCCATTATAGAGATTGAATCCCTTGTGAAGCTTTAGAGCACCCGGGAGCATGGCAGGAATTGCAAAACCAAGGAAAATACTAAAGATAATTACGTAAATAAAGCCGAGAACACTGATCTGAACCTGTTCAGCAATGTAATAATTCCATACATGGTAGCGGAAAAGCATTTCACTGATAAAAGGTCCAAAAGCAGTGGAGAACATTGCCATATCAAGATTATAACGGAAACCAACCTTAAATACTTTCGTAAAAAGAAGAATTCCCAGGATTGGAGGCCACATGTTAAAAAAGTTCAATCCGTAAAAACAATGGGCAACAACTAAAAAATATCCGGCCAGCATACTTGGACGGCATTCTGCATTTAGAAAAGTCATAAGAGCCCAGCAGGATGTTCCGCACAGTCCTGCGTTTAAAAAGGCGGAGGCTAGGTTTCCTACCTGAAAATAGTCAGTAATGAGTGGTGCAGGTGTCACTAAAATATGAAAAAGGTCCTTCCAAACGTGTCCCCATAAATCAAGATAAATTGTTGCAGCAAATGATGCGATGAAAAAGCTGACAGAAATATGCAGGCAGATTCCCTTGATAAACCAGCTGTCGCGTTTAATATTAAAATCCATAATTTTCCCTCTGATCGTATTTCATAATCTCTTCTAGTTTATCATAAAGAACCTGAAATGCAATGGATGAGGGAACTTATTTTTATAGTATCTTTGTACAAAAAATGATACAATTAAAAAAATTATGTTAAGGAGGAAAAGCATGAACGAGTATTTAAGCAGTGTGAATTCTGGAATCTTTTATCTGCTGGTGGCAGGGATTCTTGGATTCATCACAATCATGTGTTTCGTATTTTTGATCAAAAGCTACAAGGCGGGAATTGAAATTGGCATGGATAAAAAGGTGTTAAAAAAGACCATTACAGCAAGTGCCACATTTACCTTACTCCCGTCTATCAGTATTTTATTGGGGGTAATTGCACTTAGCGGCTCCCTGGGAGTACCGTTTTCGTGGCTGAGGCTATCTGTTGTGGGTGCGCTGCAATATGAACTGAATGTGGCGGAAATTGCTGCACAGAGTATCGGACTTTCAGGGCTTCGTGTGGATGAAATGAGCATTGGAGCATTTGTTACCATTGGTCTTGTAATGACCGCGGGAATACTGGGCAGCGTTATCTGCTGTATTTTTTTCCTGAAAAAGTATCTTGGAAAGATTCACAAAGCACCAAAAAAAGAGAGCAGTGGAAAACCGGGGTTTGGTGCACACGCAACAACAGCAATGTTCGTAGGATTATGTGCAGCATATATCGGTGCCTATATTGGAAAAGCAATTCCAAGAGAAGGTCAGGATGTGATGCCGCTTTTTGTGGCAGTAGTGGCTGCTATTGTGATGGCAGTTTTTGAATATTTTATTCAGAAAAAAGGAAAAGCAGCATTGGAAAATTTCAGTCTTGCAGCAAGCATGCTGGTGGCTATGGCAGCAGCAGTATTTCTGCAGATGGTGATGTAGGAGAAAATGATGGACGAAAGACAGAGAGAACAGTTTTTTGAAGAATATAACAGAGGTCTGCACCGCCTTGGCAGGATTCTTTTGATCACATCAGTGATTCTGTTGGTAGCAGTACCGTTTATCATTGGGGCAGTAAATGGTGTGATGCCGACCTTAAGCGGATTTTTGGCAGGTTTTGCAAAGGTTGGAATCATTTATATTCCGGTGGCCATTGTTGAATTTTTAGTTTATACACCAATGCTGGGTGTTGGGGGCAGTTATTTATCATTTCTTACAGGAAATGTTACCAATATGAAGATTCCATGTGCCATGAACGCAAGAGATATGGCGGGAACGACGGTAGGTACACCGGAAAATGAGATTGTATCTACCATCAGTGTGGCAACCAGTGCAATTGTGACCACATTGGTCATTGTAGCAGGGGTAATCCTGCTTGTTCCGCTGCAGCCGGTGTTTCAGAGTGAAACATTGCTCCCGGCATTTAATAATGTTGTTCCGGCACTGTTTGGGGCACTGGGATTGAAATATTTTGCAAAGAGCCCGAAGATTGCAGCAATTCCGTTAACATTGATGGCACTTCTTTGTGTTTTAGTGCCTGCTGCCATCAGCCAGACAAGCTTACTGATGATTCCGGCAGGAGGCCTTGCACTTCTGATCGGTTATGTACTGTTTAAAAAAGATAAACTCTAAAAAGGAGCAGCTATGAGTATTTTAATAGGATTGTTATTATTTATTATTTTGTTGGCAGCTGTGGTGTTGATCAGAACATTCTCCTTAAAGCCAACAGCAGCAAAAACCGCAAAAATTGAACTGGATGATTCCAATAGAGCAAAAGAATATGGAAAGCGTCTTGCCCAGATGATCCAAAAGGAAACGATTTCTGTAAGAGATGAGAATGATCATGAAAAGTTTTACGAATTTCACAAAACACTGGAGGAACTTTTTCCATTGCTTCATAAGACTTGCGAAAAACATGAATTTCATGGAAGTCTGTTGTATCACTGGAAGGGGTCGGGAAATCATGAACCAATCCTGCTGATGAGCCACCAGGATGTGGTAGAGGCAAACGGTGTCTGGGAACATGAACCATTCAGTGGAGATATTGATGACAAAGGACGTGTATGGGGACGTGGAACGGTTGATACTAAGGGCAGTTTATTTTGTATTCTCTCAGCAGTTGAAGAGCTGATTTCAGAAGGTCATATACCGGAATGCGATGTTTATATTGCAAGCAGCTGTACAGAAGAAATCAGCGGTGAAGGTGCACCGTTGACGGTTCAGTACTTAAAGGAACGGGGAATCCATCTTGCACTTCTTCTGGATGAGGGAGGTATGATCGTGGAGGAACCGGTCGGCGGTGTCAAAGGTCTCTATGGAATGGTCGGTGTCGTGGAAAAAGGTTATGGCGATGTGAAATTTATTGCAAAAAGCGGTGGCGGTCATGCAAGTGCACCGGGAAAGAACACTCCATTGGTGCGCCTTGGAAAGTTTATGGCAGAAATTGATAAGAAAAATCCTTTTACTGCAAAGCTGACACCGACAGTCAGAGAAATGTTCACCCGTATGGCACCAAATATGAATTTTGGCATGCGTATGATCTTTGCCAATCTCTGGCTGTTTGAAGGACTGCTGTTAAAACTTCTGCCTGTAATCAGTCCGGCTGCCGCAGCTATGACAAGAACGACGATGGCCTTTACCACCGCAAAAGGGGCAGATGGTTTAAATGTTCTGCCGCAGGAGGCCTATGTGACAGCCAATATGAGATTTATCCACCATCAGCCAAACAAAGAAAGTATTGAGCTTGTAAAGAACATTGCGAAGAAATATGACATCGAGACAGAACCGATGTATCATGATGAGCCATGTCCGATCGTGGATTTTCAGAGCGATGTATTCCGACTGTTGGAAAAGATTTCGGCAGAAATCTACCCGGGTGTCGGTATTTGTCCATACACCATGACTGGCGGTACAGATGCAAAGTTCTACAAGGAAATCTGTGAAAATGCGATGCGTTTTGCGCCGATTTATATTGATTCCAAACAGTATGCCAGCATTCATGGATTGAATGAAAATATTTATCAGGGCGCCCTGCCGAAGGCTGTCGATTTCTATAAAATGGTTATCAAAAATTGTTGATAAGATTTCCGTTTCGACAGCGGACTTTTCAAGTTTCCTCCTTTTATTTTGATTATACTGATTTTGGAAGTGAATCTTGGGGATTCCAGGACAGTTTTATGAGAGATAGAAGGAGGAATGAGAGATGGGGATTCTGAATGTGGCGATTGCCGATGATAATGAAAGAATGGTGGAGATATTAGACAGCATCGTAAAAAAAGATGACGAGATTCGAATTGTCGGCAAAGCAAATAATGGTGAGGACGTCTACCATATGATTAAAGAAAAGGAGCCGGATGTTGTTTTATTGGATCTGATTATGCCAAAACTCGACGGACTTTCAGTCATGGAGAGAATCAATCAGGATCAGACAATAAAAAAGCATCCGAAATTTATTGTCATTTCTGCAATCGGGCAGGAAGGAATCACTGAAGACGCCTTCAATCTTGGTGCACATTATTACATAATGAAGCCATTTGATAATGACATGGTGTTGAACAGGGTAAAAGCAATGAAAAACTATGGGGCATCATGTTCCAAAACGTCCTTAAATGTTTGCGGCGAAAGAGGGAGAATGGAAAATCTGGAGAATGATGTGACGGATATGATTCATGAAGTGGGAGTTCCAGCACATATTAAGGGGTATCAGTATTTGAGAGATGCGATTATTATGGTAATTAAGGAGCCGGATATGTTAAATTCGATTACAAAGATTTTATATCCTACCATTGCAAAACGAAATCAGACAACGCCAAGCCGTGTGGAGAGAGCAATCCGACATGCCATTGAAGTGGCATGGAGCAGAGGGAATATGGACATTATCAATTCTTTATTCAGTTATACAGTTAGTACAGGAAAGGGGAAGCCGACAAATTCAGAATTTATTGCACTTATTGCGGATAAAATCAGATTGCAAAATAAAATACGATAAAATGTTCTTTCATTGGCTTGGTGGATGTGATAAAATCAGACAAGGGTTTTACTATATTAAGTCAGGGGGAAATACACATGATGAAAATTTTGTTTGCTGCGTCTGAAGCGATACCTTTTATTAAAACAGGGGGGCTGGCTGACGTGGTAGGATCTTTGCCAAAATATTTTGACAAGGAAAAATATGATGTGCGTGTTATGATTCCAAAATATTTATGTATTCGTCAGGAACTTCGTGAACAGATGAAGTTTGTAAATAAGTATTACGTAAAGATGAACTGGAGAACACAATATGCAGGCATCGATGAAATGGAGTACGACGGAGTAAAATATTACTTTATTGATAATGAATATTATTTTGCAGGCCCGAGACCTTACGGGGAAATGTATCAGGACAGTGAAAAATTTGCGTATTTTTCAAAAGCAGTTTTAGAGGCGCTTCCGGTAATTGGTTTTCAGCCGGATCTGATTCACTGTCATGACTGGCAGACAGGCCTGATTCCTGTACATTTAAAAGTTGATTATGCAGGAAATGATTTTTACAAAGATATCAAAACCGTTATGACCATTCATAACTTGAAATTCCAGGGACGCTGGATCATGTCAGAAATCAAGGATGTGACAGGTCTTGGAGATGAATATTTTACATCTGATAAACTTGAATTGTATGGAGACGGAAGCTATTTGAAGGGCGGTCTTGTTTACGCGGACATGATCACAACTGTAAGTGAGTCTTACGCAGAGGAGATTAAAACACCGCATTATGGCGAGGCGCTGGATGGATTGCTGAATGCAAGAAGCCATGAATTGCGTGGTATTGTCAACGGTATCGATTATGAGGATTACGATCCAAAGACAGACAAAAAAATAGCTGTAAATTATGATGTCTCTGACTTTAGAAAAAATAAGATTAAGAACAAACGTGCTTTACAGAAAGAACTTGGCATGGAAGCGGGAGATGGAAAGTTTTTAATTGGTATTGTTTCCCGTTTGACAGATCAGAAGGGATTTGACCTGATTGCTTACGTGATGGATGAATTATGTGCAGACGAAAATATAGAGCTTGTAGTACTCGGTACCGGTGAAGAGCGCTATGAAAATATGTTCCGTCACTTTGCATGGAAGTATGAGGGAAGAGTTTCTGCAAATATTTTCTATTCTGAAGAACTTTCACATAAGATTTATGCTTCCTGTGATGCATTTTTAATGCCTTCTGCGTTTGAACCATGTGGACTTAGCCAGTTGATGAGCTTAAGATACGGGACATTGCCAATCGTCAGAGAAACAGGTGGCTTAAAAGATACAGTAGAGCCTTATAATGAATACGAAAAGATCGGAACAGGTTTTAGTTTTACAAATTATAATGCACATGAAATGTTAGACCGGGTACGTTACGCTCAGAGTATTTTCCAGAATAAGAAACGTGACTGGAACAAGATCGTAGAGAGCGCGATGACAGCTGATTTCTCATGGAAAGCTTCTGCTAAGAAATACGAAGAAATGTATGACGAATTAGTCGGAGAAAAATAAGAAAAGATAGGGGACTGCAAATACGCAGTCCCCTATCTTTTCTTATTTTGCGCTTTATTATGCATACCAGAATTTGGAATCTTCGACGGTCTTTAATACACTGGCTGGTAAATCCGGTGTTGCCGGACTGTCGATTAATTTTTGAATAATTTCCTGCTTGTGCTCCCCAAACACGATTAGAATAATGTTTCTGGATGCACAGATTTCTTTCAGCCCGATGGTGATACCGCCGCTAAGAGCTGGTGCATCTGTAAAATATTTGGTTCCTACAGATTTTGTGACTTCATCGATTTCCGATACACGGACTGTAGAATCAAATGGTGAACCAGGATCGTTTAATGCCAGATGTCCATTCATTCCCATCCCAAGAATCATTACATCAAATCCACCAAGTTCTTCGATCAGTGCTTTTACGGAAGCACATTCTGCAGCCGTATCTTCTGCAAGACCATCAAAAAGCCTTACCTGATTTTCGGGAAAATTTACGTGAGAGAGCAAGTTTTTTACTAAAAAGTCACTGCAGCTGCCGGAAATGGTTTTATTCATATACAGCCATTCATCCATGGCGATAAAATGTGCTTTGGAAAAATCCACGGCCCCTTTTTTATAACGCGCGATCAGTTCTTCACAAAGCGGAAGTGAAGAATGACCAGCAGCAATGCAGATTAAGATGTCTGGTTTTTCTTCCAACTGTTTACAGATTACGTCAGCGGCTGCAACAGCGATGGAAGCAGCATCTGGAAATGCTTTGCTTTGCATAAATTTACCCCCCTAGTCTTAAAAAAAGATTTGTAAAATTTGTAAATGGTTTGAGTGAAAAAAGTAATGTCAGACCAGCACATGCAGCTAACAGGATGATGGTCTCACAAAACGTATTCAGGTTTTCTAAAAGGCCGGTACAATATTCCAGATAAGAATAGGCCAGTCCATGGAAAAGATAGATGGCCATGGTACGTGTACCGATATAGGAGACTGGCAATTCTCGCTCTGTCATAAGAATCATGACTGAAAAAGTCATTACAAATCCAATGAGATACATGACAATGCGCCACAAAACGCCTTCTAACATATCCTGTTTCATAGCGGTATAGCTGTACCTTCCATAAAAAATCTGCATCGGTGCAATCCTCTCAAGTCCGATCCATGTCAGAAATACAGCAATTAGCATAATGCAGACAGCAGCAGTCCACTTTACCTTTTTTGAGGTGCGCCATCTGGTCAATGTTTCTCGTTCAAAAGAAGTGCCTGCGAGATAAAACGGATAAAAGACCAGGGCACGTGGAATCGTAAGAAAATTATCCTGCATACCTGAGAACCCTATTAAAATTCCGGCACAAATTGACAAAATCATATGATAAGGGATTTTTTTAACATAAGGTGTAACAACACGCCACATAAATAGTGCCAAAAGATACCAGAGTGTAAACTTGGGTTTATGCAGGCACAGTTCAGTTGGCTTATGCATAAGAAAGGTATACAAAAGATAATAAATCACTTCAAAAGCAAGGTATGGAACAGCCAGCTTTTGAATGATTGTTTTAAGCGGCAGGTCCCGTTTGGCAAAATATCCTGAAATAAAAATAAATGCAGGCATGTGAAAGGATACGATGATCCATTTTAAAACAAGCAAAAACTCATTTTTGGAGACGCTAGGACCTGTAAAATGTCCGACAACTACAAGGAAAATTAGAAGTACCTTGTAGTTGTCAAATAAATAATCTCTAGTTTTTTGCATTTTCTTCCATTCCGGCCAGTTTCTGTTTTTTGTATTCTGCAAATCGGCCTTCATCCAATGCGTCTCTGATTTCTTCCATCATTTTGTTGTAGAAGTAAAGGTTATGGAGTACACAAAGTCTCATACCGAGCATTTCCTTTGCTTTTAACAAATGTCTGATATAAGCGCGGGAGTAACGGCGGCAGGCTGGACACTGACAGCCCTCCTCGATTGGTCTGTCATCCAGTTCATATTTTGCATTAAATAAATTTAATTTGCCCTGATTTGTGTAAACGTGTCCGTGACGTCCATTTCTGCTTGGGTATACGCAGTCGAAGAAATCCACACCGCGTTCTACCGCTTCCAAAATATTCTGTGGTGTGCCAACACCCATCAGATAAGTAGGTTTTTCTAAAGGCAGATAAGGTACTGTGGCTTCAATAATGCGGTACATGTCCTCATGGCTTTCTCCTACAGCCAGTCCGCCAAGTGCGTAACCATCTAAATCCATTTCTGAGATGCGTTTTGCGTGATCGATACGTACATCTTCTAAAATACCACCCTGATTGATACCAAAAAGCAGCTGCTGTTTATTGATCGTATCATCTAAGCTGTTAAGACGAGCCATTTCATCCTTACAACGCTGTAACCATCTTGTAGTACGTGCAACAGAATTTTCAATATAACTTCTTTCAGCGACACTGCTTGGGCATTCATCAAATGCCATTGCAATCGTAGAACCTAAATTAGACTGAATCTGCATACTCTCTTCAGGCCCCATAAAGATTTTTCGGCCATCAATGTGGGAGTTAAAATAAACGCCTTCTTCCTTGATTTTTCTCATCTTTGCAAGAGAGAATACCTGGAATCCGCCGGAATCTGTAAGGATTGGTCTCTCCCAGTTCATAAATTTGTGAAGTCCGCCATACTGCTTAATGAGCTTGTCCCCCGGACGAACATGTAAGTGATACGTATTGGATAACTCTACCTGACAGCCGATTGATTCTAAATCCTCTGTAGATACAGCTCCTTTAATTGCAGCAACGGTTCCAACGTTCATAAACACTGGTGTCTGAATTACACCGTGAACGGTATGGAATTCTCCGCGCTTTGCCATTCCTTCGCGTTTGAGTAATTTGTATTTATTCATTGAATTCTCCTGTTTTATATCATATAATGCTTAAATATAGTTCCAAATTAGTATAAGTGAAAGCACCGCTTTCGTCAATTGGAAGAAGTGAGGAAGAATTTATGGCAGCAGGATCAGGATTTGGAAATCTTTTCAGAGTAACTACCTGGGGAGAATCCCATGGAAAAGGTGTGGGCGTTGTAGTAGATGGATGTCCCGCAGGCTTATCCCTTTGTGAAGAAGATATTCAGGTCTACTTAAATAGAAGAAAGCCGGGAACCTCCCGCTTTACAACACCTAGAAAAGAAGATGACTGTGTAGAGATTTTATCCGGTGTATTTGAAGGAAAGACCACAGGCACACCGATTTCTATGGTGGTATTTAATAAAACCCAGAGAAGCAAGGACTATAGTGAAATTGCTTCTTATTATAGACCTGGACATGCAGATTATACTTACGACTGTAAATATGGTTTCCGCGATTATACAGGCGGCGGACGTTCTTCAGGGAGAGAGACCATCGGAAGGGTAGCAGCAGGTGCGATTGCGGCAAAATTACTGACTGAAATGGGAATCTCTGTGGATGCTTATACGAAATCCATCGGACCTGTGGGGATAATCTATGAAAATTTTGACTTAGAGCAGAGATTTGAGAATGCAGTGTGTATGCCGGATGCAGAAGCGGCAGAAAAAGCGGCGGATTATCTGGAACAATGTATGAAAGAATCCAATTCTTCAGGCGGTGTCATTGAATGCAGTATCAAAGGGGTACCTGCAGGACTGGGAGAACCATGCTTTGAGAAGCTCAGTGCGAACCTTGGAAAAGCCATTTTATCCATCGGTGCAGTCAAAGGCTTTGAAATTGGCGATGGTTTTGGTGTGGCACAATCTACAGGTCTGACAAACAATGATGCATTCTATTATGATGAAAATGGAGAAATTCAGAAAAAGACCAACCATGCAGGCGGAATCCTGGGAGGTATTTCTGACGGAAGTGAAATTTTGTTCCGTGCAGCAATCAAACCGACTCCGTCCATTCACGCTGCCCAGGAAACAGTGAATAAATCCGGTGAAAATATTTCTGTGAATATCAAAGGAAGACATGATCCGGTCATTGTACCAAGAGCGGTGGTAGTTGTAGAATGTATGGCTGCAATCACAGTTTTGGATGCACTCCTTGTAAATATGAGCGCAAAAGTGGAAAATCTGAAGAAATTTTACGAGAAATTATAAAAAAAGTGTAAAGTGCTTGCCGAATGGCGGTTTCTCATGTAAAATGGTAAAAGTTTATAAAATCTTGGAGGAATTACTATGAACTTATTAGCAACAGAAGCAGCTGGCGGCTGGGGTATTATGATTGCATATATCGTAATCTTTGGTGCATTTATGTACTTTGTAGCAATCAGACCACAGAAAAAAGAACAGAAAAGAGTAGCAGCAATGCTTGCAGATATGGCAGTAGGTGATGCAATCGTTACAACAAGCGGTTTCTACGGAATCGTAATCGACATTACAGAAGAAGATGTGATCGTAGAATTCGGTAACAACAAAAACTGTCGTATTCCTATGAAAAAGGATGCTATCGCAGAAGTAGAAAAAGCAGAATAATTGCGCCTGAAGGGGAAGAGTTTGTGCTCTTCCCTTTTTCAATCTCCACATTGTTAAAAAACTAACAAAATACTTTAGGGGGTTGCAATATTAAAGTGAATGAGCTATAGTAGATACAATATAGTTTTTTTATTCGGGATACTTATTTTAATAAGAAAACGAAATTGTGAGGAGATGAAAAGATGGAATGTAAGATTGCAGTCATTTCGGGAGACGGAATCGGACCTGAAATCGTAAGAGAAGCAAAAAAAGTGCTGGATGTTGTGGCTGAAAAATATGGTCATACATTCAATTACACAGATGTACTCATGGGCGGCGCTTCCATTGACGTACATGGCGTACCTCTGACAGATGAGGCAATTGAAACAGCCAAGGCAAGTGATGCAGTCCTGATGGGCTCCATCGGTGGAGATGCAAAGACCTCTCCATGGTATAAACTGACACCGGATAAGAGACCGGAAGCAGGACTATTAAAGATCAGAAAGGCCTTAAACTTATTCGCAAATCTAAGACCAGCCTATCTTTATGATGAGCTTAGAGCAGCATGTCCGCTGCGTGATGACATCATCGGTGACGGATTTGATATGATGATCATGCGTGAGCTGACAGGTGGTCTGTACTTCGGAGAAAGAAAGACAGAAAACATCGACGGTGTGATGACAGCGGTCGATACACTTACATATAATGAAAACGAAATCAGAAGAATTGCAAAGCGTGGATTTGATATCGCGATGAAACGCCGCAAAAAAGTAACTTCTGTAGACAAAGCAAATGTGCTCGACTCTTCCAGACTTTGGAGAAAGGTCGTAGAAGAAGTGGCTAAGGATTACCCGGAAGTAACCTTAGAGCATATGCTGGTTGACAACTGTGCGATGCAGCTTGTAAAAGATCCTGCACAGTTCGACGTAATCTTAACAGAAAACATGTTTGGAGATATCTTATCAGATGAAGCAAGTATGGTAACTGGCTCCATTGGTATGTTATCTTCCGCAAGCTTAAATGATACAAAATTTGGTCTCTATGAACCAAGCCATGGCTCTGCACCGGACATTGCAGGACAGGATAAGGCAAACCCGATTGCAACCATCCTTTCCGCAGCAATGATGCTCCGCTTTACATTCGATCTGGACAAAGAAGCAGATGCAGTTGAAGCAGCAGTCAGACAGGTATTAAAAGACGGTTACAGAACCGGTGATATTATGTCCGATGGATGTACTTTAGTCGGAACTGTAAAGATGGGCGATCTGATCGCAGAAAGAATCCAGTAATAAGTATATAAAAGCAGCAGTGAATACGGGCTGTTATGAAAAGGGGATAAAGGATTATGAGAAGTGATGCAGTTAAAGTAGGTATGCAGCAGGCACCTCACAGAAGCTTATTTAATGCACTTGGACTGACAGAAGAAGAACTTTCCAAACCACTGGTTGGTATCGTCAGCTCCTATAATGAAATTGTACCAGGCCACATGAATCTGGACAAAATCGTGGAAGCAGTTAAAGTCGGAGTCGCTATGGCAGGCGGTACTCCAATCGTATTCCCGGCAATCGCAGTTTGTGATGGTATTGCCATGGGACATACAGGGATGAAATATTCTCTCGTAACAAGAGATCTGATCGCAGATTCCACAGAATGTATGGCAATGGCTCATCAGTTCGATGCACTTGTCATGGTTCCAAACTGTGATAAGAACGTACCGGGACTTTTAATGGCAGCAGCAAGAGTCAATGTACCGACAGTCTTTGTCAGCGGCGGTCCAATGCTCGCAGGTCATGTCAGAGGAGAAAAGCGCTCTCTCTCCAGCATGTTCGAAGCAGTCGGCTCCTATGCAGCAGGCACTATGACAGAAGAAGATGTAAAAGAATTTGAATGTAATGTATGTCCAACATGCGGTTCCTGCTCAGGTATGTACACAGCAAACAGTATGAACTGTTTAACAGAAGCCCTCGGCATGGGACTTCGCGGAAACGGTACCATCCCGGCAGTATATTCTGAAAGAATTAAACTTGCAAAGCATGCAGGTATGAAGGTCATGGAACTTCTTGAAAAGAACATCCGTCCTCGTGACATTATGACAGAAAAAGCATTTATGAATGCATTAACAGTGGATATGGCACTTGGATGCTCTACAAACAGTATGCTTCATCTTCCTGCAATCGCTCATGAAGCAGGCGTGGAACTGAACATGGAAATTGCAAATGAAGTCAGCGCAAAAACACCAAACCTTTGCCATCTGGCACCGGCAGGTCCAACTTACATGGAAGACTTAAATGAAGCCGGCGGTGTATACGCTGTTATGAACGAATTAAACAAAAAAGGCTTATTATATACAGATATCATCACTGCAACAGGAAAAACGGTGGGCGAAAACATTGAAGAATGTGTCAATAAAGATCCTTCAGTCATCAGACCAGTGGAAAATCCATATAGTACAACAGGTGGTATCGCAGTATTAAAAGGTAACCTCGCTCCGGATACAGGCGTTGTAAAACGTTCTGCAGTCGTTCCTGAAATGATGGTTCATGAAGGACCAGCCAGAGTCTTTGACTGTGAAGAAGATGCAATCGACGCGATTAAAGGCGGCAAGATCGTAGCAGGTGACGTAGTCGTTATCCGTTATGAAGGACCAAAAGGCGGCCCAGGTATGAGAGAAATGTTAAATCCAACCTCCGCAATCGCAGGTATGGGACTTGGATCTACTGTTGCACTCATTACTGACGGACGTTTCAGCGGTGCAAGCCGTGGCGCTTCTATCGGACACGTATCACCGGAAGCAGCAGTGGGCGGCCCGATTGCTCTCGTAGAAGAAGGCGATATCATCAAGATCAACATTCCGGAAAACAAACTGGAATTAGCAGTTTCTGATGAAGAATTAGAAGCTCGCCGTGCAAAATGGCAGCCAAGAGAACCAAAGGTTACAACAGGTTATCTTGCACGCTACGCAAAAATGGTTACCTCAGGAAACAGAGGCGCCATCTTAGAAAAATAATTACAAAGGTGGAAAACTTATGTTATTAACAGGTGCAGAAATTGTTATTGAATGTTTGAAAGAACAGGGTGTAGATACCATCTTCGGCTATCCGGGCGGTACGATCCTGAACATTTACGATGAATTATATAAACACAGTGATGAGATCAATCACATTTTAACATCCCACGAACAGGGCGCAGCACATGCGGCTGACGGTTATGCAAGAGCTACAGGAAAAGTTGGCGTATGCTTTGCAACAAGCGGTCCTGGAGCTACGAACCTTGTAACAGGTATCGCGACAGCTTATATGGATTCTATTCCAATGGTAGCGATCACATGTAACGTAGCAAAACCATTACTCGGAAAAGACAGTTTTCAGGAAATCGACATTGCCGGTGTGACAATGCCAATTACAAAACATAACTTTATCGTAAGAACAACAGAATGTTTGGCTGATAAATTAAGAAGAGCATTTAAGATTGCTCAGTCCGGCCGTCCAGGTCCGGTCCTTGTGGATATCACAAAGGATGCAACAGCAAACAAATGTGAATTCGAACCAATGGTTCCAGAACCAATTGAGAGAGTATCCGAGACAATTACAGAAAGCGATCTTGAAAAAGCGGCAAATATGATCAACAAAGCAAAACGTCCGTTTTTCTTAGTTGGCGGCGGTGCAGTAATCTCTGAAGCTTCAGAAGAACTCATTGGATTTGCACACAAATTAAATGCTCCGGTTGCAGATTCCCTCATGGGTAAAGGTGCTTTCCCTGGAACCGATGACCTCTATACAGGTATGATCGGAATGCATGGAACAAAGGTTGCAAACTTTGGAATTCATCAGGCAGATGTGGTTGTAGTTATCGGTGCACGTTTCAGCGACCGAGTTGTTGGCAATGCGAAGAAATTCGTTCCAAAAGCAAAAATCGTTCAGATTGATATTGACCGTGCGGAAATTAATAAGAACATCATGGTACATCAGGCAATCATCGGGGATGTAAAAGAAGTTTTAAAACGACTTGTGCCAATGGTAAATGAGCGTCAGGCTGATGAATGGAATGATGATATCAATGCATTAAAAGATAAGTATCCACTTAGTTATGATAAGTCCACATTAACAGGACCATATGTAATTGAAGAAATTTATCGTTTAACAAACGGTGAAGCAATCATTTCCACAGATGTAGGACAGCATCAGATGTGGGCTGCACAGTATTATAAATATACAAAGCCACATACACTGTTAACTTCCGGTGGCCTTGGAACTATGGGATATGGCCTTGGTGCATGTATCGGTGCAAAAGTAGCATGTCCGGATAAGACAGTTATCAATATCGCTGGTGACGGATGCTTCCGTATGAACTTAAATGAACTTGCGACTGCATCCAGATACAATATTCCAATCATTCAGGTGGTAATTAATAACCATGTACTGGGTATGGTTCGTCAGTGGCAGACATTATTTTACGAAAAACGTTATTCCCAGACAGTTTTAAATGACGCTGTAGACTTTGTGAAAGTTGCAGAAGGTTTAGGATGCATGGGTATCAGAGTAACGAAGAAAGAAGAAATGGCTCCGGCATTAGAAACAGCAATGGCTGCAGGAAGACCAGTTGTCATCGAATGTGTCATCGACAGTGACGACAAGGTATTCCCAATGGTACCTGCAGGTGCTCCAATCGTGGAAGCATTTGATGCTGAAGACTTAAAAGCACAGGAATAAGGTGTAAAAAAGATATCCGTGGGAAGAGGAGCCCGCGGATATCTGTAAATAGAGGAGATATGAAAAAATGAGCAGAGTGTATAATTTTTCCGCAGGTCCGGCAGTATTACCGGAAGAAGTATTAAAAGAAGTGGCAGCAGAAATGCTTGACTGCAACGGTACAGGCATGTCTGTTCTTGAAATGAGTCACAGAAGTCCTGCATTTCAGGCAATCATTGACGAAGCAGAAAAAGATTTAAGAGAGCTGATGAACATTCCTGACAACTACAGAGTATTGTTCTTGCAGGGCGGTGCATCCTTACAGTTCGCAATGATTCCAATGAACCTGATGAAAAATGGTGTGGCTGATTACATTGTGACAGGACAGTGGGCAAAGAAAGCTTATGAAGAAGCGAAAAAATATGGAAAAGCAAATAAGATCGCTTCCTCAGAAGATGAGACATTCTCTTATATTCCGGACTGTTCAGATCTTCCAATCAGTGAAGATGCGGATTATGTTTACATTTGTGAAAATAATACGATCTATGGTACAAAATATAAAACATTACCAAATACCAAGGGCAAGATCCTCGTATCTGATGTTTCTTCCTGCTTTTTATCTGAACCGGTAGATGTATCCAAATACGGTATCATTTACGGTGGCGTTCAGAAAAACGTAGGTCCTGCAGGTATGGTAATCGCAATCGTGCGTGAAGACCTCATCACAGATGATGTTCTCCCGGGAACACCAACCATGATGAAATACAAAATTCATGATGATAACGGTTCCATGTACAATACACCAAACTGCTTTAACATTTATGTTTGCGGTAAAGTGTTCAAATGGCTGAAAAACATGGGCGGTCTGGAAGTCATGAAACAGCGCAACGAAGAAAAAGCAAAGATTCTCTATGATTTCCTTGATGAAAGTAAGCTCTTTAGAGGAACTGTACGCAAAGAAGACCGTTCTTTAATGAACGTTCCATTCGTAACAGGTGACAAAGATCTGGATGCAAAATTTGTAAAAGAAGCAAAAGCAGCAGGCTTTGAAAACTTAAAAGGCCACAGAAGTGTTGGCGGTATGAGAGCAAGTATCTACAATGCAATGCCAATCGAAGGTGTAAAGGCGCTTGTAGAATTCATGAAGAAATTTGAAGAGGAGAATTTATAAAATGTACAAATATCATTGCTTAAATGCGATTTCTGACGTTGGTCTGGAAGTCTTTGATGAAAATTATACAAAAGTTGAAAATATGGACGATGCAGATGCGGTGCTCGTAAGAAGCGCTGCCATGCATGAGATGGATTTTAGTGATAACTTAAAGGTAATTGCAAGAGCAGGTGCAGGAGTAAACAATATTCCGCTGACAAAATGCGCAGATTATGGTATCGTAGTATTTAACACACCAGGTGCAAATGCGAATGCGGTAAAAGAACTTGTTATTGCAGGGATGTTTATGGCATCTCGTGATATTGTCGGCGGTGTCAACTGGGTTCAGTCTGAAAGACAGAATGAAGATATTGCAAAATTAACAGAAAAAGAAAAGAAACGTTTTGCAGGACACGAACTTCAGGGCAAAAAGCTTGGTGTGATCGGTCTTGGTGCCATCGGTGTTCAGGTGGCGAACACAGCAGTACACCTTGGCATGGAAGTTTATGGTTATGACCCATATGTTTCTGTAAAAGCTGCATGGAGCTTATCAAGACATATCAATCACATTAAAGATGTATCTGATATTTATAAACAGTGTGATTTTATTACGATTCATGTGCCATTATTAGACAGCACAAAGAAGATGATAAATAAAGAAGCAATTGATAAGATGAAAGACGGTGTAGTAGTCATGAACTTTGCCCGTGACCTTCTGGTCGATGAAGAAGCGATGATTGCTGCATTAAGAGATGGCAAGGTAAAACATTACGTAACTGACTTCCCAAATACAACGGTAGCCGGAGTGAAGGGTGCCATCGTAACACCACATCTTGGAGCTTCCACAGAAGAAGCAGAAGACAACTGTGCAGCAATGGCAGCAAATGAAATCAGAAACTATCTGGAAAATGGTAATATTTTAAATTCAGTAAATTATCCAAACTGTGACATGGGTATTGCAGGAGAATTTCCGCGAGTTGCAGTCTGCCATAAGAACTTAAAGAACATGTTAAATCAGTTCACAGACATTATGACAGAAGAAGATCTGAACATTGAACATCTGACAAATGCCAGCCGTGGTGATTTTGCATATTCCATGTTTGATCTGTCCGCAGAACCAAGTGCAGCAGCTATGGAAAAACTAAAAGGAATCGAAGGCGTTTTAAAGGTAAGACTCATTAAATAAGATACTTTGGAGGGCAAGTATAATGACAAACAAACTCTATGATGTGGTGGCTTTGGGGGAGCTTCTCATCGACTTTACGCAGAACGGTAAAAGCGAACAGGGCAATGGTCTGTTTGAAGCAAATCCGGGAGGAGCACCATGTAATGTTCTTGCAATGTTAAATAACCTTGGCAAGAAAACTTCCTTTATCGGAAAAGTCGGAAACGATCAGTTCGGTCTGATGTTAAAGGTAACATTGGAAGAGCTTGGAATCGGTACAGAAAACCTGATGCTGGATGATGAAGTTCACACAACGCTGGCGCTGGTACACACTTTTGAAGATGGTGACAGGGATTTCTCTTTCTACCGTAATCCGGGCGCAGACATGATGCTGACAGCAGATGAAGTTCAGGATGACCTGATCAAATCTTCAAAAATTTTCCATTTTGGAACACTTTCCATGACTCATGATGGTGTTAGAGAAGCTACAAAGAAAGCACTGGAAGTTGCTAAAAATGCTGGTGTCATGATTTCTTTCGACCCTAACTTACGCGAACCTCTCTGGAAATCCTTAGATGATGCCAAAGAACAGGTCCTTTATGGATTACAGTATGCGGATATCTTAAAAATTTCTGATAATGAAATTCAGTGGCTCACTGGGGAAGAAGATTATACAGAAGGCGTAAAGAAGATTCGTGAACTGAAGAACATTCCACTGATTCTTGTATCTATGGGTAAAGAAGGAAGCCGTGCTTATTACAAAGACATGATCGTAGAGGCAAAACCTTTCCTTCAGAAAAACACAATTGAAACAACAGGGGCTGGAGATACCTTCTGTGCCAATGTGTTAAATTATGTATTGGAGCATGGTCTGGAAAACTTAACAGAAGAAGGTCTGACAGAAATGCTTACCTTTGCAAATGCAGCAGCATCGATTATCACGACGAAAAAAGGCGCGTTAAAGGTAATGCCTACAAAGGAAGATGTAGAAAGCTTCCTGGCAAGCGTTCAGTAAAATAACCAGAATTTGTGCATCCCAAAAGCTGTTTATCGGCTTGCGGGATGCTTTTTTATATGTTAAACTAATGCTCTGTGATTAAAAATAAATAAGGAAGGGAAAACAGATGGGTAATAAATCATCAAAACAGATTCTTTGGTATAATCTGGCATTTATGGCATTTTCCACAGTTTGGGGATTTGGTAATGTATTAAATGGCTTTGTATACTTTAACGGAATTCAGGTAGTCTTTAGCTGGATTTTAATGTTTGGACTTTACTTTGTCCCATATGCATTAATGGTTGGTGAACTTGGTTCAGCATTCAAAAATTCCGGCGGAGGGGTAAGCTCCTGGATCAATCAGACAATGGGTAAGAAAATCGCATATTATGCGGGATGGACTTACTGGGCTTGTCACATTACTTACATTGCAAGCAAGAGCAGCGGCGGTTTAAAAGCACTTAGCTGGGCAATCTTCCGTAATGCGGAAACTTATGATTCCCTGCCAACACTCTGGGTTCAGCTGGCAACTTTAGTAGTATTTTTATTCTTTGCATGGGTTGCAAGCAAGGGCCTAAATCCATTAAAGAAGCTGGCAACAGTGGCAGGAACAAGTATGTTTGTGATGTCAATCCTGTACATTCTTATGATGTTCGGTGCGCCGCTCATTAATCCGGATGCAGGATATGTATCTATGGAATTTACAAAAGAAACATTGATTCCAAACTTTAATGTTGGATATTTTACATCTCTGTCAATTCTTGTATTCGCAGTTGGCGGATGTGAAAAGATTTCTCCATATGTAAATAAAGTAAAAGATCCTGAAAAGGGATTCCCAAAAGGTATGATCGCACTTGCAATCATGGTTGTTATCTGTGCAATGTTGGGTACAGTTGCAATGGGTATGATGTTCGATCCAGCACAAATCAATGCAAGTGAAGAAGCATTCAATTCTTATGTTTCCAACGGTGCTTACTGGGCATTCCAGAAATTAGGCCATTATTATGGAATCGGGGATTCTTTACTGGTTATCTACGCACTTTGCAACGTAATCGGACAGTTCTCAACACTTGTAATCAGTATTGATGCTCCGCTCCGTATGCTGCTTGACAATGAAGATTCCAGAGAATTCATTCCAAGCAAGCTGTTAAAGAAAAATGAGAACGGTGCTTATGTAAATGGTATTAAGATGGTCGTAGTTCTTTCAGGTGCCATCATTTTGATTCAGTCTGTAGTACCTGGAGCTGCAGCCGTATTAAAACAGCTGACAAAATTGAATTCTGTATGTATGCCAATGCGATATCTGTGGGTATTCGCAGCATATATTGCACTTCGTAAAAATCTGGACAAGCATCCGGCAGAATATCGTTTTGTGAAGAATCAGGGAATTGCAAAATTCTTTGGCTGGTGGTGCTTTGGCGTTACAGCAATCTGCTGTATCTTAGGTATGTACTCAGATGACATTTTTACAATGGCTCTGAATATTATCACTCCGATCGTATTAACATCACTTGGTCTGATTATGCCATATCTTGCAAAACGTGAGAGAGAAAAACTGCAGTAATTTACTCTAAAAAAGAAGGTGTCCTATCTTTTGAATGAAATCATTCGGGATAAGACACCTTTTATTTTGTTGAATGTTAATTTTATGGTCAAAGCTGCTGAATCTTAGATATATCAGAATCAATGATCAAAGAATAGTATGTATAATAAACTACAAATCCCGGCTTTCCTCCCTTTGGCTTTTTCACATGTTTTTTCTGGATGTAGTCGATTTCTACCTTTTCATTGCCGCGGTTCTGAGAGTAGTAGGCAGCCAGACGTCCTGCTTCCTCAAAAGTAGCATCCGGCATATCACCATCGCCTTCTGCTTTTACAATGACATGAGAGCCCGGAACCCCTTTCGCATGGAACCACCAGTCATTTCCTGTGGCAAATTTGAAAGTCAGCTCTTCGTTCTGAAAATTATTTTTTCCTACATACATATGATAACCATCGGAAGAAATGTAGTGAAATGGCTTGGAAGTGATCTTTGGCTTTTTGCCCCCTGGATGACGCTTTTTGATATAGCCATATTCCATAAGCTCTTCTTTGATTTCCACTAAATCTTCTTCTGATAATGCAATATCTAAAGCAGTACTGATACTGTCTAGATGTTCCACTTCACTGCCGGTTTCTTCTAACAATTCCGTAACTGCCTCATAAGTTCTTTTTAATTTGGCGTATTTATCAAAATATTTTTTCGCATTTTCCAGTGCAGTCAGCTGCGGGTCTAATGGAATCGTGATTTCCTCATTTGTGTAATAATTTAACACATCCAGTGATTTTGCACCCGGTTCGGCACTGTAACCGTAGGTGGTTAATAGCTCACCATAAATACGGTAGGTATCACGTTTTTCAGTATCTTTTAACTGCTTTGCCTGAATGTCATATTTTTTGCGGCTTCGTTCTAAAGCTGTCTGCACGATCTTGCGTAAATCCACGGAACGCTGACGGATTCTGGTTACGGTATTTCGCTCTGCGTAATAAGTTTCCAGAATTTTAGAAATACTTTCATCAGAAACGCTTTCAAAATCTCCATACATTGTCATAGGAAGTGCAGAATATTCTACAGGAGTTTTACCGTTATAGACAATCTGCGGAGCAAAGTTACCTGCTTTTGTATCTTCCATAAAATAAGAGAAAGTCTTGTATAAATGAAGCATTTCCATTTCTGATAATGCATTTCCGGACATTTCAGCATTTAAGCCGGTTCTGAAAACGACTTCATTTGCAGCAACAGGGCTGATGCCGGTGTAAGAGGTGTAGATTGCTTTTGCAAGCTTTGTGGATTTGCAGCCGATCAGTTCTGTAAATGTTTCTAAAGACAGTTCTAATGGGTCAGCCTTTTCCTGAGTAACAGGAATAAAATAGGTGCGCCCCGGCAAAACTTCTCTGACAGAGCTCATCTGCAGTGAAACATGCTTGATGCTGTCGACGATACGGCTCTGTTCATCACAGAAAATAATGTTGCTGTGTTTTCCCATGATTTCCACCACCAGTGTTTTGTGGCGCAGATCACCAAGTTCATCCAGATGTTCCACATCAAAACGAATGATTCGTTCCAGCCCCGGCTGGGAAATGCCCACGATTTTTCCGTTTTCAATGTGTTTTCGAAGCAGCATACAGAAATTTGGTGCAGTTAAAGGGCTTGGTTTGTTATTTTCAGTTAAATAGATCAGCGGAAGAGAAGCACTCGCACTGATGAGAAGTCTGAAAGTTCCCTCTGCAGATTTGATCGTCAGAAGCAGTTCGTCATTCTCCGGCTGTGCGATCTTTCGGATACGTCCGCCAAGTAATTTATCATTCAATTCTTTCGTTATATTTGCAATGGTAATTCCATCAAAAGCCATAAAAAAACCTCCTGTGCGAGTTTACATCTTATCTATTATACTTGACGATGATTTCTAAATCAACTATAATGAATCCATATGTAATGTTGGGAGTCTATGCAAAAGAGAGAAAATATTATGGTTAAAAGTATGACAGGCTTCGGCAGATGTGAAATCTCCGAAGGCACCAGAAAAATGACAGTTGAGATGAAATCTGTAAATCACAGATATCTTGACGTAAATATGAAGATGCCAAAGAAGCTGAATTTCTTTGATGCTTCTATCAGAAATTTATTAAAAACATACATTCAGAGAGGAAAAGTTGATCTTTTTATCACATTTGAAGATACAGCGGAGACAAATTTCGCTCTGAAATACAATCAGGAGCTTGCGGGAGAATATTTAAAATATCTCCAGCAGATGGCAGATCAGTTTGGTCTGGAAAATGATATCCGTGTTTCTACATTATCCCGTTACCCGGAAGTTTTTTCTATGGAGGAAGTCCAGGTGGATGAAGAAGAATTGTGGAACCTTTTGGAACGAGCACTTCGGGGCGCCTGTGAACAGTTCGTGGAAACAAGAATCAAAGAGGGAGAAAATTTAAAGAAAGACCTTCTTGGAAAACTGGACGATATGCTGGTAAATGTAGATTACATTGCTGTGCGTTCTCCGGAAATTATTGGGGAATATCGCAGGAAACTGGAAGATAAAGTAAAAGAACTTCTGGAAGATGTACACATTGAAGAGAGCAGACTGGCTACAGAAGTTACGATCTTTGCAGATAAGATCTGTGTAGATGAAGAAATTGTACGCTTAAGAAGCCATATTGAACATACAAAAGCTACATTGGAAGAAGGCGGCGCAGTGGGAAGAAAATTAGATTTCATTGCTCAGGAAATGAACAGGGAAGCAAACACCATCCTTTCCAAAGCAAATGATCTGGAAGTTTCCAACCGTGCGATTGATTTAAAGACCGAAATTGAAAAGGTTCGTGAGCAGATTCAGAATATTGAATAATCAGAGGGAGCAAGTGATATGAAGAAACAGGGAACCTTAGTTGTAGTATCAGGGTTTGCAGGAACCGGTAAGGGAACCGTTATGAAAGAACTGCTTAGCAGATATGACTCCTATGCCCTTTCTATTTCGGCTACAACAAGAAATCCAAGACCAGGCGAGGTCGATGGAAGAGAGTATTTCTTCAAAACAAAAGAAGAATTCGAAGAGATGATCGAAAAGGATGAATTCGTAGAATTTGCCTGTTATGTAGGAAATTACTATGGAACTCCGAAAAAATATGTTCAGGAGCAGCTTGCAGAAGGCAAGGATGTGATCCTGGAAATTGAAATTCAGGGAGCGTTGAATATTAAAAGTCAGTTCCCGGACGCGCTGCTTTTATTTATTGCACCGCCAAGTGCTGATGTTTTAAAACAGCGCCTTGTAGGCAGAGGAACTGAAACTGAAGAAGTCATTGAACAGCGTCTTGCAAGAGCTGTGGAAGAGTCCAAGGGAATCGAAAACTACGATTATCTCGTAGTGAATGATGAGCTGGATGAATGTGTGGAAAATGTTCATCAGATGATCCAGAGTGCCGGATGGAAAATGTCCAGAAGAGCAGCAGACGTAGAAGATTTAAGAACACAGATTAGTGCATTTGCGAAAGGAGAATAAAATATGTTACATCCATCTTATTCAGATTTAATGAATGTAGTAAACAAAGAAGTAGAAGAAGGGGAGACACCTGTAGTTAACAGCAGATATTCCATCGTTATGGCTACAAGCAAAAGAGCTCGTCAGATCGTAGCTGGTGCAGAACCACAGGTAAATCCAAATGGTAAAAAAGCACTTTCTATTGCAATCGAAGAACTTGCAAATGAAAAGATTCATATTCTTGCAGAATGTGAAGATACTGAAGAAACAGTAGAAGAAATTACTGAATAATCAAAAGTACCAATAAAAGAATTAATTCTGTACAGAATCTGTACAATACGCACAAAACCACAAAAACGTCCCTAGAATCAACACAAAAACAGAAGTTGGGCTTATGTGGATTTGTGTGGTTTTTGAAAAAACGTGAAAAAATAATATGAAAAAAGTCTGAAAAAGCCCGAAAAACCTTGAGTTTTCGGGCTTTTTTAAAAAATCACAAAAATATTGGAAAAGCATTGCTTTTTGGCAAAAAAAGTGATAGAATGTTGACAAAACAGAAATAAAACCACACAAACACACATTAAGGAGGATTTTTAGTATGGCTAACGAGTACGAAATCAAAAAACAAATTTGTGACATAGGTAAACGTATCTATGACAGAGGAATGGTTGCTGCAAACGACGGTAACATTTCTGTAAAACTGAACGACAATGAATTCCTTTGCACACCAACAGGTGTTTCTAAAGGTTTCATGACACCTGAATACATCTGTAAAGTAGACAAAGATGGTAACACCATTCAGGCTAACGGAAACTTCAGACCATCATCTGAAATTAAAATGCATATGAGAGTTTACAAATGCAGACCAGACGTTGGATCTGTTGTACATGCTCATCCATCTTATGCAACATCATTCGCTATCGCAGGTATTCCATTAACACAGCCAATCATGCCAGAAGCTGTTATCGCTCTCGGATGCGTACCAATCGCTCCTTACGGAACACCATCTACAATGGAAATTCCAGATGCAGTAGAAAAATTCCTTCCATACTATGATGCAGTATTACTTGAAAGCCATGGTGCTTTAACATGGTCTACAGACCTCTTAGCTGCATACCACAAAATGGAATCTGTAGAGTTCTACGCAGAATTATTATACAAAGCTCGTCAGCTTGGCGGTCCAAAAGAATTCGATAAAGCGACTATCGAAAAATTATACGAAATCAGAAGACAGATGGGTCTTCCAGGAAAACATCCTGCAAACCTCTGTGCTGAAATCAACAAAAACAACCCAGAAGGATGCAAAGGATGCCATTCTTGCAAATCTGCTTCAGGTTCTTGCGGCGGAGATAAGAAAGACATCGAAGCAATCGTTGCAGAAGTAACAAAGAGAGTATTATCTCAGATGTAATCAGCTTTTAAGAGCAAAATGAGATTACAGGAGGATTTTAATCGTGGCTATTAACGAACAGGAAATTCAGAATATCGTTCGAAGCGTTCTTCAGGGGATGAACGCAACAGCTAAAACTGAAGCTGCTCCTGCTCCTGCATCAAGCGCTTTAGCATCTATTAAGGATAAAAAGCTTCTTGGTATCTTTGACAATATCGAAGATGCAATCGCAGCAGCAAAGAAGGCTCAGAAAGAAATCCAGCCGATGCCTCTTGAATTTAGAGAAAAGATCATTGCTAATATCCGTAAAAAAACACTGGAAAATGCAAAACTTTTTGCAGAGCTTGGTGTTGAAGAAACAGGAATGGGCAATGTTGGTCACAAAATTTTGAAACATCAGCTGGTAGCTGAAAAGACACCAGGTACAGAGGACTTAAGTACCATCGCATGGTCAGGCGACAGAGGACTTACTCTTGTTGAGCAGGGACCATTCGGAGTTATCGGTGCTGTTTGTCCTTCTACAAACCCATCAGAAACAGTTATCTGTAACTCTATGGGTATGATCGCAGCAGGAAATACAGTTGTATTTGCTCCGCATCCATCAGCTAAGAATGTATCAAATCTTGCAATTGATATGATCAACCGTGCAAGTATCGAAGTTGGCGGACCAGAAAACATCGCAGTTGCGGTAAAAGAACCTACGATGGAAGTAAGTAAGGTAATCTTCTCACATCCGGATATTTCTTTACTCTGTGCGACAGGCGGTCCTGGAGTTGTTACAACAGTTCTTTCTTCAGGAAAGAGAGCTATGGGCGCCGGTGCAGGTAACCCACCTGTATTGGTAGATGAAACAGCAATCATTCCAAAGGCTGCAGAAGACATCGTAAACGGATGTACATTTGATAACAACCTTCCATGTATCGCAGAAAAAGAAGTTGTTGCAGTTGATACAATCGCAGATGAACTGATCTACTACATGGAACAGAATGGCTGCTATCATGCAAGCAAAGAAGAAGTAGACAAACTTGTAAAAACAGTTTTGATCGAAAAGAACGGAAAATATACATTAAACAGAAAATGCGTTGGCAGAAGCGCAAAAGTTCTGTTAGGAATGATCGGAGTAACTGTAGGAGATGACATCAGATGTATCATCTTCGAAGGCGAAAAAGAGCATCCATTGATCTGGGAAGAACTTATGATGCCAATCCTTGGAATCGTACGTGTTAAAAATGTTGACGAAGGTATTGAAACAGCATTGATCCTGGAACATGGAAACAGACATTCCGCACATATGCACTCAACGAACATTCAGAACCTTACAAAATACGGCAAGACATTGGATACAGCTATTTTCGTAAAGAATGGCCCATCCTATGCAGCACTTGGATTTGGCGGTGAAGGCTATCCAACATTCACAATCTGCAGCCGTACAGGTGAAGGTCTTACTTCTGCAAAATCTTTCACAAAGAGCAGAAGATGTGTCATGGTTGACGCATTATGTATTAGATAGGAGAAACTGACATGGCAGATATTAATATTGAACAGATCGTAGCTCAGGTCTTAGCAGAAATGCAGGGTAAAGAAGCTCCAAAAGCAGCAGCTCCAGCTCCTGCAAAAGCAGCAGGCGGCGCGATTCCTGCAAAATCCAGAGTTGCTATGTTAACAGCACTGGAAAATTATGAAATCAAAGAATATCCAATCCCAACAATTGGTGATGACGATATCCTTGTTAAAGTTGAAGGATGTGGTATCTGTGGTACAGATGCTCATGAATTCAAGAGAGATCCATTTGGACTGATTCCATTAGTACTTGGACATGAAGGTACTGGTGAAATCGTAAAAATGGGTAAAAATGTAAAAGTTGACAGCGCAGGAAAACCACTTGCACTTGGTGATAAAGTTGTTACCTGTATGATCTTCAAAGATAACCCAGACATTACAATGTTTGACTTAAACAAACAGAATGTAGGCGGCGCTGACGTATACGGATTACTTCCAGATGATGATATTCATCTTAACGGATGGTTCGCAGATTACATCGTAATCAGAGGCGGATCTACAGTATTCAACGTAAGTGACCTGGATCTGGATTCCCGTATCTTAATTGAGCCTTGTGCAGTTCTTATCCATGCAGTGGAAAGAGCGAAAACAACAGGCATCTTAAGATTCAACTCCAGAGTAGTTGTTCAGGGATGTGGACCAATCGGTCTGATCTGTATCGCAATCTTAAAGACGATGGGTACACAGAACATCGTAGCAGTTGATGGCGAACAGAAACGTCTTGACTTTGCGAAAGAATTAGGTGCATCCGCAACTGTAAACTTCAAAGACCATAAGGGAATTGAAGCGTTAACAGAAGGCGTAAAAGATGCATTTGGCGGGTACCTTGCAGACTTTGCATTCCAGTGTACAGGAAGCCCTGTAGCTCATGCAAATATCTACAAATTCATCAGAAATGGTGGCGGTCTTTGCGAACTTGGTTTCTTCATCAATGGTGGAGATGCTACAATTAACCCACACTTTGACATCTGTTCTAAAGAAATCACAACAGTTGGTTCATGGGTTTACACATTAAGAGATTATGCTACAACATTTGATTTCTTAAAGAGTGCGAAACAGATTGGCCTTCCAATCAATAAGCTGATCACACACAGATTCAAACTCGAAGACATTAATGAAGCTCATAAGACAAACCTTGCTATGGCAGGTCTTAAGATTGCTATCATTAACGAGTAATTTCTAATTTTAAGAAATTAAATTAGAAAAGATAGTAGTAAGGAGAGTTGGTAATATGGCTCAGGCAGTAGGCTACTTAGAAGTATTTGGCTGTGTAGCTGCTCTGGTAGCGGCTGACGCGGCAGCAAAAGCCGGCAATGTAACGATCGATCCGCTGGATAAGAACAAACCAGCAAACGCAGATGCTCTTCCGGTACCACTTATCATGTGCTTAAAGATCAGAGGACCTGTAGCAGATGTGGAATGTGCGTTAGATGCGGCTGAAGCAGCAGCAAAGAGCATTACCGGAGTCGTTACAAAACATATGAACTCAGCACCAGATGTTGAAACAGAAAAGATGTTGAGGATTAGCGCTATCTAGCTTAGAAATTGCAAAGCAATTTCAAGCAGGGTGAAAATTTCAATATTTCTGATGAAATTTTCACATAAAGAATGTATAATAAAATTTAGGATTACGGGCATTGCCCCAAGGAGGATATTAGTATGAATTTACAGGCATTAGGAATGATCGAAACTAGAGGTTTAGTAGCAGCAATCGAAGCTTCAGATGCTATGGTTAAATCTGCAGACGTTAAATTAATCGGAACAGAAAAAATCGGTAGCGGTCTCGTAACAGTTATGGTACGTGGAGACGTTGGAGCTGTTAAATCTGCAGTAGAAGCTGGATCAGCAGCAGCTAGCAGACTTGGTGAACTTGTAGCAGTACATGTAATCCCAAGACCACACGGTGATGTTGAATCTATCTTACCAGTTATCAAATAAGTTAGATTAAAATGTAATAGCGGCACAGCGGGTTTTCAGAATCCGCTGTAAGCCGCGTTAAAAAAGGAATGCGTATGAAAGCAAAATCAATCGGTTTAATTGAATTACCAAATTTTGCTGATGCAGTAGAAGCAATTGATGTGATGTTAAAAGCTGCAGAAGTAAAATTCCTGACATGGGAAAAGAAGCTTGGCGGACGCCTTGTTACCTGTGTCATTCAGGGGGAAGTTTCTGCAGTAACAGCAGCTGTGGAAAGCGCAAAACTGAATGCAAAAGGAAATGTTGTGGCATCTGCGATCATCGCAAATCCACACGAAGAAACAATGAAGCTTATAGAAATGAGTATGAAGAAACACGGATTCTTAAAATAAATCTGTGTATCCAATAGGAGGAATATCATGGAACTTCAGGCATTAGGAATGATCGAAACTAGAGGTTTGATCGCATCTATCGAAGCAGCAGATGCTATGTTAAAAGCAGCGAACGTTGTTTTAGTTGGAACAGAAAAAATCGGAAGCGGTCTTGTAAGTGTTATGGTTCGTGGTGATGTTGGAGCTGTAAAAGCGGCAGTTGAAGCTGGAAGCGCAAGCGCAGCTAGATTAGGTGAAGTTATCGCTGTTCACGTAATCCCAAGACCACACGGTGACGTTGAAAACATCCTTCCACAGATCAAATAATTAATCTAACATTGTATCGGGAGTTATTCCTGAACTGTTGAGAGAGGAAGGTAATCTATGCAGCAGGAACAGTTAGTTCAAGCGATTACAAAATTAGTTGTTGAACAGTTGAAAAATACTGGTGCAGAAACAGCATGTGAAGAAAGAATCCCAATCGGGATTTCTGCACGTCATGTACACCTGACACAGGAACATGTAGATGAACTGTTTGGCAAAGGTTATCAACTGACAAAGAAAAAAGAATTAATGGGCGGACAGTTCGCCTCTAACGAATTAGTTACATTGGTTGGAACAAAACTGCGTGCCATTGAAAATGTTCGAATCTTAGGACCATGCCGTAAAGCGTCACAGGTAGAGATTTCAAAAACAGACTGTATCAAACTGGGGGTAAAAGCTCCAATCAGAGAATCTGGCAAAATTGAAGGCTCTGCACCAATTGCAATTGTTGGACCAAAAGGCGTTATCTATTTAGAAGAAGGATGTATCGTTGCAAAACGTCACATTCACATGTCTACAGAAGATGCTAAGAGATTTGGTGTAACAAACGGACAGTCCGTAAAGGTAAGATTTGATAACGACAGAGGCGGTGTCATGGAAGATGTAATCATCCGTGTTGACCCGACTTTCACATTGGAAATGCATATCGATACAGACGAAGCGAATGGTCTTGGCATCGGCAAAGATATGGGTATTCTGATTAAATAATAAGGCTTTGGAGGAAGATATGATCATTGGTAAAGTAGTCGGTACGGTGATCTGTACACGAAAAAATGATAATCTGATTGGAAGTAAATTTATGATTATCGAACCCCTTGTAAAAATGGGAGATGAAAAGTCAAGAATCGTGGCAGTAGACCCTGTAGGTGCCGGAAACAATGACATTGTTTTAGTTGCCCAGGGAAGCGCAGCGCGCGTTGGCTGTGGCAACCAGGATTCTCCAGTAGATGCGTGTATCGTCGGCATCGTAGACGATCCACAGAAAATTGTCATCATGGATTAGCGCCGAACTGTTTCACAGTTCAAGCAGGCGCAGAATTGCGCTAAGCAGTTCTAAGCAAGCGAAGAGTTGGAGTGAGTCAAAATGAATTTAGACGATATCAAAAAAGCTTTATTAGATGGCGGCGTTGTAGGTGCAGGGGGAGCTGGTTTCCCAACATATGCAAAACTTTCTGATCAGGCAGAAACAGTGATTTTAAATGCTGCAGAATGTGAACCATTGATTAAAGTCGACAGACAGCTTCTGGTAGAATATACAAATGAAGTACTCTCCGGAATGCAGATGCTGACTGAAGCAATGGGAGCAAAAGAAGGCGTTATCGCTGTTAAAAAATCCTATGTCGCTTCTATCGAAGCAATCAACAGCAATATTGGCCAGTATGACAAATTACGCTTACATATTTTACCGGATATTTATCCGGCAGGCGATGAAGTTGTACTGATTTATGAAGTAACAGGAAAGGTTGTTACACAAGGACAGATTCCTATCACACAGGGATGTGTGGTTGTGAATGTTGAAACAGTTTTAAACGCTTATAAGAAAGTCACAAGCGGAGAAAATGTAACATCTAAATTCCTGACAGTTGCAGGTCTTGTGAAGAATCCTGTAACATTACATGTACCAGTAGGTATTTCTGTAAAAGATGCAGTTACCTTAGCAGGTGGTACAACAACTGATGACTTTGTTATGATCATGGGTGGTCCTATGACAGGACGTATCTGCTCCATGAACGACATTGTCACAAAAACAACAAAAGCAATCCTTGTATTACCGCCAACTTGTCCTCCAATTACAAAACGTCAGAGAACAAACAAGCTGGATATTCGTAATGCAATGTCAGTATGTTCTCAGTGTTCTATGTGTACAATGCTTTGCCCAAGAAACTTACTTGGTCAGGCAATCAAACCACATGAATTTATGAGAGCGATTGCAAATGGAACTACTTATGATGTAGATCCGTTCTTAAATTCCTTCTTCTGTGTATCCTGTGGTGTATGTGAAATGTACTCCTGCCATCAGGATTTATCACCAAGAAGATTACTGGATGCTTATAAAGCCGGCTTACGTGCAAAAGGTGTAAAACCTCCAGTAAGAGAAATGAAACCGGTAAATTCGATGCGTCAGGAAAGACGAGTTCCTGAACATCGTCTTGTAAACCGTCTTGGATTACATCCATTCGATGTGCCTGCTCCAATGCAGCCATTTAACGGTGATTTCAAGGAAGTAAAACTTGTTATGCGCCAGAATCTTGGTGCTCCTTGCAGTCCGATCGTGAAGACCGGAGATGTAGTGACAGTTGGCCAGCGTATCGCTGCTCCACCTGAAGGTGCTCTCGGCACTTCCATCCATGCAAGTATTAGCGGCACCGTGACTGCAGTAACCGAAAACTTCGTAACTATTAAAGCATAAATGGAGATGAGAATATGAGTAAGGCAATCGGAATGGTAGAATACAAAACTGTCTCCACTGGTATTAAGGCTGCGGACTTAATTGTAAAGACAGCGGACGTAGAGCTTATTCAGGCTCAGACAGTTTGTCCAGGTAAATTTATAATTTTATTCAGCGGTGACTTAAGTGCAGTCAGAGTTTCTGTTGATGCTGCAATGGTACAGTATCCGGAACAGCTCATTGACAACTTTGTACTGGGTAACCCACATGATTCAATTTTTAAAGCGCTGACATGTACAGCAGAAATCGACGATGTAAAAGCACTTGGTGTTATCGAAACATTTACAGGGGCTTCTGCAATCGTAGCTGCTGACCACGCAGCAAAGACTGCACAGGTAGATGTGTTCGAAATTCGTGTAGCACGCGGTATGTGCGGTAAATCCTACGTTCTTCTGACCGGAAGCGTTGCAGCAGTAGAAGCAGCAGTAGAAGAAACAGTAGAATTATTAAAGGATGAAGGAACAATGCTTGATTATGCGGTAATTCCAAGTCCATCAAAAGAGTTCGTTAAAACTCTGATGTAAACTATGTTTAACGAAAGAAAATATTAATTTTCTAGAGTATAAAAAGTGTGTTTGTTTATGAGAGGGATAGCCTTTTGGCTATCCCTTTTTAGCTGAAAACTTTTGAAATTCAAATAAAAAACATGGAACTTGTACATATTAATCAAAAAATCAGGAAAATTTTTAAATTAATTGACTAGCTTACATAAAACTGTTATAGTATTTTTATATTGTATGTACGAAACCCAAAGGGAAGTGGAGGAAAAGAACATGATTACTTGTCAGGGTAAAAGTGTATTTTCAGGTGTAGCGATTGGTAAAATCTTCGTTTACAAAAAAGCTGAAAATACAGTAGAGAAGTATCAGATTGAAGACCCGGCTGCAGAATTTGAAAGATTTAAAGCAGCACAGGCAAAGGCGATCACACAGTTACAGGCTTTATATGAAAAAACATGTAAAGACATCGGAGAAGAAGAAGCAATGATCTTTGAAATGCATCAGCAGCTTCTTGAAGACTTAGACTATGTAGAATCCATTCAGGGAATTATCGAAAACGATAAACTGAATGCAGAATACGCAGTATTTGTTACAGCAGAACAGTTTGCTGCCATGTTCATTGCTATGAATGATGAATACATGAGCGGACGTGCTGTAGACGTAAAAGACGTTTCTGAAAGAGTGATTTCTATCTTAAACGGTTCACAGGTTAGTGCAGAAGCAATGCCGGAACCAGTGATCATTCTTGCAGAAGATCTTGCGCCAAGTGAAACTGTACAGTTTGAAAAAGACAAATTACTCGCATTTGTAACACAGAAAGGCAGCGCAAACTCTCATACAGCAATCCTTGCACGTATGATGAACCTTCCTTCTCTCGTTACAACAGACATCGAGTTGAACATGGAATACCATGACAAAATGGCTATCGTAGACGGATTCACAGGTAAGATTTACATTGAGCCAGATGAAGTAACTATGGCCGAAATGAAAGAAAAACAGAAACGCGCTGAAGAGCGTCGTCGCATGCTCCAGACATTAAAAGGACTTCCAACAGTTACTAAGAGCGGAAAACACGTTCACTTATATGCTAACATTGGTGGTGTAGAAGACGTAGACGCAGTTCTTGAAAATGACTGTGAAGGTATCGGCTTATTCCGTAGTGAATTCTTATATCTGGGCCGTGAAGACTATCCATCAGAAGAAGAACAGTTTGAAGCTTACAAGACTGTAATTTCCAGAATGGCAGGAAAGAAAGTTATCATTCGTACACTGGATATCGGTGCTGATAAACAGGCGGATTATTTCAATATTGCGAAAGAAGAAAACCCAGCACTTGGTTTTAGAGCTATCCGTATCTGCTTGGAAAGAGTAGATATGTTTAAGACTCAGCTTCGTGCAATCTACCGTGCATCTGCATATGGTAAAGCTTCTATCATGTTCCCGATGATTATTTCTGTGAGCGAAATTATTCGCATCAAAGAAATTGTTGAAGAAGTAAAAGAAGAATTAAGACAGAATGATATCCCATTTGGTGATGTAGAACTTGGTATCATGGTTGAAACTCCAGCAGCAGTTATGATCAGTGATCAGCTTGCAGCAGAAGTAGAATTCTTCTCAATCGGAACAAACGACTTAACACAGTACACATTGGCAATTGACCGTCAGAATCAGGCGTTGGAACCATTCTATGATGCACATCATGATGCAGTTCTTCGTATGATTCAGAAGACAATTGAAAATGCACACGCTCATGGTGCATGGTGCGGTATCTGTGGTGAATTAGGTGCTGATATGGAACTTACACGCAGATTCGTTCAGATGGGAATTGACGAACTTTCTGTTTCACCGCCATTCACATTAGAATTACGTAAGAAAATCCGTGAAATTGATTAAGAACAGCAAGGTTGTTCGTTATGGTGCAATTTGCGCAGCAAATCGCAGAATTTTCCGTTAATAATTATTTAAAAGGAGATATATAAGATGAAAGAAATTAAATATGTAGTAACAGACCCATTAGGAATTCATGCAAGACCAGCTGGACTGATCGTAAAAATGGCAGCAGGCTACAAGAGTGCAATCACAATTGATAATGGTGCTAAAAAAGCTGACGCTAAGAGAATCATGGCTGTTATGAGCATGGGAATCAAACAGGGTCAGGAAATCACTGTAACTGTTGATGGTGAAGACGAAGACGTAGCTGCACCAGCAATCGAAACTTTCTTAAAAGAAAACTGTTAATTCCATACGTAATATCAAAGAGGGCTGTTGAATCAGCCCTCTTTTTTTGCTATACTAATCTGTAGCATATTTTGAAAAAGCATGAATTTCTAAGAGAAAACATGCCCAAAATAAAGAAAAAAGCTATGGAGCATATTATGAGAATTGAAGAATTAAAAGCCTATGAATTGGTTGAAAAACATCCAATTGAAGAACTGGAAAGTATTGCGTATCTTTTAAAACATAAAAAAAGCGGTGCGCGAATTGCCCTTCTTTCAAACGATGATGAAAATAAAGTATTTAACATTGGTTTTAGAACTCCGCCGCAGGACAGTACGGGACTTCCTCACATTTTAGAGCATTCCGTCCTCTGTGGTTCTAAAAAATTTCCGGTCAAAGACCCTTTTGTAGAATTAGTCAAAGGTTCCCTGAATACATTTTTAAATGCAATGACTTATTCAGATAAAACTGTTTATCCGGTGGCAAGCTGTAACGATACGGACTTCCAGAATTTAATGGATGTTTATCTGGATGCAGTGTTTCATCCAAACATTTATGAAAAAGAAGAAATCTTCCGTCAGGAAGGCTGGCATTACGAATTAGAAGATATAGACGGCGAGCTGACATACAACGGAGTTGTTTATAATGAAATGAAAGGTGCTTTCTCTTCTGCGGATGATGTATTGGAACGTGAGATTATGGCGGCCTTATTCCCGGACACTCCTTATGGCAATGAATCCGGCGGAGATCCGGAAGTGATTCCAAACCTTACATGGGAACAGTTCCTCGACTTCCACAAAAAATATTATCATCCATCGAACAGCTATATTTATCTGTATGGAAATATGGATATGGCAGAGAAGCTGCAGTGGCTGGATGAAGAATATTTATGTGCTTATGATGCTGTCAAAATCGACTCTGCACTTCCAATGCAGAAACCGTTCGAAGAAACCAGAGAAGTAATTTTAGAATATCCGATTTCAGAGACTGAAGAAGAAACTGATAATACTTATCTTTCTTACAACAAAGTCATTGCTACAAGCCTTGACAGAGAGCTGTATCTGGCATTTCAGATCATTGAATATGCACTGTTAGCAGCTCCGGGAGCGCCATTAAAGCAGGCAATTCTTGATGCAAAGATTGGTAAAGATGTGATGAGCTCCTATGATAATGGAATTCTGCAGCCAATTTTTTCGATTATTGCAAAAAATGCAAATACAGAGCATAAGGATGCTTTTGTGACACTTATTCATCAGACACTGGAAAATCTGGTGCATAAGGGCCTTGATAAAAAGGCGCTGGAAGCAGGCCTTAATTACTATGAATTCCGTTACAGAGAGGCTGATTTTGGCAATTATCCAAAGGGACTAATGTATGGACTTCAGGCATTTGACAGTTGGTTATATGACGAAAATAAACCGTTTATCCATCTGGAGGCATTGGAAACCTTCGCTTCTTTAAGAAAACGTGTAGAGTCAGACTATTTTGAAAAGCTGATCCAGGAATACTTATTAGATAATACCCATGCAGCAGTGGTTGTTGTAAAGCCGAAGAAAGGACTTGCTCAGAAAAAGGAGAAAGCTCTTGCGAAAAAACTGGCAGATTATAAAGAAGGCTTATCAAAAGAAGAATGTGAAAGATTAATTGCATTTACGGAGCATCTGAAAGAGTATCAGGAAGAAGAAAGTCCGCAGGAAGACTTAGAAAAGATTCCGGTACTGAAATTGGAAGACATTGATAGAAATGTGCGTCCGTTCAAAAATGAAGAACTGACAATTGAAGATACGAAGGTTCTTTACCATGATTATAATACAAACGGAATCGTATATCTGGATATGGTATTTGATATTACAAAGCTGCCGGAAGAATTGATTCCATATGCATCTATTTTGAAGAATGTGCTGGGATATATTGATACAGAAAATTATTCCTTTGGAGAGCTCTTTAATGAGATCAACCGCAAGAGCGGCGGTATCAGCTCTACTTTAGGGGTCTATGCCAATGATACAGACGAAACAAAGAATAAGATGACTTATGAACTGAAGGCGAAGGCACTGGAAGAACAGCTTCCATTTGTATTTACCATGCTGAAAGAAATCTTGACAAAGTCTAAACTGGATGATGAAAAACGCTTATATGAAATTCTTGCGCAGATGAAATCCAGACTTCAGATGGCGTTACCGTCTCATGGACATTCTACAGCAGTGACAAGAGCCACATCTTATTTCTCTGAAACCTCTGATTTTACGGATAAAACAGGAGGAATTGCTTTCTATCGTGTGATCGAGCATTTGGAAAATAATTTTGAGGAAGAAAAAGAACACCTGATTGCAGGTTTAAAGGGAGTATGTGAATATATTTTCTGTCCGGAAAACCTGCTTGTGAGTGTGACCTGTAACCGAGGAGTTCTGGATAATCTCGGAGAACAGCTTAAGGTGCTGCAATCCTGCTTACGACCTGCAAAACCTGTGAATGATATAAAAGCTGTAAATTTAACAAAGAAAAATGAAGGATTTTTGACATCTTCTCAGGTACAGTATGTGGCAGCTGCCGGAAATTTCAAAAAGGCAGGGCTTGATTACACAGGTGCTTTAAGAGTTTTGAAAGTGATTTTAAGTTACGATTATTTATGGATTCAGATTCGAGTGAAGGGCGGCGCCTATGGATGTATGAGCGGCTTTACAAGAAACGGAAACGGTTATTTGACAAGTTACCGCGATCCAAATCTTCGCGCTACCTTTGATGTATACCGCGGATGCGTGGATTATCTGAAAAACTTTGCGGCATCTGACCGAGATATGTTAAAATACATTATTGGGACAATCAGCGATATGGATATCCCACTGACGCCATCTATGGCAGGACAGCGTTCTTTGACAGCTTATTTTACAGGAGTTACAGAGGATCGCATCTTAAAAGAGAGAGAAGAAGTTCTTTCCTGTACAGTGGATGATATCAGAAAACTTGCAGATTACATTCAGGCAATCTTAGATGAAAATGCAATCTGCGTCCTTGGAAATGAAGCACTTTTAAAGAAAGAAGCAGATTTATTCGGTAAACTGGAGCCGTTATTCCAGGCATAAGAGAAAGGTAATTTATGAATACAAATGCAAATTTTAAATCAGGATTCGTAACGCTCATTGGAAGACCGAATGTAGGAAAATCTACATTGATGAATCGCCTTATCGGTCAGAAGATTGCGATTACATCCAATAAACCGCAGACTACAAGAAATCGTATTCAAACTGTTTATACAGATGAACGCGGTCAGATCGTTTTTCTTGATACACCGGGTATTCACAAAGCAAAAAATAAACTGGGTGAATATATGGTCAATGTGGCAGAACGTACATTAAAAGAAGTAGATGTAGTGCTCTGGCTTGTAGAACCAAGTACATTTATCGGCGCAGGAGAACAACACATTGCAGCGCAGTTAAAAACAATTAAAACACCAATCGTGCTGGTGATCAATAAAGTAGATACTATAAAGAAGGAAGAAATCTTAAAATTCATCGATGCCTATAAAGACATCTGTGATTTTGCGGACATTGTACCGGTATCCGCATTGAAAGGACAGAACACAGATTCTGTTTTGGAAGTGATTTTTAAATATCTTCCATACGGTCCTGCATTTTATGATGAAGACACAGTCACAGACCAGCCACAGCGCCAGATTGTGGCGGAAATGATCCGTGAAAAGGCACTTCGTTCTCTGGATGAAGAAATTCCACACGGAATTGCAGTTACGATTGAAAAAATGAAGGAACGTCCAGGCGGAAAAGTAGTAGATATTGAAGCTACGATCATCTGCGAACGTGACAGCCATAAAGGTATTATCATCGGAAAAGGTGGTGCAATGCTGAAAAAAATCGGCAGTGCGGCACGTTTTGAAATTGAGAAAATGCTGGAAATGAAAGTAAATCTCCAAATCTGGGTAAAGGTGCGTAAGGACTGGAGAGACAGCGACTTGTTTATTAAAAACTTTGGATACGATAAAAAAGAAATTTAAAGGAATTAGTTCATGAGGGATGCAGTAACGCTGACAGGAATTGTATTATCATCAGCCCCGTCGGGGGAATATGACAAGCGTGTTGTGATTCTGACAAAGGAGCGGGGAAAGATTACCGCCTTTGCCAGAGGTGCAAGACGCCCGAATTCTGCGCTGCTTGCATCCACAGGTTCCTTTGCTTTTGGTACCTTCCTTTTATATGAAGGAAGGGATGCTTACAGCCTTGTGCAGGCGAATATATCCAATTATTTTTCAGAGCTTATGAGTGATTTTGGCGGTGCTTACTACGGAATGTATTTCTGTGAACTGGCAGATTACTATACGAGGGAAAATAATGATGAACTTGCCATCATGAAACTGCTGTATCAGTCTTTGAGAGCGTTGACGAAGAAAAGCCTTGACCGGGAACTGGTGCGGTACATATATGAGTTGAAGATATTTACATGTGCAGGAGAGTATCCGGAATGCTTTCAATGTACCCAGTGCGGCAGCAGTGAAAAATTGGAGCTGTTTTCAATGTTTCACGGGGGCATGGTCTGTAAGGAATGTAAGATGAAAGCGAGGGATGGACTGGCGCTGAATCCGTCTACAGTCTATGCGATGCAGTACATCGTCAGTACGGAAGTAGAGCGCCTATATACTTTTACGGTATCCAAAGAGGTTTTGGCAGAGCTTCGGATGGTCATGGACCGCTGGAGAGAACGATATCTGGATAAAACCATGAAATCCTTAGAAATATTGGAGAGTGTCAAAGATATTTGTTGAAATTAGAAGCGTTTGACGTTATAATGAATGATTATATGCTGGATTAGGGAACTGGGCAGGTTCTCAGAACAAAAATAGGAGGCGTGTAATGAAGAAGACCATGAGCTTCTGTACGATTCTGGCGGCAGTTTTATTCTTAACAGGCTGTGGGAACAAATTTGAGCCGACAGAGAGTACAATTTATGTGACTTCCAAAGGTGAGGTTCAAAGTGCAATCATGGAGAGCTTTGATAAAGCATATTACGACTTTGAAGAACTTTCGGAAGATGTACAAAAAGAAGTAAAATCTTATTGTCTGGATGTGAACGAAGAAGCAGTTACCGTAGAATCACTGATTCAGGGAGAGGATGAAGTAACTCTTCTTATGAATTATCAGACAGCAGAAGATTATGCAGCATTTAATGAAGTGCTCTTATTTACCGGAACCTATGCAGAAGCAGTAGATGCAGGCTATATTCCTTCGGAACTGCATGATGTAGAAGGGGAAGGGATTGCTCTTGATTCTGAAGACCTTGGCAATTTAAAAGTCATTGTGACAGAAGAGAGCATCAGTATTCAGACCAGTGGAAAGATTCGATATGTAAGTGATAACGTATCGGTCATGGATAAAAAGCTTGCAAAAGCTTTGGAAGCAGGAAAGACCCATCCGGCTTTCGTACTCTATAAATAGGAATGAGGAGAGAAAACATGGAAAAGACAATGGACAAAATCGTAGCATTGGCAAAGAGCAGAGGATTTGTATATCCAGGTTCTGAAATCTACGGTGGACTTGCAAACACATGGGATTACGGTAATCTCGGTGTAGAACTCAAAAACAATGTAAAAAAAGCATGGTGGCAGAAGTTCGTACAGGAAAACCCATACAATGTAGGTGTTGACTGTGCGATCCTTATGAACCCACAGACATGGGTAGCTTCCGGTCATTTAGGCGGTTTCTCTGACCCTCTGATGGATTGTAAAGCATGTAAGGAACGTTTCCGTGCGGACAAATTAATCGAAGACTACATGGCAGAAAACGGCATCGAAATCGAAGGCAGCGTTGACGCATGGTCTCCGGAAGAAATGAAAGCATATGTTGACGAACACGATATTGTTTGTCCTACATGTGGAAAGAAAGATTTCACAGACATCCGTCAGTTCAACCTGATGTTCAAAACATTTCAGGGTGTTACAGAAGATGCGAAAAACACAGTATATTTAAGACCTGAAACAGCACAGGGTATTTTCGTAAACTTCAAAAATGTTCAGAGAACATCCAGAAAGAAAATTCCATTTGGTATCGGCCAGATCGGTAAATCTTTCAGAAACGAAATTACACCAGGTAACTTTACATTCCGTACAAGAGAATTCGAACAGATGGAACTTGAATTCTTCTGTAAACCAGGTACAGACCTTGAATGGTTCGCTTACTGGAAACAGTACTGCATCGACTGGTTAAGAGCTCTTGGAATGAAAGATGATGAACTTCGTGCAAGAGATCATTCTCCAGAAGAACTTTGCTTCTATAGTAAAGCTACAACTGACCTTGAATTCAAATTCCCATTCGGCTGGGGCGAACTTTGGGGTATCGCTGACAGAACAGATTACGACTTAACACAGCACCAGAACGTATCCGGTGAAGACATGTCTTACTTTGATGATGAAATCAAAGAAAAATATGTACCATATGTTATTGAACCATCACTTGGAGCAGACCGTGTTGTTTTAGCATTCCTTTGCGCAGCATATGATGAAGAACCATTAGAAGGCGGAGATGTAAGAACAGTTCTTCATTTCCATCCTGCATTGGCACCAGTAAAGGTTGCAGTGCTTCCGCTTTCTAAGAAATTAAACGAAGGTGCAGAAAAAGTATTTACTGAACTTTCAAAGAAATATAACTGCGAATTTGATGACAGAGGAAACATCGGTAAGAGATATCGTCGTCAGGATGAAATCGGTACACCATTCTGTATCACATATGACTTCGAATCTGAAGAAGACGGATGTGTAACAGTACGTGACCGTGATACAATGGAACAGGTACGTATTAAAATCGCTGAATTAGATGCATATCTTGCAGATAAATTCACATTTTAATATCTGCTAAAGATATAGTTAATAAAATAACAAAAACAACAGAACAACGGCTGAAAAGCCGTTGTTTTTTGTGGTTTTCTGTGTGAATTTTTGTGGGATTTGTGGAAAAACTATTGACGAATCGCCAAAATATGGTATGATAGATGTGTGCGCACACAGGTGCGCTTTTTTTCTCTAATCGGAGAAGCATTTTTACTCATGCTTGTTGAACTGCGAATGTTCAACAAGGTATTATTTACTAATTTTAGGAGGAACACAATATGGCAAAATGGGTTTACATGTTCAGCGAAGGCGATGCTAGCATGCGTAATACTCTTGGGGGAAAAGGTGCAAACCTTGCTGAAATGACCAAATTAGGCCTTCCAGTACCACAGGGTTTCACAATCACAACAGATGCTTGTACACAGTACTATGAAGACGGACGTAAGATCAATGACGAAATTCAGACACAGATTAACGAAGCAATCGTTAAAATGGAAGAAATCACAGGAAAGAAATTTGGTGATTTAGAAAATCCTCTTCTTGTATCTGTTCGTTCAGGTGCCAGAGCATCTATGCCAGGTATGATGGATACAATTCTTAACCTCGGTCTTAACGAAGAGGTAGTAGAAGTAGTTGCTAAGAAAACAGGTAATGAAAGATGGGCTCGTGACTGCTACAGAAGATTTATTCAGATGTACTCTGACGTAGTTATGGAAGTTGGTAAAAAATACTTCGAAGAACTCATCGATAAGATGAAAGAAGAAAAAGGTGTTACAAACGACATCGACCTTACAGCAGATGACTTAAAAGAATTAGCAAATCAGTTCAAAGCTGAATATAAAGCAAAAATCGGCAGTGACTTCCCAGACGATCCAAAGGAACAGTTAATGGGTGCAGTTATGGCTGTATTCCGTTCATGGGACAACCCACGTGCAAACGTATACCGTCGTGACAACGATATCCCATATTCTTGGGGAACAGCAGTTAACGTACAGGAAATGGCATTTGGTAACTGGTCTGATGAATCCGGCACAGGTGTAGCATTCACACGTGATCCGGCTACAGGCGAAAAGAAACTTATGGGTGAATTCTTAATTAACGCTCAGGGTGAAGACGTAGTTGCTGGTGTTCGTACACCACAGCCAATCGCTCAGCTTGCAGAAGTTATACCAGAAGTTTTCGAACAGTTCACAAATGTATGCAACATTCTTGAAAACCACTACAGAGATATGCAGGACATGGAATTCACTATCCAGGATAGAAAACTCTTCATGCTCCAGACACGTAATGGTAAGAGAACAGCTCAGGCTGCTTTAAAGATCGCTTGTGACTTAGTAGACGAAGGCATGAGAACAGAAGAAGAAGCTGTTGCTATGATCGATCCTCGTAACTTAGATACATTATTGCATCCACAGTTCGATGCTGCTGCATTAAAAGCTGCTACTCCAATCGGAAGAGGTCTTGGTGCTTCTCCAGGTGCTGCTTGCGGTAAGATCGTATTCTCAGCAGAAGATGCTGAAAACTGGAATGCAAGAGGTGAAAAAGTTGTACTTGTACGTCTTGAAACATCTCCAGAAGATATTACAGGTATGAAAGCTTCTCAGGGTATCTTAACAGTTCGTGGTGGTATGACATCTCACGCAGCTGTAGTTGCTCGTGGTATGGGTACATGCTGTGTATCCGGATGCGGCGACATTAAGATGGATGAAGAAAATAAGAAATTTACATTAGCAGGAAAAGAATTCCATGAAGGAGATCCAATCTCTATCGATGGTACAACAGGTAACATCTATGATGGAATCATTCCTACAGTTGACGCTACAATCGCTGGTGAATTCGGAAGAATCATGGCTTGGGCAGATAAATTCAGAAGATTAAAAGTTCGTACAAATGCTGATACACCAGCTGACGCTAAGAAAGCTCGTGAACTTGGTGCAGAAGGTATCGGTCTTTGCCGTACAGAGCATATGTTCTTCGAAGAAGACAGAATTGCTGCATTCCGTGAAATGATCTGTGCTGACACAGTAGAAGAACGAGAAACAGCACTGGATAAGATCCTTCCATATCAGCAGGGAGACTTCGAAAAATTATACGAAGCTCTTGAAGGATGCCCAGTAACTATCCGTTTCCTGGATCCCCCATTACATGAATTCGTTCCTACAACAGAAGAAGATATCCAGAAACTTGCAGACGCTCAGGGCAAATCTGTAGAAGATATCAAAGCAATCATCGACGGATTACATGAATTCAACCCAATGATGGGTCACCGTGGACTTCGTCTTGCAGTAACATATCCAGAAATTGCTAAGATGCAGACAAAAGCTGTTATCCGTGCAGCAATCAAAGTTCAGGCAGCTCATGCTGACTGGAATGTAAAACCAGAAATCATGATTCCATTATCATGTGATACAAAAGAATTAGCATTTGTTAAGAAAATCGTTGTAGCTACAGCTGATGCTGAAATCGCAGCAGCAGGCGTAGAACTTGACTACGAAGTTGGTACAATGATGGAAATCCCACGTGCTTGCTTAACAGCTGATGAAATCGCGAAAGAAGCTGACTTCTTCTGCTTCGGTACAAACGACTTAACACAGATGACATACGGATTCTCACGTGATGACGCTGGTAAGTTCTTAGATGCATACTATGACAAGAAGATCTTCGAAAACGATCCATTTGCTAAACTTGACCAGACAGGTGTTGGTAAGTTAATGGAAATGGCTATCAAACTTGGTAAGCCAGTGAACGAACATCTTCACGTAGGTATCTGTGGAGAACACGGCGGAGATCCTACATCCGTAGAATTCTGCCATAAGATTGGACTTGACTATGTATCTTGCTCACCATTCCGTGTACCAATCGCAAGATTAGCAGCAGCTCAGGCAGCTATCGCCAATGGAGGAAAGTAGAAGATAACCGCAAATACATGTATTTCACAACATTCGTGATTACGAGGGAAGATGTGAACGAGTATATGTCACACCACCCGGAGTATACTAAAGCGACTAGGTTTAAAGATATTATTTGCAAAATCTATATATAACTCTTGAAAAGGAAGCCCACAAAGCTTCCTTTTCTTAATTTCAGAGTTCTCTATTAAGGATTAAATCCCTTTTGAAACTAAAAAGGATTTAGTCCTTTTTTAGTATAAAAAAATAATATCACGGAGGTAGTGAAATGGAACAAAACACAGCGTTAGGTGCAACAGCCGAGAAAGAAGGCAAAATTATTTTTATTAGCGATGCACATGAGAAATTCTACTATGAGAAGTTGAAAGAGGTTAGGTATCAGGATGTTTACCACAAGGCACTTTGC
>JAGAQG010000025.1 GCA_017622875.1 Lachnospiraceae bacterium
TCAAGATACGAACGGTCGTCTGTGCTAAGAGTAATGGTGGATGCTTTCTTTCCCATAAAATAATGCTCCTTTTCATCTAATAAGAACATTATACTACACGACAAGAATATAGTCCACTTATTTAAAAACATCTATACTAGTGGAACCACCTACGAGGAGGACTCTTCCTAAATCTGCGCCGGTGATGCCCGCATCTGTCATGGCATTCTGAACCGGGATTGCTGTTCTGTCAATCAGGTCGCGGACCATCTCATTAAATTTTGCTCTGGTAAGTGTCATTTCCAGATGCACCGGTTCGCCCTTTACATGCATCAGATATGGAAGCATGATATTGGTGCTTTCAGAAGCTGATAATACTTTCTTCGCTTCTTCTGCTGCTTCCCTTACACGCTGCATTGCTGAAAAATCTTTCGAAATATCAATATGCTTCTGCCCTTTAAATTCTTTGACGATCCAGTCAGCAATTCTCTGGTCAAAATCATCTCCGCCAAGCCTGTTGTCACCAGCTGTTGCAAGAACTTCAATTACTCCGTCACCAATCTCAATGATAGATACATCAAAGGTTCCTTAAAATATGCCGGAACTGTAATAACTGCTTCAGTGACCGGTTCGCCTAAAAAGTTTTCCGCATCCTTCTTTAACTGCATCAGGATCAATGCACTGACTGTCTGTGGTTTATAATCAGTTCCGTCAATGCGAAGACTCCAGTTCGTTCCCATATGACGTTTTACTGAGCTGATGGTTCTGTCTGAATTTGTGACCGCCTGTCGTTTTGCAGCATCACCGATCAATCGCTCTCCATTTTTTGAAAATGCTACAACACTTGGTGTAGTTCTTCCTCCGATGCTGTTTGGTATGATGACCGGTTCCCCGTTTTCTATTACTGAAACACAGCTGTTTGTTGTACCTAAATCAATTCCAATTACCTTGCTCATTGTATCCTCCAAGTGCCGATTTGAAAGGCTTATTCTGATTAATCGACTTTTCGACATACCTATCTACAGAACCATGATCAGTGTTCCAGCTGTAATCAGAACACAGCCAATCAAAGATTTTGCTGTAAATTCTTCATGCAGGAATATAAATGCCAATACTAAGGTAATTACAACGCTTAATTTATCAATTGGAACTACTTTTGACGCTTCTCCAATTTGCAATGCACGATAATAGCATAACCAGGATGCTCCCGTTGCCAGCCCTGAAAGAATCAGAAAAATCCAACTCTTTTTACTGATTGCAGAAAGCCCTGACTGAGCATTCGTCAAAAACACCATTCCCCATGCCATAGCTACTACTACAACCGTTCTGATTGCTGTTGCCAGATTTGAATTCACACCATCAATACCGACTTTTGCCAAAATTGAGGTGAGTGCTGCAAAAACTGCAGATAATAATGCAAATACAAACCACATAGATGATACCTCCATCCTATTTTCTTTTGTAAAAAATTAGTTACGTACGTTTTTTCTGATATTTTGTCTGCAAAAGCCATTTCTGGTCAATGATTTTTTGCTCTTCTTTGAAACGGATATGGAGCCTGACCGAACTGGAAAGCTGCTGGATTTCTTCTACAACTCCTTCTCCAAATTTCGGATGACTGACTGTTTCACCGATTCTGTACTGTACCGTGCGATTTTTATTTTCCTGATAGGCACGCTCACGTCTATAAGTATCCCGGATTGGCACCGTTTTATCGTGAATTGGATTTTTCAGTATCTTATCATAATCCTTTTTCAGGAGTGCTTCTCCTGCTTTATAGTATGGTGTCGGAGCTGCACCCACCAGAGAGCAGCAATATTTCCATGCACTGCCATGAATTCCAGGCTGCCATTCGTATTGCTTTGGAATATCCATATTGTACTGCATGTAATGTGCATATTCATGTTTATACAAATCGAGCCTGTCTTCCTTACTTAAAGGATGTTCTACTGCATAGCTCGTAAACAGTAAAGAAAAATGAAAGTGCTCCTTCTCACCAATCCCCGCCCTTGTATAAGAACCAAGAGAATCCGTTTCATAGCCAAAAGTAATCGGAATCTGCGCTCCTGAAAGATGAAATTTTTTATCCAATTCTGCATATAATGAACGAATCTGCGCTGTTAAGACCGGAATTTCTTTCTGTAAAGTTCCTATCAGTTCTTTGTTGTCGTATAGATTCATTTTTTCATAACCTTTTATCCTTCAAATTTAAGAATCATTTTTTCGATAATTATATCATAGAGGAAATGTGTAAATCAACGTTGTAAGATCGTATCAACATCTTTCCAATAACAAAATGACACCGACACTCCCGTGTCGATGTCATTTTTAAATATATATACTCTGACTGCACATACACCTCATAAAATAGACATCAAAAGAACGATGAATCCCTTTATGCCATCGCAATCTTTGCATACGCCTGTGCAATATTTAAAATATGGTCGCCCATACGTTCAAAATCTGTTAAGAGTTCAGAGAACAAAATACATCCCTGCTCAGAGCAAAGGCCCTGCTTCATACGTTCGATATGATTTTCCCTGTAAGTCTCTGTCATATCGTCTATTTGCTGTTCCAGAGCTGCAATTTTCGACAGCCATTCTGTAGGCTCTCCACCCATATTTAAAAGGAAATTTAATGCAACTTCACAGATATCCTGCATTTTACGCAATTCTTCCTGTGCGCCCTCAGAGAATGTAATTTCATTCTTGTCCATAACATGTACGTAACCACCGATGTTTACTGCATGATCTCCGATTCTTTCAATATTTCCAATGATACGGAAATATTCTTCGATAGATTCAATATCATTTCCCGTCTTATCATGAATTAAGATTTTTGAAATATAACGTCCAAGTTCCTTATTCATTAAGTCAATGGTCTCTTCCGTTTCATCTGCTTTTACAGCTGCTTCAAGATCTTTATGAATGACTGCACTGAAGCATAACTCCACATTGTCCTTTGCAAGGCGAAGCATTTTACTGATTTCTTCACTCAGCTGCTGTAAATATACTGCTGAAAAACCAAGCTGCAAATTATTTTTCATAAATTCATCATTGGTGAACGCAAGTAACTCTTCCTGGTGTACTTTCTGTTTGGAATCCGGCAAGATTTTTTTTGCTAAAACAGCCAGATACTGTCCAAATGGTAATAACAGCAAGGTTGTAACAACATTAAATAATGTATGCATATTTGCAATCTGCGCCGGTGCGTTTCCTGGCGTAAAGCTTTCCACCAAATCCGTTAGTGGGAATAACAAGCAAACAATTGTAAAGATTGTTGTTCCTATAATATTAAATGATAAATGAATCAATGTTGTTCGTTTTGCATTACGGCTTGTACCGATGGATGCAAGAACCGCTGTAATACATGTACCAATGTTCTGTCCAAAAAGAACAAATACTGCGTCTCCAAGACCAATCAATCCATTGCTTGCCAGTGACTGTAAAATACCGACAGAAGCTGAAGATGACTGGATAACTGCTGTAAAGACCGTACCTACCAAAATACCAATGACTGGATTAGAGAATTTTGTCATCAAGTCCACAAATTGCGGTACTTCACGCAGTGGGCTCATTGCATCGCTCATCATTTCCATACCGATAAAAAGTACTCCAAGACCTGCTACGATTTCTCCAAAATGATGTGCTTTTGGAGCTTTTAAGAATACGACCATTGCTACACCGACAAAGGCAAATAATGGCGCCATCATTCCTACATCAAGGGCAATTAACTGACCTGTGATAGTTGTACCGATATTGGCACCCATAATGATCCAGACTGCCTGCTGCAGTGTCATCATTCCAGAATTCACAAATCCGACAACCATAACCGTCGTTGCTGAAGATGACTGAATGATTGCCGTAATCAAAGCGCCTACTGCAACAGCTAAAAACCTGTTGGAAGTCAGTCTTTCCAGAATCTGCTTCATTTTATTGCCGGCTGCTGCTTCAAGACCATTGCTCATCATCTGCATGCCGTATAAGAACAGTGCAAGTCCTCCTAATAAAGATAAAATATTTGTAATACTCATTACTCTTTTCCTTCCTATTAAATCTAATTTGTCAGGAGGGAGTATAGCATGCTGTATGGTTAAGATTTGTTTAAAACAATACCGTATGATCTTTCTTAGTTGGTTCTTTTCTCAGATTTTACATAGACTTTACTTTCGCTGTATTTTAAATACTTTGATAAATTTTCGAAAATGTATAAGTTGCCCCACAAACATTGACAGATGTCTAACCCGTGTTAAAATAGCACTAAAAATTTGACAGTTGTCAATATGACGAAAGGGGAAGACTTATTTGAATTTAATCATTAACATTTTAATCATTATCAGCGGTATCTGCTGGTCTGTTGTTTATGCCGACAGTATCCGCATTGGTTTCAAACAAAAAACCTATGCAATGCCACTCTTTGCACTGGCACTGAACATTGCATGGGAAGGTATTTATGCTTACACAGATCTGTTCATCCGCTGTGATATCGGCGCACAGGCGATTGCCAATGCAGCATGGTTCTTGCTGGATATTTTCATTGTAATTACATTTATCAAATTTGGACGTGATGAAATGGAAGGCGAACTTGGAAAGAAATTATTCATCCCATGGACTACGCTCATTCTCATCTGCGGTTTTGCACTCCAGATTCTTTTCATGGTAGAATTTGGTGATGTAGCGGGGGAAAAATACTCCGCATTTCTCCAAAATGTTGTCATGAGCGTTGCTTACCTGTACATGTTGAACCGTCGTAAGAGCAGCAAGGGACAGTCCATGACCATCGCAATCTGTAAATGCATTGGAACATTGACTCCTACAATCTTCGGCACGATCGAAGGAAATAAATTTATTCTTGTAACCGGTATATTCTGCTTCATCTTCGATTTAATTTATATTTACTGTTTGCATCATGTAATCCAAAAAGAGAAAGCCGAAGCAATTTCTGCTACATAATTTCTTCTAAACATATCATCAAAGAGACACTGCAAAAATATTAGCAGTGTCCTTTTTTTACAAATCATTCTATATTGACACCTGTCAAAGGTCATGCTACTATTTCATCAAATCTTTGACACACGTCAACGTTACGCATATTACTTTCACACACAGGAGGAAATGTCAATGTATCAGGGCGCAAATCCGACTGCACTTCAATCCCAGAAATGGATTACAGAAAGTCTTATCAAATTAATGTCTGTAAAGCCTTATCACCAGATTACAATCATGGATATCTGCAAACAGGCTGATCTTTCCCGCCAGACTTTTTATAATGTATTTGATAAAAAAGAAGATATTCTGCGTTTCAGCCTGCAAAACAACTGTGAAAAACAATTAAGCCTTTTGATGCATCAGGAAGAAACTTCTTTCCAAGAAATTGTAAGTGCACTTGCAGGGGTTCTTGAAGAAAACAAAGAACTTTTATCCATGATGATAGATAACAATCTGGAAGGAATCATTTTAGATATCATCGCAAAAGCAATCACACTGGTTACGGACAGCTTTGTAAAGAATGAGAAAAAGAAGGAACTTCTGCCCTATTCCAAAACAATGGTAGGCGGTGCATTGGCACATTTGATCGTCTATTGGTTCAGACAGGAAGAGCCAATTTCTATCGAACAATTAACTGATTTGATCATTGAATTTTTAAATGGAAAATTACTTGAGCTGTAAAATTTATGGAGGTACTTATGAGTTCAAATAAAAAAGTCTGTATTTTATATACAGGTGGTACGATCGGCATGGTTCCGACTGACTGCGGTTACGCGCCAAAGAAAGATTATTTCAATGTATTGTTAAATGAAATCCATCAGTTAAAAAGTCCTGCTCTTCCGGCATGGGAAGTCGTAGAATTTGATCCGCTGCTGGACTCCTCAAACATCGCAATCGATGAATGGAATGCCATCGGAAGAGAAATTGCTTCCCGTTATGAGAAATTTGATGGATTTGTGGTCCTTCATGGAACAGATACCATGTCTTACACTGCATCTGCCCTTTCCTTTATGCTGGAAGGCTTAAATAAACCAATTGTTTTTACCGGTGCTCAGATTCCGCTCTGTGAACTTAGAAGTGACGGCCGTGACAATCTGATCAATTCCATCATTATCGCAGGCGAAGGTGAAGTTCGTGAAGTTTGTGTGTATTTTGGTGGAAAGCTGCTTCGTGCAAACCGCTCTACCAAAATATCCTCAGAAGAATTACAGGCTTTTGATTCACCGGATTATCCGCCGCTTGCCGAAGTACGCATTGACATTCGATACAATGAAAATGCCATGGTACTTCCAAGCCGGCCAAAAACTTTCCATTTGACAGAGTTACATTCCTTCCCGATCGGTGTTTTAAAACTCTTCCCGGGATTCCAGTTTGAACTGTTTGAGGGCATGATCAACAGTAATTTAAAAGCGGTTGTCTTAGAAGCCTTTGGAAGCGGCAATATCCCGACAAATAACCGCGCTCTGGTAGACGGTATCCGAAAATCTGCTGCAAATGGCACGATCATTACAGTCACTTCTCAGTGCCAGCGCGGCGGTACGACCCTTGGTACTTATGCAACCAGCAATGATCTGGTGGAATCCGGTGCTGTTTCTGCCAGCGATATGACGACAGAAGCTGCCATTGCAAAATTATATTATCTTTTCAGCTGCGGTTACGACACTGACCGTGTAAAGCTTATGATGGAAATGAACCTTCGTGGAGAAATGAACGAGTAGATTAACTTATGGAAACTATTATTTTACTGTTATTTGTATGTATCTTATTAGGGTGTGTCCTCTTAGATATTTCGATTTTATATGCGCTCTTACTTGGATATATCTTGTTCGCAGTATATTCCTTTAAAAAAGGATTTTCTTTTAAGGAAATTATTAGAATGTCCCTTGAAGGCGTAAAAACTGCAAAAAATATCCTGATCACATTTGTTTTAATCGGAATCCTAACTGCACTTTGGCGCGCCGGCGGGACGATTCCTACAATTGTATGCTATTCAGTCAAGATTATGCAGCCAAAATTGTTTTTTGTGATCACATTTTTGCTGAACGCTCTTGTATCTTTCCTCACAGGTACTTCCTTTGGTACAGCAGCGACGATCGGTGCGATCTGTGTTACCATGGGACATGCCTTGGAGCTAAATCCTATCATGGTCGGCGGTGCCATGTTATCGGGTGCTTTTTTCGGAGACCGCTGTTCTCCGGTATCTACCAGCGCCCTTCTGGTTGCAGATCTTACGAAAACTGACCTTTATAAAAATATAAAACTGATGTTAAAAACAGCAGTCGTACCGTTTTTACTGACTTGTCTGATCTACACTGTTTACGGATTTCTTTCACCAGTAAATGGCGCTCAGATGCTGGATATTCATGCGCTCTTTGCAAAAGAGTTTCGAATGAATGTATTTACAATTATTCCTGCACTTTTAATCCTGATTCTTGCATTATGCAAAATAAAAGTAAAAGCAACCATGCTCGTAAGCATCGTCGTTTCCATTATTGTATGTATGACCTGCCAGGGCCTTTCATTAAAAGAAATCATTACATTTTCTATCTTAGGTTTTGAGAGTGCTGATCCTGCTCTTTCCTCTATGATCAATGGTGGTGGAATCATATCCATGTTCCGTGTTGGGGCGATAGTTTGTATTTCATCCTCCTATTCCGGAATTTTTCATAATACAGGACTGCTGAATCCGGTAACATACATCATTGAAAACATCGGTCAGAAACTTTCTGCTTATGCGGTTACTTTACTTACTTCTATTGCAACAAGTGTTATTGTATGCAATCAGACCCTTGCGATTATGCTGACACAGCAGCTGTGCAGCCACATTGAAAAAGACAAACAAAAGCTTGCAATCCATATTGAAAACAGTGCTGTCATCGTTGCACCGCTTGTTCCATGGTCGATTGCCGGAAGTGTGGCGTTGGCTTCTGCCGGAGCACCGCTTACTTCTTTAGCAGCATCATTTTATTTAATTCTTATACCATTATGGAATTTATTCGCGCAGCATAAACAGGCATAAACAAAGCTGGAGATTTTCTCTCCAGCTTTGTTACTTTTACTATTTTACAATAATGGTGCAAACACCCTGAGCAGCCCACGTTTGATTTTTATCTTAAATGGCTGCTTTGCTTTATAATCTTCTGTTACTTCTTTGGAAACTTTCATCGTTTCCTCGTAATCTGCTTTCATATCTTTAATTGCCTGACACTGATACATCAGAACACCATTCTCAAAATGCAGATATAAGCTACGATAGTCCAGATTGATTGTTCCTGTCACTGCAATCTCATCATCACAGATACATTCCTTAGCATGAATGAAGCCCGGCGTGTATTCGTAGATTCTCACTCCCGCCTTAACAAGATCCTCATAGTTAGAACGAGTTACCTCAAACACTGATTTTTTATCAGGGATTCCTGGTGTAATGATGCGAACATCTACCCCTCGCTTCACAGCCATAGTAAGCTCACGTTCCATTTCATCGCTGATGATCAGATATGGTGTGGTAAAGTACACATAATTTTTAGCCATTTTGACAACGTTCATGTAAACATTTTCGCCTACCAGCTCATCGTCTAACGGGCTGTCTCCATATGGCTGAATATAACATTTTTCTTTTACCTGATATGTGGTTTCCGGGAAAAATGCGTCTGTTTCTTCCAGCGGTTTATTCGACATTGCACTCCACATTTCAAGAAACATAAAGGTCAGATTACGTACTGCGTCACCTTCCATGCGGATACCGGTATCCTTCCAGTGACCATATGGATGCTCCAGATTGAAATATTTATCTGCAAGATTATAACCACCTGTAAATCCTACTTTACCATCAATGACCGTAATCTTTCTGTGATCACGGTTATTCATAAAAATATTGATAATTGGAACCAATGGGTTGAACACACGACACTTAATCCCAAGTGCTTCCATACGTTTCACAAACTTAGAATCAATAAAACCAATACTTCCGATATCATCATAAAGTACGCGCACATCCACGCCCTGCGCTGCTTTCTTTGCAAGAATCTCCTTCATTCTTCCAAAGCTGACTGCATCCTCGATGGCATGGTATTCCATAAAGATGAACTTTTCTGCCTTTTCAAGCTCCAGAAGCTGTTCTTCAAATCCATCTGATGCATCCTTATAAAATTTCACATCTGTATTCTGATAGACCGGAAATTTTCCATACTGACTTACATAATTCATCTGGTTTGCTATAGAAATATCTTTTTTCTTTAAAGCTTCCAGTACACCTTCATCCTGTTTAATCCATTTTTCTAATCCAGCATCAATCTTTTCCAGACGAAGCCGCATTCCTTTTGTTACACTTGATCGTCCTATCATCAGATACAATAACAGCCCCAGCACTGGAAATGCCATGATCACCATGATCCAAAGAAGCTTAAAGCCCATCGGAATTCGTGTATTGTACAGCCATAAAACAAGAATTACTGTAAGAATTGTCGTACCTAATGAAATATAGACTGAGTATTCGTTTAATCGAAGTGCCAGAATTGCAAGCCATCCGACCTGCGAAAGCACCGCAATGGCTACAAATGTCAGTCTTCCAACACTGTTTTTAATTGACTTTTCTTCTGAACGCAAAATAAATCACCTCATTAGTAATAAATCTTATTCTCCCAAAGAATCTGATATTCTCCGTCAACCAATTCCACGCAGGATACACCGCAGTTTTTATGTACACCCTTTCCCCAAAAATGAGCAACATCACATTTTTCGATATTGGAAAGCAGCGCCCTCACTGCTGCTCCATGAGAAGAAATCAGAATTGTTTTATCCTGCAAATCCTCTTTTGTCTTTAATTCCTGCAGAAAATCACCGGTTCTCTTTAAAAGAGACTCAATTGGTTCTCCATTTGGCGGAGTTTTGTAGCAATCTGTTTGCGTAAAAAAGAATTTAAAGTCAGGGTCCGGAATATTATATCCTTCCGACTTACTTACAAGTCCTTCATAATCTCCAAAGCAAATCTCACGGATACGTTCATCCACAATCAGGGGAATATCTCGTTCTCCCTTTACAAGCTCTGCTGTACGATAAGCACGTTTTAAGGGACTTGTAAAGATCATATCCAAAGGAATGTCTTTCATCCCTTCACAGGTTGCCCTGGCCAATGCTTCTCCATTTTCGTTCAGTGGAATATCTGTGGCTCCCTGAAGTCTTTTTACTGTATTCCAGTTAGTTTCGCCATGGCGAATCATATATAATTTCATTTCATAATCACCCGTAGTTTAGTGTATCATTATGTCAACTTTTTGACAACCTGTCGATTCCTGTCAAATTATTAATTTTTTGTAAAATATGCACAAATCAATTTATTTAATCCAGCTCTACTATTTCATGATAAAGATCCGCATAACGTCCTTTTGCTGCCAGAAGTTCTTCGTGAGTTCCTCTTTCGATAATCTTTCCTTTTTCCAGTACCATGATGGCATTAGATTTTCGTACTGTAGAAAGTCTGTGTGCAATTACAAAAGTCGTTCTATTCTCCATCAGTGCATCCATTCCTTCCTCAATATGACGCTCCGTTCTCGTATCGACAGAACTTGTCGCCTCATCAAGTATCAGGATTGGTGCTTTGGAGATGGCCGCGCGGGCAATGTTTAACAGCTGTCTCTGTCCTTGTGAAAGATTTGCTCCATCGTTTTCCAGCACTGTATCATATCCATTTTCCAGTTGTTCAATAAAGGAGTGAGCAGAAGCTATCTTTGCCGCTTCCACTACTTCTTCATCCGTCGCTTCCAGTCTTCCATAACGGATATTTTCCCTTACCGTTCCTGTAAACAAATGGGTATCCTGTAAGACCATCGCAATATTGGAGCGCAAAAATCCCCTGTTGATTTTCTCTATCGGAACACCGTCAATGGTGATTGTTCCCTCCTGAATATCATAAAATCTCGACAAAAGGTTCGTAACCGTTGTTTTTCCAGCACCCGTAGAACCTACAAAGGCAATCTTCTGTCCCGGCTTTGCATAAAGAGAAATATCTTTTAATACAGGAACATCCGGTACATATCCAAAATTCACATGATCCAGTACCACATGCCCCTTCATTTCCTTCATAGGAACTGTATCTGCATCTTCCTTTTCTTCTTCCGCGTCCATGACCTCAAATACTCGTTCTGCACCTGCAAGTGCAGAAAATACTGTATTGATCTGCATGGAAACCTCATTGATCGGACGGTTAAACTGTCTCGTATAATTTAAAGATACAGTCAGACCACCCACGTCAAATCGTCCGAGTGCCACTAAAATCCCACCGACACTTGCTACTACTGCATAAACCATATTACAGAGCTGGTGTGTTGCCGGCCCCATAATACCGGAACGAAACTGCGCCTCTTCCTGGGCACGGCAAAGCTTTTCATTTAAATAACCAAATTCATCCATAGCGATTTCTTCATGGTTAAATACTTTGACTACTTTCTGTCCAGAAACTGTCTCTCCCGTAAATCCATTCAGCATCCCCAGATTCTTCTGCTGCTCTGAATAGGCTTTCTGCCCATTTTTCATGATTGTTTTGCTTACAAATGTCAAAAGTGGTGTAGCAATGATCGTGATCAATCCAAGGATTGGATTTGTATAAAGCATCAGTACAATTGTTCCGACAATCGTAATCGCTCCACAAATAATCTGAATCAATGTTGTATTTAACATTTCTCCAATGGTATCCACGTCATTTGTAAAACGGGACATGATATCTCCCGCTGCATGGGTATCAAAATATCTCACAGGCAGATTTTGCAGTTTTGCAAAAAGTTCCGATCTCATTCTGACAAGTGTACGCTGGGAAGCTTCCAGCATCAGCCTCTGTTGAAGCCACTGAGTCAGAACGGAGATCCCATAAATGATTGCCAAAAATATCAGCCATGTAAGCAATCCTGAAACTCTGGCACTTATATCGGAAGCGCCTCCCTCAAAATAGATAAATTGATTGATGATCGGGCGAAGCAGATAAGACGCTGCCAAAGATGTTCCCGTATGAATCAAAGAACAACTGATTGCAGCAATGATCAAAACTTTTTCATGGGAAATATATTGCATTAACCGAACGATTGCATTTCTCATATTTTTCGGCTTTCCCGATGCTCCCATGGCACGACTGCGTCCGCGGGATGGGCCAAGTTCCAGCTGTTTTGTCTGGCTTTTGGTCTTATTTCCGCTATATTTGGCTTCCATACGTTTTGCACGGGCTTCATTCATGATCTGCTTCCTCCTCTCTGTCTTTTTGTGAATAATAAATTTCCTGATAAGTCATACAGGATTTGATCAGTTCCTCGTGAGTACCAAATCCCACGATTTTCCCCTGATCCATTACAATGATTCTGTCTGCATCCATTACCGAAGAAATACGCTGTGTAATTACAAGCTTTGTAATATTCGGCAATTTTTCACGAAATGCACGACGAATACATGCATCTGTCGCAGTATCGACTGCACTTGTAGAGTCATCTAAAATCATAATTTTAGGATTTTTCAAAAGTGCTCTCGCAATACAAAGTCTCTGTTTCTGTCCGCCGGAAAGATTTCCGCCGCCCTGACCGATTTCTGTATCATATCCATCTGGAAACGAAGTAATAAAGCTGTCTGCCTGTGCAATTTTGCATACAGAAACCAGCTCCTCATCAGAAGCATCTTCATTTCCCCAACGCAGATTTTCCGCAATCGTTCCTGAAAACAGCGTGTTTTTCTGGAGAACAACAGAAACATTTTCACGAAGTTCATGTAAAGACAGGTTACGTACATCTATTCCATCTACTAAAACAGTTCCTTCATCCGGGTCATAAAGTCTTGGAATCATGGATATAAACGTTGATTTTCCGCTGCCTGTAGAGCCTACGATACCGATCAGTTCCCCTACGTGGATTTTCACATTGATTCTGTCAAGAACTGGTGTTTTTGTGTCTTTAAAGTAACGGAAAGATACATTCTGAAATTCAATATCTCCGGAATTGATTTTATGTTCTTTCTTTTTTGCATTGTGGTCGCGGATTTCCGGTACTGTATCCAACACCTCTGAAATTCGGCGATCTGAGGCTGCTGCACGGGTTCCCTGCAAAGAAATATTGGCAAGGAAATTCAGTGCGGTCAGCACCTGAGATAAATAGGTAATAAAAGCAGTCAATGTTCCTACTTCCATTCCTCCCACCATGATTTTTCTTCCTGCCACCCAGACACCAATCAGTGTTGCCACATTGACTGCAAGTGCGGAAATCGGCTGCATGAGAATCATCATTTTCAGTGCCGCAACGGATTTATCTTTTAGATTTTGATTAATAATACTGAATTTATTTTTTTCATGCTCTTCACGCACAAAGGATTTGATGACCTTTTCATTTACAATGGCTTCACCGATTCCTGTATTCATCGTATCCAGCTGTTTCTGCATCGTTGTATATCTTGGAGATGCTGTTTTAATGATCATAAATGTCGCAAACGCAAGAATCGGCACAACGACCAGAATGATCCACGCAATGTCCGGACTCAGTGTGAAGGACATGATTAGCGCACCAACCAGCATTGTCGGACTCCGAAAAAAACCTCGAAGCAATGACTGCGTAAAGGTCTGAATCTGAGTGATGTCATTTGTTACACGGGTAATGAGTGAACCTGTAGAGAATCGATCAATGTCGCTGAAAGAAAAAGTCTGAATCTTGTCAAACACGTCCTGTCTGACCCCTGCTGCCATTCGTGTGGAACCTCTGACTGCAAAAAATGCTCCAAGGATTCCCGTGATCAGCATTCCAATTGCAATTAGCAGCATATAGAAACCATTTTGCAGAATATATGTAATATCTCCATTGGCTGCCCCTTTATTGATGATATTTGCGTTTACAAAAGGAAGAATAAATTCCCCACATGCTTCCAGCAGCATGAAGATTGGTGCCAGTATAAAGCAATACCAATTTTTTTTGATATGTTTTTTATATTTCTTCATTTTTTTACTCCCGTTATCGTTTCATAGTATATTATTATAGCAGAAAAAGGAAAAAGACGGGAAATTAAATTCCCGCCGTATCTCTCACCTATGATTCAATTGCCGGCTCTACGCGTAACGTCTTTACCACAAAAATAAAGTAGAAAATATGGAACACCCATACACCAGCCAGCACTGCTCTTCCTACCGGTACATTTCTCATCATAATAAAGCTAATTAACATGACTGCTGTTACAGTTCCCATAATACGAAGCTTCGCAGCCCATGTCATTCCTTTTCCCTGCACATAACTTTCCAGATTATTTTTATAAAGCTTTGTGTTAACGAACCAGGTATGCAGTCTTTCTGAGCTCTTTCCAAAACAGAACGCTGCCAAAAGAAGGAACGGGAACGCCGGAAGCATAGGCACAACACTTCCAACTGCTCCTAATCCTAACCCGATACATCCAACAACAATATAAGCAAGTTTCTTAATTTTCATTCTTTTCCAATTTCCTTTTCTCTTTTTTAGACTCTATTACATGTCTGATTGCCAAAACAGGATGAGTAAAGATCATTCGAGGTCCAGAAAACCGCATGACTTCTCTGATGTTTTCCCTCATATCCTTCTTATAGCAGTGCACCTTACAATTTGAACAAAATGTTTTTGTCTCCATGAACGGACATTTATCGCTTCGGAGCTTTGCATATTCCAGAAGTGCAGAACAATCTGAGCAGAGTTCTCCTTTTGTCTTATGCTGCTTTCTGCAATATAATGCAATCATTTCCGAAACTACATATTTTTCACGTTCCCGTTTACTTTGAATATCTTTTGCCACTAGCTCACTCTCCCTGCACTATTCAATTCATCGATGGAGTGAACCATGTCCGCAATTCTCATGGTTGACTGTCTGTGAGATACCAGCACAACCGTTTTATCTTCTCCTGCTTCTTTTAAAGATTTCAGGATCACACCTTCATTTAAGCTGTCCAGATTACTGGTCGGTTCGTCTAACAGAATGAACGGTGCATCATGTAAAAATGCCCTTGCAAGCCCGATTCGCTGACGTTCTCCGCCGGATAAGGTATCACCCAGCTCTCCTACCGCGCTGTCATAGCCATTCGGCAATGTCATGATAAAATCATGAATCGACGCTTTCTTACAAGCTTCGACAATCTCTTCATCCGTGGCATCCAGCTTCGCAATGCGTAAATTATTTTTAATACTGTCATGGAACAGGTGTGTTTCCTGCGTCATAAAGCTTTCCATATCACGCAGATTTGTTGTATTGATGCTTTCAATGTCTTTATCTGAAATCTTGACATTTCCCTTCTGAACATTCCAAAAACGCATCAAAAGCTTTAATAAAGTAGATTTTCCGCTGCCGCTTTTTCCTACAATACCAACCACTTTTCCTTTTGGAATCTCTAAAGAAACATCTTTCAGGATTACTTCCTCTTTATAGGAAAATGTTACATTTTCTGCCTTAGCACCTGTAAAGGTTACATTTTCCTGACCTGCGATTTCCTCAACTACCGGAATTTCTTCCAAAATATCCAGTACACGGTTTCCTGCAGCAAACGTATTCTGTAAAGTGCTTCCAAGGTTTGCCAATGCAACAACCGGACCAAACGAGCTCATCAGTGCGATGGTTGTAATCAGTACGCCGTCAAATCCAAGCTGTCCCTTCTGCATCAGACCTGCAGAAGTAAATAACATTGCAAGGTCAAAAAATAAGATAACTGTATTTGTCACCGCTGTATTTGTTCCAGTGGTGTTTTTCATTTTCTTTTCCACATCGGAAAGCTCGTCTGTCATTTTGTTCATTTCTTCCAGACGTTTCAGCCCGATACCATATTGTAAGATTTCAGGCAGACCGCGAAGACTGTCCAAAACAAACGCACTCAAATTTCCAGACTGATTACGGAATTTCAATCCTATATCGCCGCTGATACGGGAAATTATGACAGGAATGATTACTCCGACTGTTAGATACGCTGCAAAAGCCAGCATTCCTAAGTCCATATGATAGTGTCCGATAAATACACACATTACAATCGTAAATAAAAATGCAATGGCTGCCGGTGAAATCGTATGCGCATAAAATACTTCCAAAAGCTCAATATCTGAGGTAATTACAGAAATCAGATCACCCTTATCTTTTCCCGCAAGCTTTGCCGGGCATAACTTTCTAAGTGCTCCAAACACCTTGTCACGAATCAGCGCAAGCAGCTTAAATGCAATAAAATGATTGCAGGACTGCTCTGCATATCTTAAGAGACCTCGAATAACTGCAAAAACGATTACACTGACAAAAATCACAGTCATGGTCAATGGTGTTTCAATGTCTAACACCTCAAGCACTGCGTAACCGCCAAAAATTGTAATGAACGATGCACAGAGATGACCGAGAAGTCCCATAAAGATTGCCAGGATCATATACCCTGTCAACGGTTTTACCAGACCGATCAGCTTCGCCATAACTGCAAATCCGCTTCGTTTTTTCATCCCTATTCACCATCCTTTCCGAAATTTTCCAGATTCCACTGTGCACTCCACAGTTTTTCATAAACACCTTTTTTTGCAAGGAGTTTTTCATGGGTTCCTGACTCCACCACATTTCCCTGATCTAACACATAAATATTATCAGAGCCAGTTACATTTGCCAGACGATGAGAAATCAAAATGATCGTCTTTGTTTTTGCCAGACGGTAAATTTCCGCCATAATGTCATTTTCACTTTCTACATCAATATTTGAAGTTGCTTCGTCAAAAATGTAGATTTCGCTGTCGTGTAAAAGTGCTCTTGCCAGAGCCAGTCGCTGGCACTGACCGCCTGATAAATTGGATGCCTTTTCCTGTAAAACGGTATCCAGACCATTTTCCTCTCGCAAGAATTCCGCAAGGTTGACACGCTGTAATACTTCCCACATTTCCTTTTCCGAAGCATCTGGTCTACCCATCAAAAGATTATCTCTTACGGTTCCCTTAAACATGTAGCTCTGATGACTGATGTAAGTCAAATTCTTTAAAATGCTTTCTTCTGAAATCTCTAACAGTTCATTTTCTCCAATGGTCACAGACCCCTGATAATTTTTATTTCTTCCCATGAGAATCTGAGCGATTGTCGATTTTCCGCATCCACTTTCCCCTACGATGGATGTAAAACTTCCTTTTGGAAATCTCAAATTCACTTTATGTAAGATTTCTCTATTTTCTTCATAGCCAAATGTTAAAGCTGCGCATTCAATGCCATATTCTTTTTCAATAACTGCTGGCTTTTCTTCCCCTTCCGGTAAGTCCAGAAGTCTGAAAATCTTATCTGTGGCTGCCATTCCATTCATAGCGATATGGAAAAAAGAACCTAACATTCGCATTGGAATAAAGAAATCCGCAGATAATAAAATAATCAGCAGGCAGCCTTCCAATGTTACATGTCCTGCACGGTACTGAGTCACTGATAAAATAACACCCAGTGCAGCTCCGCCATATGCGATCAAATCCATGATCGTAATGGAATTTAACTGCATTGTCAGAACCTTCATGGTAATTTTTCGGAATTTTTCAGACTGTTCATTCATTTCCTCATGTTTGAACTGGTCTGCCTGATAAATTTTCAAAGTTGTCAGTCCCTGAAGATTCTCTAAAAAGGTATCTCCAAGAGCTGTATACTGTCCCCAATACTTTGACAAAAGCTTTTTCGCCCATCTCTGAATTGCTACAATCGTTACCGGAATCAATGGTACGCAGATTAAAAGTACAATCGCAGATGGAAGGTTCACAAAGCTGATGACAACAAACAAAGTCAATGGTGCCAACATTGCATAAAAAAACTGAGGCAAATATGCCCCGAAATAGGTTTCCAGCTGCTCTACGCCTTCTACTGCCACCTGTACGACTTCTGATGTCTGTACTTTTTCTCTATAAGCACATCCAAGTTTCAGAAGCTTTTTATAAATCATTTCCCTCAGAGTCTTTTTCACTGCTTTCGAAGATAAATATCCTAAATAGCTGACAAGCTTACTGCAGACAAATCGGATGATCACTGCCACAATTGCAATGATTGCTGTAATTCCGATTTCCTTTGTCCCTGCTGTTTGTTTATAAAGACCTGCAAGCATCTTTGTAATTGCAGTCATCATCACAATGTTTGCTGCCAGAGAAATCCACTGGCACATAACATTACCTGCAATATATTTTTTACTTTCGCTGACCGTACCGATCAGCCTTTTATTAATCATCATATTGTTTATCCCTCACATATAGTTAGTTGTTTCTAATTAGTTAAATCTAATCGAGATTATATATACATAACCACATATTTGCAAGTCTAATTTTTTCCAATTTTAAAAAACTTTTCTACCATATAATAAAGAGAGGCAGGGGATTTTCCCCCTGCCATATCCACCACCTAAAACATGAAGAATTTTCTGCTATAACTTATACTAATGCTTCGCCTAATGCTTTGCATGCATCCTGTGCATCATCATCCGGTGCATCACAGCAGATGACACTCTCACAAACAAGATCCGCACCTGCGGATTTACAGCTTTCTTCCCAGTTTCTCATCCATTCACCGTCTCCCCAGCCATAAGAGCCAAACAGAGCGATTTTCTTCCCACTAAGTTTTGGTTCACACGCCAAAAACATTGGTTCAAATTCCAATTCTTCTAAAACTTCATCTCCCATTGCAGGGCATCCAAATGCAACTGCATCATAGGCATCCATTTTATCCACACCAAACTCTGCTGTTTCCAATAAATCAACTGAAGCGCCTTTCTCCTTTGCTCCTTCTGCAACACATTTTGCCATCTCCTCTGTGTTTCCTGTACAACTCCAATATACTACTGCAACTTTATTCATTTTAAATCTATTCCTTTTCCACATGATTTTCCAGCACACTGATGAGTGCTGCTGCACTGCTGGAGTGTGCTCTTGCCAGACGAATATTATTTCGTTTTGCTTCTGTGACTGCACTGTTTACCATCTTGTGTGAGACTGTATTTGTAAACAGAACCATCAGGTCCGGATTTCCCAGTTTCTTCTTAAAACCACTTCGCTCCTTGGCAAAAACTTTACATTTATATCCATATTGTTTACAGATCTTTTCGTACTGACAGACCATACATTCATTTCCACCGATAATTACAACGCTCATAGAAACCTCCTCAATTCATTCGTTAGTTCTAGCTAACCTTTGTGTAAAAAAATATGACAGAAGAAATGTCATATCATACGTTCGTCAGTTAGTTTTATCTAACTCGTAATATACATATACCATATAACACATTCTCTGTCAATCTTTTTTCCGACTATTTTTATCGGATTTTTATCGAATTTCCAAAACTCTGTATCCGGCTCTTGAAATTGCCAGGCGCAATTCCTCATCACTGATTTCTCTTTCCATGGAAACCATTGCTTCTCTTTTCTTAAGATTTACTTTTGCAGATGCTCCATCAATTTCATTAATTGCTTTTTCGACCCACGCTTTGCAATGGTCACAGGTCATTCCGTCAATGATCACTGTCTTTGTCGCGATTACTTTATCCAGTTTCTTTTCCGGAACTTCTACCGGTGCACTGCCACCACCACAGCATCCGCTTTCACCTTTGAAATGCTTGAGTGTAGAACGAAATCCGATAGCAAGTAAGATTACTATAATACCAATAATGATTATATTTTCCATAGATTTCTCCCTGTCGTTAGTTTTCTCTAACTATATTAACATTTAGAATCGGTATTTTCAACCAGAAAAGGCGGGAGGTTTCTCTCCCGCCATAAAAAATTTACTCCTTTAAATAATGTTATTTAATTGTGTTCCTAAAACCACAAAGTCTTCTTTCACAGTAGTATAAACATCTTCCATTCTTAACGTCTGATACTTATGTGCTGTAATGTCTCTCATTCCGGCTATTGCTTTCCATGGAATTTTAGAATGTTCTTTGCGTGTTTCTTCTGTTATATTTTTTACCAGTTCTCCTATATTAATAACAGTCATACTCAATGCACGTTTCAATTTCTCATCAACGAGAAATTCTTCTAAAGATGTCTCTCCCAGCATCTCCAGCCCAATCTCAATTTCTGAAATTACTTTCTTTATAATAATTTCATCTCTATGCTGCATATACTTCTACCACCTTATCTACTTCTAGTAAGTCTGTTTCTCTTACAGGTCCATGAACTATATCCACCTCTAAATTAAGCATTTCTTCCAGTTCAATTTTCATTGATGAAATTGTCAGTAACGAAACACGCTTTGTAAATTCAATAATCAGGTCTATGTCACTATCACTTCTATTTGTTCCGTCAGCTCTGGAGCCAAAAAGATACGCTCTCTCAACTGGATAATTTTTTGACATTAGTTCCATTGCTTCTTTTATTTTTTCAATCGTCATCTTTCATTTGCTCCTTTCTTTTATTTATTTAAATTATACCATATGATGTATTTTAAATGCCACCCTATAAAATTATTTCTCTAGTCAATATATAAAAAAGGCGGGAGATTTCTCTCCCGCCCGTCTTAGCTCTTTCTTATTTACCAGACATCTGTCTTTCCTGAGCTTCGATCATTTTCTTAACCATATATCCGCCTACAGAACCGTTCTGTGCAGATGTTAAGTTACCGTTGTAACCATCTGATAATGGAACACCAAGTTCGCTGGCTACTTCATATTTGAATTTGTCTAAAGCACTCTTTGCTTCAGGTACTGCTGCTCTGTTTGAAGATTTGTTTGACATATTAAATTCCTCCTTGTTGCAAATTTCATATTTTGCGTTTTGTTCTCGTAAACTTGAAACTTCAATTTTTTTGTCCGCTTCATGTTACAATCCTAGTATGTGGAGAAATATTTTTAATACACTGTCAATTGTTTCAAAATCTGACAAACTTTTTCCAAACTTAAAACTTTCGTTTAAAGATTTATATTAATAGAAGATACATTCGCCAAATGACCATATTCTTCTGCAGCTTCACAGGCTTCTTTCAAGATCTGCGCATCTGTAAAAATGTCTCCCAGTGTAAACCGCAGATCTCCGCTCTGGCGGATACCGAACAGATCTCCCGGTCCGCGAAGCTTCAGATCCTCACTTGCAATGTAAAATCCATCATTTGATTTATTTAAAATTTCAAGACGTTTTTTCGTATCTTTTCCTTTAGAATTACTCATAAAAATACAATAGGACTGGTGTGCCCCTCGACCGACACGGCCTCGTAACTGATGCAGCTGTGATAAGCCAAATCGTTCCGCATTTTCTACCATCATCACTGTGGCATTCGGCACATTGATACCGACCTCAATAACTGTCGTCGATACAAGCACCTGAATTTCATTTCGCCCAAATGCTTCCATGATCTCATTTTTCTCTGCCGGTTTCATCTTTCCATGCAGATAAGCGACTTTGATTTCCGGCAGTTCTCTTTTCAGCTTCTCAGCATAATCAATGACATTTTCAAGCTCCAGCTCCTCATTTTCCTCGACCATCGGGCAGATCACATATGCCTGATGTCCTGCTGCTACTTCTTTTTTTATAAATGAATAGGCTTTCGGACGCCAGCTCTCATCTACGACGCAGTTTTTAATCGGAATACGGTTTGCCGGCATCTCATCAATGATAGAAATATCCAGATCACCGTAAATAATAATTGCCAGAGTTCTTGGAATTGGTGTGGCACTCATAACGAGCACATGCGGATGCACGCCTTTCTGGCTGAATACTTCACGCTGTTTTACGCCAAAACGATGCTGCTCATCTGTAATGACCAGTCCAAGATTGGAAAATTCAACCTTATCCTGAATGATCGCATGGGTTCCGATTACAATATCCGCCTCCCCGGAAGTAATCTGCTCATAGGCCAGACGTTTTTCCTTTGCTGTCATGGAACCTACCAGCAGCAATGCATTGAATTCCAGACCATATTTGTCCTTTAATTCCATCAATCCTTCAAAATGCTGCTTCGCAAGTACCTCTGTCGGCGCCATCATCGCTCCCTGATAGCCATTTCCTTTTGCTGTCAAAAGTGCTAAAAATGCAAGAATTGTTTTACCGCTTCCTACATCTCCCTGAATGAGACGAGACATCAGCTTGTGCCCCTGCAAATCGTCAGAAATCTCTTTCCAGACCTTTTTCTGTGCATTCGTCAGTTCATATGGAAGCTTTGCAAGCAATCTTTCCGTCTCTTTCACTGGCTTCATCACACATTGATTGGCGATCAACTCCCATTGTTCCTTCATGGAACGAACCTGACAGACAAACTGATAAAATTCTTCAAAAACAATTCGTCGTCTTGCAATAATTAAATCGTCTTTTGAAACTGGAAAATGGATATTGGAAAGGGCAAAATTATATTCTGCCAGCTTGTAGCGTTTCCGAAGCTCTTCCGGGAAGGTTTCCTCAAAAGTCGGAATATTTTCCATGACCTGCTTTACTGCTTTGCTAACCATTTTGTTAGTCAATCCCTGTACCAATGGATAAATTGGCTGCATATTGTTTTCCAGCTCATGATATTCCGCCGGGCTGTAGTATTTCGGCTGCTCCATGCAGTAATTTTTCCCTTTTTTTACTACACGTCCTCTGAAAATATAGAGAAAGCCTCTCTTTAGAGTGTTCCTTAGAAAAGGCATGTTAAACCAACGAAGCTGCAAAAATATATCATTTTCTGTCACAGTCGCTGTCGTAATCTGATATCTGCCTGCACGAACCACCGTCGGCTGCTTTGTCACAAAAGCTGCCACCGCCTGAATTTCTTCTTCCTGCAATTTGTCAAATGATACTGGTGCTTCAAATTCTTCATACCCGCGTGGAAAATAGCGCACCACATCGTTCACCGTATAGATACCGGCTTTTGCGAAAGTCGCTGCGCTTTTTTCTCCGATTCCTTTGATTTCTTTAATACTTGAATCCAGCCTCATATATACCTCTTTTCAGACATTCAAAATAACTATATATGTTTATAAATATAAATTCTGAAACAAGTATACCAAATATTTGTTCGTTTTAAAATAAGTTTTAACAATAGAATTCCTCTGTATTTCTTTGATTATAGTACCCGATATGGGTTTGATGTTCTTCTCGTTTTTCTCGAATTTAAGATTACAGATGCCAGAGCTTTCTGGCATCTGTATTAGATGTGCTCCCCGAAATATTAATTCCTACATTTCACTTATAAACTGCTCAATGGATTCCGCTTTTGCCGCAATTTTCAGCCATTTCTTCAAAACAGATAAATCAGCTTCTTCCATGATTCTTTCACGTAAATCCTCTGAAAGATTACCGATATCTTCAAGGAACTCCACAACACCTTCTGCAGTAGCTTCTGCTTTTCCTTCTCTTCGTTCATCTCTTAACATTTCTTCAAATAACATAAAGCGTTCCTCCATATCACGGCTTTCTTTCACATGATTAATAGATTTCTGAAGTGATCTCACAAAATCGTCCTGAAATTGTTTTCGTCGCACATAACTGCGCCAAACATGAAATTATCTTTAATTGTAAGTTCCTGTAATGTTTTTTTGCGTTTCATATTTCCTCCATTACAGAGGAATTCTATAAAATCATTTTAACATATAATGGATGTTTTTCCAATTCCAAACTTCGTAATGATTCTCTTCTGTTTCTCAAATTAATTTCTTCCAAAAAACTTTCTAAAAATCAATCGTGCGATAGGACCAGCAATAAACAGCTGCACCGGAAGTGCCATAATAAAATTTTTACAATAAGTAGTCAGATAATTTGGAATAAACTGACTTGTAAATCCATATCCATGATATACGCCTAAAATACTTGCCAATGCTACCTGTGCTACAACTGTAAAAATAACTGATTCAAATTTTGTTTCTGGCATCTTTTGTTCCTCCTTACATAAAAAAATAAATGCCCCTCCACCGTCCGACATTAGTGGAGTGACATTTATTGTCAATAAAAGATATTCAAATAAAAATAGTGCCTGGCAAGCATTCAAAGCCTGCAAGGCACTGTATAATTATATATCAAATACAGTTTCTTATTGTCAACAGATTTTTCAGAAATTTATACTTGAGTAATTCATAACAAGTGATAAAATATACACATATAATATCCCCTCATGGGGGATATGCAGATTACAATTTATGAAATTATGGAGCATTTCTATGAAAACCAAAAATATCGCAACTATATTTGCAATTCTGGCAGCAGCGCTTTATGCAATCAATATTCCCCTCAGTAAAATCCTTTTAACACAGGTTTCTCCTACCATGATGGCCGCATTTCTCTATCTTGGTGCAGGTCTTGGACTTTTTATTTATGGAATTCTGACAGGGGAACGTGAAAAATCAAATTCTTTAACAAAAGCAGAATTACCTTATACTATCGGCATGATCTTACTGGATATTGCGGCTCCAATTTTACTAATGATTGGTCTGGAAATGACTAATTCAGCAAACGCTTCCTTGCTCAACAATTTCGAAATCGTAGCTACTTCTCTCATTGCCTTTTTTGCTTTTAAAGAACTGCTTTCCAAAAGACTGACTCTTGCGATCATTTTCGTTACACTTGCAAGTATTACCTTAAGCTTTGAAGGTGAAGGAAGTTTTCAATTTAATACAGGTTCTCTTCTGGTACTTGCAGCCTCCTGCTGTTGGGGCCTTGAAAACAACTGCACTCGTATGTTAAGCTCAAAATCCTCAGTTCAGATTACTACAATCAAAGGATTCTTCTCAGGCCTTGGCAGTCTGATCATTGCACTTGCCATTGGTGAGAAAATTCCTGAAATCAAATGGATCATTGCAGTTCTTTTGTTAGGATTTATTGCTTATGGTTTAAGCATTAACTTCTATATTAAAGCACAAAAAGATTTGGGTGCTGCAAAGACCAGTGCATATTATTCGATTGCGCCATTTCTGGGCGTTTTCTTTGGAATTCTTTTGCTGAATGAGAAACCGGGTGTTCAGTTTTATATTGGCCTTATGATTATGATCATCGCTACTGTTCTGATGATCAAAGACACCATTGAACTGCAGCACACCCACGAGCATGTACACGTACATACACATGAGCATCGTCATGGTAATCTGGTACATACACATGAGCACGAACATGTTCATTCCCATACCCATATTCATACAGAAGGTGAAGGGACTCATAGACATACTCACGAAGATATTCCGGAACATAATCATCAGCATAATTTTTAAAACACTTTAAGGGAGGCCAATCGCTTCCCTTAAATTATAATTCCTTCACTATTTTTGCTGGCACTCCTGCAAGCAATACATTGTTGCCAAAGGATTTTGTTACTACTGCGCCTGAAGCGACCACTACATTGTCTCCTAAAGTCACTCCTGGATTGATTGTCACATTGCCACCGATCCAGCAATTCTGACCAATTTTTACATTCTCCGCCCGCTGAAGGCCATTCTTTCTCATTATCGGATTCAGCGGATGATTGACTGTATAAATTCCAACCTGAGGACCAATAAATGTATCGTCCCCGATTTCAATTTTTCCCACATCTGTAAATACGCAGTTCACATTAACAAATACATTGTTTCCAAAATGAATGTTTGATCCATAATCGCATTGGAAAGAGGATTTAATATTACATCCTTCCCCAATACTTCCAAATAATGTACGAAATATTTCATATCTTTTTGCTTTCTCTGAATTATCTAACTGATTTAATGCAAAAACCTTTTTGCTGCACTGAACTCGTATTTTCTTTAAATCAGGATCATCGCAAATGAACCATTCTCCATTTAACTGTTTTTCTCTTTCTGTCATAGATTGCTCCTATACTGTAAATACTCCATAAATTTTCTTACCGCATGTGGAACTGTCTTCATATCCTTCACACAGAATCCTATCTTTCGAAAAGCCTCCACATCAAGGCTTTTCGCTGCAATGTCATACGGCACACGTTTTAAAATCAGCTCTGGTAAGATACTTACCCCCAAGCCGCTTTCCACCATTGACATGACTGCATAATCATCCCATGTGGTAAAATGTACATCCGGTTCCAGTCCGTTTCGCTCAAACAGCTCCGAAATCTCCGCTCTTGCCCCTTTTTCCAACAGCATGATCTTTTCCTCACACAGCTTCTCAATCGGAAATTTCTCACATTCTGCCATTGGATGGTCTTTTGGAATAATTGCTTTTAACTCATCGTTTTCCAGAAAAATAGAATCCATTGGTCGAACTGTCGGCAAACGTAAAAATCCACAGTCCACTCTTCCCTCTACAATCCATTCTTCGATCTCCGTATAGTCTCCCAACAACAGCTCATAATCAATTCCCGGATAATCTTTCTGAAACTCCTTAATGATATTCGGAAGCCAATGAGTGGCAACGCTGGAAAAAGTTCCTATGCGGATGCAATGTCATGTAGATAAGCTTGAATTTTTGAAATTAAGGGGTAAATCTTCGGATTTGCTCCTTAAAAATATTTGGAAAATAAATTTTTCATTAAGTTAAGCCAATTTAAAAAGTAAAGAATATAGAAAAATAGTGGATTTCATGTAATTATGGGATATAATATATAAAGTGATGTGTTTAGTTTAGGCGTAACAATAACAGAAACAGAGAGAACACAGGCAGAGAGTAAGAACGATTTAGAGCGGATTAGAGAGATTATTTTTATTACAGTAAACAGAGAGAACAGTATTTTTTAGTAGAGATATTTTAGATTAGAGAGAAAAGAGAGAATAGGAAAACTACGCACACAAGACTGATATTCCCTACATTTGTAGGGCATTTTGTCTTGTTTTTTTATGCACATCATTGATTACTGTAATGAAAATGAGGTTCTAATGATGAAACAAGTGAAAACAACTCCTGATGTGTTAAAACATCAGATAAAAGATGCAATCGCTAAAGCGATTGAAACTTACCGAAAAGATTATCCTAATGAAAAAAGCTATTTTTCACGTAAACGTGTTCTGACATTTGAAAAAATGGTTAATCTTCTACTCTCTATGCAGGGTGGCAGTCTAAACAAAGAATTATATGATGCAGGAATTGATGTGACAGCATCCGCATTCGTACAACAGAGAAACAAATTATCGTGGACTATCTTTGAAGATGTCTTTGAAAACTTTAATGCACAATGTAATGATGTGAAAAAATATAAAGGTTATCGTGTGTTTGCCATTGACGGAACCTGCGTAAATATGGCAAGAAATCCAAAGTCTGACAGTTTTATGCAGAATGCAAGTAATCCCAATGGATATAACCAATTGCATGTAAATCCGCTATACGATGTATTAAACAAGACGTACCAACATTGTATTATACAGCCACAGCCCCAAATGGATGAAGTGGGATGTCTTGCATTCTTTCTATCATGGTACGATTTTAAAGAAAAGACGTTAATTGTAGCAGACAGAGGTTACGAATCCTACAACACCTTCGCTCATTTCTTGGAACATCCTAATGTAGACTTTCTGATTCGTGTAAAACAAGACCGCGGTGCTATGCGTGAAATCGAAAAACTTCCCATGACAGAATTAGATGTAGATGTTTCTATGACGATAACAACCACACAGACGAAAGCGGATAAAGAGAACGGATACATTTTGGTACAGACACGAAAAAACGAAAATAAGGTTTACAGCGACAAAACAAGAGCAGGACGTTTTGATTTCCCTACTCCCTATCCCATGAAGTTCCGTGTGGTTAGGATTCTTCTTGATACGGGAGAATATGAAACCTTGGCAACAAGTCTTCCACGAAATTTTACTCCTGCGGAAATTAAGGAACTTTATCATGCACGTTGGGGAATTGAAACATCTTTTCGTGAATTGAAATATGGTATCGGTCTTGTGAATCTGCATGGTAAAAAAGACGATTTCCTAAAGCAGGAAATATATTCTGCAATAACTATGATGAACTTCTGCAACCGCATTGTGAATGAGATTGTAATTCAGCAAAAACAGGAAAATATTCACGAATATAAGGTAAACATGAAAATGGCAATGTATCTATGCAGACAGTTCTTCCGCACCAAAAATGCGGATGGTAAAAAGCTGATAAAGGATATTTCCAAATATGTAGAACCGGTACGTCCGGGAAGACGTGATACGAGAAATATCAAAGCAAAATCTTTCGTAGGATTTGTATATAGGGTGTCCGCATAATAGAAAAATTGCACAAGAAAAATACGGAGTGAAATTTCAGAAATTCTGCTCTGTGTTTTTCTTTTTCTGAAAAAGCACCTTTTTAGGGCGAAAAACTAGGTTTTTCAAAAAATAATGTTCTGCCCTAACTAAATAGAAAGAAAAATTGAGAAATTAGACAACGCATAAGGCAAATTCACAACTAGTACATTATAAAATAAATAACTAACCAAACTCGGTGAGATATGTTATACTGATAGTATCAACAGAAATGAGGTATCAGTATGGCACACACAAAACCTATTACACTTACAAACGAAGAGATTTTGTACCTTCA
>JAGAQG010000026.1 GCA_017622875.1 Lachnospiraceae bacterium
ACTGGCAGACAGAATCTATCAGTACTTTGATGAAATCAATAAAGAGCCAGTGGTATTTCATTGGACATATAAACTCGATGAAATATCGGAAGAAGAAGCTAATCCAAATGCAGCTAGTTAATTATTATTCGATCTACTAGTATTCCGGCAGTGCTGATTACAGGTGTAATTTTTCTAAAGATTCATTCATGGATGTTTATCACCAGCCTGATCGCGCTTGCGGCAGTATGGATCATGTATGGTGGAAAAGCAGTGTGGAAACGGCACATGAAAAGAAAGGTTACGAACAAGATTCTGCCAAAGATGGATATTCAGGATTTTAAAGAAGTCGTATATCGCTTTACAGAGGAAGGTATTGAATATACAGATAAAAAGAAAAAAATGAAAATTGCTTATGGTGATATTATTACAATGGTTCCTTTAGAAAGTCAGTTTGTGATTCATTATCAGGGAGGCGCAATTCTCCTTCCATATCATGTATTTGCTAATGAAGATGAAATGAAAGAATTCGTAAAAGAATACCATATTTGCAAAGGAAAAAGTAAAAAATGACAGGCCTACTCTACTCCTTTCCGAATCGGAGATGCGTTTCGTGCGTATCTCCGATTTGCGTTTTGGGATTCTTTGTTGATTCGTTATTGGGTCTATATTATAATTTAGGGAAAAGGTATTGGAGAGGTGAAAATGAGAGGGTTTAATACGAAGTCGATTGTGCCAATCATAGAGTCAAAGTATCAGAGTCTGTCAACTGTGGAAAAGACCATTGCGGATTTTTTTATTGAAAATCGTGTAAAAATGGATTTTTCAGCGAAGGCAGTTTCACAGCGTCTCTTCGTTTCAGAAGCATCCCTGTCACGTTTTGCCAAGAAGTGTGGTTATCGGGGATATCGTGAATTTATTTATCAATATGAAGAGACCTTTGTGGAAAAGAAAGAACCTGTTACAAAGAATCTGAGCGGGGTGCTTGGAATCTATCAGGAACTTTTAAATCATACCTATAATCTGGTTGATGAAGCCCAGATTGCAAGAATATGCAGATATCTGAGTGAGGCGCATAGGGTGTTTGTCTGTGGGAAAGGAAGCTCTGGATTTGCTGCCAGTGAGATGGAAATGCGTTTTATGAGAATTGGTGTGGATATCGACTGTATTCAGGACAGCCATCTGATGAAGATGCAGACAGTTTTTCTTAGCAATCGGGACTTGGTAATAGGAATCACGATCAGTGCGACGACGGAGGAAGTACTCTATATGCTTCAGGAAGGTCATAAAAGAGGGGCCAAAACGATTGTACTGACTGCAAATAATTTGGATTATTTACATGAATTTTGTGATGAGATTGTTTTGGTAGCCTCCATGGATCGTCTGGATGAAGGAAATATGATTTCGCCGCAGTATCCGATTCTGACACTGACAGACGTGATCTATTCCAGCTTTGTTGATAAAGATGAATCTATGAAAGAAATTCTGCATGACAATACAGTTCAGGCATTGGGAAACAAAAAAGTGGGAGAAAATTATGAAAAATTATGATACAGTGATTTTTGATCTGGATGGAACCTTATTAAATACATTGGAAGATCTGGCAGATGGCGTGAATCACGTGATGGAAGAAAATGGATATCCAAAGCGTACTTTAGAAGAGGTAAGACTTTTTGTAGGAAATGGAATACGAAGGCTTATGGAACAGGCAGTGCCGGAAAGTGTGACAGGTGATGAGTTTGAGCGAGTTTTCGAAGAATTTCGAAGTTACTATACGGAACACTGTCAGATTAAAACGAGAGCCTATGATGGAATTATGCAGCTTTTGGATACATTGAAGAAACAGGGCTATGCCATGGCAATCGTTTCAAATAAGAATCATGCAGCTGTATGTGAATTAAATGAGATTTATTTTAAAGAGTACATAAAGGTTGCCATCGGACAGAAGGATGGGATTCGCAAAAAACCGGCGCCGGATACGGTGATTCAGGCTTTGAAGAAGCTTGGAAAAGAGAAAGAAACTGCGATTTATGTGGGGGATTCCGAGGTGGATTTTGCAACTGCGAAGAATTCCGGGATGGACTGCGCACTGGTAACCTGGGGATTTCGCACCAAAAATGAACTGGCAGAATTTGAACCTACGGTGTTTATCGACCAGCCGGAGGAATTGCTTGCTGTACTGGAAAAAGTGTAAGCAATGTTTGGAGATTGATTTTGTATGATGACTGAGTTAGAGAAATATTATAATAAATTTAATGAAGAAAAACGCTTGAACTCCCGTCATGGTCAGGTGGAATTTATCACTTCGATGAAATATATCCATGAGTATCTGGGGGAGGATAAAACGAAGAAGATTTTGGATGTAGGTGCAGGGACGGGAAGATATTCGGTAGCACTGGCAAATGAAGGTTATGATGTAACAGCAGTAGAGCTGGTAAAATATAATCTTGGAATCTTAAAATCAAAAAACAGCACTGTGAAAGCCTATCAGGGAAATGCGGTGAAATTAAAACGATTTGAAAATGATTCCTTTGATCTGACGCTGCTTTTTGGACCAATGTATCATCTGCATACAAAAGAAGATCAGTTAAAAGCGCTTTCAGAAGCAAAACGCGTGACCAAGAAGGACGGTGTGATTCTGGTGGCATATTGTATGAATGAGTACAGTGTACTGACGTATGGATTTAAGGAAAATCACATCAAAGAAAGTTTAGCGGAAGGGAAATTATCAGAAGATTTTCAAGTGCTTTCCAAAGAGGAAGATTTATACCGATATATGCGTTTGGAGGACATCAATGCATTGAATGAGGAAATGGGAGTGACTCGTATCAAGATCATTTCTCCAGATGGACCGTCAGATTTTATGCGTCCGACACTCAATGCGATGGACGAGGAGACATTTCAAATATTTGTAGAATATCATCTTTCTGTCTGTGAGAGGGCAGATTTGATTGGTGCAGGATCTCATACACTGGATATCCTGTGCAATACCAAATAGATAAAAGGTTAAAACAATGAAAAAACAATTGACGATGGGGATTTTGGCCCATGTAGATGCAGGAAAAACTACATTATCGGAAGCAATGCTCTATTTAAGCGGTGCCATCAGAAAGCTTGGACGCGTGGATAAAAAAGATGCTTATCTGGATACGGATGCACAGGAACGTGCGAGAGGAATCACGATTTTTTCCAAGCAGGCACGTTTTTCGTGGAAGGATTTGGGGATAACCCTTCTGGATACACCGGGACATGTGGATTTCTCCGCAGAAATGGAACGAACATTACAGGTTCTTGATTATGCGATTCTGGTAGTCAGCGGTGCGGATGGCGTACAGGGACATACGGAAACGCTCTGGAAGCTGTTAAAGAGAAACCATATTCCGACATTTTTATTTGTAAATAAAATGGATCAGCCAGGAACTGATAAGGAAGCGCTGATTCAAAATATTCATGACAGATTATCTGATAACTGCATTGATTTTAGTGGTACATGGGATGATGAATTTTATGAAAGTCTTGCCATGTGCGAGGAAGAGCTGCTGGAAGCTTATCTGGAATCCGGGGCAGTAGAAGAGGCGGAAATTGTCCGTCTGATTGCTGAGAGAAAAGCATTTCCAATCTATTTTGGCTCTGCGCTGAAATTAGATGGCGTGGAAGAGTTGATGGATGCACTTTTAAAGTATACAGCCGAGCAAAAATTCGGTGCTCAGTTTGGCGCGAAAGTATTTAAGATTTCCAGAGATGATCAGGGAAACCGTCTGACACATCTGAAGGTAACTGGCGGAAGCTTAAAAGTGAAAGACCTGCTGACTGGAACAAAGGATGAAGAAGTCTGGGAAGAAAAGGTGAATCAGATTCGTTTATATTCTGGGGAAAAGTTTGAGCCTGTACCAGAAGTGGCCGCAGGGATGGTCTGTACGGTAACAGGGCTTACTAAGACCCATCCGGGTCAGGGCCTTGGGGAAGAACGATTTTCTGAAAAGCCATATTTGGAACCGGTACTGAATTATCAGATGATTCTGCCGGATGGCGTCAATGTCAATGAAATCATCGGAAAGCTTCGCCAGCTGGAAGAGGAGGAACCGGAACTTCACATTGTATGGGATGAAACTCTTCGTGAACTTCATGTACAGCTGATGGGTGAAGTTCAGATTGAAATCATCAAGACAATTTTAAAAGAACGATTTGATTTGGAAGTAAGCTTCGGAACAGGAAGTATTATTTATAAAGAGACGATTGCCAATACCGTAGAGGGAATTGGACATTATGAGCCGCTTCGTCATTATGCGGAGGTACATTTGCTGTTAGAACCGAGCGAGCAGGGCAGTGGCATGACCTTTGCAACGAACTGTAGTGAGGATCTGCTGGATAAGAACTGGCAGAGACTGATCATGACTCATCTGGAAGAGCGAAAGCATCGGGGAGTGCTGACAGGTGCGGAAATTACCGATATGAAGATTTCTGTGGTTGGCGGACGTGCCCACTTGAAGCATACGGAAGGCGGAGACTTCAGACAGTCTACTTACCGCGCGGTGCGTCAGGGATTGATGAAGGCAGAGAGCGTGCTGCTGGAACCAATGTATGATTTTCGACTGGAAATTCCACTGGATAACTTGGGACGGGCGATGACCGATGTGGAAAAAATGTTCGGAAAGTGCAATCCGCCGGAATTGGGTACAGAAACTGCGGTGCTGACAGGAAAGGCCCCGGTATCAGAAATGCGGGATTATACCATGGAAGTGATTGCCTATTCCAAGGGACGCGGCCGATTGAACTGTGTGCTTGGTGGCTATGCACCTTGCCACAATGCGGAGGAGGTCATCGCGGCAAGAGGTTATGATCCGGATTCTGATATGCGAAATCCATCCGGTTCCGTATTTTGTGCCCATGGCGCAGGATTTTATGTGCCTTGGGATGAAGTGGATGAGATGGCCCATGTAGAAACACCATATTCCACGAAGAAAAAGAAACCGATAGAAGTCATCAATGCGCCCAAGCCTTCAGGTTCTGTTTCAGGTGGCGGAAGTTTTAGTTATTCCGGTGCTGATGATAAAGAACTGGAGGCAATCTTTACAAGAACCTATGGGGAACGAAAACCGCGGGAGCGCAGAGAATACAGTGGCTATGTGACGCAGCGGGTAAGAAATTATAATCCCGCTTCTGAAAAGCCGAAAAAGAAACCAGAACAGGTGAAAGAATATCTGCTAGTGGATGGCTATAACATTGTGTTTGCATGGCAGGACTTAAAAGAACTTGCCGAGGTAAACATTGAAGCGGCCAGAGGAAAGCTGATGGATATTCTTTGTAACTATCAGGGATATAAAGGATGTACATTGATTCTTGTATTTGATGCTTATAAAGTCGTTGGAAATACCGGGGAGATGCTGGATTATCATAATATTCATGTAGTCTATACAAAAGAGGCGGAAACTGCGGACCAATATATTGAAAAACTGGCTCATGAAATCGGTCGTAAATACAATGTGACGGTAGCTACTTCCGATGGATTGGAACAGCTGATCATTCGTGGTCAGGGATGTCGTTTGTTATCAGCGAAAGAACTGTGGGACGAAATTGAATATATGAAGCAGGAGCTTCGAAGAGAGTATATTGAAAAACATCCGGAAGGACCAAAGAATTATCTGTTCGACCATCTGGAGGATGAACTTGCTTTCTACATGGAACAGGTTCGTCTGGGCAAGAAGGAAATTTGATGAGCGAGGAGCATTTTAAGCCCGAAAGTGCAGAAAATGCGACTTTATGTGAAAAGTAGTGGTTGAAGAAAAATCTGCTTTATATTATAATTATTCAGTTAAATTATGTAATTATATCAGAAGTGTTTTCAGGCATTTCTGAATTTTAGGAGGATAATATGTTTCAGTCAAGAACACATACATGTAATGAACTCCGTATGGAGCATGTAGGTCAGAATGTAACCATCGTTGGTTGGTACGAAAACCTGCGTAAAGTGAGCAAGAACCTTGGATTCCTCGTTTTAAGAGATTTCTATGGTACAACTCAGGTCGTTATTGAAACAGAAGAAATGATGGAAAAGCTTTCCGGTGTAAACTGCGAATCTACACTTTCTATCACAGGTACTGTCAGAGAACGTTCCAGCAAAAACCCAAATCAGGCAACAGGTGATATCGAAGTAGTTCCTACAGATATGGTCGTATTAGGAAAATGCCGTCATAACGAGCTTCCATTTGAAATCAACCGTTCCAAAGAAGCGGATGAAAATGCTCGTTTAAAATATCGTTACCTTGATTTAAGAAACCCTGCAGTCAAAGACCGCATCGTACTTAGATGTCAGGTTGTAGCAGCACTTCGTCAGGCAATGACAGAACAGGGATTCTTAGAAATCACAACACCAATCCTGACATGTTCTTCTCCGGAAGGCGCAAGAGACTATCTTGTACCATCTAGAAATCATCCAGGAAAATTCTATGCATTGCCACAGGCTCCACAGCAGTTCAAACAGTTGCTCATGACATCTGGTTTTGACCGTTATTTCCAGATTGCACCATGTTTCCGTGATGAAGATGCACGTGCTGACCGTTCACCAGGTGAATTCTATCAGTTAGATATGGAAATGGCATTTGCAAGCCAGGAAGACGTATTCGCAGTGATCGAAAAAGTTCTTCCGCCAATCTTTGCAAAATATGGTATTTATAAAACAGCAAGCGAAGCACCATTCAGACGTATTTCATTCTTAGATGCATTAGATAAATACGGTTCTGATAAACCGGACCTTCGTATCGACTTAGAACTTCAGGATGCAACAGAAGTGATGGCAGATTGTGGATTCGGCCCATTCGAAGGAAATGTAGTAAAAGCAGTTGTAGTAAGCGATTTCAAGGGCACAAGAAAAGTAATTGACAAGATGTGTGCAGAAGTTGAAATGCAGTCAGGAAACAAAGCTTACTGGTTCCGTCTGGACGAAAACGGAGAATTTGTTGGCGGTATCTCTAAATTCTTAGTAGAAAGAAAAGATGCAGTCATTGCAGCACTTGGATTAAAGCCGGGTGATTTCGTAGGTTTGACAGCTGGTAAAAAACTTGTTGCTCAGAAGACAGCAGGTGTGTTCCGTAAGATCTTAGGTAACACAGTAGAAGGTCATATGAAGAAAGACTGTTACGAATTCTGTTGGATCGTAGACTTCCCAATGTATGAAATGGGTGAAGAATCAGGAGAACTTGAATTCTGTCACAACCCATTCTCTATGCCACAGGGCGGTATGAAAGATTTAGTGGAAAAAGACCCGTTAGATATTCTTGCATACCAGTATGACTTAGTATGTAACGGTGTTGAATTATCTTCAGGTGCTGTTCGTAACCACGATCCTGAAATCATGATCAAGGCATTTGAACTTGTTCGTCTTGGAGAAGATGATGTGAAAGCTAAATTCCCGGCAATGTACAATGCATTTACTTATGGTGCACCACCACATGCAGGTATCGCACCAGGGGTTGACCGTATGGTAATGCTGATCGCAGGTGAAGAAAGCATCCGTGAAATCATTCCATTCCCAATGAACAAGACTGCTATGGACGTTATGATGGGAGCTCCATCAGAAGTTGATCCAAAACAGTTAGCTGATGTTCATATTAAGATCGATCTTCCAAAAGAAGAAAAATAATTTTGTAACCAGAGGGGGTGCACTGCATCCCCTTTAAAAATAGGAGAAGGTTTACAATGAAGAGAAATGTATCGCTGGAAGAAATATCTGACGGTAAATTATATACAAGCAATGACATGGTAAAGGCTGACTGCGGTGACTGTGCAGGATGCTCAGCCTGCTGTCATGGTATGGGAGAATCCATTGTACTTGACCCACTGGATATCTATCGACTAACGACAAATCTGGAAATGAGTTTTGAAGCACTTCTGACCCAGTACATAGAGTTAAATGTGGTGGATGGCGTGATCTTGCCGAATCTTAAAATGGCGGGACCGGAGGAAGCATGTGGGTTCTTAAATGAAAAGGGCCGATGCAGCATTCATTCTCACAGACCGGGAATCTGTCGATTATTTCCACTGGGAAGATTCTATGAGGATGGGGATTTTAAATACTTTTTGCAGACAAATGAATGCAAAAAGGAGAATCGCACCAAGGTAAAGGTAAAGAAATGGATCGATACGCCAAATCTGAAGCAGTACGAGGAATTTGTGAATGACTGGCATAATTTCCTGCTGAACATGCAGGAGAGAGCGGCCGACTCCGACGAGACATCTGCAAAGCAGATCAGTATGTTCATTTTGCAGAATTTTTATATGAAGCCTTACGACCGCTCAAAGGAATTTTATCCGCAGTATGAGGAGCGCAGGAGTGGGGCGAAGCTGATATTTCATGTGTAAAACATGTTTTCTTAATAATTGTTAGGAAAGTGAACAAGATGCAGATAACAGAAAAATTATTCGATACAAATAGCTATTTGAAAGAATTTCATGCAACAGTGCTTTCATGCGAACCTAAAAATGAAACCACATGGAGAGTTGTACTAGATACAACAGCATTTTTCCCGGAAGGCGGCGGCCAGGCAGGGGACAATGGCTGGCTGAATGAAATCGAAGTGACGGATACTCATGAAAAGCAAGGAATCATCTATCACGAGACAAAAGAACCGCTGGAAGCAGGAACACAAGTTGCAGGAAAAATCGATTTTGCGACACGTTTCGACAAAATGCAGCAGCATACAGGGGAACACATTTTATCAGGAATTGTCCATAGTCTTTATGGTTATGATAACGTGGGTTTTCATCTGGGCGCAGAAATGACAACACTGGATTTTAATGGAGAACTGACGGAAGATCAGGTTCGGGATGTGGAAGTTAGAGTGAATCAGGCAATCCATGCCAATATCCCGGTACAGGTAAAGTTTCCGTCAAAAGAAGAACTTGCAGAATTAGAATACAGAAGCAAGATTGAGATTCAAGGTCAGGTACGAATTGTAGAGATTCCTGGATTTGACAGATGTGCCTGCTGTGCGCCTCATGTAAGGGCTACCGCAGAAGTTGGACTTTTGAAAATCGTAAGCTGCGAAAGACACAGGGGCGGCTGCCGTCTGACAATCGTATGTGGCATGCGCGCGTTAAAGGATTACCAGAAAAAACAGGAATCTGTAGGAAAAATATCTGCGGCACTTTCCGCGAAGCCTGAAAAAATCGCAGAAGCGGTAGAACATTTACAGGAACAGCAGCAAAACCTACGGGATCAGTTAAATCGCATTCAGACGCTGTATCTTCAGGAAAAATTGTCTAAGATTTGTCCAGAGGATACGTATGTGTGTATTTTTGAAGAAACATTGGACTCTATTGCGATGCGAAATTTCGTAAATGCTGCAATGGAACAGTGTGACGGTATCTGTGGAGCATTTATCGGAAAAGAAGAACAGGGATACCATTACATACTTGGCAGTAAAAAGCTGGATATGAGGGAAGTTTCAAAGAAACTGAATGAGTGCTTTCACGGAAAAGGCGGTGGAAAACCGCAGATGGTTCAGGGCTCTTTAGTGGGCAGTGAAGAGGAAATTCGCAGTATGCTTGCAGACATGGCATAAGCTTTAGAATGAAATACTGAAATTGCTTAGAAAAACAGAAAGCAGGAGAAAGCGATGGCAAAGAGTCAAAAAAAGGGGTTACAGTTTACTTTGTTCCTCGCATTGGCGGCAGGAATTCTATTTCTGGTGTTCGGGGAAGAAAATAATGCCAATTACATCAGTTATATAGAATTCAATGAAGCTGTGCAAAATGAAGAAATCGAGAGTGTAACGATTGAAACTGACAGAGTAGAATTTCAAAAATATAATGATGAACAGCTATATTATACAGACAATCCGGAATATGAAGGATTTAAGGAAAAACTGCTGTTGGCAGGCGTTCAGGTAACAAACAATCAGACAGCAGAAGACCCGCTGATGTACGTTTTGGATATTCTGTTCTATGTGATTTTCCTGGTGGCTGTCTGGATTGGAAGCAAAAAATTAATAGAAGCAAACAGAAATAATTTTAAGGTTATCAGACATACAGGAACCCGATTTTCAGATATCGCTGGAATGGATCAGTTAAAACACGAGATGACGTATGCAGTTGATATTCTCAAAAATCCGGGAAAATACAAACAAATGGGAATCCGTCCGACAAAGGGAATCATTTTGGAAGGCCCTCCGGGAAATTAAAAAAGCTCAGAAGTATAAACCTTGTATTATTTTCATTGATGAATTTGATGGTATCGGTGAGAGAAGAAATTATGCAGGCTCCGGCATTGATAAGGAAAACAACCGTATTATTACTGCAATGTTAAATGAGATGGACGGTTTTGAAGGCGGAAATGGAGTAATGGTCATTGCGGCTACGAACTCTTATAAATCCTTAGATGCTGCGCTCATCCGCCCGGGCCGCTTTGATTTAAAATATACAGTTGGAAATCCGGATAAGAATACGAGAATCCAGCTGATTGAAATGTATACTGTCGGAAAGAGGCTGAAAGACGATATTAAAATTGAGCAGCTGGCAGATTTCTTTAACGGAATGAGCTGTTCGGCGATTGAAACGGTGCTTAATGAAGCTTCTGTTGCTGCAATGATGCAGGAAAAAGAATGGATCGATATGGAATGCATCCAGGAAGCAAAGAAAAAGATGAATCAATGAATGATGAGAAGCAGGAGAAGTTATACATCTCCTGCTTCTTTGGTACTATTGTGCTGTATCGTGTTTGGAAGACTTTCCAAACAATTTACCCATGAGCATTACGAATAATGTAAGAATTCCAATGACAATAAAAATTCCAGCCATTCCTTTTCCCATGATTTCCAGCGAAATTAAAAAATTATCTAACATCATAGACACCTTCTTTCTTCCTATAAATAGGATGACACTAAACTGATAATGAGTCCACCGGCGATTACTGATGCAATCTGACCGGATACGTTAGCTCCAACTGCATGCATTAAGATTACGTTTTGAGGGTCTTCTTCCATAGCCATTTTCTGAACTACACGAGAGGACATTGGGAATGCGGAAATACCTGCAGCGCCCACCATCGGATTAATTTTTTCTTTGCGGAACAGATTAATGAATTTGGCAAACAAAACACCGCCAATCGTATCAGATACAAATGCAACTAACCCGATTACAAGAATCAGTAATGTTTCTTTCGTAACAAAAGCCTCTGCACGCATGCTGAAAGAAATGGTAATACCCAGCAGTAAAGTGATCAGGTTTGTGAGAACATTCTGTGCAGTCTCGGACAGACTTCCAAGGACTCCGCATTCTCTCAGTAAATTTCCGAACATTAAAAATCCAACCAGTGCCACAGACTGAGGTGCTACCAGACCAACTAAAAACGTTACCGCAATTGGGAAGATCATTTTCATGGTCTTGGAAACATTTTTCGGGTTATAAGTCATTCGAATCTGACGTTCTTTTTTTGTTGTTACCAGTTTGATTGCAAAAGGCTGTACGATTGGCACCAGTGCCATGTAAGAATATGCCGCGACTGCAATCGGTCCAACATAATTCGAATGTAAGATCTGTGATACCAAAATGGAAGTTGGGCCATCTGCCGCACCGATCATACCGATGGAAGCTGCATCTTTCAAATCAAAACCTAAAAGAACTGCCACACTCAGCGCAAAAAAAAATACCGAACTGCGCTGCCGCACCAAATAAGAACATACTCGGCATTGATAAAAGAGGTCCAAAATCAATCATGGCACCGATGCCAATAAATAATAAGATCGGCATAGCCTCGGACGCTTCAATTCCGATCTGATATAACCATTCAATAATACCATTTACATTGCCGATTCCTTCAATTGTCTGATTTAGTACACCGGATGCAGGCAAATTGACAAGAATCGCTCCAAAGCCCATCGGTAAAAGTAATGATGGTTCATAATTTTTCTTGATGGCAAGATAAATCAGTACAATTCCCACCAAATACATGACGCATTGCTGCCATGTAATCTGTAATAATCCTTCCCATAAAAATTCCATTCTTCATTCTCCTTTCTTTCTCTAAAAAACTGGAATTTAAAATTCGCTCTGTTTGCGGATGCCGGCAAATAGGGATGCGGGAATGTGAGCATCCAGGAATATCTCATGCCACCCGCGGAAATTAAAAAACTCAGGTATCACTTTAGTGTATACCTGAGTCCTGATTTAAAATTATTCAGAAAAACCCATGTATAGACTAAAATTTATACATGAGTCTCGTAATTTAAAACAAGCCATGCTGCTTTTATACAGCCGTGATGTTGACTTTGTTCCGTAGAATCAAAAGGTTTTGATCCTGTCCGCCTACTACTCCCCCACAGAGTATTTTTATAATGTAATTATTTCATGAGTACCAGATTTTGTCAAGAAAGTCTCCGAAACCTTAGCTATTTTTTAATGACCCAAACTGCCGGATTCTGCATATTCAATACGAGCTTTGCAGCACGGATCTCATTGATATCTGTCTGGATGATCTCGTATTCAGAAAGAGTCGGAAGGCCCATGTTCACACGCGGATTTCGGTATTCCATTTTGCTTTGCAATGTTTTTTTGCCGGACATGTGAAAAGCAGTCAGAGAAGAGTTTTCTAACATATATTTGATGTTCTTTGCGTTCATGCCGGCACCGGCCATGATATCAATATTTCCCGCATTCTTTTTTAACTTCTCCAAAACTTCAATTCCTTCCAGAGCAGAAGCGTAACCACCGGAAGTAAGGATGGATACAACCCCAAGTTTCTTTGCATCTTCCAATGCCTCATCCAGATCACGACACATGTCAAATGCACGATGAAGATTGACCGGGGTACCGTCCGCTGCATCAATGATGCGTTTCAGTGCTTCCAGATCAAGATGCCCATCAGGTGTCAGACAGCCAATGACCAGATTTTCGGCACCAGCTTTGGCAAAAGTTTTTGCCTGACGTACCAGTATTTCACGTTCCTCCTCACTGTACAAAAAGTCGCCGAAGCGTGGACGTAAGAGTACGTGGATCGGAATGTCAATTTTTTCACGGATTCTTTCATATAAAGCCAACGATGGAGTGATTCCGCCAACGATTAAATCGCCGCATAATTCAATTCTGTCTGCACCGCCTGCTTCGGCATTCAATGCGGATTCCACAGAGTCTACACAAACTTCTAAAATCATAATCCTTCTCCTGTTTTAGATTGATATTTTTATTGTATCATTTTTTAGAATAGATTCAATGATGGAAAAAGTAAGAAAAAGGTAACAAAAGGTGTATCAAAAGCGTGGAAAAAGGTAACAAATGATGATAAAATTTAATTAAACAGAAAAAAGGGGGCTTGCGTTATGAAGTTAAAACACATCCATCACATTGCAATTATTACATCAGATTATGAGAAGACAAAAGATTTCTATGTGCGAAAACTGGGCTTTAAAGTGATTCGCGAAAATCACCGTGAGGATCGTGCGGATATCAAAGTGGATCTTCAGATGGGTGACTGCGAGCTGGAAATCTTTGTGAACCAGAATGCGCCGAAGCGTCCGACTTATCCGGAAGCTCTGGGACTGCGCCACCTTGCATTTAAAGTAAAGGATATTGAAAAAACGGTAAGCGAATTAAATGAAATGGGTATTGAAACAGAGCCAATCCGTTTTGATATCTTTACAGAAGAAAAAATGACGTTCTTTAAAGACCCGGATGGACTCCCGATTGAAATTCGCGAATAAAGGTAAGACGAGAAAATTATGGAAATACGAGTACCCCATTATTATAGAAAATTTAAATGTACTGCGGATCGGTGTCCGGATACCTGCTGTGCGGGCTGGCAGATTGTCATTGATGAAGATACATTGGAAAAATATCACAAATTTGAAGGGCCATTTGGAAATCGTCTGGCAAATTCTATTGACTGGAGAGAAGGCGTATTTAAACAATATGAGGACAAACGCTGTGCGTTTTTAGATGAAAATAATCTCTGTGATATTTATTCAGAAGCAGGCCCGGAAATGTTCTGCAGAACCTGTAAGACTTATCCGCGCCACTTTGAAGAATTTGAAAATGTGCGTGAGATTTCGCTTGCAATGTCCTGCCCGGAGGCTGCCAGAATGATTCTGGGACCAAAAGAGCCGGTGAAGTTTATTACGGTGGAAAAGAATTACAAAGAAGAAAGCTATGAAGATTTTGACTTTTTCCTATACTCCAAACTGGTAGATGCGAGAGAGATCATCATCGATATTTTGCAGGACAGGTCATATCCGATTAAAATGCGTATGGCAATGGCGCTGGCGTTTTCCCATGATTTGCAGGCCAGAATCTATCGGGGACATACGGTTGCGATGGAAGAAGTGTTTGAACGCTATACAAAACCAGGGGCGAAAGAACGGTTCGCCAAACGGCTGAGCTTGTATGAAGACCTCCCGAAAGTTGCAAAGGATTTTAAAAAGGGAATGCTGGAGCAGTTCTCAAAATTGGAAGTACTGCGTGCTTCCTGGCCGGAGCTTCTTGCAAAAACATTGGAAAATGTGGAGGATGAGAAACTGGAAAAGCAGTGGAGAGAGAAAGAGTTAGATGCAGATCTGGAAATCATCACAGAACATTTGATGATCTATTTTATCTTTACTTATTTTTGCGGTGCAGTTTATGATGAAGAAGCACATTCCAAAATGAAATTTTCGGTCATTGGAACATTGATGGTATTGGAAACCGCAAAAACGCTCTGGGCTGAAAATGGAAAAGGAAGTAAAATGGAAGCGGTTCTGGAAGCTGCCAAAAGATACTCCAGAGAAGTAGAGCATTCCGATGAAAATATTGAACTTTTGGAGAAGCTTTCCAGAAGAGAAGGTGTTTTTGGGCTCAAAAGCCTGCTTACAGGTATTTTAAACTAACCGGAAACGTCCGAAAACCTTGACATTGCGGCGCAAACTGTTATAATTTTAAAGATATTGAAATGCTTTTAGAATTGAGGATAGTATTATGACACTTTATGACGAACTGGTTGCCAGAGGACTGATCGCTCAGGTAACAAATGAAGAAGAAATTAAAGAAATGATCAACAACGGTAAAGCCGTTTTCTATATCGGATTCGACCCGACAGCAGACAGCCTTCATGTAGGACATTTCATGGCACTCTGCTTAATGAAACGTCTCCAGATGGCAGGCAATAAACCAATCGCTTTGATTGGCGGTGGTACAGCCATGATCGGTGACCCATCCGGTCGTTCCGATATGAGAAGCATGATGACAGTGGAAACAATTCAGCATAACTGTGACTGCTTCAAAAAACAGATGGAAAGATTCATCGATTTCTCTGATGGAAAAGCGATGATGGTAAACAATGCGGATTGGCTCATGGGCTTAAATTACATTGAAGTGCTCCGTGAAGTGGGTGCCCATTTCTCTGTAAACCGTATGCTCACAGCAGAATGCTACAAACAGCGTATGGAAAAAGGTTTAAGCTTCCTTGAATTTAACTATATGATCATGCAGAGCTACGACTTCTATATGTTATTCCAGAAATACGGATGTAATATGCAGTTCGGTGGCGATGACCAGTGGAGCAACATGCTCGGCGGTACAGAACTCATCAGAAGAAAACTCGCAAAAGATGCTCATGCAATGACAATCACACTTCTTCTGAACTCCGAAGGTAAAAAGATGGGTAAAACTCAGAAGGGTGCTGTATGGCTTGATCCGAACAAGACATCTCCATTTGAATTCTACCAGTACTGGAGAAACGTTGCAGATGCTGACGTATTAAAATGTATTAGAATGCTTACATTCCTTCCGATGGAAGAAATCGATGCGATGAACGACTGGGAAGGAAGCCAGTTAAACAAAGCCAAAGAAATTCTTGCTTACGAACTGACAAAACTTGTACACGGTGAAGAAGAAGCTGTGAAAGCACAGGAAGCTGCAAGAGCATTGTTCTCTACAGGTGATGCGGCAAACATGCCAACTGCTGAACTTACAGCAGAAGATTTTGTGGATGGAAAAATTGACATCATCGGATTACTTCACAAATCCGGTCTTGTACCTTCCAGAAGCGAAGGAAGACGTGCAGTACAGCAGGGCGGTGTTTCTGTAGACGGTGAAAAGATTGCGGATATCGCAAAAGCTTACACAGCAGAAGAAATCGGTGACGGCATCGTATTAAAGCGTGGTAAAAAGAACTTTAGAAAAGTAATCGTGAAATAATAACCGTATAGGGAATGGGAGACCATTCCCTTTTTTTCAAAAGAGGGAAAGAGAAAGGTATGAAGTTGCAGTTTATTGTAAATCCGGCGTCCAAAACCGGAAGAGGAATCGAAATCTGGCAGGAGGTCGAAAAGGTACTGAAAGGTTCTGAGATTGAATACGAAGTGCACTTTACGAAACGCATCGGGCATGGAACAGAGCTTGCAAGACAGCTGACAGAAAGTGAAGGAGAGCATATGATCGTGGCCCTTGGCGGTGACGGTACAGTTAACGAAGTGGTCAATGGAATCGTGAGAATCAAAGATACGATTTTAGGATATATTCCGACTGGTTCCGGAAACGATCTGGCAGGAGGACTGGGACTTCCGACAGACCCGATGACCTCTATCGAACATATTCTGGAAAATAAAGCACATCTTCAGATGAATGTAGGTGTGGTGGAAGTAGAAGGTGAAAGAAGACGTTTTGCAGTCAGCAGCGGTATGGGATGGGATGCAGCCATCTGTCATGAAGTTGCGGTTTCAAAATTGAAGAAATTTTTGAATAAGATCAAGCTTGGAAAATTAAGCTACGTTGCGATTGCGGTAAAACAGATCTTTGCGTTTAAGACAGCTCCGATGGAAGTTCAGATTGACGGAAAAGAGCCGATGAAGTTTGGCAGCAACTTTTTCAGTGCAGTCATGAACAGCCCATACGAAGGGGGACGTGTAATGATGTGTCCTGCAGCAAGCTGGAGTGATGACCTTTTGGATATCTGTATTGTGGACAACGTTCCGAAGCTGAAACTTTTACTGGTCATTCCACTGGCCTATAAGGGATTACATAAATATTTCAAAGGTGTATATATTAAACGTGGTGAAAAGATGACATTGAGATCTGCAAAGCCGCTCCCAATGCATGTGGATGGGGAAAACTTTGGCTATCATACAGAAGCCACTATGTATCTGGAAAAAGATAAACTTCGTGTGATTGGATAGAAATGATGAAAGAAAATTTTGACCTGATTTTGTTTGATTTGGATGGAACACTTACTGATTCCGGAGAAGGAATTACCAAAAGCGTGCAGTATGCACTTTCCAAATTTGGAATTGAGGAACCGGGTCTGGAGAATTTGAGAAAATTTATCGGGCCTCCGCTCATTGATTCTTTTGAGAATTATTATGGATTTTCCAGAGAGGATGCGATCAAAGCCCGCAATATCTTTAATGAGCGCTATAAACCGATTGGCTGGAAAGAAAATCATCCGTATGAAGGGATTGAGGATGTCTTAAAAGCGTTGCAGGCAGAAGGAAAAATGCTGGGCATTGCAACTTCGAAACCGGCAGACGTGGCTGACAGAGTATTGACGCATTTTGGTCTGAAAGATTACTTTCCTGTATTCTGTGCAGCACCGCTTGATGGGCTGAATGGAGAAAAAACCGGACGAATTCGGGCTGCAATCGAAGATGCGAAAGGTCTTGGATGTAAAGCGGAAAATCCGATTATGGTGGGTGATACCAGATTTGATGTGCTGGGTGCTCATGAATGTAACATTCCATGCGTAGGTGTTACATGGGGATTTTGTGCAGAGGGTGAATTTGAGTCCTGTAATACAGAATATGTCGTAGATACTATGGAAGAACTTTTAGAGGTTCTAAAATAATATGTGAGTAAGAAAAAGTTCAGAATATTGATGTGAAGATTAGACATCAATGTTCTGAACTTTTTTTATCATAAAATAGGAAAATATCTGCAAAAACTAAATTTTTGCGCAGGATTCTCGTTTTACCAGTTGGCATGGAATTTTTGCCTTCAATGGTGTGGCAATATTCAAATTTGTTGCAGCATAAATTAAATTCGCTCCATGCTGTCCCATATCATATGCCGGAGCAGAGATTGTAGTCAGTGCTGGTGTGGTATAGGCACTCATCTCCGTATCATTGAACCCAATGATCGAGATATCATCAGGAATAGAAAGTCCTTTCTCCTGAATTGCCCTCATTGCTCCAAAGGCAATGGCATCGCTGGCAGCAAAAACTGCAGTCGGCAATTTCTCGTTCTGCAACAGTTCCTGCATCATCTGATAACCAGAAGCGGTGGAAAAAGCATCTTCAAAAATGAGACAATCATTTAATTCGTGCTTATTCGTATAAGTGATAAAAGCCTGTTTACGTTCTTCGGTGAAAAGCTCCTGGTTTCCAACATATTCTTTGCCTCCAAGGTAGGCGATTCTTTTGTGTCCTAGCTCTGTCAGATAATCCAGCGCATCATACACAGCTGCTTTAAAGTCCATTGTCAGCGTTGTAATATTATAGTCCGATACGGGCATATCAAGAAAAACAATATTCTTGCAGATATCAATAAATTTATGAATCTCCTCATCTGAGAATTTCCCAATACAGATCAGTCCATCCACATCCTGCAATGTGGCGATGGAAGCTGCATCTGATTGAAAAGCTCTTACGATTCCAATAGAATGCTTTTGACAAAAATCCTCAATCCCCTGTCTAACTAACAGATAATAAGAATCCTGCATTTCCTGCTCCGCAGAAAACCACTGCAAAATCCCCATCTTAAAAATAGATTTATCACGATTTCTGGATTTCTGATAATTGAGTTCCTGAGCAATCTCTAAAACTCTTTTTTTTGTCTCTGGTGAGACACTTAAGGTCGGATCATTATTTAAAATACGGGAAACGGCCCCTGCAGATATTCCAGCCGCATTGGCAATATCTTTGATTGTAGCCATGTTTACCTCCAGGATTTACTAATGTTTACTAAATTTTACTATATACTAACATAAGACCAGTCGGTTTGTCGAGAAAAAAACACGGTTTTTGTGCAAAATATACGAAAAAATTGCTAGTAAATGTGCAGTAAATACAAAGTAAATTATTTACTAAAATTAAGTAAAAATATATTGACAGATAGAAGAAAAAGCATTACTATGAATTTAACAAAACAATACGGGGGTAAACGTAATGATGACTACAGAAAAAATGAAAGAATTATTTAAAAGCGGTGCACAGGATGAGTTATTAATGGATATCTATTTAGACGAAGCCAAGCTTTCTTATCAGAGAGACCGTTATGCAGCAGCAATCGAACAGTTTGAAAAACTTTATGGCGCAGCTGAAGTTTCTATTTACAGCGCACCAGGCCGCAGCGAAATCGGTGGCAACCACACAGATCATCAGAACGGAGAAGTATTAGCTGCCTCCGTAAACCTTGATGCGATCGCAATTGTAGAAGCAGTGGAAGAACCAGTCGTAAAAGTAGTTTCCGGTGACTATCCAATGATCACAGTAGACTTAAACGATTTGGAAAAGAAGACTGCTGAAGAAGGAACAACCCTTTCCCTGATCAAGGGGGTACTTGCAGGAATCAAAGACCACGGCGGAAAAGTAGGCGGTTTTAAAGCATACGTTACAAGTGATGTTTTAATTGGTGCTGGCCTTTCTTCCTCAGCAGCATTTGAAACGATCATTGGAACAATCATTTCAGGATTATACAATGACATGACAATCTCTCCGGTAGACATTGCAATCATCGGTCAGTATGCAGAAAATGTTTACTTTGGAAAACCATGCGGACTGATGGATCAGACAGCAAGCTCCGTTGGCAACTTAGTACATATCGACTTTGCAGATAAGAAAAATCCAGTGATCGAAGGCGTTAGCTGTGACCTTGGAAAATATGGCTACAGCTTATGTATCACAGACACAAAAGGTTCTCATGCAGACTTAACACCTGACTATGCAGCAGTACCAGCAGAAATGAAAGCAGCAGCGGCCATTTTTGGAAAAGAAGTCCTTCATGGTGTGACAATGGAAGAACTGATCGAAAAATCTGCAGAAATCCGTGAAAAAGCAGGCGACCGTGCACTTCTTCGTGCAATCCATTTTGTGAATGAAAACGTGAGAGTGCAGCAGGAAGTTGCTGCATTAAAAGCAGAAGATTTCGATGGATTCTTAAAAGTTGTAAAAGCATCCGGCGATTCTTCATACAAATTCTTACAGAATGTTTATACAAACCATGATGTACAGCATCAGAACGTATCTATCGCCCTTGCAATCAGCGAAAGCGTTCTTGGAAACAATGGTGTATGCCGTGTCCATGGCGGTGGATTTGCAGGTACGATTCAGGCATTCGTAAAGAATGAAGCAGTTGCAGAATACAAAGCAGTGATGGATCAGGTCTTTGGAAAAGATGCATGTAACGTATTGAAAATCAGAAAATACGGTGGTATGAAAGTATTATAATTTTCACGGGAGTGAAAACCTATCTAATATTTAAGGAGGCACATTTCAAATGAGCATTTTAGTAGCAGGCGGTGCTGGCTATATTGGAAGCCACACATGTGTAGAACTTTTAGAAGCAGGATATGACGTAGTTGTTGTAGATAACCTTTACAATGCAAGCCCGGAATCCTTAAAAAGAGTAGAAATGATCACAGGAAAGACTGTAACATTTTATGAAGCAGATATCCTTGATAAAGAAGCATTAAATAAAATTTTTGATGCACACCAGATTGAAGCAGTGATCCATTTTGCTGGTTACAAGGCAGTTGGAGAATCTGTTCAGAAGCCGATCGAATATTATCATAACAATATGACAGGTACATTGGTACTTTGTGATGTCATGAGAGCACATGGCGTGAAAAATATTGTATTCAGTTCTTCCGCAACTGTTTACGGTGATCCGGCACAGATTCCAATCACAGAAAATTGTCCAAAGGGACAGCCGACAAACCCGTATGGCTGGACAAAGAGCATGTTAGAACAGGTGTTAACAGATATCCATACATCTGACCCTGAGTGGAATGTGATCTTACTCCGTTACTTTAATCCAATCGGTGCGCACAAGAGTGGTATGATCGGTGAAGATCCAAAAGGAATTCCAAACAACCTTCTTCCATATGTAGCTCAGGTAGCAGTTGGAAAGAGACCATGTTTGGGTGTATTTGGCAATGATTATGACACACCGGACGGAACAGGTGTCAGAGATTATATCCATGTAGTAGACCTGGCTGCAGGACACGTAAAAGCTATCGAAAAGCTTCGTGAAAAACCAGGCGTAGAGGTTTACAACTTAGGAACAGGTAATGGTTACAGCGTACTTCAGGTGGTAGCGGCATTTGAGAAGGCTTGCGGTCATGCAATTCCTTACGAGATCAAAGCCCGCAGAGAAGGCGATATCGCAACATGCTACTGTGATCCACAGAAGGCAAAAGAAGAATTAGGCTGGGTTGCAAAATATGGCATCGATGAAATGTGTGCAGACGCATGGAGATGGCAGAGCACAAATCCGGACGGTTATGCAAAATAGGAGAGGGTAGAACGATGGTTTATCGATTGATTGACGAACTGATTTGCTATGGCATTAAAAATCAGCTGGTAGATACGGTGGATGAGGTTTATGTAAAAAACCGTCTGCTGGAATTATTTGAACTGGATGCTTATGAAAAATCTGATTTTGACGGAGAAGCGAGACCTGTCAATGAAATTTTGGAAGACCTGATGAAAGTTGCCCATGAAAAAGGCATTATGGAAGAAGATACCATTACCATGAAGGACTTGTTCGATACAAAAATCATGGGAATGCTGACTCCGCTTCCATCAGTTGTTCAGCGCACATTTGCAGAAAAATATACAGAATCGCCAAAGGAAGCTACAGATTATTATTATGCATTTAGCCAGGCGACCAACTACATCCGTAAAGATCGTATTGCAAAAGACGAAAAATGGGTGACAGATACAGAATATGGCCCGATTGATATCACGATCAATCTTTCAAAACCGGAAAAGGACCCAAGAGACATTGCGAAAGCCGGAAAAGCAAAGGCAAGCGGCTATCCAAGCTGTCTGCTCTGCAGAGAAAATGAAGGCTATGCAGGACATTTTAATCATCCGGCAAGACAGAATCATCGAATCGTTCCGATGACACTTGGCGGGGAAGACTATTATTTACAGTATTCTCCATATGTGTACTATAATGAACACTGCATTATCTTCAATAAGGAACATATCCCGATGAAGATCAATAAAGCGACCTTTGAAAAGCTTTTGGAATTTGTAGAAAAATTCCCGCATTATACAGCTGGCTCCAATGCGGATCTTCCGATCGTAGGCGGTTCCATTTTAAGCCATGACCACTTCCAGGGTGGTAACTACACATTTGCTATGGCAAGAGCGCCATATGAAAAAATGTTTGTTATGAAAGAATGGCCGAATGTGACAGCGGGTATCGTAAAATGGCCGATGTCAGTAATTCGTCTTCAGGGCAAAGACTTAGCTGAAATCGCAGATGCAGCAGACCATATTTTAAAAACATGGAGAGGCTACACTGACAAAGAGGCATTTATTTTCAGTGAGACAGATGGAACACCGCATAATACCATCACTCCGATTGCGAGAATGAGAGGGGATTTACTGGAGCTGGATTTGGTTCTTCGTAACAACATTACAACAGAAGAACATCCGATGGGGGTTTACCATCCACACAGTGAATATCACCATATCAAAAAAGAAAATATCGGTCTGATCGAGGTTATGGGTCTTGCGGTACTTCCGGCACGATTGAAAAAGGAAATGGCAGATCTGGAAACAGCGCTTTTACAGGGAGCTGACATTCGCGGAGATGAAGTGCTTGCGAAGCATGCAGACTGGGCAGAAAAATGGATGAGTGAAAATGAAGTAAATTCAGAGAACATCCATGGCATTGTTCAGGCTGAAATTGGTAAAGTATTTGCAAAAGTACTGGAATGTGCGGGTGTTTATAAGCGCACAGAAGAAGGTATGAAAGCTTTCGACAGATTTGTGGAAGTAATTAAATGATAAAATGATAGCAGGTGTCCTTAAAACAGTTGGAATTAAGGACACCTGTATTTTATTTGAATATCACATTTCTGTATCTGGCTAGAATGTTATAAACAATTATTCCAAGCATGCCGCAAGAAATGATTTCTCCAATGCCGACTGTTACCATAAAGTATGGTACACCGCCCGGAATGTGATAAACATATGCCAGCACAAATGGTACGATCAGCACATTTGCCAGAATTGGCGGAATTGGCACAGCCCATTTCCACTTACGAAGCAAATACGTTCCGCATGCTCCAAGTAAAGTTGCCAGACTTCCAAAGAGAATATCCAGCGGAAGACATCCGCTTACCAGATTGCTGATAAAGCATCCGATAAAAAGTCCTGGAATGGCCGCTGGCGTAAAGGCCGGAAGCACAGTCAATGCTTCGGAAATTCGCACCTGGATGGCGCCGCTTGCCAGATTAAAAGCGCTGACAAATATAGTCAGTACCACGTAGATGGCAGCAATCATTGCTGCCTGTGTGATGAATGTTACACGTTTTGTTCTCATATTCAGTTTTCTCCTTTAGTTTTGTTTTACGAGTGGAAGGTCTCGAACACTCGGTTCATTTTACGGCGGGAACCGCCGGCGGCAAGCAAGATCGACCTTGGTTTTATAAGCCTGCAACGAAAGAGAGTATAGCATAGGGAAAAGAGGAAATCAATATTCATGAAAAGATCTTACACTTTTTCTTTATCCAATCCTTGCCATTACGGGAAAAATGCGTTATACTTACTGAATTATGAGAAAGCAGGGTTTCCTGTGAAATTATGAGGATTTTTGAAATTTAAAGAGGAGAGTAAAAAGATGAACTTAGTTACAGTAAAAGAGTTATATCGCAATACTGATAAATACATTGATCAGACTGTAGAAGTCGGCGGATGGGTTCGCAGTGTCCGTGACTCTAAAACATTCGGTTTCATCGTTATGAACGATGGTACATTTTTTGAAACATTACAGATCGTTTACCATGATACAATGGAAAACTTCGCTGAAATCAGCAAATTAAACGTAGGCGCTGCAATCATTGTAAAAGGTAAATTAGTAGCAACACCACAGGCAAAACAGAAATTCGAAATCCAGGCAGAAGAAGTATTCGTAGAAGGCGCATCTGCACCAGACTACCCATTACAGAAAAAACGTCACAGCATGGAATTCTTAAGAACCATCACACATTTACGTCCTAGAACAAACACCTTCCAGGCAGTATTCCGTGTGCGTTCTTTATGTGCTTACGCAATCCATCAGTTCTTCCAGGAAAGAGGATTTGTATATGTTCACACACCACTGATCACAGGAAGTGACTGTGAAGGTGCTGGTGAAATGTTCCAGGTAACAACTTTGGATTTAAACAATGTGCCAAAAACAGAAGACGGCGCAGTAGATTTTTCGCAGGACTTCTTTAACAAACCTACAAACCTGACTGTTTCCGGCCAGTTAAACGGTGAAACTTACGCAATGGCATTCAGAAACATCTATACATTTGGACCAACTTTCCGTGCAGAAAATTCTAATACAACAAGACATGCTGCAGAATTCTGGATGATCGAACCTGAAATGGCATTTGCAGATTTACAGGATAACATGGAAGTTGCAGAAGCAATGTTAAAATATGTCATCCGCTATGTGCTTGAAAACGCACCAGAAGAAATGAACTTTTTCAACAGCTTTATCGACAAAGGCTTACTTGACAGATTGAATGGGGTATTAAACTCAGAATTCGGTCATGTAACATATACAGAAGCAATCGAAATCCTTGAAAAGAACAATGATAACTTTGATTATAAAGTATTCTGGGGATGCGATTTACAGACAGAACACGAAAGATATTTAACAGAACAGGTATTCAAACGTCCGGTATTCGTAACAGATTATCCGAAGGAAATCAAAGCATTCTACATGAAGCTGAACGAAGATGGAAAGACAGTAGCAGCAATGGACTGCCTTGTACCAGGTATCGGTGAAATTATCGGTGGAAGCCAGAGAGAGGACGATTACGATAAACTTGTAACTCGTATGGAAGAACTTGGTCTTAAGAAAGAAGATTATGACTTCTACCTCGATTTAAGAAAATATGGTTCTGCTCGTCACGCCGGTTTCGGTCTTGGATTTGAAAGATGCGTGATGTATTTAACAGGTATGGGCAATATTCGTGACGTTGTTCCTTTCCCAAGAACAGTAAACAACTGTGACTTATAAGAGATAGAAAATCGAACAAATGTTCTTGAAAAATCATACACCTTATGGTAAACTGACCATGAGGTGTATTTTTTATGTTAATCATTCATACAGCGGACCTTCATCTGGGAGCAAGTCCCGATGGATCGGAGCCATGGGCAAAAAATAGAAAAGAAGAACTTTGGGATAGCTTTGAAAAGCTGGTGGAAGCAGTAGAGATACAGCAGGCAGACCTGCTGCTCATTGCGGGAGATGTATTTCACAGACCGCCGCTGCTTAGAGAACTTCGTGAGGTGAATGACCGTTTTGCATCATTTACGAAAACAAAGGTGGTATTGATGGCGGGAAATCACGATTATATCGGATCGAATTCCTTTTATAAAGGATTTCCATGGGCGGAAAATGTGCATTTTTTTGAAAGTGAAGAAATCAGTTCCGTAAAGTTCCCGGATTTAAATGTGGAAATTTATGGGTTCAGCTATTATAAGAAAGAAATCAGGGAAAAGCTGTATGATGACGTAAGGCCTGAGAATAACGGATATTATCATATTCTGTTGGCTCATGGAGGAGATGAAAAGCACATTCCGTATACAAAAGAAAAACTTGCCAAAAGCGGATTTGATTATATTGCTTTTGGACATATACATAAGCCAGGGATGATCCTGCCGGGCCGTGCGGTAATGGCAGGAAGCCTGGAACCGACCGACCATACCTGCTATGGAACTCATGGATTTGTAAGACTGGAAGTAAAGGATGGGAAAAATCAGGTTGCGCTGGTCCCTTTTGCCAAAAGGGAATACTGTACATTGAATCTGGAACTTACTACAGAAGATACCATGGGAAGTATTTGCAGAAGAGTTCGTGAAAAAGTCACAGAACTTGGCGAAGATAACATTTATGATATTATTATCACCGGAAAACGCCATGCTTCACTGGAAATCATGGAAGAAAAGTTGAAAAGTACGGGAAACATCAGGGCGATTGTGGATAAGACAGAGAAATTCTATGATTATGTACAGCTTGGCATAGAATTTGAAGGCAGGCTGCTGCAAAAATACATTTCTTCTTTTGATGGCTGCGAAGAGACGCTGGAAAAGAAAGCTCTTGCTTATGGTACGGATGCGATTCTGGAGGCGCTAGGTGTATGAAAATCAAAGAACTGAATTTAAAGAATTTCGGTAAATTTTCCGGCGAAAACTTTCAGTTTGAGGATGGGATCAATGTCATCTATGGACCGAATGAGACGGGAAAGACGACCATCTATCACGCCATCGGAGCATTGCTCTTTGGCCTTGAAAAAGGAAGGGGACGTGCAGCAAAAAATGATACTTACAGCACTTATCAGCCATGGGAAAATAAAACATGGTATGAGGGTAGTTTAAAGTTTGAGACTGGCGGAAAGATTTTTTCTTTGGAAAGAAATTTTTACCATAATGAAAAATCAGCTCGTCTGATCTGTGAAACGGACGGAGAAGAGCTGTCGGTGGAACAGGGCGATTTGGAAATGCTCTTAGGGGATATGAATGCTGAGCTTTTCTTTAATACTGCGGCGGTGGGACAGTTGAAAATGAAACCGCAGGAGATTATTTACAGCTATCTGAAAAATTATATCGCCAGTGTACAAGAAGCGGGAAGCCATGCTACGGATGTAGTAAAGGCGCTGAACATTCTGGAGAATAGGAAAAAAACGTTGGAACAGCAGAAAAAGAAGCGGGCGGCAGAAGTTATGGCAGAGATTGCAAAAATTGATGCCAGACTGGAGCTGACAGAAAAGGAAATTGTTACATGTCAGGCACAGCTGAAGGATGTGACAGACAAGAAAGTAAAAGCTGATGCGGAGGTGGAAAAAGAAGAGATTCGAGGACTCTTTGCGAGAATCATGGAATGGTTCCGGCGATTGCTTTTTGGCAGACGCATAAGGGAAGAGAAGCAGCGCAAACGCGAAGAGTTATTAAAAATAGAAGAAAAGATCAGTTTTCTGCGGGAGCTTCTCGGTGAAAAAGAGAGCCAGCAGGAAGAACTTCTTTTAGAAAAAGATTCTTTTTATGAAAAATTGCATGAACAGTCAAAAGATGAAGAGATAAAAGCCATTGAACTGGCTATGGACAGAATCCGTCAACTGTCAATGCTTCGAAAAGAAGAAGTGATGGAACAGCTGCTTATGAAATCTTCCGAAGCATTAAAGAAGATGACGAAAGGAAAATATGAGAAGCTTTTGTTGAATGAAAACGAAGAACCATCTGTCTGGGATGGAAATAGAAGCGTAAAACTGTTTCAACTCAGTACCGGCTGTCAGGATCAGGTGTATCTGGCGCTTCGCATTGGTCTTCAGGATTTGTTTCTGGGGGACGACGGGCTGCCACTCATGTTTGATGATGCTTTTGTATATTTTGACGATAAACGATTAGAGAGATTGCTGTTATATCTTTCAGAAGGAGACCGACAGGTGTTTTTGTTTTCCTGCCATAAAAGAGAACTTCGCATTCTGGAAAGATATCAGATTCCTTACGGAAAAATTTTACTTTGAAAATCCCCCGGGGCGGATTGTGAAAAAAGAGAAACAATGTTATACTGCATTTATTAAAACTTCAGCAGGGTAGAGAAGTAAAATAATAGAAAGCGGAAATGACATGGGTGAGGAAAAAAACATGAAAGATAAGCATACACATATCGCAGAGGATGGAACAGTTTATGAGCATACTCACCATGAACATACTCATGAGCATAGCCACGAACATGAACATTGTCATGGACATACCCATACAAATACCAAAGCGGTATTAAATCGCCTGTCCAGAGCAATCGGCCATCTGGAATCTATTAAGCGTATGGTAGAAGATGGAAGAGACTGCAGCGAAGTTCTGATTCAGTTATCAGCAGTAAAGTCAGCGATCAATAATACCGGTAAGGTCATTTTAAAAGATCATATCGAACATTGTATGGTGGATGCGGTAGAATCTGGAGACCATAAAGCCATTGAGGAATTGACAGAAGCCATTGATCGTTTTATGAAATAAAGAACAGAGTTTTTCAGAAAAACAGTATTTTTTTTCAAAAAGAAGGAGAAATCCTTCTTTTTGTGTGCTAAGAGGCTGGTTTCCATAACTTTGTACAAGATGTAGTAGGATAGTACATAAAGGTACCGCATTATCTTGTGCAAATTCACGAAAAAGAGAGAAACTGGGAATATGCCTTGAAAAAGGAAATGCGATGAACTATACTGGAACTACATTTTGAGGTTTAGAAGTGGATTTTTTATATTGATAAACAAGATATTGTGGTAGGGGGAATTAGATGATTTATGTAATTAAAAAAGACGGGACAAGAGAAAAGTTCAACGTCGAAAAGATTATCAATGCAGTAAACAAATCTGCAAGCCGTATTCTGTATGAATTTACAGAAGATGAAAAGCGCCGTATTTGCGATTTCGCTTTCTCTAAGGCAGAATCCTTAGGAAAAGAAAACATTGATATTCAGGATATGCATAATATTGTAGAAGGAGCCTTGGAGCAGGTAAATCCGGCAGTAGCAAAAAGCTATCGTGACTATCGTAACTATAAAAAAGATTTTGTGCATATGATGGACGACGTTTATACAAAGAGTCAGTCCATCCGTTATATCGGCGATAAGAGCAATGCCAATACGGACAGTGCATTAGTCGCTACAAAACGAAGTCTGATCTTTAACGAATTAAATAAGGAGTTATATCGCAAATTCTTTATGAACCGCAACGAGCTTCAGGCATGCCGCGATGGTTATATCTATATTCATGACCAGTCTGCGCGTCTTGATACGATGAACTGCTGCCTGTTCGATGTGGGAAATGTGCTTAAGAACGGATTTGAAATGGGAAATGTCTGGTATAACGAGCCAAAGACACTGGATACTGCCTTTGACGTTATGGGCGATATTATCTTAAGTACTGCGGCTCAGCAGTATGGTGGTTTTACTGTTCCTGAAGTAGATAAAATCTTAGCTCCATATGCGGAAAAGAGCTATGTAAAATATAAAGAAGAGTTCAAACTGTTTGCGGATCCTTCCTGGACAGGTCTGGATGAAAAAGCAGAAAACTATGCCATGAGCAAGGTAAGACGTGATTTCGATCAGGGATGGCAGGGAATTGAATATAAATTAAATACAGTTGGCTCTTCCCGCGGAGACTATCCATTCGTAACAGTGACTCTGGGCCTTGGTACAGAACGTTTTGAAAAAATGTGCAATATTTCCCTTCTTCAGGTTCATAAAAAAGGACAGGGAAAAGATGGAAATAAAAAACCGGTATTATTCCCGAAAATCGTATTCTTATATGATGAAGAGATTCATGGACCAGGAAAATGCTGCGAGGACGTATTTGAAGAAGGTGTTGACTGTTCTTCTAAAACAATGTATCCTGACTGGCTCTCTATGAGTGGTAAAGGCTATATTGCAAGCATGTACAAACGTTATAAAAAAGTTATCAGTCCAATGGGATGCCGTGCATTCTTAAGTCCTTGGTATGAAAGAGGCGGTATGCATCCAGCGGATGAAAATGATGTACCTGTATTCGTAGGACGTTTCAATATTGGTGCGGTAAGCTTGCATCTTCCGATGATCTTGGCAAAATCCCGCTCTGAAAACAGAGACTTCTACGAAGTGCTGGATTATTATCTGGAAATGATTCGTCACCTTCATATTCGTACTTATGAATATCTGGGAGAAATGCGTGCATCCACAAACCCATTGGCATATTGCGAAGGAGGTTTCTATGGCGGTCATTTGCAGCCGCATGAAAAAATCAAACCGTTATTAAAAGCGGCAACTGCTTCCTTTGGAATCACAGCATTAAATGAGTTACAGGAGCTTTATAATGGTAAATCTATCCGTGAAGACGGACAGTTTGCTTTAGATGTTTTGGAGTATATTAATAAAAAGATTACTCAGTTCAAGGAAGAAGACGGAAACCTCTATGCGATTTACGGGACACCGGCAGAAAGCTTATGCGGCCTTCAGATTGAACAGTTCCGTAAAAAATATGGTATTATCGAAGATGTTTCTGACAGACCATATGTAAGTAATAGCTTTCATTGTCACGTAACGGAACAGATGACTCCGATTGAAAAACAGGACTGCGAAGGACGCTTCTGGGAACTTTGTAATGGCGGTAAGATTCAGTATGTAAGATACCCAATCGGATATAATAAGGATGCGATCCGCACCCTGATCAGGAGAGCTATGGAATTGGGATATTATGAAGGTGTTAACTTATCCCTTGCTTACTGTGATGACTGCGGACACCAGGAACTGGAAATGGATGTATGTCCGAAATGTGGATCTAAGAATTTAACAAAGATTGATCGTATGAACGGATACTTATCTTATAGTCGTGTACATGGAGATACTCGTCTGAATCAGGCGAAGATGGCTGAGATTGCAGAACGTGTCAGCATGTAATAAATGTGCAAACACACATATTTTTATGAATAATGAAACTTAAAACTCCACATCCTATTAGAAATAGTGAGAAAGCGAAGCAATTCTCATAAAAATAGGATGTGGAGTTTTTCTATGGATTATTTAAAAGCATTTATTGTGGGCGGTATTATCTGCGCCCTTGTACAGATTTTGATGGAGAAAACAAAGCTTCTGCCGGGAAGAATCATGGTACTTCTCGTATGCAGCGGAGCAGTGCTTGGATTTTTAGGAATTTATGAGCCTTTTACAGAATTTGCTGGGGCGGGAGCGACTGTACCTTTGCTGGGATTTGGCAACACGCTGTGGAAGGGAATGCAGGAGGCTATTGATAAGGATGGATTTCTTGGAATCTTTAGAGGCGGATTTACTGCCAGTGCCGCAGGTATCAGTGCAGCGTTAATCTTTGGCTATCTTGCAAGCATTATTTTTAAACCGAAAATGAAAAAATAAAAGGAGCCCATGGCAGGAAAAATGTCATGGGCTTTACTTGTACAACGGAGGGAATATTGATATAATATAAGTTAACCTCATTGGATTGTGATGTTTGATGAGAACGTGCCGGGGGAGTTTTGGAATAAAACGGGAAAGAAGGATAAGAAATGAGTAAAATTGCGATTGTTACAGACAGTAACAGCGGTTATACACAAAGTGAAGCCGATGCAGCAGGTATCTATTTGATACCAATGCCATTTTATATCGACGGAAAAGAATATTTTGAGGGTGTAAATCTTACAAGAGAAGATTTTTTTGAAGCTTTGAACAAGGATGCGGATGTGAGTACTTCCCAGCCATCTCCGGGAAGCATCATGAATCTGTGGGACAAGATTTTAGAAAGCTACGATGAGCTTCTTTATTTTCCGATGTCCAGCGGATTATCAGGAACCTGTCAGACAGCTGCGATGCTTGCGCAGGAGTATGATGGACGGGTTCATGTCATTGATAATCAGAGAATTTCAGTGCCATTGAAACGTTCCATGCATGATGCCATGAAAATGATTGAGCTTGGGAAGGATACAAAAGAAATTCTGGAATATCTGGAAAGAACAAAAATGGATTCCAGTATTTATATCACAGTTGCGACTTTGAAACATTTGAAAAAGGGCGGAAGAGTCACTCCGGCCGCTGCGGCGCTTGGCACTTTATTGAAGATTAAACCAGTGCTTCAGATTCATGGAAAAAAACTGGATTCTTACGCAAAAGCAAGAACTATGAACCAGGCAAAACATATCATGATCGAAGCTTTGAAAAAAGACATTGATGAAATGTTTGATGGCAACAGCGAAGAAGTACATTTTGATATTGCATACACCTGTACTTATGAAGCGGCTCTCGAAATGAAAGCGCTTTTAGAGGAGACATTCCCGAATTACGATGAAATTATCATGGATCCGTTATCTTTAAGCATTTCCTGCCATGTAGGGGAAGGCGCTTTAGGAATTGCATGTACAAAAAAACTGGATGTGTAGGTATTTATGACAAACCAGACAACTATGCTTCGTGAAATTATAGAGGAGCATTCTGACAGAATTAAAAATATGAAAAAATACTACCCATATTTCAGACTGGCTGAAACGTCCCTGGCACAGTACAGGGACGGACAGTTCGCCTGCTTGGATATGGGTTATATTACGTTGGCAGTCATTCGATTTTTCATTGAAGAGAATAATTTCAAGGAAAAGGACGTGACTTATCAGGAATACTATGCCTTTTTAAAAGAGCTTTTAAAAAGGGATTTTGATCTGGAACTGGAAAGAGAGGAAGAGCAGGATCTGATTGCTTTTCTTTTTGATAAATTGAAAAATGAAGGGAAACCTTTTAGTTTTGACTACTACGACCCGACGGACCATAAACGTAAGACCATGCGCAGCCGTTTTATGGACAGCAAGATCGAGGACGGGGTAGTCTATTATTATATTACTTCTGATGCCATTGAATTTTATCTGGATACCAAGGAAATTAAGGACGAAAGCACCATCAATGTGGAGCAGCTTCTGCTTGAAAAGCTGATCAGCACCCAGAATTTCCGTGGCGGCACAGAGGTGGCAAAGCGCATCAACAATGAAGTGGGACGTCTGATGCGTCAGAAAAACGAAGTGCTTGGAATCTTAAGCTATGACGTATTTGCAGGTGTGGAAGCTTTTGAAAAATTCATGGGAAGCACCATGCGCTGGTTTAAGGAAGAACAGAAGCTTTTTGTAAGAAACAGTGACCTGATTCATAAAGCGCTTGAGCGTGCAGAAAGCGATGGCGCACAAGGAGACTATCAGAGCCGTTATTATCAGGCGATTGATGAAATTTATCAGCTGGAACTGGAATTGAAAAAAGCGATTGCAAGACACAGTGAGCTTTTGGGGGCATGTACGGTTCTGCAAAAGAAGGTGGGAGAACTGGTGGCAAAGTCAAAATTTGCAGCCCTGAAGCGTTCCCTGGATTTTAAACGTATGGGACAGCGTCTGATGGAGCGTGACCGCGCAGATTTGCTGGAAGCGCTGGTCATGCCGTTATTTGATGTTCATCCAGGCAAGACCTTAACCTTGGGACGATTGGAAGATTTACTGATGGTAAGTCCGGAAAAAACGGAAAACGCAGAAGCGGTGTCTGAAGGGGAAGAACAGATCTATATTTATGAGGATGAGATCGAAGATGCGAGAATTCAGAAAAATTATATTCTGCTCTTTGAGAACCTTTTGCAGACATTGGAACGTAAGGAATCCTTTACATTGAAAGAATGGCAGGAACAGTTACTGTTTCAGCTGGGGGAACAGGTGGTCCGCAATGCGGATTATTATTCATTTTTAGTACATTTGGCACAGAAAAAAGAGTACAATGTGCGAAAAATGATAGAAAAACCGGATACATTTTTAGAAGAGGCTGTGAAAGTCTTTTTAGAAGAACATAAAGAATACGAAGAGGTGGACATGACACTGACCATGCTGCCGGAGGAAGAACTGCTTCTGGGAGAAAAGATGTCTGTCACAAATTTACTGATAGAGAGGGGAAATTAAACGGTGGAAAACAGAAATTTAGAAAAAGCATTGGAACTGATATCAGATCTGATCCAGGGAGAAGAAAATCCGGTGCTCTATGAAGAATATATTTCTAATTCGGAAGTTTACCGCCTGACCTCTATGATTGCAAAGAAGTTAGGACTTAGCATTTATGAATATCAGAATCATTTATATATGACAAGCGGAGAGCACAATAGAGTGTTTGGATTTACAAATGAGGAATTAAAGAAGGCTATTGGCGTGCGTTTGAACCGCGAACTGTATCTTTGCTATTACATTATTTACACGATCATGATGCAGTTTTATCAGGATTCTGCAACCTACAGCTATATTGAATATGTCAAGATTGATGATGTGATTCGCGCGGTGGATCAGGGATTGGCAGCAGTGATTTCGCAGATTGAAGTGCTGGTACTTAGTGAAATTGAGGAAAACTCCTTTAGAACATTGGCACTTATGTGGGAAGATCTGCCGATGATTACGACGGAAGAATCTACCGTTCGAAGAGCGGCCAGAAACTCTAAGATCGGTTATGTGAAAATGGTAGTAAATTTCATGGTAAATCAGAGACTTCTCCTGGAGGCGGAAGAGAGATATTATCCGACGGAGCGTTTCCGTGCACTCATCGAAAATTACTACACGGAGCATCAGGGAAGACTCTATGAATTATTGAACGGAAAGGAAGAAAGCTAATGCCGCATATTAACAGAATTCGTGTGAACAATGTAAAATACAATTTCGGCACTCAGTATTATGATGATTTTGTCATGCGCTTTTCCGGAAAAAATACGATTTACGACCTGGCAAACGGCGGCGGAAAAAGTGTGCTCATGCTGTTGCTTTTACAGAACCTGATTCCAAATTGTACGTTGGATGAAAAACAGCCGATTGAGAAATTATTCCGTTCCGGAAATGGAAATACGACCATTCATTCCATGATTGAGTGGAAGTTAAATCCATGCCATGTAAAGAACGGTTTTCAGTACATGACCACTGGCTTTTGTGCAAGAAAGGCTAGAGGAAGTGCAGGAGAAGAAGGGGAAGTTTCCGCAGACAGAGCAGCCATCGACTATTTTAACTATTGTATTTTTTATCGTCAGTTTAATGACAATGATTTGAAAAATCTGCCGTTATCAAACGGAAAGGAACGCATTACTTACCTTGGACTCCGTTCCTATTTGCAGGAATTAGAGAAGAAGGATTTTCATGTAGAAGTAAAAATCTTTGACCGCAAGGGAGATTATCAGAGATTTATCAGTCAGTACGGACTGTTTGAAAGTGAATGGGAAATCATTCGCGGGATCAACAAAACAGAAGGCCACGTGCGTACCTATTTTGAGACAAACTACCGAACTACGCGAAAAGTTGTAGAAGATTTATTGATCGAAGAGATCATTGAGAAGTCATTTTATCATAAAACGGGGACTGACCGTGAATCCGGTGAAATGGCAAATACTTTGCTGGACTTAAAAGACCAGCTTGTTTTGCTGTCCCAGAAAAAGAATGAAATTCATTATTATGACCGTCAGATTGAGCTTTTATCGGAATTCGCATCCCGTGTAGGAAGCCTTCAGGGAATGTATTTTAAAAAGCAGGGACTGGAAGATCAGCTTGTAAAGACCTACAATACGACTTTAAAACGACGTCTTCAGAAGGAACATGCTCATGAGGCGCTGACTGAAAAGGCAGAAACTCTGGCAAAGCAGAAGATGGAAGTATCCCGTCAGATTGATATTGCAGGCATTCAGAAAAAGGAACAGCAGCTGAAAAAACTGGAAGCAGAAGAAAAGGAGAAGCGAAAAGATATCGAAGAAGTTGCCGGCATCAGTGTAAAGAAGCGTGCCGGGCTGGAAGAACGTGAATGTGACAATTACTACTTAAATTATATTGAATACGAAAAAGAATATCTTGCAGCGAAAAAAGCAGTGGAAGCAATTCTTAGCGGCAGTGAAACACTGGAAGAAGATTTATTTGCCATGGCGAATGAATGGAAATCTTATGTGGAACAGGACCAGAAAGAGCTGGCAAACCTGATTACAGAGCTTCAGGAAGGGACAGCAGCTCTTGAAAAGGAACTGGCAGAGCTGGAAACTGAGGAAAGAAAACAGGCAATCAAAGCCGAAGTCCTGGAAAACAGTATCAAAAAGATTGAGGAAGAAAAACAGAAGTTAAATGATCAGATTCATAACCTTTCCCGTCAGGAAAGCGTTCTGTTCTTCTCTGATATGAAGGGGCAGTGTGAAAAGGCGGAAAAAGAATATGCAGCCCTGGAAAAACAGAAACGTCAGACAGCCCTGCGCCTAGAGCAGTGTGCAAAAGAACTCTATGGAGCAGAACTGCAGAACCGTAACCTTCAGAAGGAAGAACGAAGAATCACTTCAGAGCTAGAGTCCTTAAATAAAGAGCTTGGAAAGCAAAGCAAGCTGACAGAGCGGATGGATCAGCTCATTGGAATCTATGGAGGCACCTACGAATCCGTAGAAAATATTTTATTCCAGCAGCAAAAAGAGCTGGTGCTGGCCCATCAGAAAAATATGGAAGAGAAAAAGAGTCTGCAGGCCAAATTAGCAGCGCTGGCAGATGGGATTTCTGTACCGTTTCCGGGGGAAGTCTCTGCATTTTTAGAGGATGTGGCAAGATACTACGATGAGCGAGCTGTTTCCGGCTATGACTATTTAAGAGAAAAGTCCGGGGATGTGCGTGAGAGCTTACTGGAACGTTATCCAATGCTTCCGTATGCAGTAGTAACAGATGCAGATTTAGAGACAATTGCATCTGACCGTAAATTAAGAGAAAAAGATTTTGGCGATGTTTTGATCCCGATTGTTTCTCTGAAAGCCTTAGAGCGTGAAAAAGAGCTGACAGAGGAAGGAACGATGATCTTCATAGGCAGAACTCTGGATAAAACCAAGATCAAAGAACGTCTTGCACAATTGGAAACTGTCTTTGCAAAAGAATATGAGAAAGAGCGTGTTTTAAAGCAGGATTACAATTTTGTTCAGATGTTTTTGCAGCAGCGCACAGACTACGAACCAAAGCAGGCATCTTATGATACGTTAAAGGCACAGTGGAAACAGCTTCAGATGGAACGGGAAGAGAATTCGTTAAAAATGCGTACTCTTACAGAACAGGAAGAATCCCTTCGTACCGAGCTTACAGAATCAGAACAGTCCTTAAAAGATGCAAAAGCTCATTTGGAAAACATGCAGATGATCTACGAGTTGGAGTGCCGGAGAAATTCGCTGGAAGAAGAAAGCACCTTTGCCCGCAGAAAACTGAATGAGACAAAAGCAGCTTTGGAAAATGCTCATAGAGCTTCTCTGAATGTGACAGAAAGCTTAGAGGGAGCAGAACATAGTCTTGATACAAAACGTCAGGAATTAAAACGTGTGCTGGAAAGCTGGGATATTTTTAAGACCTATGTCACTGACCAGGCCTATCCTGCCACCGGACTGGACAGAAAAGAATTAGAAACTGCATTTTTAGGAAAGAAAACTGCTTATGAGCAGAAAAATACAGATATTCTGGATAAGCAGAAGCTGGCAGGTTCCTTTGAAAAGGCAATGGAACAGCAAAAAGAGCAGTTGCAGCTTCTTGGACATTCTCTGGAAGAAATGGCTGAAAAAGAAAGAGCGACCGGCTGTGTCCGAACGGACATGGAAAAAATGCTGGTACTGAAAAAAGAAGTCTTCGAAATTCAGAACAGACAGATTGTTCTGGAAAATGAAAAGAAGGCTTTGGAAGTGAGTCTTCATAAGACCATGGGAAGCATTCAGCATGCAAAACAGATGGCGGAAGAAACTTATGGACCGCTGGAAGAACTGGATATTCCGGAAGGACAGCTGGAACTGTTCGCGGCACGCCAGAAAGAACAGTTAAAGGTACTGGAAGCGGAAAGCAAAGCGGATGAAAAACAGATGCGTGAGCTGGAAGAACAGTGCTATGCATTGAAGGCCATGGCCCAGGATATGGAGCGTATGATGAAGAGTGCCGGTATTACACCGGAGAATATTACAGAGTGTCTGGAGACGGGAATGTCGTTAAAAGAGCAGTATGAAGATCTTCGCCAGGCATACGAAAAGATTGTCAAAGAAGAATCCAAGAGACTGGATGAGGTGGAAAAAGAAAAACAGCTCTTAACTGCAACTCTGGAAAAAATGGGGGCTTATGAGCTGTCAGAAGAAATTAAGAAGAATCTGACTGCCCCTGAAAATGAGACACAGATCAAAGAACAGATGGATTCCCTAAAATCTGTGACAGAATGTCTGGAACTTGAAAAGAACCGCATTGGCAAGGATATGGATTCTCTTCAGGAATTAAAGGATCAGTTCGAGACACAGTGCTTACAGAACTGCTTAAATATCAAGGAAGAACTGGACCGTTTGCAGAAACTTTCCAAAATCTCTATGGATGGACAGATGATCTCTATGATCACTTTGCAGATTCCATATATTAAAGAAGAACTGTATGGCAATGCGATGTCAGAATACATTGACAGCATTATCCGTCAGGTGGAAAATTTTGAGACGCAGGCAGAGAGACTTGGCTTCATTCGAAATCAATTGGCATTTAAACGCCTGTTTTCTGTCATTGTAACGAATATGGATACGATACGTCTGACGCTCTATAAACGTGAAAGAATGAAAGAGCAGAGCCGCTATTTGAAATACGAGGAAGCGGTGGGAAGTACAGGGCAGTCACAGGGAATTTATATTCAGTTCCTGGTTGCAATCATCAATTATATTTCCAGCATCAATTCCGGAAATGCAGATCCTCTGGAATTAAAGAAAGTTATTTTCATTGATAACCCGTTTGGTGCTGCGAAAGACGTTTATATCTGGGAACCGATCTTTAAACTGTTAAAATCTAACAATGTACAGCTGATCGTTCCTGCCCGCGGTGCCACACCTGCCATTACCGGTCATTTTGAGGTGAACTATATCCTTGGACAGAAGCTGATCGATGGCAGACAGCAGACGGTTGTGGTAGATTACCGCAGTCAGACAGAAGAAAAGGAACTGGAATATTCTGCTTTGGAATACGAACAGGAGACCTTCAATTTCTTATAAATCTCCCGGGACAATTTGCTTGTCTCAGAAGTGGATCTATGATAAACTGAAATGTAGTAGAATTACGGGGATTTTATGAAAAATCAACGAAAATACGGAAGATTTATACGAGGTGAACTCTTTTGGATAAATACGAATACAAGGTAAAACTTGCTCAGATAGAAAAATTGGCAGCAAAAAAAGACTATGTAACTGCTGCCAAAATCGCGGATGGTATTGACTGGCGAAAAGTAAAAAGTGTGACTACATTGAATATGATCGCTGACATCTACGAAGCAAATGAACGATTAGAAGATTGCTACGAAATCTTAAATATGGTATATGACCGTTCCCCGATCGGACGAAGAGTTGTATATCGCATGGCAGAAGTGGCAACGAAAATGCATGATTTTGAGGAAGCCATCGATCTTTACAAAGAATTTGTAAGAATTGCTCCTCATGATCTTGGCAGATATATTTTGAAGTATCAGATTTACAGAGAAAGAGGCTCTTCTGTTGCAGACCAGATTACCATTCTGGAAGAATATAAGAGCCATGAATATGAGGAAAGATGGTCCTATGAGCTGGCCTGCCTGTATGAAGAAGCAGGACAGATCGACCGCTGCATCGAGGAATGTGATGAGCTGATTCTGTGGTTCAGTGAGGGTGAATATGTTGCCAAAGCCATGGAACTGAAAATGAAATATCAGCAACTTACTGCATCCCAGCAGGAAAAATTTGAACACCGCTATGATTATCTGGAAGCAGAAGCTGCTGGTACAGACGAAGAAGCGGACGAAGAGACTTTTGCTGAAAAAGAAGAAGCTGAAGAAACTGCATCTGCAGAGTCTGAAAAAGAAGAAACTGTTCCTGCATCAGTGAAAGAACCAGTCGAAGTGCCAGGAACAGAAGAAGACGATACGCCGAAGGTATCTGAAATCAACACAAATAAGTTCAGTACGATGAACTTACAGGAAGAGCTTGCAAAAGGACTTCAGATGATTCTTGCACAGGTGGAAGAAGAAACACGGGGTGAAACTGAATCTGTGGAGGAAACGGCAGAAGAATTGCCAGAGAGCGAAGAGACTGATGCATCAGAGGATGCAGTGGTGGAAGAACCGGCAGAGGAAGCTTCCGGAGCGGAAACAGAAGAAATCCATGAGAAAGCAGATACACAGGAGTTTATTCCTGTGAAAGAAGTTGTAATCCCAAGAGCAGCAGAAGAAACAGAAGCAGCAATTGTTGAAGAAAAAACAGCCGCAGCAGAAGAGTCTGTTGTGGGAAAAACAGCTGAATCAGAAAAGCAGTCTCTTTCAGAAACTGCAGAATTAAAAACAGAAATTTTAAAATATGTGTCGGTTCCGCAGGAACGCAAGATGGAAGAAATGCTCCGTACCGAGGAAGACGGACAGATTTCCCTTGCAATCGGCGAAGAAAATATTTTAGAAAAACAGATCACCGGTCAGATGACCATCGAAGAAATCTTGGAAGCCTGGGAAGAGAAAAAACGTCAGGCCAGAGAAAAGATGGAAAAATCCAGTGAAAAGAAAGAAGCAGTTCTTTATGAAACTGGAGAGATCACTGGTATTTTAGAAGATTTCATTCCAAGAACACCGAAGGATGTTCAGGAAGAGCCGGAAACTCTGGAAGATGATCTTCCGATGGATATTGACCTTGCAGAAGCTCTGGAAGCTGCTTTGGAAGAACCAAAGAGGGAAGAGGCAGAGCCAGTGGAAGAAGCAGTAGCAGAGGAAAGTGTGGAAGAAGAGCCGGCGGAAAAAGAAACGGTAAGTCAGAATACAGCCTCCATGCTGGATGCCATTGAACGGGCACTTGCCGTGGAAATGACACCGTTTGAAACATCAGGAAAATATCTGACTGAAGAGCAGGAAAAGATTTTTGCTTATTTTACCTCTGTAAACGGTATGAAAAAGCAGTTAGTTACTCTGTTAGGTGAGGATGGCGCCTATGCCGGAAGAGAGAATTCCATTACAGGAAACTTAATCATTACCGGACATCCGGGCAATGGAAAAACGACCCTTGCCATCGATATTGTAAAAGCCATTCAGAAACAGCGCAAGACAAAGGGTGGTAAGCTTGCCAAGGTAACAGGTGACGGATTAAATAAAAAGAATCCGGAGGATGTATTGAAGAAGCTTGGCGGCGGTGCACTGATTATTGAACGTGCTGGAAGCCTGAATGACGATATTGTAGAAAAGCTTTCTATTGCTATGGAAGGTACTACTGGCGGACTTCTTGTGATTTTGGAGGATGATCAGGAAGAAATCTCAAGACTGATGGAAAAGAACCAGCATTTTGCAGTGAAATTCAATCGTTCCATTGATATTCCAATCTTCTCAAATGATGAGCTGGTAGCATTCGGTAAGTCCTACGCAGAGGAACAGGAATATTACTTTGACGAGATGGCGGTGCTTGCTCTTTATGATTGTATCGGTGTGAGACAGACTTCAGATCATGTGGTGAATGTCGCAGAGGTAAAAGAATTTGTAGATGATGCCATTGCTCATGCGGAAAAGAAGAGCAAAGGATTGTTTGCAAGACTGTCGAAGAAACGAATCGATGAAGATGGCAATAAGCTGCTTCTGGAAGAAGATTTTGATTATTAAGACCAACTGACTGAATCTGGAATTTCATTTAGAGGGTAAAACGATAAAATATATTTTTTAGGGGGATGTTATTATGGCAGCCAAAAAGAAAACAGAAAGCAAGCCGGCAGAGATGACTTGTAAAGTAACGGATTGGGATCAGTATCTGTTTGGGCAGGGGAACCATTACGAGATCTACAAAAAGCTGGGTGCTCATCTGACAGAAAAAGACGGTGTGGCAGGAACCTATTTTGCAGTATGGGCTCCGCGTGCAAAGTCCGTAAAAGTAATCGGTGAGTTCAACAACTGGGACGGAAAAGACCACGAAATGACCAGACTGGAGCCGCTTGGAATTTATGAACTCTTTGTTCCAGGTGTGCTGGAGGGGACAACCTACAAGTATTTGATCCATGGTGCAGATGGAAATCTCCATTACAAATGTGACCCATACGGATTCCATGCAGAAATGCGTCCGGGCACAGCATCAAAAGTTGCTGATATCAGCTACAAATGGAAAGATGCAAAATGGATGGAAGCAAGAGCGGAAAAAGATACAGAAAAAATGCCGCTTTCCATTTATGAAGTGCATTTAGGATCATGGAAGAGACATCCACATGAAGAAGGTGAAACAGGATTTTACAGCTATGAAGAGCTGGCAGAAGAACTTGTAAAATATGTAAAAGAAATGGGCTATACTCATGTAGAACTTATGGGTATTGCAGAACATCCATTTGATGGTTCCTGGGGATATCAGGTAACAGGCTACTTTGCACCAACATCCCGCTACGGAACACCAAAGCAGTTTAAAAAACTGATCGATGCCCTTCATAAAAATAAGATTGGTGTAATCCTTGACTGGGTACCGGCGCATTTCCCAAGAGATGCCCATGGTCTTGCAAACTTCGACGGAGCACCGCTTTATGAATATCCGGATCCAAGAAAGGGAGAACATCCTGACTGGGGTACAAAGATCTTTAACTATGAAATGAACGAAGTAAAGAACTTCTTAATTTCCAACGCACTCTACTGGATGGAAGAATATCACATTGATGGTCTTCGTGTAGACGCGGTAGCTTCTATGCTCTACTTAGATTACGGTAAATCTGACGGCCAGTGGGTAGCAAACAAATATGGCGGAAATAATAACCTTGAAGCAATCGAATTTTTCAAACACTTAAATTCCTGTCTCCTTGGAAAATATCCGGGAACTATGATGATTGCAGAAGAATCTACTGCATGGCCAAAGGTTACAGATAAGCCTGAAAATGATGGTCTTGGATTCTCTTATAAATGGAACATGGGATGGATGCATGACTTCCTGGAATATATGAAGTTGGATCCATATTTCAGAAAACACAATCATAATAAGATGACTTTCGCTGCAAGCTATATGACAAGCGAAAATTATATCCTGGTGCTTTCTCATGATGAAGTTGTTCATTTGAAATGCTCTATGATCAACAAGATGCCAGGATATCCGGATGACAAGTTTGCGAACTTAAAAGCCGGATATGCATTCATGATGGGACATCCAGGTAAGAAGCTTTTATTCATGGGTCAGGAATTTGCACAGTATCAGGAATGGAGCGAAGCAAGAGAGCTTGACTGGTACCTGCTTAGTGAAGAAAAGCATCAGCAGATGCAGGGCTGGGTAAAAGAATTACTTCATATTTACAAAAAGCATCCATGTCTGTATTCACTTGACCGCAGCTATGACGGATTCCAGTGGATCAATCCGGATGATGCTGACAGAAGTATCTTCAGCTTTGTGCGCTATGATGAAAAGAAAAAGAAGAGCTTACTGTTCGTAATGAACTTTACACCAATGGCAAGAGAAGATTACCGTGTAGGTGTACCTCGAAGAAAACAGTACAAACTAATTCTTAACAGCCATGATGAAAAATTTGGCGGAAATGATATCGTGGAAAACAGAGAGCTTGTTTACAAATCAGCAAAAGGTGAATGTGACAATCAGCCATTCTCATTCTCCTATCCGCTTCCACCATACGGTGTAGCAGTATTTGAATTCTAAGATTGATAGAGATTGATAAGAGGCGCTTCCAGCAGCGCCTCTTGTTTTGTCTCTGCCTTTGGAGCTTTTTTTGTAGAATCGTCCGGTGCGAACATGGAGACTAAAAGCAGGATCAATACAATTCCAAGCAGGATAAAAATGCCTGTATAGATCAATTCTTTCATGTGAAGGACGACAATTTTTGTTTTTGAACTCAAAATAATTTCCTCCGGAACTTATTTTTTAAAGCATATGAAAAAAATATTAAAATATGCACAAAAATTTTAAATTACCTACTTTCTTTTTTTGCAATTCTGCATTAATATATAAAATAGATTGGAATGTTTACAAAATAATCTATTTATATTTTGCATAAAAACCAGGGGTTATATTTGTACAAAAAGAGAAGAGAAGGGGAAAGGTAGAGATGATTTCGAATCAGATCCTGCAAAGTACAATTGAAGGGTTAAAAGGCATTGCGAGAATTGACCTGTGTGTACTCGATGCAGAAGGAAAAGTATTGGCATCAACATTTAAAGAACAGGAAGACTTTGAGGGTGTTGTGGCACCGTTTATCGATTCCCCGGCAGACAGTCAGGTAATCCGTGGTCATCAGTTCTTTAAAGTATATGATGAAACACAGTTGGAATATATCTTAGTGGCAAATGGCGGCAGCGATGATGTTTACATGGTGGGAAAAATTTCCGCTTTCCAGATTCAGAATTTACTGGTAGCATATAAGGAGCGTTTTGACAAGGATAACTTTGTAAAGAACCTTTTGTTAGACAATCTGCTTCTGGTAGATATTTATAATCGTGCGAAAAAGCTGCATATTCCGACAGATGTAAAACGTGTAGTATTTATCATTGAGACTGTACGTGAGAAGGAAAATAATGTCATGGAAAGCGTGCGTGCAATGTTTGGCGCAAAATCCAGAGACTTTATTACCGCAGTAGATGAAAAAAATGTAATCGTTGTAAAAGAGCTGCTCTTAAGTGATACCTACGAGGAACTTGTAAAGATTGCAAAGACCATGAGAGATACGTTAAGCGGCGAGGGCATTAAAGGTGTTCACATTGCTTACGGAACCATTGTAGGAGAGATCAAAGATGTGTCCCGTTCCTATAAAGAAGCCAAAATGGCGTTGGATGTAGGAAGAATCTTCTTTGAAGACAGAGATATCATTGCATACAACTCTCTGGGCATTGGACGTTTGATCTATCAGCTTCCGATTCCATTATGTAAGATGTTCATTAGAGAAATCTTTGACGGAAGATCGCCGGATGATTTTGATGAAGAAACACTGGCAACGATCAACAAATTCTTTGAGAACAGTCTGAATGTATCTGAAACATCCAGACAGCTCTATATCCATAGAAACACTCTGGTGTATCGACTGGATAAATTGCAGAAAAGTACAGGACTTGATTTAAGAGTCTTTGAAGACGCCATCACATTCAAGATTGCGCTGATGGTAGTAAAATATATGAAATATATGGAAACAATCGATTATTAAAACTCTAATTGTGAAGGCAATGTTTTTGTTGCCTTCACATTTGTAGTTCTTGACAAATGAGACGTATGAAGGCTCATCATGTCTAGGTGATAAATTTATGGAGGAACTTATGATTCGTTTAGAGAACGTCAGTAAAAACTACTCTAACGGAGTAGAGGCACTGAAAAATATTAATATGGAAATCGAAGAAGGCGAATTTGTCTTTATCGTAGGTGACAGTGGTTCTGGGAAGTCTACACTGATCAAACTTCTGTTAAAAGAACTGGAACCAACGGAAGGGTCAATTGAAGTAGATGGTATTGAACTGACAAAAATGAAACGTCGCCATGTACCAATGTATCGCCGCAAAATTGGCTGTGTATTTCAGGAATTCCGCCTTCTAAAGGATAGAAACGTTTATGAAAATGTAGCGTTTGCCCAGAGAGTTGTTGCCACACCTTCCAAAAAAATTCGTAAGGATGTGCCAAGAATTCTTTCTACCGTAGGGCTGGCTGAGAAATACCGTTCGCTTCCAAAACAGCTTTCCGGCGGTGAACAGCAGCGAGTAGCTTTGGCCCGCGCCCTTGTGAATAAACCATCCATCATTCTTGCAGATGAGCCGACTGGAAATCTGGATCCAAAGAACTCCAGAGATATCATGAAGCTCTTGACCGAGATTAATGAGAGAGGAACAACGGTTTTGGTTGTAACACACGATAGAGAGATGGTAAATCTGATGAAGAAAAGAGTAATCGCGATGAGAAAAGGCGTCATTGTAAGTGACGAGCGCAATGCTGGGTATGACCATGAGAATTAGTTCTTTGGGATACTGCATTTCGCAGGGCTTTAAAAATATCTGGAGACATAAAATGTATTCTTTAGCTTCTATGGCGACCATGGCAGCTTGTATTTTTATGTTTGGCATCTTTTTCTGCCTTGTACAGAATGTAAATTATATCGTACAGATTGCAGAAAGTGGTGTGGCTGTTACTGCGTTTTTTGACGAGGGAATGTCAGAAGCAGAGATTTTGGAAATTGGCGAAAAGATTGAAGACAGAAGTGAAGTTTCAGAGCTGGTCTATGTTTCCGCAGAAGAAGCATGGGAAGAATACAAAGAAATTTATTTTTCTGAAAATCCACAGCTTGCAGAAGGGTTTGCAGATGACAACCCATTGGCAAATTCCGCACATTTTGAAATTTATGTCAGTGACGTAGAACTGCAGGATGAACTGGTTACTTATATTGAATCCATTGAAGGGGTACGAAAAATCAATCAGTCAGAAGATATTGCCAACATTCTTTCTGACTTTAATGTACTGATTGGATATGCATCAGTTGCCATTATCGGGCTGCTTCTTGCAGTATCAATTTTCCTTATCAGCAATACGATTACCATTGGCATTAACTCAAGACGTGAAGAAATTGGGATTATGAAATTGATCGGTGCGACCAATGCATTTGCAAGAACTCCATTCCTGATTGAAGGTATTATCATTGGCTTTGTAGGTGCAGTGATTCCTTTGATAGTTCTGTTCTTTGGCTACAGCAAACTGGTTGCCTATGTGACAGGTGAATTTAACCTGCTGACAGGCGTGCTGCAGTTCTTGCCTGTAATGGAACTGTTTAAAACATTGATACCGATTGCGTTAGTATTAAGTGTTGGCATTGGCTTTTTCGGAAGTTTCTTTACAACGAGAAAGCATTTACGTGTTTAGACAGGAGATACAGATTCGATGCATTTATATCGTAAATATATAAAACAGGGGCTGGCAGTTTTGCTGGCTCTGCTGATTATAGGCACCTGTGGTCCTTATTCTTATGCGACGGAAGGGGCAGAAACCCAGACAGAGGAATCGGAAACTTCTGAAGATTCTAAAAAGACAGAAGAATATGAGCAGAAGGAAGATGAAGAAAAGGACGATAACAGCGATGAACTGGACAGGCTGGAAGACGAACGTCAGCAGACCATTGATGCCATCAACGGTCTGAAGGATTCCATAAACAGTGTACAAAAGGACATTGACAGCCTTCAGGCAGAAAAAAGCGGAATTCAAAGCTATATCAATCAGCTGGATAAGCAGATGAATGCACTGGCCAGTGAAATCGAAGGCTTTGAAGAAAAAACAGAACAAAAAATTTCAGATATTGAAGAGACAAAGGTGGAATTGGAAGATGCGAAAGCTGCATGCGACGAACAGTATGAATCCATGAAAATGCGCATACAATTTATTTATGAAAATCCAAGTGCATCTTTGATCGAAATTCTTTTCAGCACGAATAATATTGCGGATTTCATCAATCGTGCAGATCAGGTGGCTTCTATGTCTAATTATGATCGCGAGATGATGAATAAATTAATAGAAACACAAGAAGAGATTGCTGAAAAGGAAGAGGCTCTGGAAGCAGAGCTTGAGGAGCTTGAATTGATGCAGGCGGAGCTTGAAACTCAGAAAACAAAGGTGAATGCCAGCATTAATGCGAAAAAGGGGGAACTTGCAGCGAAAGCAAGTGAACTCGGAGATGCGGCTTCTGAGCAGGGAGATTATGAGAAGCAGCTGGAGCAGCAGGAAAAGCTGTTAGATGAGATTGAAGAGCAGATAGCAAGAGCTGCCAATCCGGATGCATATCAGGGAAGTGCCACTGGATTTATCTGGCCATGTCCTGCTTATACTCGTATCAGCAGTTACTTTGGTCCAAGACCGCAGCCGGTTCCGGGAGCATCCACCAATCATAAAGGGGTAGACCTTGCGGCACCTTATGGTTCAGTGATCTTAGCTTCCGCAGCAGGTGTAGTGACCACCTCAAAATACAGCTCTTCGGCAGGAAACTATGTGGTAATTGCTCATGGCAATGGAATTTCTACCGTTTATATGCATGCTTCGTCACTGCTGGTATCTGTAGGAGAGACCGTAGAGCAGGGGCAGGTCATTGCAAAAGTAGGTTCGACCGGATATTCCTCCGGAAATCATCTGCATTTTGGCGTCATTAAAAACGGAACTTATGTAGATCCTTTAAATTATATCAGTCCGTAAAAGGTAAAGATTATGGAAGAACTTAATATTCAGGAAAATTGTTTGAAAGAAAATGAACAGGTAAAAGAAAAAGAGAAAAAAGGCGGATTCTGGAAAGGATTTTTTTGTGCAACGATACTTTTTACGATCATTGCTGCCCTCTGTCTGGGAGTCGGCCTGTATGTAAAGGTGAAAAGCGTTTCTAATGCTGACATCGGTCTGGTAACACAGTCAGAAAAGGTGCAGTCAAAGCTTGGTCTTTTGGAAATGTACATCCGCAGCTATTATCTGGAAGAAATTGATGATGACCAGATGGAGGATTATCTCTATTATGGTCTGGTGGCAGGCTTAGGAGATCCTTATGCGGCTTATTACAATGAAGAGGAGACCCAGAGCATGCTGGATTCCAGCAGCGGAAACTATTGCGGAATTGGTGCAGTTTTCTCTCAGAATCTGGTGACAGGGGTTATCACTGTATCCAGAGTTTATGAAGGTTTCCCATCCTATGAAGCGGGCATTCAGCCTGAGGATATTCTCTACAAGGTTGAGGGAGAAGAAGTGACTGGGATGGACCTTACCAATGTAGTTGCAAAGATTAAGGGAGAGGAAGGCACAGAGGTTACGGTTTCCATGCTCCGAGGAGAAGAAGTGCTTGATTTTACCATGAAACGACAGGAAATCAAGGTGCCTACAGTAGAGCATGAAATGCTGGAAGACCAGATAGGATATATTCTGATTACAGAGTTTGACGGCGTGACTTCAGAACAGTTCCATGAAGCATTAACTGATTTACAGGCGCAGGGAATGGAAAAACTGGTCATTGACCTTAGAAATAACGGCGGCGGCAGTGTTGATGCGGTTTGTGAAATTGCGGATGAACTTTTGCCGGAGGGGCTGATCGTTTATACAGAATATAGTGATGGAGAGCGTGTAGACAGAAGTTCTGATGCAGACTGCATTGATATTCCTATGGCGGTTCTTGTTAACGGTGCAAGCGCCAGTGCTTCGGAAATCTTATCTGGAGCGTTAAAAGACTATGGTGTGGCAAAAATTGTCGGAACTCAGACCTATGGAAAGGGAATTGTGCAGAGCGTCCTTGACTTGCAGGATGGAACAGCTCTCAAGCTTACCACTGCAAAATATTACACACCGAATGGAAATAATATCCATGGAGTGGGGATTACACCGGATGTGGAAATTGATTTGCCGGAAGAACTAAAAACAGAGGTAACGTTATCTTATGAAGAGGACGTTCAGTTACAAAAAGCAATTGAGGTGCTACAACAGTAGCACCTCTTTTTTATGGACCGCGAAGTCCAGAATCTCTGATTGTATAATTTCAATACGGCCATTGGTACCATCAATGAGCAGTTCTGTGATATTTTTTTCCATATCTATGGGAACCAGTACCTCAAAACACACATCTGCCCCATAATCTTCGGAAAGAATGGGAATACTGTTTCCAAGAAGCAAATATTGGATTTTTCCAAGGTCCGAGTAATTGGTCTGTAAAAGAAGCTGTCTTCCCTGCTGTTTTTCGAGAATTACGGAATTTGAAAGTCCTTCCTTGACTGCACCGGAGTAAGCACGTACCAGTCCGCCGGTTCCTAAAAGGGTTCCGCCAAAATATCTTGTGACGACTACGGCCATGTTATGGATATTTTCGCCCAACAGAACATCTAACATTGGTTTGCCTGCGGTGCCGCCGGGTTCTCCATCGTCGGAAAAACGCTGAATCTCATGATGGTCTCCCAAAACATAAGCAAAACAGTTGTGCCTCGCATCCCAGTATTGTTTTTTGGTCTTTTCAATAAATTCCAATGCTTCTTCCTGAGAAGAGATTGGAAGGGTGGTAGCGATGAATCGGGATTTTTTTTCTTCCAGTTCCCCAACGCCGCCTTCATAGAGTATTTTAATGCCCTGTGCCATGATTCTTAAATTTTACCTTTGAATTCTTAAATTTTTTCTTACAATATACATATTTTCTCTTAAAAAAGCAAGTTTCCCTTTATTTAACAAAGTGGATTTGCTATAATAACTTGGATAAAGGAGGCTTTACGCATGAATTATAGCAAAAAAGAGACTTCAAAAAAACAGAAGGCCCTTCGTTCCAAAAAGAAAAAAGTTGGAAAGAAGTTAAGTGTGATTTTTTTGAAAGCTTTTCTCGTTTGCATGATTGCAGTGGTAGTGATTATTGGCTGTGCAGGTGTAGGCATTATCAAAGGTGTGATTGACAACGCACCGGATATTACAAGTGAAAGTGTTATTCCAAAGGGATATAAATCGACTGTCTACGACTCAGAAGGCAATAAGATGCAGGAGCTGATCGCATCAGGTACGAACCGTACCATGATAACGCTTGATCAAGTTCCGGAGCATGTACAAAATGCATTCATCGCAATCGAAGATGAACGTTTCTATGAACATAATGGAATTGATATTCAGGGTATTTTACGTGCCGGTGTTACTTTTGTAACATCCGGATTTGACAAAAGGCAGGGTGCCAGCACCATTACCCAGCAGCTGTTAAAGAACAATGTGTTTGACTTTATGTCAGAAGAAACTCTGGCAGACAGTATTGAACGTAAGATTCAGGAACAGTATCTGGCAATCAAGCTGGAAGAGACGATGTCAAAAGAAGAAATTCTTCAGGCATACTTAAATACGATCAACTTAGGACAAAATACTTTAGGTATTCAGGCAGCCAGCAACCGATATTTCGGAAAAGATGTGTCGGAGCTTACCATCGCAGAAGGAGCGGTCTTAGCTGGTGTTGCGAAAAATCCGGAAGGATATAATCCGATCAAAAACCCGGAAGATAATAAAACCAGAACGAAACTGGTTCTGAATAATATGCTGGAACAGGAGCTGATTACTCAGAAAGAATATGAGGAAGCACTCCAGGAAGATGTTTACAGTCACATTAAGACTGTAAATGAAACAGTGACAGAAAGTGCAAAAGTAAATTCTTATTTTACAGATGCGGTAGTAGAAGAAGTTCTGGAAGATTTAAAGGAATTAAAAGGCTACTCTGATACCCAGGCCTACAATATGCTCTATGGCGGCGGATTAAAGATCTACACTACTATGGATCCGGAAATTCAGGCCATTATGGATGAAGAGTTGGCAAATCCGGACAATTTCCCGAATGACTATAAAATTGGTCTGGAATATGCTATGACTACCATTAAAGAAGACGGTACAACTACAAACTACAGTCAGGAAATGATGCAGGCATATTTTAAGGAAAAAAATGGAACAAAGACTTATGACCTGATCTTCGCTGATGAAGAAGCAGCTCAGGCGGCCATTGATGAATATGAGGCAACCGTCATTGAAGAAGGCGATACAGTATACCGCAATGTAAAAATGACTGTTCAGCCACAGGTTTCCATGGTGGTGATGGATCAGGCGACTGGAGAGGTAAAAGGTATCCTTGGCGGACGCGGTGAAAAAACTGCGAGTCTGACTTTGAACCGTGCGACTTCCGCAGTTAGACAGCCGGGTTCCACATTTAAAATTGTAGCGGCTTATGCACCGGCATTGGATGCGGCAGGAATGTCTCTTGCGACTACCCAGTATGACGGGCCATATATGTACGAAGGCGGTACAGAAATCAAACAGGTAAGAAACTGGAATGGGGAAGCTTACGAAGGCTGGACTACCTTACGAAGAGGTATCGAACAGTCCATGAACATCGTAGCTGCAAAGACCTATACACAGAATGGTTCCGCATTAGGACTCAGTTATCTTGATAAATTTGGATTTACAACGATTCAGAAACAGGCTGATACAAATGGAAATAACGACTATGGCCCTGCAGTAGCACTGGGAGGCTTGACCAATGGTGTTACGAACCTTGAGCTGACTGCAGCTTATGCAGCCATTGCAAATGCAGGCTACTATCAGGAGCCAATCTTCTATACAAAGATTGAAGACTCTGAAGGGAACTTAATCATTGATAAGACTTCTGACAGAGAAGAACATCAGGCAGTATCAGAAGAAACAGCATGGCTTTTAACATCAGCCATGAAGGATGTAGTAAATCAGGGTACTGGTGGTGCATTGAAATTAAATGGCATGACAACTGCCGGTAAAACAGGTACCACTTCTGATTACAGGGACTTATGGTTCGTAGGTTATACTCCATATTATACTGCAGGGGTTTGGGCCGGATATGATATTCCAACTACAAAGCTTGCAAAATCAGAACGAAATTATCATAAGAGCCTCTGGAAGAAGGTCATGACCAGAATTCACGAGGAACTGGAAAATAAGGATTTTGAAAAACCGGAAGATATCATTCAAGTTGCAGTTTGTTCGGAATCCGGAAAACTCCCGGTTGCCGGGCTGTGCGACTGCGATCAGAGAGGAAGCTGTGTGGTAACAGAATACTTTGCAAAGGGAACGGAGCCAACAGAAAGCTGTGATGTTCATATTATGGCAAAGGTCTGCCCGGTAACAGGACAGCTGGCAACGGATGCATGCTATTGGCCACAGGAACAGGTTCGAGTAATCTTGCCTGTCCTTCAGGAAGGTGCACCAGATAATCCGACTTTGGATACGGCATATGGCGTGTCTATGCAGCCAGAGTATACCTGCAGTACATGTACAGGCGGAGCTCAGGTACAGAGTATTACGGTAACAGAAAATTACGACAGATTACAAAGCATTACTTCTGCGCGAAAACAGTAAGTAAAGATTATATAGCAGTTCGAGCAAAGAATGTCTCGAGGCTTCGCTTGACCTCGCCTTGTCTTTGCGGGACTGCTATATTTTTCATTAATTGTAGGAAAGGAAGAGCGGCTTATGGAAATCGAAAAGAAATATCTTTTAAAGAAATTGCCGGAACTGAAAGCATACCAGTTTCATAAAATTGAACAAGCGTATCTGTGCACGGATCCTGTGGTGAGAGTCAGACGTGAAGATGAAAATTATTACATGACTTACAAAGGAAAAGGGATGCTTTCGAGAGAAGAATATAATCTTCCGTTAAATGAAAAAGCTTATGAACACTTAAAAGAGAAGGCAGACGGTAATGTAATCAGTAAGACAAGATACTTGATTCCGCTGGAAACAGGGGGACTGGTGGCAGAGGTGGATGTTTTTGAAGCTCCATTTGATCCGCTTGTTATGGCAGAGGTGGAATTTGAATCTGAAGAGCAGGCAAATGCCTTTGAAGCTCCGGAATGGTTTGGTGAAGAAGTGACTTTCGATGGCAGATATCATAACAGTTACATGAGCAAGATGAAATTTTAAAAGAAGCATGAAATAAAGGAGAAGCGTATGAGCAGAGTATATGTATTTTTAGCAGACGGATTTGAAGAGATTGAAGGATTGACAGTGGTAGATCTTCTTCGCAGAGCGAAAGTGGAAACAGAAATGATTTCTATTATGGACACAAAACAGGTAAAAGGCTCTCATGGAATTGAAGTGAGCGCAGACAGCATGTTTGCAGACCAGACTTACGAAGACGCGGAACTTCTGGTGCTTCCGGGTGGAATGCCGGGAACATTAAACCTTGGGAATCACGAAGGATTGTGCACGCTTTTAAAGAAACATTACGAAGAAGGAAAAAAGATTGCAGCAATCTGTGCAGCCCCAAGTGTATTTGGACAGCTTGGTTTTTTAAATGGAAGAGTAGCAACCTGTTATCCTGGCTTTGAAAGCAAATTGGAGGGAGCAATTGTATGTGCTGCGAAAGTTGCAGTAGATGAAAATGTGATAACAGCCAAAGGAATGGGTGCAGCGATTGACTTTTCTTTAAAACTTATTGAGCAGCTGGTGGATAAAGAAACAGCAGAAGAAATCAGTGAAGGAATTATCTATAGCCAGTTCTAGGATTTTAGCGAACAGCAGTCAGCAAAAATGTGAAAAAGGCCTATATTTTCAAGAAATATGGGATAAAAAGTACTGGAAATTTCAATTATCATGTGCTATACTCTTTGAATGACTGTAATCATGCAGATAGTATGATATCTTGTTGGACATTTAGGGTTCAATAAGCGAAAATAATTAACAGCATATGTTAAGGAGGAAAAACATGAGCGTAAAAGTTGAAACACTTGAGAAGAACATGGCGAAGCTTGTTATTGAAGTGTCAGCAGAAGAATTTGAAAAAGCACTTCAGGCAGCTTATAACAAACAGAAATCTAAAATCAGCATCCCGGGATTCCGTAAAGGTAAAGTACCACGTCAGATGGTAGAAAAAATGTACGGACCAGGATTCTTCTATGAAGATGCAGCAAACCTGTTAATTCCAACAGAATACGAAAAAGCAGCAGCAGAATGCGGCGTGGAAATCGTTTCCAGACCAGTGATCGATATTGAACAGATCGAAAAAGGCAAAGCATTCATCTTTACAGCAGAAGTTGCTGTAAAACCAGAAGTAACATTAGGTGCATACAAAGACATCGAAGTTGCAAAAGCTGACGTAGAAGTATCTGAAGAAGAAGTAAATGCAGAAGTAGACAAAGAAAGAGAAAAAAATGCAAGACAGATCAGCGTAGAAGACAGAACAGTTGAAAACGGTGACATGATCATGCTCGACTTCGAAGGCTTTGTAAACGGTGTTGCATTCGATGGCGGAAAAGGTGAAAACTATCCATTAACAATCGGTTCCGGATCTTTCATTCCAGGATTTGAAGAACAGTTAGTTGGCGCTGAAATTGGAAAAGAATTAGACGTAAACGTTACATTCCCAGAAGAATATCAGGCACCAGAACTTGCTGGCAAAGAAGCTACATTCAAATGTAAAGTAAACGAAATCAAAGTAAAAGAACTCCCAGAAGCAGATGATGATTTTGCACAGGATGTTTCCAAATTTGATACATTAGCTGAATACAAAGAAGATTTAAAGGCTAAATTAGCAGAAAGCAAAGCAGCAGCAGCTAAGAGAGCAAAAGAAGACGCAGTCATCGAAAAAATCATCGAAAACGCTGAAATGGAAATTCCAGAAGCTATGATCGATACACAGGCTCGTCAGTTAGTAGATGAATTCGCTCAGAGAATTCAGGCTCAGGGTCTTTCTTTTGAACAGTACTTACAGTTCACAGGTATGACACTTGATACAGCTTTAGAACAGATGAAACCAAACGCTGTAAAACGTATCCAGAGCAGACTTGTACTTGAAGCTGTTGTAAAAGCAGAAAACATCGAAGTATCTGAAGAAGATGTAAAAGCAGAAATCGCTAAGATGGCAGAAAGCTATAAGATGGATGCAGACAAACTTGCAGAAATCATGAGCGATGATGAAAAAGAACAGATCAAGATGGATATGGCAATTGAAAAAGCAGTAGAACTCGTTACTGAAGCTGCAAAAGAAGTATAGTAAGCATTAAGAGGGCGGGGCACAGCGTAACCCGCTGTGCCCCTTTTTGCGTTTATGGCGCACTACATGAAATACTGTGAAAAATATCTAATAGGAGGAGTTTTCATGAGTTTAGTACCTTATGTCATTGAACAGACCAGCCGTGGTGAACGTTCTTACGACATTTATTCCCGTTTATTAAAAGAGAGAATTATTTTCCTTGATGGAGAAGTAAATGATGCATCTGCAAGTGTTATCGTTGCACAGCTTTTATTCTTAGAAGCTGAAGATCCAAACAAGGATATTCATTTATATATTAACAGCCCGGGCGGTTCCGTAACTGCAGGTATGGCAATCTACGATACTATGAACTACATCAAATGTGATGTTTCTACCATCTGTATCGGTATGGCAGCGAGCATGGGTGCATTCCTTTTATCCAGCGGAGCAAAAGGAAAACGTTATGCGCTTCCAAATGCAGAAGTCATGATTCACCAGCCATCCGGCGGAGCACAGGGTCAGGCAACTGAAATCAAGATTGTAGCAGAACACATTCTGCGTACAAGAAGTAAATTAAACAATATCCTGGCTGCAAACACAAACCAGCCATTAGAAGTGATTGAACGCGACACAGAAAGAGACAACTACATGAGCGCTGACGAAGCGGCAGCTTATGGTCTGATCGATACCGTTATCTCCAATCACTAAGCTCGGAGGAATGAATGGCTAGATATAGAGAAGATTTAAGATGTTCCTTCTGCGGAAAATCCCAGGACGAAGTGCGTAAACTGATCGCAGGTCCTGATGGTGTATATATCTGCAATGAATGTGTGGATATCTGCATGGGAATCATCGAAGAAGAATATGATTTTGATGCTGCGGAAATGGATCCGGGTGAAATCAATCTTCTGAAACCGGTTGAAATCAAAAAATTCTTAGATGACTATGTCATTGGACAGGACGCTGCAAAAAAAGTTTTAGCAGTTTCTGTTTATAACCACTATAAAAGAGTTCTTGCAATGAAGCATCAGGAAAGTGATGTGGAGCTGCAGAAGAGTAATATTTTAATGCTGGGACCTACAGGTTCCGGTAAAACATTGCTTGCTCAGACGCTGGCAAGAATGTTAAATGTACCGTTTGCCATTGCAGATGCGACTACACTCACAGAAGCAGGCTATGTAGGTGAAGACGTAGAAAACATCTTACTGAAGCTGATTCAGGCAGCGGACGGAGATGTGGCAAGAGCAGAATACGGTATCATATATATCGATGAGATTGATAAGATTACGAGAAAATCTGAAAATCCGTCGATCACAAGAGACGTATCCGGAGAAGGTGTACAGCAGGCACTATTAAAGATCATCGAAGGAACGGAAGCACATGTACCGCCACAGGGAGGAAGAAAGCATCCGCATCAGGAGCTGATTCCAATCAATACCACAAACATCCTGTTTATCTGCGGCGGAGCCTTTGAAGGTCTGGATAAGATCATCGAACACCGTATGGATAAAAAATCCATTGGATTTAATTCACAGATTACAACATTGAGTGAGAAAAATCAGGGCACGATTTTAAGAGAAGCATTGCCGGAGGATTTCATTAAATTCGGTATGATTCCGGAATTCGTTGGCCGAGTTCCTGTAACAGTTGCATTGGATGCGCTGACAAAGGAAGATATGGTTCACATTTTGACAGAACCGAAGAACTCTATTGTAAAACAGTATAAAAAATTATTTGAGCTGGATGGCGTACAGTTATCCTTCGGGGGAGATGCACTGGAAGCGATTGCAGAAAAGACAATCACCAGAAAGACCGGTGCCAGAGGTTTGCGTGCGATCATGGAAACGATGATGATGGATACCATGTATATGATCCCATCGGATGAGACCATTAAGCATTGTAAAATTACAAAAGAGGTTGTCGAAGGTACAGGACAGCCAATCATAGAACGATAGAGAGAGGGGCTGCTGATATTTCAGGGGCCCTTCCCGACTTTAAGGAGAAAATAACATGAAAGACATCATTCAGGTAATGCCGGCCGTGGCTCTTCGAGGAATGACCATTTTACCGGATATGATTGTTCACTTTGATGTGAGCAGAAGCAAATCGAAAAAAGCTGTAGAGCGTGCCATGACCAAAAATCAGAAGCTGTTCGTTGTAACACAACGAGATCCAGACATTGAAAACCCGGAAAAGGAAGAGTTATTTACTGCGGGATGTATTGTGACGATTAAGCAGATGACAAAGCTGCAGCATGGACTTATCAGAGTTCTAGTAGAAGCTGTAGAGCGTGCAGAGCTGATCGACTTTTTGGATAATGCAGATTTTTTAGAGGCAGAAGTCACCACTGCCAATAATGAAAATGATTTAGATGGGCTTCCGGAAGAATGTATAGAAGCAATGCTTCGGGGCCTTTTAGATACCTTTCACCAGTATGTGAAAGCACATGGAAAGTTAAATAAGGATGTTGCCCGTCAGCTTGCAGAAATGGATGATTTAGAGCGTTTGATGAACTTGATTCCTGTGCATGCCATGCTGAAATGGCAGAAAATGCAGACGATTCTGGATGTTCCGAAGCTGACAGAGAAATATGAACAGGTGCTTCTTGTTCTGAATAACGAAATGGAAATCCTGCAGATCAAACGTGATCTGGAAGAAAAGGTAAAGGCAAAAGTCGATAAGAACCAGAAAGAGTATATTTTACGTGAAGAGTTAAAGACGATTCGCGAAGAGCTCGGGGAAGACAATATCCAATCTGAGCTTGATGGATTTTTGGAAGAGACAAGAAAGTTAAAGGCTCCGAAGGAAGTAAAAGAGAAGCTGGAGAAAGAAATCGGAAGATTAAAGCTGATCGGTATGAATTCTTCGGAAAGCGGTGTCATCAGAGGTTATGTAGAAACCCTGCTGGAAATGCCATGGAGTAAAATGCAGAAGGAGACTTCTGATATTAAACTGGCGCAGAAGATTCTGGATGAAGACCATTATGGTCTGGAACAGGTAAAGGAACGTGTACTGGAATTTTTAGCAGTTCGTACCTTAAACAAACATGGACAGAGCCCGATTCTCTGCCTTGTAGGACCTCCTGGAACAGGTAAGACCTCCATCGCAAAATCCATTGCAAAGGCATTGAATAAAAAATATGTGCGAATCTGTCTTGGCGGTGTGCAGGATGAAGCGGAAATCCGTGGACACAGAAGAACCTATGTAGGAGCGATGCCGGGACGTATTGCGACAGGCATGAAGCAGGCGGGCGTGAAAAATCCACTGATGCTGCTTGATGAGATTGATAAGGTAAGCAGTAACTACAGAGGAGATACTTCCGCAGCACTTCTGGAAGTTTTAGACAGTGAGCAGAATAATAAGTTCCGTGATCACTACATAGAACTTCCAATGGATTTATCTGAAGTTTTATTCATTGCGACAGCAAATGATGCACATAATATTCCAAGACCTTTGTATGACCGTATGGAAATCATCGAGGTCACAAGTTATACAGAAAATGAAAAATTCCATATTGCCAAGGAACATCTGCTTCCAAAACAGCTGGAAAAGAATGGTCTGAAGCCGGAGCAGATGAAGATCAGCGATAAGGGCTTGCAGGCACTGATCCGCAGCTATACAAGGGAAGCCGGTGTGCGTTCTTTAGAAAGACGTTTGGGTGAGCTTTGCAGAAAGGCTGCCCGTCAGATTTTGGAAAATGATAAGAAAATTGTAAGAATTACAGACACAAATCTGGAGAAATTCTTAGGAAAACCGGTGTACTCTTTTAATCTGGCGAACGAACAGGATGAAATCGGTATTGTACGCGGCCTTGCATGGACAAGTGTGGGCGGCGATACTTTACAGATCGAAGTCAATGTGATGCCTGGAAAAGGAGAAGTAGCTTTAACTGGACAGCTGGGAGACGTCATGAAAGAATCCGCCAGAGCAGGGCTTACCTATATTCGTTCCATTGTAAGTCAGTATGGGGTGGAAAAAGAATATTTTGAAAAACATGACTTCCATATCCATATTCCGGAGGGAGCAGTTCCGAAGGATGGCCCATCTGCCGGAATCACCATGGCCACTGCGATGCTCTCGGCGATCATTGAAAAACCGGTGAAGGCAACTGTTGCCATGACAGGAGAGATTACTCTCCGCGGGCGTGTGCTTCCAATCGGTGGGTTGAAGGAGAAGATTTTAGCTGCGAAAAATGCAGGAATTAAGACAGTTCTTGTTCCGAAAAAGAATGAGAAGGATATTGAAGAAATCTCTGCTGAGATCAAACGGGGCATTGAAATCGTATTTGTAGAACATATGGAACAGGTCATTGCTCAGGCGCTTGTACAATAAGGAGACGCTATGGAAAGTAAAGTAATTATTAAAAGTGTAGAACTGGAAACAGTTTGTGGTATTACAAGCACATTTCCGGACAATGATAAGATTGAGATCGCTTTTGCGGGAAAATCCAATGTGGGAAAGTCTTCCCTGATCAATGCATTGGTAAACCGTAAGGCACTTGCAAGAACTTCTGCACAGCCGGGAAAGACACAGACCATTAACTTTTATAAGGTCAATGATGAAGTGTATTTCGTAGACCTGCCGGGTTATGGCTATGCGAAGGTCAGCGAAGAAGTAAAGGCAAAATGGGGAAAGCTCATTGAGCGCTATCTGAATAAATCGGAAATGTTAAAGGCAGTTTTTCTTCTGGTAGACATTCGCCATGAGCCTTCTGCAAATGATAAGAACATGTATGAATGGATCGTTTATCAGGGGTATGACCCGATCATCATTGCTACAAAGCTTGATAAGATCAACAGAAGTCAGGTACAGAAGCATGTGAAAATGATCAAAACAGGTCTGGGTGTGAAGCCGGGAACCGTTGTGATTCCATTTTCAGCGACTACAAAGCAGGGCAGAGAGGAGATTTGGGAAACAATATGCAGTCTAAACACGTAAAAACCATTTTAAACTTACTGATGTATGTGATAGGGATTTTACTGATATGTTTATTGTTACCGAAACTGTTAAAGTTTTTTATGCCTTTTGTCATTGGATGGATCATTGCGTGGATTGCCAATCCGTTGGTGAAGTTTTTGGATAAAAGGCTGAAAATTGTGCGAAAACACGGGACGTGGCTGGTCATTGTCGGCGTACTGGCACTTGTGGTAGGTGCTTGTTATCTGATTGTTTCCTGGCTGGTACGAGAGGGAATCGGATTTGTACAGCATTTGCCGCAAATGTACTCTGCGGTGATGGAAGGCTTTCGAGATATTGGGAATAATGTGACTGTGATTCTGGAAAGACTGAATTTGCCTGTAAATGTTCATGCGGGAATTGCGGAAGGTCTGACAAACATTGACACTTATATCGGGGATTTGATAGGAACCCTGGGAATGCCGACCTTGAGTTTTGCGGGAGATGTTGTAAGTCAGCTTCCAAATCTTTTGGTTCAGGCAATCTTTATGTTTCTGTCAGCGTACTTTTTTATTGCTGATAAGGAAACAATATCTGAAAGTCTAAGAAAAGTTTTACCGCAGTCGTTATTTGACTGGATTGCGTGGATAAAAAGAATGTTTTCAAGAGCTGTAGGTGGATATTTTAAGGCGCAGTTCAAGATCATGGGAGTCATAGCAGCAATTTTATTTGCGGGCTTTTTGATTTTAAGAGTGGATTATGCGATTCTCTGGGCGCTGTTAATTGCGTTCCTTGATTTTATTCCATTTCTTGGAACGGGGACAGCCATCTGGCCATGGGCAGCATTCCAGTTTATGACTGGGGATTATTATATGGCCGTGGGATTGATGATCATTTATCTGATTTGTCTTTTGGTGCACCAGCTGCTGCAGCCAAAGTTCGTAGGAGATACCGTGGGAATGGATCCGCTGACAACGCTGATCTTTATGTTTATCGGATATCGTTTCAGCAGTGTGTTTGGGATGATCATTGCGGTGCCGATTGGAATTATCATCATCAACCTGTATAAGGCTGGTGCGTTTAATAAGATCATTGGGGATGCCAAGTCTCTGATTGCGGATTTTAATGAATATCGAAATAGTTAAAAAGAGCCCCGGGTTTCGTTTGACCCGGGGCATAGTTTTACAAAATGTTTTTACAAAAGCTGCTGCATCAGATAAGCATAAATCTTCTGATTCTTTTTTTTCCAGTTATCGCAGATAGAATTTGCCTGATTCTCTGTAGGAACAGATAAAGTCAGGTCAATGACTGGTGAATCTTTTTCCATCACACGAAGTCGAACAGAATATTCTTCGTGGTTGTTTTCGTAATAATCTGCCCGTACAGACATTTCATCTCTCAGCGCGATGGCATTGTCCTTAAAATACTTATCAATGTCTTCATGAATCGCAGGGGAGACCATGTCTCCAAAGAAATTCAGTGTTTCTTTTCCCTTTTCGGTCATGTGGTAGTATGAGCTGTTGCGGACCGTATGAACTTCAGCAAGTTCAGTTTCTACTAATTCAGCAAGGACCTGCTGTAATGTAAAATAATTCGTATATTCTTTTGTCAAAATAAAATCTGAAATCTGAGCGTTCGTCAGAGGAAAATCTACCTTGCTCAGCATTGTTAAAACAATTAATTTATAAAGTGTCTGTGCTTCTGCCATGGGCCTCTCCTTTCTGCTCCAGATGTTTTCCCTGCCATGAATTTTGCAGTTTCATTTCATGATGAATGTGATTTAAAACAGAACGTTTGGCACTGCTCCAAAGCGGTGCGATCAAAAGCTCTTTTGGACCATCGCCAGTGATTCTGTGAATTGTAATCTCTGGTCTTAAATGTTCGATGCATTCCAAAATCAATGCTACATATTCATTCTCGTCCAGTACATGAAATCCGGTGTTTTTATAATAAGTACCAAGATCAGTACCTTCCAATACATGTAGAAGCTGTAATTTAATTCCTTGAATCGGTAAGGTGTTCAGATAATCTATAGTTTCCAACATCATTTCGCGGGTTTCCCCTGGAAGTCCTAAAATGACATGGGTCACAACTTCGATCCCATGTTTACTCAAACGTTCCACAGCATCCGTATATACTTCTAACGGATATCCGCGTCGGATAAATCTTGCGCTTGATTCATGAATGGTCTGAAGCCCTAATTCCACCCAGACAGGCTTCTTCTTATTTAGTTCAGCCAGAAGTTCTACGACCTCATCCGGCAGGCAATCCGGCCTGGTAGCAACAGATAACAGTACAATTTCAGGGTCCTCAATTGCTTCGGTAAAAATTTTACGCAGATGTTCAAGTGGTCCATAAGTGTTGGTATATGCCTGAAAATATGCAATATATTGATTCACAGGACGTTTTCCTGCAAGGCGCTTTTTTGCATCCTGAATCTGTTCCGGAATGGAAAGACAGGCGCTGGATGCGAAATCACCGCTTCCGCCCTCACTGCAGAAAATGCATCCGCCAAAGCTTAATTTTCCATCTCTGTTCGGGCAGCTCATGCCGCCATTCAATGTCAGCTTATAAACTTTTTCGCCAAATCTCTGCTTTAATTCATAGTCCAGAGAATGGTATGGTTTTTCGCCCCAGCTTTGCATAAATGGCCTCCTAAAAAATATTTCCTGACATGATACAAATCTATCATATGAAAAAATAAAAATCAAATGGATTTCCGCGAAAAAGGACTTTCTATTTTTTGCAAAATAGGCTATACTTATTCAATCAATAGAAAGTTTCAAACTTAGGTTGTCAGGCCAAATCGGCCATGTTTTCAATATAGGAGAAAAATATGAGAGAAAAATATGAATCTTTGCCATTGGCAGAGCTAAAAGCAGTTGCGAAAGCAAGAGGCATCAAAGGCATTTCTACCATGAAAAAGGATGAAGTGATTGAATTAATGCTTCAGGAAGACGAAAAAGAAAAGAAAGAAAAAGAAGCAAAAGAATCCGGTGTTGCACCTGAAATCGCCCAGTTAGACAGCGGTATCACAGTCAGCGGTATTTTAGAGGTTATGGCTGATGGATTCGGATTCATTCGCTCTGCAAACTATTTGCCAGGCGAAAATGATATCTATGTAGCTCCGGCGCAGATCCGAAGATTTGGATTAAAGACAGGTGATATCATTACCGGTAATACAAAAATCAAAAGTGAAAAAGAAAAGTTCAGTGCGCTGCTGTATTTAACAGCCATTAATGGACTGCGTCTTGCAGAAGCGGCAAAGCGCAAGAACTTCGAAGATATGACTCCAATCTTCCCAAATGAAAGAATTTATCTGGAAAGAAAAGGCGGAAGTGTTGCTATGCGTATCGTGGACGAGATCTCTCCAATCGGTAAGGGACAGCGTGGTATGATCGTATCTCCGCCAAAAGCAGGTAAGACAACCCTGTTAAAGGATGTTGCGAAATCCATTACGGCAAATAATCCGGAAATGCATCTGATCATTCTGCTGATCGATGAAAGACCGGAAGAAGTAACCGACATCAAAGAAGCCATTGAAGGACCAAATGTAGAAGTTATTTATTCTACCTTCGATGAACTTCCTGAGCACCACAAACGTGTATCTGAAATGGTAATTGAGCGAGCAAAACGTCTCGTAGAACATGGAAAAGATGTTGCAATTTTACTGGATTCTATCACACGACTGGCAAGAGCTTACAACTTAACTGTTCCACCAAGTGGACGTACTTTATCCGGTGGCCTTGACCCGGCAGCTCTCCACATGCCAAAACGTTTCTTCGGTGCAGCCAGAAACATGAGAGAAGGCGGAAGCTTAACAATTCTTGCAACAGCGCTGATCGATACAGGAAGTAAGATGGATGACGTTGTATATGAAGAATTCAAAGGTACCGGTAACATGGAACTGGTACTTGACCGTAAGCTTTCTGAAAAGAGAGTGTTCCCAGCCATCGATATTGCAAAATCAGGTACTCGAAGAGAGGACTTACTCTTCAAACCACAGGAACAGGAAGCGATGGATATTATGCGAAAGGCACTCAATGGCCTGAAGCCGGATGAAGCGGTAGACAACATCTTAAATATGTTCGCTCATACAAAGAACAACGAAGAATTTGTTCAGACTGTAAAGAAGACTCGTTTCCTGTAAAAAGTTTCGTAAAATTTTGCATTTGCGAAGCTGGAATTGGGTAAAATTTGGAGAAAAATACACTTGCACATACACAAACACCATGCTATAATGTGATGGTTAATGAAAAACTGTAGGGACTTGCAGGGTTAGCCCGGGATATCTTGTCGTGGAAACATCGGAGCGACATTGGCCGGGAATCGCGTTTCGGAAGTTCACAATACAATATGAGAGGTGAAAATCAATGAGAGAAGGAATCCATCCAAAGTATTATCAGGCAACAGTTACTTGCAACTGTGGTAACACATTCACAACAGGATCTACAAAAGAAAACATCCACGTAGAAATCTGTTCAAAATGTCATTCATTCTACACAGGACAGCAGAAAGCAGCTGCAGCTCGTGGACGTATTGATAAATTCAATCGTAAATACGGAATCACAAAATAAGATATTCCAGGAACTTAAGGTTGAGGTTGCAAAATCTCAACCTTTTTTTAGAAGAGGAGGACAAAGATGAAACCATCAGGAATCGGCGGTCAGGCTGTGATCGAGGGAATTATGATGAAAAACAAAGATATGTATTCTGTTGCGGTTAGAAAGCCGGATGGTGAAATTGAGGTCAATCTGGGTACCTACAGAAGCATTGTAAAGAACAAGATGTTAAGAGAAACTCCGTTGATCCGCGGAGTGGTCAATTTTATTGATTCAATGATTCTGGGAATGCGTACGCTGACATTTTCCGCAAGCTTCTATGAGGAAGAAGAGGAACCGACAAAGGCTGATGAAATGCTGGACAAGCTGTTCAAAGGCAATGCAGAAAAAGTAGTAACAGGTCTTACCGTTGCATTTTCTGTTGTTATGGCAGTGGGAATCTTTATGATTCTTCCATATTTGCTGACAACTTTTTTGACAAATTATGTGACAGACAATACAGTGCTTGCGATTATTGAAGGTGTTGTACGAGTTGGAATTTTTGTACTTTATGTACTTTTGATTTCCAGAATGAAAGATATCCAGCGTGTATTTATGTACCATGGTGCAGAGCATAAATGTATTAACTGTATCGAAAACGGATTGGAACTCAATGTGGAAAATGTACTGAAATCCTCCAAACACCATAAACGCTGCGGAACAAGCTTTATGTTCATCGTTATGGTAGTAAGTATTATTTTCTTTATCTTTATTCGTGTAACTTCACCGGTACTTCGAGTGGTAATCAGATTATTGCTCATTCCGGTCATTGCAGGGGTATCCTATGAGCTGATCAAGCTGGCAGGCAGAAGCGAAAGCAAGTTTGTGCAGATCATCAGTTATCCGGGAATGCTGATGCAGAGACTGACGACAAAGGAACCGGATGCCGAAATGGTAGAGGTTGCCATCGCTGCAGTAGAAGCAGTATTTGACTGGGATACTTTCATCCATGAAGAACTGGAGGAAGTAGAGGTATGACACTAAGAGAAGCATTTGCTCTTGGGAAAGACCTTTTAAAAAACAAAATTGAAGAATATGAAACAGATGCCTGGCTTTTGTTAGAGGGTGCCTGCGGATGCACAAGAAATGACTTGTATCTGCGTGGGAATGACCCTTTATCAGAAGAGCAGGAAACACTGTATAAGGAATATCTGGAAAAACGAAGCCGACGCATTCCGGTGCAGCATATTTTAGGGGTGCAGTGCTTTTGCGGGCTTGATTTTATCGTGACACCGGATGTACTTTGTCCAAGACAGGATACAGAGATACTGATCGAAGAAGCGATTAAGAGAATCAGACCGGGAAGCAGTATTCTTGATATGTGTACAGGTTCAGGATGTATTATTTTGACCCTGCTGCATTTTGTGAAGGACTGTAAAGGGACTGCGGCAGATTTGTCCGAAAAGGCTTTGGCAGTTGCTGTGCAGAATGCAAAGAAGCTTGAAAAGGAATGTACTTTTATTCACAGTGATCTGTTTGAAAATATAGAAGGCAGATATGATGTGATTGTTTCTAATCCGCCATACATTGCCACAAAGGAAATCGAGGCGCTTGAGCCAGAGGTTCGAGATATGGAACCGCGTATGGCACTGGATGGTATGGAAGACGGCCTGTTCTTTTACCGGAAAATTGTAAGCGCATCGGTGCAGTACTTAAATCCTGAAGGCTGGCTGATGTTTGAAATCGGTTATGATCAGGGGGAACAGGTAAGTGAAATGATGAAATCTGCAGGCTATGTCGATGTAAAGGTCGTGGGAGACCTGGCAGGGCTTGACAGAGTTGTAATAGGTAAATTATTGCAGGAGGTATGATATGTTTGATAAATTAGAGGACATGCTGGTTCGTTATGAAGAGATCATGAACGAATTAAATGAGCCGGATGTAACAAATAATCAGGCGAGATTTCGTAAGCTGATGAAAGATCAGAGCGATTTAACTCCCCTTGTAGAAGCTTATACAGAATATAAAAAATGTAAAGAGACTGTAACTGACAGCTTGGAAATGTTAGAAATGGAATCTGACGAAGAAATGAGAGAACTCTTAAAAGAAGAGTTGAATGATGCAAAGAAACGTATCGAAGAATTGGAAAATCATTTAAAGATCCTTCTTCTTCCAAAGGATCCTAACGATGATAAGAACGTTATCGTGGAAATCCGTGCAGGTGCAGGCGGAGATGAAGCAGCACTTTTTGCGGCTGAATTATACCGTATGTATGTACATTATGCAGAAGGACGCCGCTGGAAGGTAGAAACCATGGAAGTGGATGATACAGGAATCGGCGGTATGAAGTCTGTAAACTTTATGGTTACAGGTAACGGTGCCTACTCTGTATTGAAATACGAATCCGGTGTACATCGTGTACAGCGTGTACCTGAAACAGAATCCGGCGGACGTATTCATACATCCACTGCATCCGTAGCAGTTATGCCAGAGGCAGAAGAAGTTGACGTACAGATTGATGAAAAAGATATTCGTATCGACGTTATGCGTGCTTCCGGTAACGGTGGACAGTGTGTCAACACAACAGACTCCGCTGTACGTTTAACACATTATCCGACAGGTATCGTTGTTTACAGCCAGACTGAAAAATCTCAGTTACAGAATAAGGCAAAGGCTTTTGCACTTCTTCGTGCAAAACTTTATGATATCGAACAGCAGAAGGCACATGATGCAGAAGCGGAACTTCGTAAGAGCCAGATCGGTACGGGAGATCGTTCTGAAAAGATCAGAACCTACAACTTCCCACAGGGACGTGTCACAGACCACCGTATCAACCTGACAATCTACAAACTGGATAAAGTCATGAATGGTGACATTCAGGAGATTATCGATGCATGTATCGCAGCTGACCAGGCAGCGAAGCTGGCGAAGATGAATGAGAACTAATAAAATAATTCTTGACAAATAAAATAGGATTATGTATACTGACCAAAATAGCAAGGGCGCTCAAAATTATTTGAGTGCCCTTTTCATATGTACAGAAATTAAAACGAAGGCGTTTTTCTTTTAAGGTAAAAGAAAAACGCCTCTTTTTATTCCTGTTGAGAGGAGTTCATTATGATTAAACTGGAAAATATCGACAAATATTTCGGAAATCATCATGTGTTGAAAAATGTGAATCTGGAAGTAAAGGAAGGAGAAAAACTGGTCATCATTGGTCCTTCGGGTTCCGGGAAATCCACAACTGTCCGCTGCATGAACTTTTTAGAAGAACCAACCAGTGGACATGTTTATATCAATGGACAGGAATTAACTGCAAAGAATAAAACAAAACTGGTAAGAGACACAACTTCTATGGTTTTCCAGCAGTTCAACCTTTATCCGCATATGACGGTGCTAAAAAATCTGACGCTGGCTCCAATGAAACTGCACCATAAAACAAAGAAAGAGGCAGAAAATCTGGCATACCATTACTTAAAGGTTGTCGGGTTGGAAGACAAAGCGCATGTCTATCCAACTACCCTCTCTGGTGGACAGCAGCAGCGTATTGCAATTGCCAGAGCCTTATGTGCTCAGACAAGAATTATCCTGTTTGACGAACCGACTTCCGCATTGGACCCGGAAACGATTCAGGAGGTTTTGGATGTTATGATCAGACTGGCAAAAGAAAATATTACCATGGTCGTTGTAACTCACGAAATGGGATTTGCCAGACAGGTGGCAGATCGTATTGTATTTATGGCAGACGGTCAGATTATTGAGGAAGGAACTCCAGATTGTTTCTTTGAAAATCCAAGAAATGAACGTGTGAAACAGTTCCTTGGAAAAATTATTCGGTAGTACTACAAATTTAAATATTTTAGGAGGAATGCATTATGAAAAAAATGAAAAAATGGTTAGCACTTGGACTGGCAGCAGCCATGTCAATGATGGTGCTTACCGCATGTGGAAGTGAAGAAGCAACAGAAGAGGAAAAACCAGTTGTAGAAGAGGCGGCAGAGAAAACAGCAGAACCGGAAGAAACTGCAGTGTACCCGGAAGATGTGCAGGCAATCGTAGACCGTGGTGTATTAAAAGTCGGTGTCAAAAACGCAGTTCAGGGATTTGGTTTCCAGGACCCATTGACAAATGAATATTCCGGTATGGAAATATCACTTGCAAAAATGATCGCGGATGCTCTCGGGGTTGATGTAGAATACACAGCAGTCACAGCAGCTACAAGAACAGAACTCTTAGATTCAGGTGATATTGACTGTGTGCTTGCAACTTTTACGATCACAGATGAAAGAAAAGAGAGCTGGGATTTCTCAACTCCATATTTTACAGACCATGTAACAGTTTTGGTTGAAGATGTCAGTGGAATTGCAAGTCTTGCAGATTTAACAGATAAGACAGTTGGCGTATCCTCAGGTTCTACATCTGCAAAATCATTAGTAGAAGCATTAATCGAAGGCGGATACATTACAGGCGAAGGCTATGATACGGAAACATTCGACCCGGCTACATGGACAGAAGGTGTTAAATTCCAGCAGTATGATGATTATCCAACAATCTCTACTGCACTTAGCGCAGGCGAAGTAGATGCATTCTGTGTCGATAAATCCATCCTTGCAATTTATCATACCGATGGACGTTCTTACATAGAAGAAGAATTTGCACCTCAGGAATATGGTGTAGCGACAACAAAAGATTCAGGTCTTTCTGCACTGGTTGAGGAACTGGTACAGGGATGGCTTGAGGATGGAACAATTGACGGTCTGATCGCAGAAAATGGATTAAATTAAAACACCGTCAAATTCAGGTGGAGGAAACATTATGTCAGGATTTTTTTCATTAAAAGCATGGCATCAGGTATGGACGTATCGGGAAACGTTCGAGCTTGGACTGCTGAATACTGTAGAGACAGCTCTGGTGGGAGTGCTTTTGTCATTGGTTCTCGGGATTTTTTTCGGGCTGATGGCAACCAGCGGAAAGAAATGGTTAAAATGCATCGCGCGTATTTATGTGGAAGTAATCCAGAATACACCGGTGCTTTTACAGATTTGTTTCCTCTACTATTCCCTTGCATTTTCCGGTCACAGTATGGGAATCATTGCAACTGGCATGATCTCTCTTGGAATTTATACAGGTGCTTATATGGCAGAAGTATTTCGTGCAGGAATCGAGGCAATTCCTGGGGGACAGTTTGAGGCAGCACATGCACAGGGATTTGGATATGTGGGAATGATGTATCACATCATCCTCCCACAGAGCATTAAGATCATTCTCCCGCCAGCGGTGAATCAGGTGGTGAACTTAATCAAAAACACTTCCTGCCTGTACATTATTGGAGGCGCTGATCTGATTTCTCAGACCTATAATTTTGTTACAGGTGCAACGACAGGCGGAGCCTATGCACCGGCTTATCTGGTCTGTGGAGTCTTATTTTTTATCATCTGTTTCCCGTTATCCAAGATGGCAAGTGCATGGGAGATGAATCTAAAGAAACGTGATCAGAAGATGGCTGTTTCTGTCAAAAGCAGAAAAATAGTGATGGCAGAAACAGGAGAACGAAAGAAGGTGGCAGTATAATGGAAGATTTACAGGCGAGCCTTTCCATATTACAAAATCCGGCAGTGCTCCTTTACATTTTAAAAGGGGTCGCATTTTCAATGATTATTGCGCTCCTTGCAGTTGTCTGTGGAATATTGCTTGGATCTGTACTGGCACTGGTAAGAAATTATTGTACAAGTCAGAAAAATAAGGTTTTTGGATGGATTGCTACGATTTATATTGAGATTTTTCGAAACACGCCGCTTCTTTTGTGGATATTTATCTGCCTGATAGCGTGTCCGTGCCCTAAGCATTTTGAACGTCAGCTGTTTGGCCTGACTTCGGTAGAAACAAAGCTGTTATTTAAGGCAGCGGTGGCATTGATTTTATTTACCTCTTCTGTAATTGCAGAAATTATCAGAGGCGGATTGAACTCAGTAGCTGCTGGTCAGTTTGAGGCGGGCCATTCCCAGGGGTTTAGTACCGTACAAATTATGATCTATATTGTTTTGCCGCAGGCATTTAAAAATGTGGTTCCGACATTGCTAAGCCAGGTCATTACGACGATTAAAGATTCCTCTTACCTTGCAAATATAGCGACCATTGAGCTGATGTCCCGTGTAAAAAAGATATTAAGTTCTGCAAATATGTATAATGGAACAGGAGCAATTCACGTCTCAGATGTATTTATCCTTTTTGGATTTGCAGCGCTGATTTATTTCATCATTAATTATACCCTTTCCTGCATTGTAAGATATACTCAGAAAAGCAGGAAAACAGTGAACGGAAAGATGTCATGGAACAACGTGTAGATAAAGGTTCTGGTAAATGCTGTCTGCCGCCAGTGGGACTTCGTATTGTGAAATCAATGTTCGCAGTGTTTGGGTGCTATATTATACATTTTATTCGTGGAAACGATGGGATTGTTTTCTACTCATTGCTGGCTGCGCTTTGGTGTATACAGGTCTATGTGGCAGACAGTAAAGCTAACGCAAGACAACGTTTTATAGGAACCTGTGTAGGGGCAGTTTATGGATTGATTTATTTGCTGTTGAGGGAAAGATTGGGAATGACTTTGAGCCGTTATGAAATGTTGGATGCCATGTTATTGTCCCTCATGATAGGAATTATCCTGTATACGACAGTATTGATGCAAAAGAAGAAAGCATCTTATTTTTCATGTGTCGTATTTTTTAGCATTGTGGTAAACCATGTAGCAGATGCAAATCCATACCTGTTTGTATGGAACAGATTTCTGGACACTGTCATTGGTATTGTGATTGGAGTATGGGTCAATACATTGCACCTTCCAAGAAAAAAGCGCCGGGATATTCTGTTTGTATCTGGTCTTGATGATACATTGATTAATAAAAAAGATCTGATGAGTGATTACAGTCGTATTGAACTGAACCGTATGCTGGATGAAGGTGTAAACTTTACAATTTCTACGGTTAGAACGCCAGGGTCAATGATTGATGTGGTGCGTAATATCCATCTGAAGCTTCCAGTCATTGCCATGGACGGAGCAGTTCTTTACGACATTTATGAAAAAACTTATCTGAAAATATATATCATTTCCAAGGAAGAATCGAAGAAAATCTACAACCTTGTACAAAAAGAAGGACTGACCTGTTTTACTAATGTGATTAAGGATGACATCCTTTCTATCTATTATGAAAAATCAGGAGAACAAGTACACGAACAGCTTGTAAAACAGCTCCGCAGATCTCCGTATAGAAATTATATTCAGGCACCTTTACCGGAAAATGAAGAAGCAGTCTACTTTATGCTTCTTTATCCTGCAGAAGTAATAGAAAGGTTCTATAAAAAAATGGAATCAGAAGGAATCACTAAGAAATTGAAAGTAAAAAAATATCCGTCGGATGATTACCCGGGCTATTCTTATATAAAGATTTATAACAGGAATGCCAAAAAAGAAAACATGATAGAGTATCTGAAAAGTCAGCTAAGAATTGAAAAAGTCGTGACCTTCGGAAGCATTCCAGAACATTATGACATAGTCGTAAATGATGGAAATATGAATAAAGTCGTGAAATGTTTGAAAAAAGGTTACGAACCTGTAAGTTTTCAAATTTTAAATAAGTGGAAATACCACGAACAGCAATAAAAGGGAGGATATTGTATGTATGATATGGACTTACTAGAAAGGACAGACACAGTAAATGAGCTGCTGGCCAGATATGGTGTAAAATTCGGTATTTATAAGAATAATACCTTTAAAGAGCAGCTTTTTCCTTTCGATGCCATCCCAAGAATCATTCAAAAACAGGAATTTTCCTATCTGGAAAAAGGCTTGAAACAGCGTGTGATGGCATTAAATCTTTTCTTGAAAGATATCTATAGTGAGAAAAAAATCGTAAAAGACAAAGTGATTCCAGATGATTTTATCTATACATCCAGCGGATACATGGCAGAATGTGAAGGTGTTGCCCCGATAAAAGATATTTATTCCCATATTTCAGGAATTGATCTGGTACAGGGAAAGGACAAACAGTGGTATGTGTTGGAAGATAACTTAAGAGTGCCTTCGGGAGCTTCTTATCCAATGATCGCCAGAGAACTTTGTAGGCGAAGCAGTCCGGCTACCTTTGAAAACATGAAGCTGGAAGACAACAGAAATTATGCAAAACTTCTTAGAAAGACCATGGATCATGTAAATATAGGCGGTCACACAGTCATACTGACACCGGGACGATATAATGCGGCATATTTTGAGCATTCTTATCTGGCGGAACAGACGGGAGCGCATTTAGTAGGTAGTGCAGATCTGCGTGTGGAAAATGATAAACTTTATTATGTTACATATGATGGAAAATTGAAATGGGTCGGAGCAGTCTATCGTCGTATTTCTGATGAATTTCTTGATCCAATCAATTTTTATCAGGGCTCTTTGATTGGTGTACCACATCTTTATGATGTGTTCAAAAAAGGAAATGTTGCACTTTTGAATGCACCGGGAAATGGAATTGCAGATGATAAAGGAATTTATTATTTCGTACCGAAAATGATTCGCTACTATTTGGGCGAAGAGCCAATTTTACAGAATGCGCCGACTTATCTGCCATTCTATGAGGAAGATCTAAAGTACGTATTGGATAATTTTGATAACCTGGTATTAAAAGATGTGGCAGAAGCAGGCGGCTACGGTGTGGTCTTTGGAAGTAAAATGACAAAACAGCAGAAGGAGGAATTTATTGCACTTCTGAAAAAGGAGCCAAGACGCTTTATTGCTCAGGAAGTCATTGACTTTTTGGATATTGATATTCTGGAGCAGGGAAAAATGGTTCCAAGAAAGGCGGACCTTCGTGCGTTTGTCCTTATGGCGGACGAACCAATGGTATGGAAAAGCGGCCTGACCAGATTTTCCAGAAATCCGGATTCCTTCATCGTAAATTCATCTCAGGGAGGAGGCTTTAAAGACACATGGGTATTATCTCAGTAGAACAGGCGGACAGATTATTCTGGCTTGGCAGATATTCCGAGCGTGTATATACAACCTTAAAATTATATTCCAGCAGCTTTGATGAGCTCATTGACGGAATCGCAGATAAATATGAAGATTTCTGCAGAAAGATCGACATTCCGGATGTTTACGGTTCCAAAGAAGTATTTCTGACCAGTTATCCATTTGATGAGAATAATCCGGATTCTGTCATCAGCAATCTGATGAGAGCTTATGACAATGCAATTGAGCTTCGTGATGAAATTGGTTCAGAAGTTATCTCCTACATTCAGCTGGCGATTTATGCCATGAATAAAGCAAAGATCAGCGGGGCTCCACTGATAGAAATGCAGAAAGTCATTGATAATATTCTGGCTTTCTGGGGAATCGCAGATGATGAAATTGATTCCGAACATATTAGAAATATAATTAAGACAGGGAAACGAATCGAACGAATTGACCTTTACGCACGTCTGCAGATTTCCCGCAGAGAGCTGGTCAGGGAGGTAGACCGACTGATGCCGAGGGTAGAACGAAGTGGTCTGACCTATGATTCCGAAAAACTGACCTTATTAAAAGAACTTGTAGATGCACCGGAGATTGATTATTATAGGGTCGTAAGAGAAGTAGAATCAATCTTGTAAAGGAGCTGATCAAGTGAAAACACTGCATTTCGATTACTGGATGGAAATCTCGTACACAGAGCCTGTGACGGAATGTCATTATACGTTTAAATGTCTGCCAAAGGATACGGATATGCAGCAAATATCAGAACTGAAAGTAGAAATTATGCCCCATCATGATTACCAGAGGGGAGAAGACTCCTGGGGAAATGTGATGATCTACGATGATCTGTATCAGAAACATGACCGGTTTGGATTTCATATTCAAGGAACTGCTAAGACAGGTCTGACAGTAGGTGAAAAAGAAAATTCTGGAGAACTTGTGGGTCCTTATAGTTATCCTTATGGACTGAACAAAGCTGGAGATAGAATTAAAGCCTATTATAAAAAAGTGATAGAAACGATGGGAGAATCCTGTGCTTCTGCCTATGAAACTGCAATGTATTTTATGAACTGTCTGTATCGGGATTTTACTTATGAAAAATGGATTACAGATGTAAATACCACCGCAGAAGAGGCATGGCACTTAAAACGGGGTGTTTGCCAGGACTATGCCCACATTTTTATTGCAATGTGTCATCTTGCCAAAATTCCTGCCCGCTATGTGACAGGAATGATGACAGGGGAAGGCTACAGTCATGCCTGGGCAGAAATCTTGTCCGAGGGAATCTGGTATGGTGTTGACCCGACCAACGGGTGTACAGTGGGAGATTCCTATATTAAGATCGGCATGGGAAGAGATGCCAATGACTGCAAAATCAATAAGGGTATTATGACCGGCGGAGGATTGCAGACACAAAGCATCTGCGTTCGTGTAGAAGAGAAACCTGAGTAATCGGGGCGGATAAGAGGAGTAAAGTAAGTATGGTAAAGACAGTTGCATCAGTGGGACTTCCTGTTGATGAAGTGCTTGAAATAAAGAAGAACAGAATTCTGCCGGAAGGAGAATCGGATGGAAAAAAGAAACGCATCAGCATTGTTACCGGTATTCACGGCGATGAGCTGGAAGGCCAGTATGTATGCTTTGAACTGATTCGCAGAATTGAAGAACATAAAGAATTATTAAAGGGAATCGTGGATGTATACCCTGCGATGAATCCGCTGGGAATTGATTCCATTACCCGTGGAATTCCGGCCTTTGATCTGGATATGAACCGATTATTTCCAGGAAATAAAGATGGAGATATGACGGAATTTCTGGCATCCGGGATGATTGCTGATGTGGATGGTTCAGATGTCTGCATTGACATCCATGCCAGTAATATTTTTCTGACGGAAATTCCTCAGATTCGCATTAATGAACTGCATAAAGAAAAGCTGATTCCACTGGCAAAAGAGCTGAATGTGGATTTTATTTGGGTGCATGGAGCCAATACTGTATTGGAATCCACCTTTGCCCATAGCTTAAACAGCAGAAATGTGCCAACCCTGGTTGTGGAAATGGGTGTTGGCATGCGTATTACGAAGGAATATTGTAATCAGCTTGTGGATGGTATTCTTCACCTGATGGAGACTATGGAAATTTGGGCAGGAGAAACCATCGAACCCAGGAAACCAATTATTTCTGAGGATGCGGATGATGTGACCTATCTGAATGCACCGACAGCCGGTGTTTTTGTTCCACGTGTAAAACACTGGGAGCATTTGAAAAAAAGTGACGAGATCGGCTGGATTATTGATCCGCTGCATGGAAAAATACTGGAAAAAATTTTATCTCCGGTGGATGGAATTCTTTTTACCATCAGAGAGTATCCGATTGTAGACCATGGCTCCCTCATTGGACGGTTATTGAGAGAAGAGGCGCGGAAGGAATAGGGAAAAGTATGGAAAAGAAGATTATTTATGAGATCAGTTCTCTTTACAGAGATAACTTTCGTGTGACCGGATTTGAATTTGGTGAAGGTGAAAAATCGGTCTGTATTGTGGGAAACTTAAGAGGAAATGAGGTGCAGCAGATCTACACCTGTTCCCAACTGGTGCAGAAGTTTAAGGTTTTGGAAAAAGAAGGGAAAATCAGAAAGGGACATAAGGTTTTAATTATACCATCGATGAATCCTTATTCCATGAACAGCAAGGAGCGATTCTGGCCCACAGATAAAACAGATATTAACCGTATGTTTCCCGGGTATGATCTTGGGGAGACTACACAGAGAATTGCGGCAGGCATTTTTGAAGTTATCAAAGATTATAAATACGGGATGCAGTTTGCGTCCTTCTATATGCCGGGAAAATTCATGCCTCATGTGCGAATGATGCAGACAGGCTTTGAAAATGTGGAAATGGCAAAAGAATTTGGAATGCCATATGTGGTGCTTCGAAAGATTCGTCCCTATGATACAACAACATTAAATTATAATTGGCAGATTTGGGAAACCAATGCATTCAGTATTTATACCACTTCTACTACAGAAATTGATAAAGAAAGTGCAAAAGAAGCAATCCGTGGAATTCTAAGATTTCTTGCAAAGCAGCAAATTATTGAATATACAACCCATGAGGGATATAAGTCTTCTGTAGTGACAGATTCTGAGATGATCTCGGTGCGTACAAAATCGGCAGGAATCTTTGATAGTAAAGTAAAAGCTGGGGAGGAGATTGCAAAGGGTCAGATTCTGGCACAGATTATTGATCCATTGGAAGGAGAGGTGAAGGAGAATCTGATTTCTCCCGTGGATGGAATCGTGTTTTTTGGGCATAATGATCCGCTCACTTATGCCAATACTGCTGTTTTTAAGATTATTTCAGGGGGAATCTAAACAACGCATTGGAAAAAATGAACGAATAGAACGAACGCGACAGATGATAAAAAGAGAGGATGCAAGTTTACTTGTAATCCTCTCTTTTTATCATCTGTCGCGTTCGTGTCATGAAAAAAATTGACACTAGGAATCGATTGGAATATAATTCTAATAACTATAAAATAAGATAGGAGTGCTATGCAATGGGAAAATATTTTGGCACTGATGGCTTCCGCGGTGAAGCTAATGTAAAATTAACAGTAGAACACGCATATAAGGTAGGCCGCTATTTAGGCTGGTATTATAAAAAAGATGGTTACAGACCACAGATCGTGATTGGAAAAGACACAAGAAGAAGCAGCTATATGTTTGAATATGCACTGGTATCTGGTCTGACTGCTTCTGGCGCAGACGTATCCCTACTTCACGTAACAACTACACCAAGCGTATCTTATGTAGTAAGAACAGAAGGTTTTGACTGTGGTATCATGATCTCCGCAAGTCACAATCCATTCTATGACAATGGTATCAAACTGATCAACAGAAACGGTCAGAAAATGGACGCAGAAGTAGAAGCAAAGATAGAACAGTACATTGATGGGGAAATCGAAGAAATCCCATTTGCACAGAGAGAAGAAATCGGCTGTGCAACAGATTTCTCTGCAGGAAGAAACCGTTATATTGGCTATCTGATTTCAATTCCTACCCGTTCCTTCAAAAATAAGAGAGTAGGTCTTGACTGTTCTAACGGCAGTGCCTCTGCAATTGCAAAGAGCGTATTCGATGCATTGGGAGCAAAAACCTACGTTATCCATAACGAACCAGACGGAACTAATATCAATACAAACTGTGGCTCCACTCATATTGAATCTCTGCAGCAGTTCGTAAAAGACAATCAGCTGGATGTAGGTTTCGCTTATGATGGTGACGCAGACAGATGTCTTGCAGTAGATGAAAACGGAAACCTTATCGATGGCGACCTCATTATGTATATCTGCGGTAAATATCTGAAAGAACGTGGTCAGCTTCACGACGATACAATCGTAACAACTGTCATGTCAAACATTGGTCTTTATAAAGCATGTGACCGTGAAGGACTGAAATATGAAAAAACAAATGTAGGCGATAAATATGTTTATGAAAATATGGTGACAAATGGACATTCTCTTGGCGGAGAACAGTCTGGACATATCATTTTCAGCAGACATGCAACGACAGGTGATGGTATTTTAACTTCCTTAAAATTAATGGAAGTTATATTAGAAAAGAAAACAACACTTGGAACTTTAGCTTCTGAAGTAAAGATTTATCCACAGCTTTTACAGAACTTAAGAGTGACAGATAAAGAGCTTGTATTAAATCATCCGGATGTAATTGCAGCTGAAAAAGCAGTTGAGGAAGCACTTGGGGATGACGGACGTATTTTGGTACGTGCCAGCGGTACCGAACCATTACTTCGTGTTATGGTAGAAGCAGAAACTCAGGAACTTTGTGAGAAGCATGTTGCAGCAGTCATTGACGTAATGAAATCAGTGATGTAAAGGAATAAGGAGAAGGGCAAATGAAGAAAACAGCATTAGTAATTATGGCAGCCGGACTTGGCAGCCGTTTTGGGGAAGGTTTAAAACAGCTTGCAAAAGTAGGACCGGGCGGCGAAATCATTATGGATTATTCGATTCATGATGCATTAGAAGCAGGCTTTAATAAAATTGTATTCATTATCCGCAAAGATATCGAAGCAGAATTTAAAGAAGTTATCGGAAACAGAATTGAAAAGATTGCAGAAGTACAGTATGCATACCAGGAACTGGATAAATTACCGGAGGGCTTCACAAAACCTGCTGACAGAACAAAACCATTCGGTACGGGACACGCAGTCCTTTGCTGTAAAGGGCTTGTAAAAGAACCATTTGCGGTTATTAATGCAGATGATTATTACGGAAAAGAGGCTTTTGTAAAAGTGCATGATTTCCTGGTTCAGGAACACGACACATCAGAAAAATTACAGTTCTGTATGGCAGGCTTTATTCTTGGAAATACTTTAAGTGACAATGGTTCTGTAACAAGAGGTGTCTGCCAGGTAAGTGAAGAAGGACATCTGATGAAAGTTGTAGAAACAGGCGGGCTGGTAAGAACTGCGGAAGGTGCTGGAATTGAAAAAGAAGATGGTACAGTGGAACCAATCGATGCAGGGGTACACGTATCTATGAATATGTGGGGCTTCTCAGAAGAAATGATCGATATTCTGGAAGAAAACTTTGTAGAGTTCTTAAAGAGCATTCCAGAAGGGGATATTAAAAAAGAATATCTGCTCCCTACGATCGTAGATAATCAGATCCAGTCCGGAAAAGCAGATGTTTCTGTATTGGAAACAAAGGACAAATGGTTCGGCGTAACTTATAAGGAAGACAAACAGTTTGTCATCGATTCCTTCAAAGCACTCGTTGAAGCAGGTGTGTATAAGGAAAAGCTGTTTTCATAAGTTCGTAAGTTTAGAAAGGATTTTATGACAATAGAATTTAGAAAGCCGGTAATGGAGGATAAAGCCTTAGTTACCGGCTATATCAAACAGAAAAAAACAAGAAGCTGTGAGGACACTTTCGGCAATCTGCTCCTTTGGGCAAGATTTTACAACATTCGAATTGCAGAAGTAGAAGGAATGCTTGTCTCAGCTATCATGGGAGAAACATTAAGCTTCCATTATCCATATGGTGTGGGCGATGCAAAAAAATGTATTGAAAGCTTAATGGAATACTCTGAGGAACAGGGGCAGGAGTTTCGTATGCACTGTGTAACGCCGGAAGAATTTGAAGAGTTGGAAAGTCTCTTCCCGGGAGAATTCGAGATTGAATATGACCGTGACATCGCAGATTATGTATATGAAGCAGAAAAGCTTCGCAATCTTTCCGGGAAGAAGTATCACGGAAAGAAAAATCATGTAAATAAATTTAAAAAGACCTATGAGAACTGGGAATACATTTCCATGACAGGGGAACATACAGAAGAAGCGTTCCAATTGCTCTTAAAATGGAAAGAATTGAATGCCTGCATGGAAAACCATGAAAAAAATGCGGAAAGCTGCGTCGCATCCAATTATCTGCGGTTGTTTGACGAGCTGGATGTCTGCGGCGGTATTCTTAGGGTAAACGGACAGGCAGCTGCATTTTCTATTGGAGAACAGGTATGTGACGATACCATGGTGGTACACATTGAAAAAGCCCTTACAGAATATGAAGGGGCCTACACGATGATCAACCAGCAGTTCGTAGAGCATGAGTGCCAACATGTGACTTATGTAAATAGAGAAGAAGATACTGGAGATGAGGGTCTTAGAAAAGCAAAATTATCCTACCGCCCTGTATTTATGGTGGAAAAAGGAACTGTGAAGAGGAAGAAAAAACAATGAGTAACTGGAGAGAAAATGTTCGAAAAGTCGTTCCATATGTGCCGGGCGAACAGCCAAACAAGCCGGGAATGATCAAATTAAATACCAATGAAAACCCATATCCGCCGGCACCTGGCGTAAAAAGAGTGCTGGATGAATTTCAGGCGGATTCTTTGAGACTGTATCCTGATCCTGCGGTCACAGATCTTGTAGAATGTCTTGCGGACTACTATGGTGTGGGAAAGGATCAGGTCTTTGTAGGCGTTGGCTCTGATGATGTTCTGGCCATGGCTTTTATGACATTTTTTAATTCGGAGAAACCAATTTTATTTCCGGATATCAGTTATTCTTTCTACAGTGTGTGGGCAGAGGAATTTAAGATCCCATACAAAAGACCTGCGCTGGATGAAAATTTTAAGCTGGTAAAGGAAGATTACTATCAGGAAAATGGTGGTGTGATCTTCCCGAACCCAAATGCGCCGACAGCAATCTATGAGCCATTAGAGACTATCGAAGATATTTTACAGCATAACAAGGATGTGGTTGTTATCGTCGATGAGGCGTATATTGATTTTGGCGGACAGTCAGCCCTGCCGCTGATTGAAAAATATGAGAATCTTCTGGTGGTTCAGACATTCTCAAAATCCCGTTCCATGGCGGGCATGCGTATTGGATTCGCCATAGGAAATCCGGAACTTATTAAATACTTAAATGATGTAAAATATTCCTTCAACTCCTACACAATGAACCGTACAGCAATCTGCTGCGGTGTGGAAGCAGTGAGGGATGATACCTATTTTAAAGAGACAACTGCAAAGATTATAGAGACGAGAGAATGGGCAAAAGAAGAGCTTACAAAGCTTGGGTTTACTTTCCCGGAGTCGCAAGCAAACTTTATCTTTGCGGCACATGAGAGCGTACCTGCAAAAGAAATTTTTGCAGCGCTCAGAGAGGCCAATATTTATGTCAGATATTTTAATGCACCACGCATCAGCAACTATCTGCGCATTACGATTGGCACCAGGGGAGAAATGGAAAAACTGTTTGAGTTTCTACGTACATATTTGAACAAGTAGGGGCAAAGCGATGAGAAAGATCTATTTTATTTACAATCCGCATTCAGGAAAAGAACAAATTGGATCAAAATTAAATGAAATTATTCGTACATTGGCAGAAAAAGACAATGAGCTGACGGTGGTACCTACCATTGGATATCTGGATGCCATGGAGCGAATTACAAATCTGCCGGATGGCTATGATCTGGTCGTCTGCAGCGGGGGAGACGGAACACTGGATGAAGTGGTAACAGGAATGATGAAGCGTCCGAAGGAAAGACGTGTTCCGATCGGGTATATTCCAGCAGGAACTACAAACGATTTCGCCAGAAGTCTTGAAATTCCGAGAAATATGCCGGAAGCAGCGAAAAATGCTATGATGGGGCGTCCATTTGCATGCGACATCGGGTCCTTTAATGATGATTCCTTCGTGTATATTGCATCTTTTGGAATCTTTACAGAGGTATCTTACAGCACAAAGCAGGAAATCAAAAACGTTTTAGGCCATATGGCATACATTCTGGAGGGAATGAGAAGCCTTTATAATGTAAAATCCTATAAAATGAAGGTTTCCAGCGACGAAATGGAATTTGAAGGGGACTTTTTATTTGGTATGATCACAAACTCTAAATCCGTAGCGGGATTTAAAGGACTGGTAAGAGGAGACGTGCAGTTCGATGACGGTGTTTACGAAGTAACCTTTATCAAACGCCCGAAAAATCCTCTGGAGCTTCAGGAAATTCTTACAGCACTTTTAACAGAGGAATTGCATTCTGACTATATGTATTCCTTCAGAACCAGAAGGCTTACCATTGAATCAGAGGAGATGGTTCCATGGACACTGGACGGAGAGTTTGGCGGAGAGCACTGTAATGTTCTGATCGAGAATAACCAGCAGGCAGTGGAAATTATTATTAATAGTGCAGATTTGCCAAAGAAAGAGGAAGAAATTAGTTAAAATCACTACAAAGTGAATAAATTTATAGTTTTTTTGAAGAAAATCGTATTTTTTTAAAGAGTTTAAATTGTTAAACTAGTCCTAACAGAAGGGCCAGGGGAGCCCTCAAAAATAAGGAGGAATTTAACATGAAAAAGAAACTCTTAAGCGCACTTTTATGTGTAGCAATGGTAGCATCTTTAGTAATCGGATGCGGCTCTAAAGAAGAAGCAGCAGCTCCAGCTGAAGAAGCAGCAGCTCCAGCTGAAGAAGCAACAGAAGAAGCATCTGCTGACGCTACCACTTACAAAGTTGGTGTAGCAATCTACCAGTTCGATGACAACTTCATGACACTGTACCGTAACGAATTAGAGAGCTATATGAAATCTCTTGAAACAGATACAGTGAAATATGATATCACAATCGTAGATGGTAAAAACGATATGGCTACTCAGACAGACCAGATCAACACATTCATCACACAGGGTATGGATGTTATCATCTGTAACTTAGTTCAGACATCTTCTGCAGAAACAATCATCGATGCAGTAGTTGGCGCTGACATCCCATTAGTACTGATTAACCGTGAACCACTTGGTGATACAGACGAATCTTACGCTGGTATCCTTGACAATCCATACGTATGCTACGTTGGTGCAGATGCTCGTCAGTCTGGTACATTCCAGGGACAGATCGTTCTTGATTTAGCAGATCAGGGTGATATCAATGGCGATGGAAAAGTTTCTTACGTTATGATCGAAGGAGACCCAGAAAACGTTGATGCTCAGTACAGAACAGAATTCTCTATTAAGGCTCTTACAGACGCTGGCGTAGAAACAGAATGTTTAGTTGATCAGGTTGGTATGTGGGCAACAGATAAAGGTCAGGAAATCGCAGCTACAGCACTTTCACAGCACGGCGATGCAGTAGAAGTTATCTTCTGTAACAACGATGCTATGGCTCTTGGTGCAGCAGCAGCAATTGAAGCAGCAGGCCGTACAGTTGGTGAAGACATCTACTTATTAGGTGTTGATGCTCTTGAAGAATGCCAGCAGATGGTAGCTGAAGGAACAATGACAGGTACAGTATTAAATGACCATGTTGGACAGTCTCATACAGCAGTTGACGTTGCAATCAAAGCTTTAAACGGTGAAGCAATCGACAATTACTACTGGGTTGACTACGTAATGATTAAATAATTTTAGTCAATTATCTTTTAGTGGACCGCGTATGCGGTCCACTTTTTAATAATTAGAGGAGGTCTGCAAATATGTCTGAGTACCGATTGGAAATGAAAGGAATCTGCAAATCCTTCCCAGGTGTTAAGGCTCTGGATCATGCACAGCTTCGTCTTCGTCCAGGTACTGTTCATGCCCTCATGGGTGAAAATGGTGCTGGTAAATCTACCTTGATGAAATGTATGTTCGGTATTTACAAAATGGACGAGGGTGAACTCTACTTTGAAGGGGAAAAAGTAGAAATTGGTGATCCTATGGAAGCACTGAACATGGGTATTGCCATGGTGCATCAGGAGCTTCAGCCGATTCCTGCACGTACAGTAGGGGAAAATATTTTCTTAGGACGTTATCCTATGAAGAAAGCATTGGGAATTATCCCGATTGTTGATCATAAAAAAATGTATGAAGATACAGCAGCTTTGTTGAAAAAAGTTCGTATGGATTTTGATCCAAAGCAGATGTTAGGAGAGTTAAGTGTTTCTCAGATGCAGTCTGTGGAAATTGCAAAGGCAGTTTCAGCAAACTGTAAGGTTCTGATTCTTGACGAACCAACCTCATCCTTAACTCAGAACGAGGTTGAGGCATTATTCCGCATTGTGGAAGATTTAAAGGCAGAAGGTGTTTCTATCGTTTATATCTCTCATAAAATGGATGAAATTTTAAGAATTTCCGATGAAGTTACCATCATGCGAGATGGACAGTATGTTGGTACATGGGAATCTAAAGAGTTAACAACAGATTTAATCATCACAAAGATGGTAGGTCGTGAACTTACAAACCTTTATCCGAAACGTGAAAATGTACCGGGTGAAGTTGTATTCGAAGTGGAAGATTTTAGCTCCATTAATCCAAAAAGCTTCCGTCATGCAAGCTTTAAACTTCGTAAAGGTGAAATCTTAGGCGTCGGTGGTCTGGTAGGTGCACAGAGAACAGAGCTGATGGAAGGTCTGTTTGGTATCCGTTCCCATACTTCCGGCACAATTAAATATAACGGCAAAGAATTGAAGATTAATCGTCCGAAGGATGCAATTGACCAGGGAATTGCAATGCTGACAGAAGACCGTCGTGCCAGCGGTATCTTAGGAGTTCTGTCTGTAGCAGATAATATTTCTGTTGCTTCATTGAATCAGTATCTGGACTATGGATTCTGTCTGAATAATAAAAAAGTTGAAAAACTGGTACAGGATAATGTGGAAAAAATGAACATTAAGACTCCTTCCAGTAAAACTCAGATTCAGAGTCTTTCCGGCGGTAACCAGCAGAAGGTTCTGATTGGACGCTGGCTGGCAAATAATCCGGATGTGTTGATCTTAGATGAGCCGACCCGTGGTATTGACGTTGGTGCGAAATATGAAATTTACTGCATCATCGCTGAACTGGCAAAACAGGGCAAGAGTATCATTATGATTTCTAGTGAAATGGCTGAGTTAATCGGTATGTCTGACCGTATCATGGTCATGTGCGATGGTCGTGTTACAGGATTTATCGATGGTGCTGAAGCTACACAGGAAAATATTATGGAACTGGCAACTCAGTTTGAATAAGGAGGAAAAAAAGGATTATGAATAATAAAAAATCTATTCCTCAGAGAATTTTAGCATACCTGAAGGGCAATCCAATTGTTATTATCTTAACAGTTGTGTGTTTGATTGTAGGCTTTACTGTAGATAACTTTTTCTCATGGGGTAACTTTAACAACTTAGCTAGCAACACTGCTGTTCGTTTCTTGATTGCACTTGGTGTTTCTGGCTGTCTTATTACAAAAGGTACAGACCTTTCTGCTGGTCGTCAGGTAGGTCTTGCAGCTTGTCTTGCAGGTGTTTTATTACAGCGTGCAGATTATTCAGGACGTATGTTCCCGAATATGCCGGAAATGAACATGGTTGTTGTTTTATTAATTATTCTGGCATTAGGTGCATTTGTTGGTGTTTTAAATGGTGTGATTATTTCAAAACTAAACGTACCTCCATTTATCGCGACACTTGGTACACAGACAATCGTTTATGGTATCGCACTTGTATTTACAGACGCACAGCCGATTGGTGGATTTAAGAAAGCCTATACACAGTTTGTAAACGGAAAAATCCTTCCAGTTGGAGACTTCCCTGGAATTCCATATCTGTTAATCATTGCAGTTATTTTTGGTCTGCTTTTCTGGTTTATGTACAATAAGACAACACATGGTAAATATATGTATGCAATTGGTGGAAATGAAGTTGCAGCAGAAGTATCCGGTGTTAACACTGTAAGAAGCAAAATTCTTATTTATATGACTGCCGGTATCATGTATGCATTAGCTGGTTACTTACTTGCCGGTAAAGCAGGTGGAGCAACTTCAGCTCTTGGTAATGGATACGAATTGGAAGCAATTGCAGGATGTACAATCGGTGGTGTTTCTACAACTGGTGGTATCGGTACAGTTGGTGGTATTCTCGTAGGTGTTCTCGTATTCGAACTTTTAAAGATCGTATTACAGTTCCTCGGTGTAAACCCATATTACAACTATATCGTACAGGGTCTCGTAATCGTAATTTCAGTTGCACTCGATATCCGTAAATATGTAAAGAAAAAATAATTTGCAGAATATCATACATATACTGCTGACCGCCGGGAGCTGGGTTTCCCGGCGGTCTTTTCATTCTGTAAGACTTGCAGTGACAGGAAAAAGAAAGTAAACTAATAATAAAGTGAAGTTACAAAGGAGAAACACATGAATTTGTATAAAATGATTTTGGTGGATGATGAAGAGGACGTGCGGGTTTCCATTGAACGGAAAGTAGACTGGAACGCCCTGGGATTTCAGCTGGTGGGGGCTGTGAGCAATGGAGAGGAAGCCCTGGAACTGGCAGAACAGATCCATGTGGACGTTGTTATGACGGATATTAAGATGCCATTTATGGATGGTCTGACCCTTTGTGCAAAGTTAAAAGAAAATTACAAGAACACAAAAGTGGTTCTTTATTCGGGATTTGACGATTTTGAGCTTGCAAGAGAAGCAATCCATTTGGAAGCGGAGGAGTATCTTTTAAAGCCGATTGCTGCAAAGGATATTGAAAAAGTGTTCCGCAAAATAAAGCAGAATCTGGATAAAGAATTTGATGAACGAAGAAATTTAGAGAATCTGCATGAATATTACCGCAAGAGCCTTCCGATGATGAAAGATCAGCTGCTTGCAGGAATTCTGGAAGGAAGAATTACTGAGGAAAATGCGGAAACCATGATCCATACCTATGACATGCCTTTTTTTGCACCCTATTATGCAGTAGGGCTTCTGGGAGCAGACTTTAGAGGAATTGTAAAAAAGCCGCAGGAATCCCAGATGCTTTTGCTGTCGTTAAAGAACATTGCCATTGAGTATCTGGAAAAGCATATGGAAATACAGCACATGATGTATCTTGATAAGATTGCGATCATTGCAAGACTTTCCAAGCCATTGGAAATCAGAGATTTTGTCTATCATATGAACCAGATCTGCAAAATGGGTTCCCGTATGCTGGAAGCAAATGTAGATGCTGGAATTGGACATGTTTATTCAGGAATATCGAAAATAGCAGTTTCTTATGCGGAAGCAAAAGAAGCGTTTGATTATAGAGTACTTTTAGATGAAGAGTGTCAGGCAATTTATATCAACGATGTGGAACCTCAAAAGGATAACAGTTTTCTGGAAGAACCTTTGGGACTTCAGGAAATCATTCGAAACATTAAACTTGGCAGTAAGGATGAAGTCAGCAGATCGGTAGATTCCTTTGTGAAAGAATTAAAGGTATATAAAATTTCAGTTCAGCAGTATCAGATGGCGTTTATGGAGTTTATGACGGAAATCTTTAAATTGCTTCGAAGCTACCAGCTGGATATTGCGGAAATTTTTGGTAAAAACTTCGATTTGTATCAGGAAATGGGAAAATTCCGCTCTTTTGAAGAGACCAGCGCGTGGATGAAGGAGAAATGTTTGAAGATCAGACAGCTGATTCAGAAAGAACGTGCCGATTCTGCAAATGTGATGACAGAAAAAGCAAGACAATATATTGAAGAGCATTATTCCGACAGTACATTGTCAGTAGAGCATTTATGTAATCACTTAAATGTTAGTGCTACTTACTTTTCAGTTATGTTCAAAAAGGAATTTGGCATGAGTTTTATATCTTATCTTACAAAGGTCAGACTGGAGCATGCGGTGGAGCTTTTGGACAATACAGAGGACAAAAGTTATATCATTGCTGAAAAGGTAGGTTATACAGAAGCAAATTACTTTAGCTATGTGTTTAAGAAACAGTATGGTGTCTCACCTACGAAATATAGAACAAACAAGGGAAAATAATCCATGAAGCGTAAAATTTTGAGTTATTGGTCTCACAATCTCCGGGTGGTCATTGCGGTTTCCTTTACAATGATCACAGTCATCGGGATGCTGGCAGTAGGTCTTATTTTTTATACGACCTACAATAAATCAGCAGAAAAACAGACCATTGAGGACAATATACAGCTGGTAAATCAGGTGGAATTAAACCTTACCAATTATCTGAGAAATATGATGCGTATTTCTGATTCCCTGTACTATAGCGTCATCAAAGATACGGACTTTGCCACAGAGAATATTGATAAGGAAATGACCCTTCTGTATGAAGCCAATAAGGATAACTTAGTCAGCCTTGCCTGCTTTGAAAATGATGGAAGTCTGATGGCATCCACGCCGGTCAGCAGTTTAAAGCCACATGCAGATGTGACGGAACAGAGCTGGTTTGTCAAGGCGAGAAACAAACCGGAAAATCTTCATTTTTCTTCGTCTCATGTACAGAATCTGTTTGTAGACAGTAATAATCGCTATTACTGGGTAATCTCTTTGAGCAGAGGGATTGAGATTACGAAGGATGGAAGTACCTCCAGCGGGATCCTTGTGGTAGACATGAACTTCAGTGGAATTGAGCAGCTCTTTACGAAAGTGAATTCCGGGGATATGTGTTATCTGTATCTGATGGACCAGAGCGGAAATATTATTTATCATCCGCAGCAGAACCTGATCTATTCGGAGCTTGCGGTAGAAAACAATGCAGTGGCGATTACCTATGAGGATGGAACTCACACCGAAGAATTTCAGGGTGAGGAACGAATGGTGGTCGTAAAAACAGTTGGATATACCGGCTGGAAGATTGTATCAGTCATTCCAAAGGAAAATCTGTACCGAAACAGAAATGAGATCAATGCAGTCTGGATGACCGTACTTGCCATCGCAATCCTGATGCTGATCTTCGTCAATCAGTATCTTTCTTCTAAGATTGCACAGCCGCTTAGAAGGCTGGAAGATTCCGTAAAGCAGTTGGAGTTAGAATTCCCGGACAAGATCTATGTGGGAGGGTCTGCGGAAATTCAGCATTTGGGCAAGACCATCCGCTCCATGGCAGAGCAGATGCGGCAGCTGATGGATGATGTAGTACGAGAACAGGAACAGAAAAGAAAGAATGAACTGGATGCGCTGCAGTCCCAGATCAATCCTCACTTCTTATATAATACATTGGATTCTATTGTATGGATGGTAGAAAGTGAGCGCTACGAAGAGGCCATTTCCATGGTTACTGCACTGGCAAATCTGTTTAGAATTTCTCTCAGTCAGGGGAAGACCATTATTACGATTGCAGAGGAATTCCAACATGCGAAGAACTATATCAGTATTCAGAAGGTACGATACAAAAATAAATTCGAAGTTGAATTTTCGCTGGACGAAAAGTTAAAAGACTATCTGACCATTAAACTGGTCATTCAGCCGATTTTAGAAAATGCCATTTATTATGGAATGGAAGCCATGGACGGAGACGGCGAGATTTTGGTTCGCGGATATGAAAAGGATGGAGATATTTACATAGACATTATAGATAATGGAATCGGAATGCCGCCGGAACAGGTAGAAATCCTTTTAAAGGAAGGGGTCCAGAAAAGAAAACGTGGTTCCGGAATCGGTCTGATCAATGTGGATCAGCGCATTAAGCTCTACTTTGGAGAGGATTACGGATTGCACATTGAAAGTGAACCGGACGAAGGAACAAAGGTTACGATTCATTTACCAATGAAACTGGAGGTGGAGCGTAATGAATAAAGAAAATATCAGTGTACTTAGGACAGCAGGAATCTGTATTGCTCTGATTGTAATCATTCTTGCAACCTTTTTCAATGCGGTCATGGGTGATGAGACACCGAAATCTCAAACAGAAATTTCTGTCATTTTATACCATGCAGGAAGTGATGGTTGGGAATCCATGATGGAAGGGATGAAGCAGGCGGAGGATGATTTTGCTGTTAATATCAATTACGTGATTTTGCGGGAAAGTGCCGATGGACAAGAGCAGTTGGAAATGATTCAAAGAGAAATTGACAACGGAGCTCAGGGTGTGATTGTTGCAGTCTGCGCTTACAGTGAAATGTACGAGGGACTGGAAAGAATTTCTAATACAGCGCCGGTCATTGCGGTGGAAAGCGGTGTGGGAGATTCTATGATTCCGTTGTTTAGTGCAGACAATTACGAAATGGGAAGGATGCTTGGAGAACAGATTCTGGAGGATTTTCAGGATAGGGAAAATCTTACAGTGGCCCTTGTACGGGAGAATGTAAACAGAGACAGCGTAGAGCAAAGAGAGCAGGGATTTAGAGATGCTCTGGCTGGCAAGGCGAAGATCATCTCTCTGGGAGCTGCGATTAATGGAGAGATTGCTGATGCGGCGGCGGCTCTTCACAAAGAATCGCTGCTTGAATTGACGGAAAGGACAGATGTGGCGCTTCGAGATACGAAAAATTATGGGATTGGAAATACCACATCTATCGTGGCGGCCCTGGATAAAGGGAATCTGGAAAAGCTGATTTTTCAGAATGAATTTAACATGGGATATCTTGCGGTGGAGGCACTTTTGCAGGATATTTCAGGAGAAAACAAAAATACGGTGAAGGATATGGATTATTACTGTGTCAGCCGCAAAGAAGTGTACGAGACGCAGTATGAGAGATTATTATTCCCGATTGTAGAATAGGAAATGACTTATGAAGAAATTACTTGCAAGGACCTTCAGCCTGGTTATGCTCTTAAACCTGATTACCGGGTGTGCTCATCCGGCAGAAGAGCAGGAAGAGCTAAAAAACATAAAAATAGGAATCAGTGTTTATAATCAATATGACACATTTATTTCTGAACTGATGACTGCCGCAGAAGAACACGTACAGGAAATGGAAGAGGCTTATGGAATTACCATTACATTGGATGTACAGAATGCCGGAAGTAATCAGGTAACACAGAATGACCAGATGAGCTATTTTATCGACAGAGGCTGCGACATTGTATGCATCAATCTGGTAGATCGAACAGATGCTTCTACCATTATTGAGCGTGGAAAAAGCGCCGATATTCCGATTATTTTCTTTAACAGGGAGCTGGTAGAAGAAGACCTGGAACGATGGGATAAGCTGTACTATGTAGGCGCCGATGCTTTTGAGTCTGGTATCATTCAGGGGCAGATTCTGGTGGAAGCACTGGAAGAGGATTTTGCTGCGGTAGACCGCAACGGAGATGGTGTCATTCAGTATGTAATGCTGGAAGGAGAGGCAGGACATCAGGATTCCATCGTTCGAACCATGTACGCCATCAATACAGTGACAGAAGCAGGCTATGAGGTAGAAAAGCTGGCAGACGAAATTGCTAACTGGAACAGAGACCAGGCGAAGACAAAGATGGTTCAGTGGATGCAGGAATTCGGTGATGGTATCGAGGTGGTCTTTGCAAATAATGATGATATGGCACTGGGAGCAAGAGATGCATTAAAAGAAGCCGGATATTACGAAGACGAAGTGATGCAGCTACCTGTGATTCTGGGAATCGACGGAACGACCGCAGGCCTGGAAGCTGTGGAAAATGAAGAATTTTTAGGAACTGTTTTAAATGATTCTGTAGGACAGGCCAATGGAATGATGGAACTTGCCTATGCAGTGGTTTCAGGAAATGAACTTTCGACGGAATTTACGCTGCTGGATGAGAAATATATCCGTCTGCCATATCAAAAAGTTGTGAAAGATAACGAAAAAACGACAAAAGAATAGAAAAATATTGTGAAACCTCGTATTTTTGGAAAAAAATGTTTTCATTTAAAACAAGATGAGTTATAATGTTTCTCAAATAGGGTTCTAAGAACCCTAGGCGTATTTTTTATTTGGAGGTAATGCCATGTTAGTTTCAGCAGCAGAAATGCTCAAAAAAGCAAAAGCAGGCCACTATGCAGTAGGCCAGTTCAACATTAACAACTTAGAATGGACAAAATCCATTTTAGCAACAGCTCAGGAATGCAACTCCCCAGTTATCTTAGGTGTATCTGAAGGTGCTGGTAAATACATGGGTGGCTACAAAGCAGTTGTAGGTATGGTAAATGGTTTATTAGAAGAAATGAACATCACAGTTCCAGTAGCTCTTCACTTAGACCATGGCAGCTATGATCACTGCTACAAATGTATCGAAGCTGGATTCTCTTCAGTAATGTTCGATGGTTCTCACTACCCAATCGAAGAAAACGTTGCGAAAACAAAAGAATTAGTTGCAGTATGCCACGAAAAAGGATTATCTATCGAAGCAGAAGTTGGTTCTATCGGTGGAGAAGAAGACGGTGTTGTAGGTATGGGCGAATGCGCAGATCCTAACGAATGTAAGATGGTTGCTGATCTTGGAGTAGATTTCCTTGCAGCAGGTATCGGTAACATCCACGGAAAATATCCAGCAAACTGGAAAGGACTTTCTTTTGAAACTCTTGATGCAATTCAGCAGTTAACAGGAGATATGCCATTAGTACTTCACGGTGGTACAGGTATCCCAACAGAAATGATCCAGAAAGCAATCAGCCTTGGCGTTGCTAAGATCAATGTTAACACAGAATGCCAGTTAGCATTTGCAAAAGCTACACGTGAATATATCGAAGCAGGCAAAGACTTAGAAGGTAAAGGATTTGACCCTCGTAAGCTCTTAGCTCCAGGTGCAGCAGCAATCAAAGCTACAGTTAAAGAAAAAATGGAAATCTTCGGTTCCGTTAATAAAGCTTAAGCAAAATTTTATGAACTCAGAGGCGTTCCACAGAGATGTGGAACGTCTTTTGGGTTATACAGATGTAGGATTTGTTACTTGTTTAGAGGAAAAATATGGGTGAATTTATCGACGTAAAAGAAATATTCGGTGAAAATGTATTTAACGACTCGGCTATGAAGGCCCGTCTTCCAAAGAAGGTCTACCAGGAACTGAAAAAGACCATGGAAGAGGGAAAAGATTTAGACCCTGTAACAGCCGATGTAGTTGCTCATGAAATGAAGGAATGGGCAATTGAAAAAGGTGCTACACATTATACACACTGGTTCCAGCCACTGACTGGTTCCACTGCAGAAAAACATGACTCCTTTATCTCTGCTCCGATGAAAGACGGTAAGGTTTTAATGAACTTTTCCGGTAAAGAGCTGATCAAGGGAGAACCTGATGCGTCTTCCTTCCCATCCGGAGGATTACGTGCAACATTTGAAGCGAGAGGCTATACAGCATGGGATTGTACATCTCCTGCGTTCGTGCGCAAAGATGCCGCTGGTGCGACTCTCTGCATTCCGACTGCCTTCTGTTCTTACACAGGAGAGGCATTAGACCAGAAAACTCCCCTGCTCCGTTCCATGCAGGCTATTAATACACAGTCATTAAGACTCCTTAGAATTTTTGGAAATACAACTTCCAAAAAGGTAACTCCATCCGTAGGACTGGAGCAGGAATATTTCTTAATTGACAAAGAAAAATATTTACACAGAAAGGACCTGGTTTTCACAAGCCGCACACTTTTTGGGGCAATGCCTCCAAAGGGTCAGGAAATGGATGACCATTATTTCGGCGTTATCCGTGAAAGAATCGGTGCTTTCATGAAAGACGTGAATGAAGAGTTATGGAAGCTGGGCGTTAGTGCGAAGACACAGCACAATGAAGCAGCGCCTGCACAGCATGAGCTTGCGCCAATTTATGCGGAAGTTAATGTAGCAGTAGACCATAACCAGATTATCATGGAGACTTTAAAACGTATTGCGAACCACCACGGACTGGTATGTCTGCTCCATGAAAAACCATTTGCAGGTGTGAATGGTTCAGGTAAGCATAATAACTGGTCCTTAACAACTGATGATGGCATCAATTTGCTGGACCCTGGCAAGACACCACATGAAAACATGCAGTTCCTGCTGGTCCTGGCATGTGTTTTAAAGGCAGTAGATATTCATGCAGACTTACTGCGTGAATCCGCAGCAGACGTAGGCAATGATCATCGTCTGGGAGCAAATGAAGCGCCTCCTGCGATCATCTCTGTTTATCTGGGAGAACAGCTTCATGATGTTATGAACCAGCTGATCAGTACAGGTTCTGCAAATCATTCCATTAAAGGAGAACGTCTTGCAACAGGTGTTAAGACACTTCCTGATTTTGCAAAGGATGCGACTGACCGTAACAGAACTTCTCCATTTGCATTTACCGGTAATAAATTCGAGTTCCGTATGGTAGGTTCCAAGGATTCCGGCGGAGAACCAAATACAGTATTAAATACGATCGTGGCAGAAGCTTTCTGCGAAGCATGTGATTATATTGAAGCAGCAGAAGACAAAGACATGGCAATTCATGATCTCATTGAAAAATATTTCATGGAACATGAAAGAATCGTATTTGATGGAAATGGTTATTCTGAGGAATGGGTGGAAGAGGCCAAGAGACGCGGACTTCCAAACTTAAAGACTATGGTGGATGCGATTCCAGCGCTGACGACAGAAAAGGCAGTTGCTTTATTTGAAAAATTTGGCGTATTTACCAGAGCAGAGTTAGAATCCCGTGCGGAAATCCAGTACGAAACTTATGCGAAGGTAATCAATATCGAGGCAAGATCGATGATTGATATTGCAAGCAAGCAGTTAATTTCAGCGGCTATTAAGTATACAAAAGAATTAGCTGATACAGTCATTGCAGTGAAGAACTGCGGTGTAGAGGCATCTGTTCAGGAGGAAATCTTAAAAGAAACAAGTGTTTTACTTGCAGAGGCAAGAAATGCGCTTACAGACTTAATTGAATTAGATGCGAAGGGTGCAAAATTAGAACGAGGTAAAGAGCAGGCAGTGTTCTTTAATAAAGAGGTTGTTCCGGCGATGGAAGCGCTTCGTGCACCGATTGATAAACTTGAAATGATTGTTGAAAAAGATATGTGGCCAATGCCATCTTATGGGGATATGATTTTCGAAGTATAGAATGAGTAATGCGTGACTTTATGTCGCGCATTATTTTTGTATAATTTTTGTAAATAACATTTTTGTGCGTTCATAAATTGTTCATTTTCTTTTCACGAATCTTTCATTTCATAAACATGATTCCTTCATTTTTCCTACATATAATAAAACCATAGAAAACAGAGAAGACATTCCCTTAAAAGAAACTTTTTCATAAATAAATGCCAGGTAGTCAATTACCTGGCATCCTCCCTTTCTAGACCTGAACGTTCAGGTCTTTTTTTCATGCAATTTACAAAATGTGTTCATGAGATATGTTTCTCAAAAAGGATAAAGTATGTTAAACTGATAAACAAGAAAGTAAAAAGGAGTTCTTCGCATGTCACTACAGTTTATCCTGGGAAATTCCGGTTTTGGAAAAACAACCTACATTTATGAAAAGATTATAAAAGAATCCATGGAAAATCCAAAGATGCGCTACTACTGCATTGTACCGGAACAGTTCACCATGCAGACCCAAAGAGACTTTGTGACTATGCATCCGCGAAAGGGTATTTTTAATATTGATGTCCTGAGTTTTCAAAGGCTGGCTTATCACGTTCTGGATGAAGTCGGTGAAGGCAGCAGAATGATTCTGGAAGAAACAGGAAAGAACATTGTGCTTCGAAAGCTTGCAAAGGAGCATGAAGAGGAGCTTCTGGTCCTTGGAAGGAATTTGAAAAAGCTAGGCTATATCAGCGAAGTAAAATCTCTGATTTCAGAACTGACCCAGTATCAGGTAACTCCGGAAATGCTGGGGGAAATGGTTAAAAAATCAGATAATCGCGAATTGTTATTGAGAAAATTAAAAGATGTTCAGGTGCTTTACCGCGCATTTTTAGATTATATGGGTGAGGACTATATGACCTCTGACCAGGTGCTTCAGGTATTGAATAAAGTGCTGGACCATTCACAAAAATTGAAAGATTCTGTCATTGTGTTGGATGGATTTACTGCGTTCAATCCGGTGCAGCTACAGCTTGTGCAAGGATTATGCAAGATAGCCAGAAAAGTCTATATTACGGTAACAATTGATATCAGAGAAGAGCCGTACAGTGTACTGCAAAAGACCGACTTGTTCTATTTGAGCAAAAAGATGATTCAAAGCGTAACAGCAGCTGCAAAAGAAGCTGGGGTGATCGTAGATGTTCCAGAACTTCTGGAAGGAAAGAAACACCATCGCTTTGAACAATGCGACGATCTGTTGTTTTCAGAACAGCATCTGTTCCGCGGTGGTAAGGCAAGCTATACGAGAAAGCCGGAACATATCGGTATCAAAGAATATCGTACTGCCATGGAAGAAATTACAGGATGTGCGGTGCAGATTCGAAAAATAGTGCGTGAAAAAGGTTATCGTTACGGAAAAATTGCAGTAGTCCTTGGCAATATGGATTATCAGGAGCATGTGAACCGTGTATTTGCCCGCTTCGAGATCCCTGCCTTTCTGGATGAGAAGAGAAATGCGCTGTCCCATCCGTTTGTGGAATTTTTGCGTGCATTTTTGAAAATGGTGGAAGAAAACTTTTCCTATGAAACAGTATTTCGTTACTTAAGAAGCGGATTTTCAGGAATTACAACGGAAGAAGCGGATATTCTGGAAAACTACTGCCTTGCACTTGGAATTAGAGGACTTAAAAAATATTCGGAAAAATGGATTCGGTTTTCCAAGAATCAGACAGAGGAAGAATTACAGTTTGTCAATGCTGTCAGAGTGAAATTCTATGACAGCGTGAAAGCTGCGGCAGAAGTCTTAAAAGATAAGAATGAAACAATAGAGAGAAAATGTACAGTTCTTTATGAATTTTTAGAAAAGCTGGGTGTAGAAAAACAGCTTGCAGCAAAAGAAGAGGAATTTTTGGAAGCGGGCGAAGCTGCCCTTGCCAAAGAATATCATCAGATTTTCCGTGTCATTATGGAACTTTTGGAAAAATATGTAGAGCTTCTGGGTGAAGAATGCATTTCCTTAGAAGAGTTTTCCGGGCTTCTGGATGCCGGCTTTGCAGAAGTGAAGGTCGGCGTGATTCCGCCGGGAAGTGACCGTGTAGTCGTAGGGGATATGGAACGTACAAGACTAAAGGATGTCAAAGTGCTGTTCCTTCTGGGGGTGAATGAAGGCAATATTCCAAAGAGTCTGACAGGCGGCGGTATTCTGTCTCAGATGGAACGTGAGTTTTTGGAAGAGCACAATGCGTCTTTGGCACCAACTGCTAAAGAGCAGGTTTATTTGCAGAAGTTCTATATTTATTATGTGCTTACCAAAGCATCCGAGCAGTTGTATTTATCTTATCCTGCTACAGATTTTCATGGAGCAGCCCTGCGTCCATCCTATTTAAAAGATGTGTTTGAAAAGCTGTTTCCGAAACTTGTGTCAGAACAAAGTCAGCCGGATACCTTTGATACATTGGAGACTACGGTTCAGGGCTTGGATTATCTAACAGAGAAGCTGACAGAGGAGAAGGAGGATACAGAGGAACTTCGGGAATTGATGGCATGGTATGAGCAGTCCCCGCAGTTTCAGTCACATTTTGAGAAGCTGTGGAAGCAGCTGTTAAAAGGGGATGCGGAAACCACCATCGGAGCTGCAGTTGCAAAAGCAATGTATGGAGAGGGAAACACCTACAGTGTTACCAGACTGGAAAAATATGCTTCCTGTGCTTATGCCCATTTCCTGCAATACGGACTTCGCCTGAAAGAGCGAGAAGTTTATGAATTTGCAGCAGTAGACATGGGAAATCTTCTGCACAGTGCGGTGGAATTATTTGCCAGAAAAGTGGACAAGGGCCCTTATGGCTGGTTTGATCTGAAAGAAGATACAAGGAATGCGCTTGCGGAAGAATGTGTAGACGAGGTCATTACAGATTATCGTAATACACTTCTGTTTGACAGTTACAGAAATGAATATATGATTGCCCGTATGCGCAGACTTGTAAAACGTGCGGTATGGGTATTGACAGAGCAGATTAAAAAGGGTGTTTTTGTGCCGGAAAAACTGGAAGCACCATTTTATCTGGAAAAGGGCGGTGTTACCTTACAGGGGCGCATTGACCGAATTGATACTTATACAGAGGATGATAAAGTTTATGTAAGAGTCATGGACTATAAAAGCGGTGCGGCAAGCTTCGATCTGACAGCTCTTTATAATGGTCTGCAGCTTCAGCTGGCGGTTTATCTGAATGCGGCAGTTGCTATGGAGAAAAAAGATCACGAAGGAAAAACCATTGTTCCGGCGGGACTTTTTTATTTCCCGATGAAGGACCCGATGATTGCCAGTGAATCTGAGATGACTCAGGAAAACATTGAGGATGCATTGTTTAAGGAACTGGCTTTAGAGGGAGTCTGCAATGCGGATTCAGAGATCATTCATTTTATGGATAAAGAGTGCGGCACAAAATCAAAAATTCTGCCGATCAGTTATAATAAAGATGGAAGCCTCTCGAAGACATCCAAAGCGGTTTCTACAGAACAATTTGAACAATTGGAAAGCTTTGTAAAGAATAAAACCGCACAGTTGGGGGCTGAGATCATGGATGGGAAGATTTTGGTCAATCCATATGGGGCAGGTCAGAAAACAGCCTGTGATTATTGTGCTTACAAAGGAATCTGTGGATTTTCACCGAAAGAAGCATCCTTTAGAAAACTGGAGAAATTTCAATGGGAGTAGCATGGACAGAGGACCAGAAAAAGGTCATCGATTTAAGAGACAGAAATATATTGGTATCTGCGGCGGCAGGCAGCGGAAAAACTGCGGTGCTGGTAGAGCGAATCATGGAGATGGTCTGCGACGAAGCCCATCCTGTAGATGTAGACCGTCTGTTGGTAGTTACCTTTACAAAGGCGGCAGCTGCGGAGATGAAAGAGCGTGTGGGAGCTGCAATCAGAAAGCGTCTGGAAGAGCAGCCCAATAATGGGTACCTGCAAAAGCAGGAGACTCTTGTTTCCCATGCCCAGATTACGACCATCGACAGTTTCTGTTCTTATATTTTAAGAAATCATTTTGGAGAAATAGACTTAGATCCAGCTTTCCGTGTGGCGGATGAAGGGGAATTAAAGCTTTTAAAGAAGGATATTCTGAAAGAACTTTTAGAAGAAGAATATGCAGCGAAAAGACCGGAATTCCTGCATTTTGTAGAATGCTATGCATCAGGAAAAAATGATGATGTTTTGGAAGACCTGATCTTAAAGCTGTTTGAGTTCTCTACAAGTGATCCGTTTCCAGAGGAATGGCTGGAATCCCTGATTAAGAGTCAGGGTGTTCCCTGTGAAGAAAAAATATTAGAACATGTGCGTAAGATTCTGGAAAGTCTTTTGGATGAAAATGAACAGGCAATTGCACTTTGTACGGGTATCTGCGGACCGGTATTTTATGAGGATGCCTTACAGCAGGATAAACTGCTTTTGAGAAAATGTCTGGACTGTCAGTCTTATGAAGAATATTCGGAAGTCATCCGTGGCCGTTCTTTTGCGGCCCTTTCCAGAAAGAAAATGCCTCCTGATACGGAAGACGAGAAAAAAGAGGCAGTCAAAAATGCCAGAAACCATATGAAAAAATCATTGGAGAGTCTGGAAAAACAGTTTTTCTATATGCCTGCGGAGTTGACCCGGGAAGCGGCAAAAATTGCAGAGCCTGCAAAAAGAGAACTGGTTGCGCTGACCTTGGAGTTTTCCAGACGGTTTGCGGAAAAAAAGAGAAAAAGAAATATTGTAGACTTTTCTGATATGGAGCATCTGGCACTGCAAATTCTTGTGACGAGAAAAGATGGAGAATGCGTACCGACGGATATTGCCAAAGGCTATGCGGAATATTTTGCGGAAATTATGATTGACGAGTATCAGGACAGCAACCTGGTACAGGAGCTGATCTTAACAAGTATTTCAAAAAAAACATTGGGTGGAAACAACCTGTTCATGGTAGGAGATGTGAAGCAGAGCATTTACCGTTTCCGTCAGGCCCGACCGGAACTTTTTATGGAGAAGCAGGAAACCTATACATTGACAGCCAGTACCTCTCAGAGAGTCAATCTGTCGAAGAACTTCCGAAGCAGAAAGGAGGTTCTGGATACAGTCAACTTTCTGTTTGAACGAATGATGACAAAAGAGCTTGGAAACATCTCTTATGATGCAGAAGCTGCATTATATTTGGGAGCTGATATGCCGGAACCTGAAAAAAATAGTGATGTGCAGTCAGAGCTGATGCTCCTTAGTTTGCCGGAGGAAGACGATACAGAAGAAAAGCTTGATAAGGCAGAGATGGAAGCTTCCATGATTGCCTGCAAAATTTTGGAAATGCTGGAATCCGCAAAGGTAACTGATAAAAAGACGGGACAGCTGCGTCCGGCAAAGCTTGGGGATATGGTAATCTTACTTCGTTCCATGACTGGATGGAGCGATACCTTTTCCAATGTACTGGGAGCTTATGGAATCCCGACAGTGACCGGCTCTTCCACAGGATATTTTTCTGCCATGGAGATTCAGACAGTCTTAAATTTCCTGAGAATTTTAGATAATTGTAAGCAGGATATCCCATTAAGCGCAGTCCTGCATTCGCCAATCGGAAATCTGACTTCGCAGGAAATGGCCAAGATTCGTGCCACATTTCCGGAAGTTCCTTATCATGAAGCCTGCATACGATATGCAGCAGAAGGAGAAGAAGCGGTACTTTGCAAAAAATTAAATGATTTCTGGAAACTGACAGAGAACCTCCGAAAAAAAGCAGAATATTTACCGATTCATAAGCTTTTGTGGGAAATTTATGACCAGACTTCCTATGAACAGCTGGTAAAAATCCAGCCGAATGGAGCAGTGCGGGCAGCGAATCTTCAAATGCTCATTCAGAAAGCACTGGACTATGAGAGCACCAGTTATCGGGGATTGTTTAATTTTGTCAGATATATTGAAAATCTGCAGAAATACGAAGTGGATTATGGCGTAGCGGAAAGCAGTGTCGGAAATGAAAATGCAGTGCGTATTATGAGTATCCACAAAAGTAAGGGGCTGGAATTCCCGATTGTATTTGTGTCAGGATTGGCGAAAAAATTTAACAAGCAGGATGCGAGAGAACGCATTGCCATGCATCCGGACCTGGGACTTGGCTGTGATGCCATTGACCCGGAAAGGCGCATCAAACTGCCGACGCTTCATAAGAAAATGATTCAGAAGCAGATCGAGCTTGAGAGTCTCGGGGAAGAGCTTCGCGTGCTTTATGTTGCTTTGACCAGAGCGAAAGAAAAGCTGATCATGACGGGAACTTTAAAAAATGCACCGGAAGAAGTTTTAGGGCTTGCAAGAGAAAGAGAACTTTGTCAGAGAGGCCGCTATGAAAGTCTTTGCGGCGGCAGTAGTTTTTTAGACTGGATATTACAGGTATCGGCGGGGGAAACGGCACCATTTGAGATGACTTACGTGACAGTAGAGTCCCTTGTGGAAAAGAAAGTACAGAAAGCGCTGGAAACTCAGTATGATCATGCTGCTTTGAGAAGTAAAAAGACAGAAGTTTCGGAAAGCTTAAAAGAAAAATTTGAATACCAATATCCGTACCAGGATGAAACGAACATTCCGGGAAAAGTGTCTGTATCAGAGCTAAAGAAAGCGGCGATGGAAGAGAAAACACTGGAACTGTTCGAAGAGCCAGAGATTGTACCATATATTCCGGCATTTCTGCGTGAAGAGAGAAAGGGAAGTGCGACAGAGCGGGGTACTGCTTATCACCGTATTGCAGAGTGCATGGATTTATCAGGAATCCGTCATTCTGATCAGGTAAAAGAGCGCATGAGTGTGTTGGTACAGCAGGGAAAGATTACCCAGTCGGCAGCAGATACCATCAATGCATACGAGATTTACGTGTTCTGTCAGAGCAATCTTTGCAAGCGTATCCTTAAAGCCCAGAAGTCGGGGAATCTCTACAAAGAACAGCCATTTGTCATAGCAAGACCGGCAAAGGAAATCTCGGAAGAATATGGAAGTTCAAAAGAGGTTCTGGTGCAGGGAATCATGGATGCATATTTTGAAGAGTCTGACGGAATCGTACTGATTGACTATAAAACAGACCATGTAAAAGACGCTGAGGAGCTTGTTCGGCGTTATAGAAAACAGCTTGAAATTTATGCAGAAAGTTTAGAGCAGATGACAGGAAAAAAGGTGAAAGAACGCATCATTTATTCCTTCTGTCTGGGCAAAGAAATCGTTGTTTAGTTTTGGTTTGGTCTTGTATTGTGTCTGATTTTGTTGTATTATAAAAATAACGTATAGCAAAACAAAGAAACCGGATGCAGGTTTGGGAGGACGTTTTATGGAATTTAATTTACCGTCCAATGAAGGAAAAATGAGAATCGTTCAGGAATTAGTACCTGGAAAACAGGTCACTCTGGCCCATATCATTGCCAGCCCTGACGAAATCGTATATAAAAAATTAGGATTAAATCCGGCACTGGATTATTCAAAGGCAGCCATTGGTATCTTAAGCATGAGTCCTGCGGAAATTTCAGTCATTGCAGGGGATATGGCAGTAAAGACTGCAAACATTGACCTTGGATTCATCGATCGTTTCAGCGGTACCCTGATCTTTACAGGGAGAGTTGCAGAAGTAGAAGAAGCAGTGAAAGTAATCTGTGATTATCTTGCAAGAGAGCTTGGATTTACGATTTGTAAGGTTACAAGAACATAATGAAAAAGATTATTTTAATGGGCCGCTCTGAATGTGGAAAGACCACACTTCAACAGGCATTAAAAGGGGATACGATCAAATATCATAAGACCCAGTATATCAATCACTATGATGTAGTTATTGATACACCGGGGGAATATGCGGAGACGAACCGTCTGGGACGTGCACTTGCGCTTTATTCCTATGAGGCAGATGTAGTAGGACTGTTAGTCAATGCCACAGAGCCCTATTGTTTATTTCCGCCAAACTGTGCCTGTCAGTCTACGAGACCGGTCATTGGAATCGTCACACAGATTGACGCAGAAGGGGCAGATGTACCACTGGCCGAAAGCTGGCTTCGTCTGGCGGGCTGCGAGGATATTTTTTACGTAAGTTCCTATACCGGAGAAGGAATTTGGGAAATCTTAGAATATCTGCGGGAGCCGGGAGATGTGCTTCCATGGGACAGCAAAGAAGAAGCCGAAAAGCCAAGAAATGTATTGACTACCAAGGCAAATAATAGTAAATAATTATATAGAATGATAAATAAGCACCGGTCGTCGGTGCTTATTTGCTTATCAATGAGAAAAAGGAGTAATTATGAAAAAAAGTTTATTGACATTACTGGTAATGCTTATGACAATGATAGTATTCACAGGCTGTGATAAAAAGGAAGAGGAAACAGCCACTGCAACAGAAACTTATGTGGAAGAAAATGAAATCCAGGTTGTTCATCATGATACCGAAAACGTGGATTTTCGAATCGCACTCATCACAGGAGATATGATGACGGGATTTGAGCGCCTTAGAGAAGATGCAAAAAAAGGTGAGGCGGCAAATCACTATCGTTTTTATGAATACAGGGATTTTTCGATGTTTCGGTCTGTATTTGAATGTGGTACCGTAGATATTACAACACTTTCTCTGGCAGAAGCCTTAGAAGTTTACAGAGAAGATCCGGAATTTATCTGTATTCTTTCTATCAATGAAGAAATGGAAGACGGCTATGGTGTGACTGTGGCAACCCAGAAGTTTGCAAGAATGTATCCATTTGCTCTGCAGGTATTTATGGAAGAAATGAAATATTCTGCAAAGGATGCTACCTGTATTACAGGAGATGAAATGCGTACGCTTATTGAGACTTATCTGGAAGAACAGGAAGAAGAACTTCCGGGAGATGAATTTTATTATCCATTGCCGGAAATTACAAATGAAGAAATCGTTGATATTGAAGAGGTTGAGGTAGAAGAATGATTAAATTGATTGCCAGTGATCTGGATGGAACCCTGTTATACGGCAGGAATAATACAGTCAGCGATGAAATGTTTGAAATGATTCGTGAAATGAAAAAACGAGGAATCATTTTCGCGGCTGCCAGTGGAAGACAGTATCATAATCTGAAAAAACTGTTTGCACCAGTATGGCAGGACATGGCATTTATCTGCGAAAACGGTGCTGCCGTGTTTTATAAAGATCGGATTATCGCAGAGCAGATCGTTCCGATGGAGGAGTTGCTGGAAATTGTTTATATGGTGGAAGCTGATGAACGTACGGAGGTTGCGCTGTCCAGCTCTACGACCACTTATGTGCGGCCGAAAACGAGAGAATATGTAGATTTATTAGTAAATATTGGGAATAATGTGACTGAGGTCAAAGAATGGACCGATGTAACGGAACCTTGCGTCAAGGTTGCCTGGTATGAAAAAGCCGGTGTGGAAGACCGCGTGGATTACTGGAGTAAAAAAATCAAGCCGCCTGCAAAGGTAGTAACTTCCGGCGCGGAGTGGCTGGATATTTTATACCCCAATACCCATAAAGGCATGGGAATGCAGGTGCTTCTTGAACATTTTCATTTAAAGAAAGAAGAAGTTGTGGCATTTGGAGATAATATCAATGATGCGGAGATGCTGGAGGCAGTAGGGTATCCGATCGCCATGAGAAGCGGCAAGGATGCCATCAAAGAAATGTGCCAATATCATACGGACCGTGTAGAAGATACCGTTCGCATGATATTGGATGGAAATTTTTTGGAAAAATAAAGTCTGTTCCACGAAAAATGAATGAAACCCAGGTAATCGGGTCATAATCAGTGAAAAGGAGGAAAGCCTGATTATGAAAGAAAAGAAGATTACCATGGAAGATATTCAGAAGATGGAAGGCCCGGAGCGCATGAAATACGAAATTGCAGAAGAAATGGGCCTCTTGGACAAGGTATTAAATGATGGCTGGCGTTCTCTTTCTGCAAAGGAGACCGGAAAAATCGGAGGGATTATGACCAGCCGCAAAAAAGCAGGCATAAAATCATAGTTTTTTGCATATGTTTTCCTATGTATGATCAGAAATTAGAAAACCAATTAAATTTAGCCCTGAATTCCACTGAATCGGAACGTATCCGTTCGGAAAATCTGAACATTGGATATGATGCACAGAACAATTCATGGGAAGTGATTATTAAATATACCGGAAATTTAGAAAATGTCCGTCGGATAGCAGAGGAAGTAACCGAGCTGTTCGGCGGATTTGCTGTTGTAAGGATTAAAGAGAATGCATTGGAGCTTTTAACGGAGTTTCCTCAGGTGACCTATGTGGAAAAGCCCAAGGCATTTTATTTTGCACTCCAGGAAGCAAAGGCTGCCTCCTGTTTAAACAGCGTGCAGCGTGGGGCAGAGGGGCTGAGCGGCAAAAATGTAATTTTTGCCTGCGTGGATTCCGGTGTTTCTTACACCCATCCGGATTTTCAGAATGAGGATGGAACAACAAGAATCCTGTATTTATGGGATCAGACAATTCCGGGTAATCCCCCGGCCGGGTACAGCAGGGGAACAGAATACACTGCAGAACAGATTAATAAAGCTTTGCAGGCAGGAACCCCGCAGGAGCGAAAGGCGATTGTTCCAAGCGAGGATATTAGCGGCCATGGAACCAGTGTGCTTGGAATTGGAGCAGGGAATGGACGGGGGAGCAACGGCAGGCTCCGGGGAGTGGCGTATGAGTCTGATATCATTGTTGTAAAGCTTGGGATTCCAGGAGAAAGTAATTTTCCTCGCACCACAGAGATTATGGAAGGGGTGGATTACTGTATTCGTAAGGCAGTAGAGCTTGGAATGCCTGTGGCAGTAAATTTGAGTTTTGGAAATAATTATGGAGCTCATAATGGAACCAGTCTTTTGGAGAACTATCTGGATACAGTGGCCGGTGTTGGAAAGAATGTCATCTGTGTTGGAATGGGAAATGAGGGCGTTTCCGGAGTTCATCAAGCGCTGACACTGGAAGAAGGGTATGAAGTAACCGCAGAATTTTCTGTGGGAGAATTTCAAAGAGCCACAAATCTGCAGTTGTGGAAATCCTATGCGGATCTTGTGAGGATTTTTATAGAGGCTCCTGATGGAACAGTTGTGGGACCTGTAGAGGAAATTTTGGGGACACAGCGTTTTTCTGTGCCGGGGGCGGAAATCCTTATTTACTATGGAACTCCTACACCATATTCAGTCCTTCAGGAGGTATATATAGAGTTTTTGCCTGTAGAGCAGTATTTGCCGGCAGGGATTTGGAGTCTTCGCATAGAGCCTGTGAAAATCGTTTGGAATCTGGCAGATTTATGGCTTCCGGTGACTGAGACTGCCAGTTTAAGAACTCACTTTTTGACACCTTCTGTAGCAGGAAGCTTTACTGTGCCGGCAGCGGCAGAAAATGTAATTTCTGTAGCTGCCTATGACAGCAGGACAGATGCTTATGCAGATTTTTCGGGCCGGGCATTTCGAGTGCTTCCGTGGGCTGAAAAGCCGGATCTGGCGGCGCCGGGCGTTGATATTCAGGTTCCGGCAGTGGGCGGCGGCTACCGCCGCGTATCCGGAACCTCTTTTGCAACGCCCTTTGTTACGGGAAGCGCCGCCCTTTTGATGGAATGGGGGGATGGCGTTATAATAAGGTTACGTTAGCAAAAAGCCCATAAACAAAGGGATTCCGCTAATTCAGTCCTATAAAAAAATGATGATTCAATTCAAAATTTTGGATAGGGCGGACCGGTTCGTAATCTAAAAAATGAATTAAAATCAAACGTGTAGCAATAATGTAACACAAGGAGGGGTGTCCGTATAAAAGTATAGCGATACGTAGTTAGCAATAATATAACATGAAATATGAGTAGGACTTAATTAGCTTTAACTTAGTGATTTATTTCTCTGGTAGCTGAATAAGTCCTACTTTTTTGCCCGGAAATGGAGGATTGAAATGGCAATCACTAAGAAAGAGCTGATTCAGTTCATGGACGAGCTGGTAGATTTGGCCAGTAAGAAAAATAATGGTAAAAATATGGAGAAATAAACAGATGAATAGACAACATATTGAAGTAATTGGCGTAGATCATGGATGGTCTGGGATGAAAACAGTCAGTCAGGTATTTACTACCGGAGTGAAAGAGATTACAACAGAACCGGCATTTTTTAATAATGTAGTGGAGTTTAATGGTTCTTATTATAAGGTGGGTGGCAAGCGACTGGAGGTAAGAGATTTGAAAGTAGAAAATGATAATTTCTATATTCTTACGCTTGCGGCAGTTGCAAAAGAACTTAACAGACGGGGAATGAGGAATGCGAACATTCTCTTATCCGTGGGACTGCCACTTACACGTTTTGGCGCAGAGAAACAGGATTTTATTGATTATTTGTCAAAGGAAAAGGAAGTAGTCTTTCGGTTTGATAATGAGCAGTATCGGATTAAAATTGTAAGGGTGTCTGTATTCCCACAGTGCTATGCGGCAGTTGCAGACAGAATAAGGAGTTTGCCAAAAAGGGTTGTTGTTGTGGATATTGGAAGCTGGACGATTGACATCATGCCCATTGAAAATTCCGCGCCAAACGAAGCAGAGTGCATCACGATCCGTGAGGGTTTGATTAAGTGCATGAGGAAAATCAACGAGGAATGTATGAGACAGCATGGCAGAGAACTTTCCGAGGAAGATATGCAGGAAATTATGAGAAATGGAAAGCACGAAAAGCTTCCTAAGAAGTATCTGTCAATTGTGGAGAATTGCCTGAGAGCTTATGCAGATAAAGTTTATAACATTCTTTTGGAGCATGGCTATAACCTTGAAGTGACGGAAATCGTATTTGTCGGTGGGGGAGCTGATGTGATGAAGCGTTTTGGGAACTATGGCGGAAAAAATATCCAGTACATGGAAGATGTGAAAGCAAATGCAAAAGGATATGAGTATCTTGGAAAGATTTACCTTTCCACCCATAAAAAGGAGTTTGGACTGGGGTGATGTAAATGGCAAGGAGAAAAGAGAATATTGTATATCACAATATGAGGATGAATCTTGATAATGAACAGCACCGCAGGGTACACAGGATTTTGAGTGATTTGAATACCAATGTGCATAAGTCCGTGAATCAATTTTTGATTGATGCAGCAGATGCATATATCAGAAAATTGGAGGGAAGTGAGCTGACAAATGAGGAAACCCCAAAATCCGAGAATTGTCGCTATATTACAAGAGAAGATCTGGAAAAAATTCGCAGAGAGATAAAAGAAGAACTGCAAAGAGAAATGATTATCATATTAGGATCTGCTCTTGCAGGTGGAAGGGTTATTCAAATGCCAGAAATAAGAACAGAGAAGAATTTGCCACAGAATGATGCCGAGGAAGGTATAAATGCAGATGCAACAACGATAGGGCTGGCTTCATCTTGGGGGTAGGGGAAAGGAGAAAAGCCAATGGTAGAAATGATTTTGAGAAAAACAGGAGTAGCTTTGCTTACCATATTAACAGGAGTGCTTCATGCGGCACTGCTGATTTTAAAACTGTTATGCGGAGGGGCAAAATTATTTCTGCTGCTGTTTGCTGTGATTACTAGAGCAGTCATATCTTTGATTGGTATGGCTGGTAGAAATTAGTAAGAAGGGAGGCAGAAAACATATGTAAGGAACGGGTGATCTAACATTTGAAAGAGGGAAATTGTGTACCGGTAATAATTATACAAGGAATTCCGCCTTAGTGAATTTGTAAAAGTCTATTTGAAAAATAATATGTAAGTTGATTGAGCCGAGGAGAAATTCCACGGCTTTTTTCATGTGAGAAGGAGGATATTTTTGCTTATATGATGCAATATGAGATTTTTAAGGAAGTTGTGAAAGAACGTTTTTTGAGTCAGATGCCAGATGATTTTTTAAATCATACGGTTGCAATTAATTCTGTCGTAAAGGTTAACAGGACAGAGGATAGGCTGCATTTAATCCCACCAGATGGAGTCAGTATAAAGGTGCTTCCATCGATTTCTATGAATCGTATGTATGAGGATTATCAGAGAACTGGGAATTTAGAGGGAACTTTAGCAACCAGTGCGTTTGATCTTGTAGTGGCTTATCGCACAGTCCCTCAAGATGTGGGGGAAAAGATTTTTGAAAATGCAAGGGAAAACGTGGTCATGATGCTTGTTAACACTGAACAGAATAAGGAACTTTTGCAATCAGTTCCGCATAGAGAATTCTGTGACCTTTCTATTGTGTACCGACTTGTAGCAGAGATTGATGAAAATGGTATTCAGTCTGCAATGATTGGGAATAACCTGGCAGAGAGTTTGGGACTGGACGAGCAAGCATTATATAAGGCTGCAGTTGAAAATACCAAAAGACTGCTTCCACCTGTTACAAAGAACATGAATGAAGTTATCAAAGACATGTTTGCTGCTGAGGGTATGCTGGAAGAAATCGCAGAAATGCTGGTAGAAGAAATGTCTGCTGAAACAACGATGTATGTAATCTCGAACAATCAGGGGATTAATGGTGCCGTATCCATGTTGTATGAAAATGAGCTTCATGCCTTGGCAGAGAAATTGGAAACAGATTTGTATCTACTTCCATCATCAACTCATGAGGTTATTGCAGTGTCTGCCACTGTAGGTGATCCGTATGAATTAGCACAGATGGTTGCAGAGATTAATATGGGACAGGTTGAGCTTGCAGACCGTCTTTCTAATCAGGTCTATCATTATGACAAGGATTTGAGAAAGCTCACAATAGCAACGGATACACCGAACAAGAGACTGGATGGAATTGTGACAGAGTCCTCCCACATTTATGGAACAAAGCAGTCTAGATAGGAGATTCATGGAGCAAAGAAACAGTTTTACCAAAGAGGAGCTTTCCATTGCAAAGAGTGTGGATTTGACGGAGGTTGCAAGGAATCTAGGCTATACTGTAAAAAAGGTAGGAAATTATTTTACGTTAAAGGAAATTGATTCTCTTCGTATCTATAATCGCAGGAGCTGGTTTCGTTGGTCAAGGGAGTATGACAAGGGACAGAACGGTGGATCACAGATAGATTTCCTTCGGGTATTTGCGGGGATGGAGATTAAGGAGGCGGTGTTCTGGCTGCTAGATTTTGCCGGGTATAGAAGATATGAGGATTGGAAGCCCAAAACTGCCATTGTGGAAGCAAAGGCAGAGGATAAGAAAAAGCCTTTTTTGCTGCCATTAGCTGCAATGGATAATCGTTACCTGTACCAGTACCTTATGGAGGAAAGAAAGATATCCAAAGAGGTTGTTGATGAATTTGTGAAAAAAGGGCTTATCTATGAAGAAAGCAGATATCACAACATTATATTTAAGGGAAATGACAAAAATGGAAACACCCTTTTTGCAAGCATGAGAGGAGTATTTGACCGAAATGGAAACTGCTTTAAGTGTGATGTGGCAGGTAATGATAAGAATTACGGTTTTAATGTGTGGAACGAGGAGAGCTCGGAGCTTGTAGTTTTTGAGGGCGCGATAGACCTTATGAGCTATGCAGATATTTATAGTGATTTTCACAGTAACAAGCTGGCATTGGGAATGTTGTCCGATGCACCGCTTGTTACTTTTTTACAGGAACATCCACAGATTACAATCATAAGATTCTGTCTTGATAATGACATGCCGGGCAGGGTGGCAACAGAAAAGCTTACGCAGAAGTATTATGAGCTTGGATATGAGGTTGAGGACTGCCCACCACCGAAGAATTATAAAGATTATAATCAATGGCTGCAGCAGGCAAGAAAAGAGCATTTGCACATAGGAAGATGTGTGGAAAAGAAAGATAGACGTTAACTGAAAAAGTTGACTCACTTTAAAAAAGTCAATCGAAGAAGTCAACTCATTTCTGATAAGTCAACTCAAAAAGCAGGTTGACGTTGTGAGACTGGATTTTTTTCAGGAGTAATTGGAAACAGAGGTCAGCTGAAAGCGTTGACTCATTCTGAGAAAGGTATTTGAAAAGGTCTACTTATTTTATAGAAGTCAACCGAAAATATAAGTTGACTATATCTATGAAGCGGGGTTTTAGGGGCAGTCCCCTAACCAGAGGCACTTGTATTACAAAGTGCGTATCTGGCAAATTCCCGTCGGGAATTTGGGCGAGAGGGAAAATTTGGAATGAGGATAAGAACAGTTAAGAGGAGGTGGTTGCATTGGATGTAATTGATGTGAACAGCAGGCAGCTTCAGGAAGTAGAAATAAAGGGGCATTACGGAGTTTTTACAGAGCTTCGTGTGGATAAGAGTACCATTCCAGAAGGTGTATATTGCTATGAACTTCGCCATGGGGATGATGACAGCTATCCGGTAACATTGAAGGAAGATATAAGGGTAAACTATTTTGGTGCAGTCCTTATGAAAAATAAGATGGAATTAGGGAAGGAGGGATATGTCGGGCTTTCCTATGATGATTTCGGTTTTACTGGGGAAGAGTTAACCATGCTTGAGTACAGGGCGAACTATTTGGAGGAACCGGATCTCTTTTCAAGTGGGGCGGATTTTGTTAATTTCATGGGTATTTGTAAAACACCTTTTGAACTTACGGAAACAGAAGCAGATAAGCTTTTAGGTTATATGGAGGGGCATGACTTCCTGTTGGGGGAAAAGGAGGGTAAGCTGTTTCGTGGAGATTTGTGCTATCAGCAGGGAAAAATCCGATGGACACAGGACACCATTGATGATGTCATAAATGATGTGAGTGAATGGAACTATGATTTACTGCAAAGAGCACAGGCTGAAATGGAAAATCCGTATGACTTCATTGATTTTGCAAATAAGAAAGCGAAGGCAGAAACACTGGAAGAGGACTACCGTATATTGGATGCGTTGTTTGATCGTACTAAGTATGGTGCAGAAATTCAGGTGCTTGCGGAAAAGCTGGCAGGAGAATTGCTTCAAGATCTGCAATCAAAGGAAGTCATTGATGATGCGGTGCGGAAAATGAAGGAGGCTATTGCAGAGGGAAAGGACTTATTGCCAGAGGCATCGCCTAAATTAAAAAAGAAATCAGGGAGGGAAAGGTAAATGGAAGGAGATAAGAAAACGGTTGTAAAACCTTTCCGTATGACGGAAAAGGAAGCCGAAAAGCTCCGTCTGGATGCCGAGCAGAGAGGCTTAAAGGAATCAGAATATATCCGGCTGTTATTGTCACAGAAACCTAATGATTACCCTGAGATACGCATTATGCTCCGTGAGCTGATAAATGAGGTAAATGCCATTGGCAACAACATCAATCAGATTACAAGAAACCATAATTCAAAGCTGTACCGTGAGGAGGACAGGGAACTTCTGTCAGCCTATATGAAAAAGCTGAATCTGTTGGTAAGGGAGGCAGTAGAAATGATTGGCAATCAGTAAGATACTCTATATTGGTGACTGCGGTTCCGGTTATGCTGGCAAGCACTTGAAGCAGGCTCTTGACTATATTGTGGAGGAACACAAGACGGGTGAGGGTAAACGGGTATCGTCCCTAAATTGTCAGGTGGATAGTGCCTATGAGCAGATGCGGCGTACAAAGGTGCAGTTTGGAAAAACTGACCAGAGACAGGGGTATCACATGATTATCTCTTTTGCGGAAGGAGAGGTTGATGCCGAGACAGCTTTTGAAGTCATAGGTAAATTTGTGAAGGAGTATCTGGGACAGGATTATGAAGCAATCTATTCTGTCCATGACAATACGGATCATGTTCACGGGCATATCATTTTCAATAGCGTGAGCTTTCGTACAGGGAGAAAATACAGATACGAAAAAGGAGATTGGGCAAAGAAGATACAGCCTATTACGAACCGACTTTGTGAGGAGTATGGACTGTCTACCATTGAAATATCCGATGACCGTGCAAGACCGTCAGAGAATTATAAGGAATGGAACGATTTTCGGGATGGCAAATTTGTATGGGCAGATATGATAAAGAGAGATATTGATGCCTGTATTATGCAAGCGGCAACCTATGAGGCATTTTTATCCATGCTTTCGGAAATGGGATATGAGATTAAAAATTCCTACCGGAGTGAGGGAAAACATCTTGCCATTAAGCCGATGGGACTGACGAGGTTCAGGCGATGTAAAAGTCTTGGAGAAGATTATACAGAGGAGTGTATCCGTGAGAGGATTGAAAAGGAAAATCTGTCCACCTATCGGAAACTTAGTAAAGAGCAGGAACTTAAGATTGTACGTTGCAGAGTAAAACGGTACAAAAGGGCGAAGCTGTTCGGTGTGCAGAAAAGATACTTTGCAAGGCTGTACCGATTGGGACTGTTAAAGAGGCGTCCGTACAGTCAGGCATGGAAGTACCGTGATGATATTCGCAAAATGCAGAAGTTGCAGGAGGATTATCTG
>JAGAQG010000027.1 GCA_017622875.1 Lachnospiraceae bacterium
ACAATCATATAATCATAATTCGGACTATTCCACTTCAAAGTAGCAATTACCGCATTACCTGATACCGTAATAATAGCCGGTGATAAAATCTCAGCCTTTCCACTCCCGCCTTCAAAGATAATATCAATTGCATAACTGCCATCTTCTAAATCTATCTGCGTTTCCTTAACATTCACTGTAGATGTATCTGTGGAATCTAAAGGCTGAGGATTAGAAACAACTACTTTATGGTCATACCATTTTCCCTTTTTTCCAATTAAGGCAACATCAAATTCCTCTCCAATTATCGGAACAGGGATATCAAAACCATATACCTCATCTGTCCATCCATCACTATAAGTAACACTATCCACCGTCGGTTCTAAAAGTATGGCATTTTCTTTCTTGGCATCCTCCGAAAGTCCCGGATAGAGGTTTACGATATTCTGCGAACCAAGTGAAACATGAATTGTCATTTTTCCATCTTCCACTACTAACGTTCCTTTACCATCATAGGCTTCATTTACTCGAAACATGGAACTGTCGGTATCAAACTCCGCCATATAAATTCCATCCGGCAGTACGTTTTCTTCTGTCACCGGCTCAGTGTAAACAACAGAATCGGTGACAGAAGCAGACTCCCTTTCACTGTCCTTATCAGAACATCCTCCGAATACAATACTTGTTAATATCAGTACCCCTATCATCAAAATGTGTTTTTTCTTCATACTACATCCCTATTATTTTAATACTGCTGCAGTATGATCTACATATATCTGCTGAATTGCTTCAATCTGTCCAAGACCTTCTACCTGTGCGTCCACGCTTTCGAATTTACCCGATGCATTAAACATAGCTAACCATGCATCTTCTTCTGCACCGGCCATATCATTGTTTGCATGGTCACCTGCTACCACCATCAAAGGACGAAGTACAACTTTGGTATAACCTGCTGCCGCAACATTTTCAATAATTGCATCTGCTAAGAATGCTTCATCACCTTCTACAGTTCCAATAAATACATTATCATAGCCAAGTTCGTTCATCTGAGTCTGCATCTGGCTATATGTAACCATTGCTGTGTGATGGGTACCATGTCCCATAAATACAAATGCTGTACCATCTTCTTTTGCTGCTTCAATACTATCAAAGCCTGCATCTTTTACTGCTTCTGCTGTAATAATCTCAGCAACTGCTTTCTTATCTTCATTGATTACAGTTGCATCACTTCCCACTTCTCCAAGTAAAGGCTCAGCAACACTTACAGATTCAAATTTATCCGCATAAGTTTCTACAACTTCCATTACCTCATCATATTCTGCACCTGCCATTAAATGAGTCGGCTGGATAACAAGATTTTTAACACCATTAGCAACTGCACGGTCCAATGCCTGCTCAATATTATCAATACAAGCACCTTCACGAGCCTGAATATGGTTAATGATAATCTGTGCTGTAAATGCTCTTCTTACAGACCAATCCGGATATGCCGCCTGCAATGCATCTTCTATTCCCTTAATGTCCGCAACACGACTGTCATTAAATGATGTACCAAAGCTAACTACTAAAATTTCATTTTCTCCAATTTCATCCTGATTACGCACATCATCCTTAGAAGCATCACCTGTATCTCTTCCAAAATAATCTGGGTCAGCATTCTCACCTGCAACAAGTTCTTTCTGTGCATCTGTCAATGCATCCCAAGCTGCTTTTGCATCTGCACACTGCTTATCTGTTTCATCAGTTCTTTCTTGTACATAAATTGCATCAATAAGGGCTGCAACCTCGTCTGCTGCTGCCTGATCATTATTTTCTACTTCTGTTCCTTCTGTTTCCACATCTACCTGATTACTTTGCTCTGTTGCTGTTCCAGTTGTTTCTTCTACGTTGTTTCCGCAACCGGTTACACATACGGCTACCATAAGTCCTGTCATTAACATTGCCACTAATCTTTTTTTCATATTATCCTCGTTTCTGCTGTTCTCAGCTTATTATTTATTAAATATGTGGCCTGCCAAAAACGAGAATTTCCCCATAAGCTACTGTAAATTTCTTACATGCAAAACGATGAGAAACTCGCCTTGCATGTTTCTCACGTTCGCGTGCGTCGTCAAATTGGAATGTAAACATTACAGCTTGACTCGTGCATTTACGCAAAATAAAAACCCTTTCCTAAATTACAGGTAAAGGGTTTGCACACAAAATAAATCTATCGGATTCTTTATCTTTACAAATAAAAATTAAATCCAACAAATCATAACGTACAACCTTTTTACTCGTGGCTTGAAACAATCGTTTCTGTACAGCATTCAGGCAGGTCTCCCGGCTTAAAGATCATCGCATTGGCCATCTTCCCAGTTTCCCAGTGATATATCGGCTTCTACTCCCTAATTACGGTGACGAGTTCGTACAGGACTTGCACCTGTTTCCCTTTTCACCTGAGCCAATCCTAATTGCTGATTGCTCCGACACCTGAATGTTACATATTCAATTTTTACCATTCTAACACAGGAATTCCCATAGTGCAAGCGTTGTTTACATAATGGAACCTTATCACCGCAGCAGCGGACATTTAAAAAAGAGCTGCTGCATTGCTGCAACAGCCCTTTTATTATTGCCGGATAAAGCGGATTACTTCATCTGCTCTTCCTGCTTCTTGATCATCTGACGAACCATCTCGCCGCCGATAGAACCAGCCTCTCTAGAGGTCAGGTCACCATTGTAACCCTCTTTCAGGTTTACACCCAGCTCAGAAGCAACCTCGGTCTTGAAACGATCCATTGCTGCCTTAGCTTCAGGAACTTCTACTCTATTAGATCTGCTTGCCATTTTGTTTCACCTCCATATGATTTCTGTTTTTATTTGCAATCTATTTCCAAGATAAGTGAGACCCTCACTTATCCTGGCGTTCCCGCTGGT
>JAGAQG010000028.1 GCA_017622875.1 Lachnospiraceae bacterium
GGAATTTCCATGCCGCTGATTCCCGGCATTTCAATATCCAATAAAATCAAATCATAAAAAAATCCATCATCGGTAATATCATAAAGCAAGTTGCGGCTTTGGGTATATGTCGTAATTTCATAACCGATACTGCACGCCTGCAAGCTGTCTTTGACAAATTGCTCATGCAGGGCAACAGCTTTTTCTTCATCATCACATATCGCAATTCGTATCATGTTATCATCCCACTCTCAAATTTCATGTCCATCATTATACCGTAACTTTGCAATTTTCTCAACTAATCAGCAGAGGCGGTTACCCTAAAACGGAGCAACCGCCTCTCTTTTATTCTCCTGCCCCCACAAACCGATACCCGCTCCCAACCACCGTTTCTATATACCCATCTCCGATCTTCCGTCTGAGCGAATACACCACATTCGCCACCGCCGCCCCGCAATGCTCCGGGTCCGCTTTCCAGACCGCTTCGTAGATCTGGTCTTTAGAGAGAACCCAGGACGGTGATCGTTTCCCCCCAAACACCGCATTTTTCTGACCAGCTTTATGATGTATGCAGCGGCTCTAGCGCATAAGTACCTTTTCTGAATCAAGAGCCTTTCTTGTCCTTTTTCAAAAAATAAACAGCGATTCCGCCAACCAGCAACGGGAATATCACCCTCCCATAGTTTACCCCACCAATTCCTCTCTCAGAAATGCCTTGCGTCAAATAGCTAATGCCCGTTAAAAAGCCACTAATCGCTAAAACTAAAACCACTATACATACTTTCTTTTTCATTTAACTTATCCTTCCTCTCCATAATCATTTATATACAAATCATCTAATTCATTTCCTAATGTATGATCTGAAAAAAACAACGTAATAGAGAAAGAGTATTCCCGTCCTGTCGTTCTATCTGTACACTTGATGTTAATTGTGTCTGTAAGTTCTTCCCTTGGCCTGGAATAATCAAAAGATGATGAATGTTTGTTGCTAATTTTACCATTTTCTGCGAAAACACTATAACTAAAATCATCAACTGCCGATACAACATAACAGGTCACTTTTTCAGACTGCCCGGTTTCCAAAGAGGTTTTATCCACTACCACCTGAAAAGGCAGTAATTCAAATTCACTTATAACGCTTTCATTTGATGTCTCAATGGAATGCTCTTGCGAAACACTGGGGATATGAAAAATACCCATATAACAAATCATAAGTATAATAAATATTTTTCCCATGCAATATTCCCTCCCATACCTTTTTCTAAATCAGCTCCCACAGTCATATTTCTCAATTTTCTATTCTACTGTTCAAACTTATATCCGCTGCCAATCACCGTCTTAATATATCCTTCTCCTAATTTCCTTCTGATCTGGCTTATCACATTTGCCACAGCCGCCCCGCAATGCTCCGGGTTCTCTTTCCAGACTTCTTCATAAATTTGCTCTTTGGAAAACACCCATCCTGGATGTTGGATCAGATAAGCCAATGTGAAAAACTCATGATGTGTCAGTGATACTTCCTCTCCATTTTGGTAAACAGTCTGCTCCTTCATGTGAACTACCAAACCAGAAGAAGTAAGAACATTTGAAACATAAGATGGTTCTAAGGAATGTTCCACCGCTGGCTCATCCCTTAAAACATCCATAATCTTTTGTATCACATGTTCTTCTGAATCAGAAAAAGTTACAACCATTATTTTCCCATGCCATCACTCCATCATTTCCTGTCCAAAGCATATTATCCCACACTGTCATTTCTTAAAGCATCTACCATGTTGCAGTTCAGCATTCGTTTTCCACCAATATAATAAGCCAAAGAAACAAACCCGAAAATAGCCAGAATAAATATTACAATCGGCACAATCGGAAGTTTTGTCAAAAATTCCATCGGATTCAGATAACTTGCCGTTATCATAAAACCAACAGACAGTACTGTGAGCGGCAAAGTAATCAGTAATGGACGGCCAGCAATCACCAGCGCTTCAATGCAGAACATTTTCCGCATACCTTCCGGTGTCATGCCGACAGACATATACTGTGCAAATTCCCTCTTTCTCTGACGCAGAAACCCCAATGTATTAGAGAATACATTTGCAATTCCAATGACGGCAAGCAAAACACAGAATGCCCCCAAAATCCACATGGCACCTTTCTGCATATTCTCGTCTGATACTTTTTCCTGGATACGGTTTTCACTTTCTACCGTATATTCACGGCCGATAACCTGTACGATATCTTTCTCTAATGCATTTAATTCCGTAAGCGTTATTCCGTCCTCGGCAAGTACCCGGATATAGGTATCTGCCTCTGGATTTCCAATCTGTCCGGAGATTTTTTCCCACATAGACAGGGGAATGAACTGTACCAGGGCATAATTCGCATACTCTTCCCTTAAAACCGGGGCTTCCTGTGTAAAACCAAACACCGGAAGTTCTACTGGATTTTCTCCCTGCCCGGCGTTCTGTAAAAGGATCGCGTCCGGTTCCTCTTTGATAAAAGGAACGTACTCTTTGTAACGGAAATTGCTGTTTACACTGTCCCAGATACGATTCAGTACAATACTTCCGTCACCTTCTGACGTTATGCCAATTTGCTCACAATACTCTTTAAAACCTGCATCATCCATGATCACAATAGGGGCCTTTATTAAATAGGAACCCTCTGCCAAAGTTACAGAACTGCCCGCCACTGTTCCCAAACCGCCCAGTGCATTCACTTCATCACTGATGTCTGTTTCCGGAATGGCGCATACTGTCTCAGCTTTCTGATACGCAACGCTGCTCTTTACTCCATGTAATTGGTTGATCTCTTCCGCCTGCTCTATATTTTCTATTCCTGTGTTTTTCACTGTTACCATCACATCCCATGCGTCCTGATATCTTTCAAAATAGGTATGGTTTGTGCTGATACCGGAAAGCGTAAAAAAACATAACATGACAGTAAAGCCTAAGAACGAAAGTGTTAATGACAATGTGGACGTGCGAAGTGCTTTTTTCTGTGCTTTCAGTGCATTTCCAGCCAGTTCACCTTCTATTCCAAACAGTAATGACAGGATGCGGGAATGCTTTTTCTTTTTCAACTGTAGTTCACCCGTATTCCGTATCGCCTCAAGCGGAGTCAGTCTGCTTAATTTCCTTGCCGGTAACCATGCAGAAATAAATACGGTCAGAACAGATACCAGAATGGTAACCACAAATATCAGAGGATGGTACTGGAAAACAGCTTCATGCCGACCGGCCACATCTGCCGCTAATAAATTGATTGCCTGAATCACTCCAAAGCTAAGCGCAATTCCGATGATGCTCCCAACCAATATCGGTGCCGCGCAAAGCACTGCTGCCTCCTGCATCAGACAGGTGCAGATCTGTCCCGGCGTAGCCCCGACACTGGAAAAAATCCCAAACTGGTGAATCCTCGCATTCATGGTCACTGCAAAAGAATTATGGATAATCAATACCAGCGCCAGTGACATGATAATCAGTATAACCAGATAAAATGCCATCAGAAGTGGTGGTTTCGCATCCTGCGGATCGTGGATCAGATATCTGGATAGAAGCAGTTCATGATAGGATGCCGCATCTGCATCTAAACCGAGTTTCTCTGTGATGAGCGGCATATCCCGGTAAATGGTTCTGGTATCTTGAAAATACACATCTACCACTATTTCCGATTCTTCCGATAGTTCTTCATTGACTGATGCGCTCTCCACGTTTGCAAAATTCTGTATCATGGCCAGATCATCTTCATCAATCTCACCTGTGATACGCCCCTGCCAGCCGCCTTCTTCTAAAACAATCTGTTCCACATCATAATTCCAGAAATTGAAAAACAGGCTGCACAGTAAAGACAAAAACAGCGCCGAGATGAATGCAGCAACCATGATAGATATACTGGAAGCACGGTTCTTTTTAATAAAACTTACTGAGTAATCTTTCCACATTTTGCTTACCCCCGTTTCCGGTCGCTGATGATGCGCCCGTCCTCTATTGTTACAATACGGTCTGCTTCCAGTGCAATCTTTTCATCATGAGTAATCAGCAGAATTGTCTGGTTCAAATTGCGGTTAGACAATTTCAGCATATCAATGATTTCCTTTGAATTTTTCTGATCCAGATTCCCGGTCGGCTCATCAGCGAGTAAAAGAGCTGGCCGATAGATCAAAGACCTTGCTATGGCTGCACGCTGCTGTTGTCCGCCGGATAACTGGCTGGGAAGAAAATCCAGCTTATCAGCAATGCCTAACGTGTTTACGACCTGTTCAAAATACTCCTGGTTCGGTTTCCTTTTGTCCAGAGAAAGCGGCATGAGGATATTTTTCCGAATAGTAAGCGTAGGGATCAGATTATAAAACTGATAGACCAGCCCCACTTTCCTTCTCCGGAAAATAGCCGACTGTGTCCGGTTCATGGTAGAAATATCGGTTCCTTCCACCACAACTTTTCCTTCTGTCGGCTGATCCACGCTTCCAAGAATATGCAAAAGCGTAGACTTTCCTGAACCGGATGCGCCTACAATAGCAACAAACTCTCCTTTATCCACAGACAAGTCAATCCTGTCTAAAGCCGTAACACAGTTTTCGCCCGAACCGTATACTTTTCTGATTCCTTCACATTTTAGTATCTCCATGATATCCTCTCCTTTTTGTTATAAGCTGATATTCATTGCCGCTCGAAAAAATGCTACGCATTTTCACTCATTAAGCTATCAGCTGCTTCTGTATCTGCGCTGTTCACTCCGTTCACAGCTAAAAGATGCTCCGCATCTTTTGATAGTTTACATTATAACAAAGGAAAGTGACATCTCAGTGACTGTGCATAATTTCTTCGAAATCATGTGTTTCCGACGGATGCGCAACAGTTTTCTGCGGTGCCACAGAAACTGCCCTATGCGCATAAATTCTTATTTCAAAACAAGCTCCGCCTTCTGGCAGATTCCGGGCAGTGATATTGCCATTCTGCAATTCAAAAATAGAACGTGTAAGGGACAATCCAATCCCTATCCCATTTCCGGCAGCACCTTTCCCACGATAAAACCGCTCAAAAAGATGCGGTATATCTTCTGCCTGGAAGCCCTCTCCATCATCCCATATCAAAATTTCTGCGTAAAGCGGATTACTGGAATAATCGCAGTGTACGGTTCCTCCATGTTTGGAATGCTCCATGCAATTTTTCATTAAATTCAAAAGGGCTTCCATTGTCCACTCCATGTCCCCATAGATTTCCATACACCCATGATCCGGAATATCCACAGAAATATTTTCTTTCATCATCAGGTCATTCAGATTTTCCGCTGTAAGATTCAAAACAGTATAGATATCCACTTGTGAAAACTCTAAATGCAAAGTCCCGGAGTCAATCTTAGAAAGTGTCAACAATGATTCCTCTAATCTGTTTAACCGTTCCAACTGCCTTTCTATCTGCTCTCCATAAGTATTCGGTGTTGTTTTCTTCATGAGCTGCAAAGACAGAAACGAGGCAGTAATTGGTGTCTTTAGCTGGTGGGCGATATTTGCCAGATTATCCGCAAAATTTACTTTCGCCTGCACCGCTGCTTCCCTTGTCTGATACAGAGAGGTAACTGTCTTATACATTTCATCCTGGAGATGGGAAAATTCATCTTCCTTCATCTGTATGACTGTCCCCGCAGAGGGAGCATTGACCTGTTCCAGATAACTTGTCAGTTCCGCTATTCTCATTCGATTGCGCTTATTCACACGCCATACAGTAAGCAGAAATCCGCAGGTCACCAGAAGTATTAAAACTACAGAAGGAATGAAAAAGTTCCACGGAACACCTTCACAGAATTCATTATTCCAATATCCATACTGCTTCAGAAACTGATTTCCTTCCACTTCCTGCTCTTCCAGCATATGATATTGTTTCAATGCAGAAAGCATCTGCTCCTCTGTTTCCGGATGGTTCTCTATAATAATTTCACAAAATTTAGACACATGTTCAAAGGCAGCCTGCCGATATTCATACTGCCAGAAAACTGTTATGCCAATGATACTGACAACACACATCAGCACTGGCACCAAAACCGTTAGTTTCTGTTTTTTTGTCTCTGTCATATGCTCTCCTCCAGTCGATACCCAAAACTGCGTATGGTTTTCAGGCAGGTTGGATTATGTAATTTCTCCCGCAGGCGCTTCATTGTCACAGTCAATGTATTATCATTCACATAATTTCCGTTACTGTCCCATACCTGCTCCAGTAGCTGTCTTCTGGTTACCGTTTTTCCTTTGTTTTCCATCAGCAGAAGGAGCAACTGATATTCCGGCTGACTCAGCAGGATTTCTTCCTGTTCCCAAAAAACAGACATTTTATCTGTATCCAGCGAAAGATGATCACAGAAAAGCCGGGTTTCCTTTGTCTGTCCACTCCGGCGCAGCAATGCCAGGATACGGGAATACAGCACTTCCAACTCAAACGGTTTTACCACATAATCATCCGCACCATCCTGGAATCCCTGAACAATATCTGCTGTTTCTCCCCGAACCGTTAAATAAAGAATCGGAAGCTGATTTCCCCATAAGCGGCGAATCCATTTACACAATTCATCCCCATTTCCATCCGGCATATTCCGGTCCACCAAAAGAAGGTCTGGATGTTTTTTCAGCAATGCCTGTTTCGCATCAGCGATACTATAAAATAAAGATACTTCCATCTGACGGATTTGCAGATATGTTTTAACGTTCTCTGCAATATCTAAATCATCCTCAACATAATATACTGTAGCCATTAATTTTCTCCTTACTGTGCGTGTTTTCAGCGTATACTGGTATACCCGAAGGGTATTTCCTTAATGGATTTTCTTCCATTCAACTTAATTTATCCCAAACAATTACTCCGGTCTTTTTTATTTTACCTCTAAAAGCTGGTTATCTCAACGCTCTAATCATTGACACAACATAAGAGTTCTTCTGTCAAAAAGATACAACCGCATTTTCCGTTTTGTGGAAAAGTTCTGACACCCTCTTAGTTATGTGAAAAGGTGAGGGCTTCTTTTTCAGAAGTTTACCCCACCCTTTGATTTTTCCATGAGTATGAACCGTTCGTCCAAGAAACACACAAATTTTATTCCTCTCCCGCTATCCTCTCCGCTTCCTCTATTGGAAAGTTCGGTATCTCCTCCAACAGTTTCAAAATAATGGATTGTTTCATATCCTCGTCCACAAAAGTTCTCACGCTGCCATCCGGCTGCCTCTCTTTCACTGTGGCGAGTTCTTCAATATAAGACTCGTAGTGTGCAATAACTTTTTCTGTTGCCCATTTCTTCCCGGCAACCGCCGCTTTAATGATTTCATAAGTCAATGGATTCTGCTGTTCTTCCATACCCGTACCTCCGCCATTTGATTACTTACAGCATAGCATATCTCCGGTTAGCAATCCAGTGAGCCGTGAAAAATGAAGATATTTTACAAGCCTTTTGCGTTTTGAAATGCTACAATGAAGGACAGCAAGCAAGGAAGGAACACACATGAAGAAAGAAACAAGGACAGTGGTTTATGATGATGAGCTTCGGATTGAGGCATACCGTTTTGAGGGAATCGTGCAGCCATTTCCAAACCACTTCCATGAATATTATGTGATTGGATTTATCGAGGACGGGGAACGCTGCCTCTCCTGCCGCAATCAAGAATACACCATAGCAAAAGGTGATATCGTTCTTTTCAATCCCGGAGACAATCATGCCTGTGTGCAGAGTGATGATGACACATTGGATTACAGGGGATTTAATATTACCAAAGAAGTTATGCTGAACCTGGCGGAAGAAGTAACCGGGAAAAGGGAACTCCCCGGCTTCTCCAAAACCGTGATCTTCGATGAGGAAGTGACCTGCTATCTGCACCCGCTCCACGAACTGGTCATGAAAGGCTCCTGTGAGATTGGTAAGGAAGAAAACCTGCTGCTCCTTATATCTCTGTTAATTCAGCGGTACGGACAGCCCTTTGAAAGCTGTATCCCGGAATGCCGGGAGGAAATTGAAAAAGCCTGCAATTTTATGAATCAGTACTTCGCAGACCGGATTTATTTAGATCAGATCTGCCGCTATGCTGGTCTTAGCAAATCCACACTGCTCCGGGCCTTTACCAAGTCCAAAGGTGTCACACCATACAGCTACTTAGAGAACATACGCATTGGCAGGGCAAAGAAACTTCTGGAACAGGGCGTACCTCCCATAGAGGCGGCCATGCAGACAGGCTTTTCCGACCAGAGCCATTTCACGAACTATTTCAACCGATTTATCGGATTGGCTCCGGGTCTTTACCGTGACATATTTTTAGAAAAAGAATCCACGAAGGAGGAAACGCCGAATGAGTAAAAAAGCGACCGGGCATCTGGCGGCGCTGGTCACGATCCTGATATGGGGAACCACCTTCATCTCCACCAAAGTGCTGTTAGTGGATTTTGAACCGATAGAAATCCTGTTCTTCCGGTTTATCCTGGGATTTCTGGCATTGCTGATCGTCTATCCCCGCCGGATGAAAGGCACTACCAAACGGCAGGAAGCTGTCTTTGCAGCGGCGGGGCTGTGCGGCGTGCGCCTGTATTATCTGCTGGAGAACATTGCCCTGACTTATACAATGGCTTCCAACGTAGGTGTGATTATCTCCATAGCCCCTTTTTTTACCGCAATACTCACCCACCTGTTCACAAAGGAAGAAAAGCTGCGTGCAAATTTCTTCATCGGATTTGTAGTTGCAATGGCCGGAATCTGCCTGATCAGCTTTAACGGAGCGAAGATGCAGCTAAATCCTATCGGTGACTTATTGGCCGTAGCTGCGGCAGTCGTGTGGGCCTGCTACTCTGTGTTGACACGGAAGATCAGCGGTTTTGGATATCACACCATCCAGACCACAAGGCGGGTATTTGCTTATGGCATCGTATTTATGGTACCTGCACTATTCCTGTTTGACTGCCGCATTGGAGCAGAACGGTTCGCAAATCCAGTCTACCTGGGGAATCTGATCTTCCTGGGCTTGGGTGCGTCCGCACTCTGCTTCGTCACCTGGAACATGGCTGTGAAGGTTCTAGGCGCTGTCAAAACAAGCATTTACATTTACTTGTTTCCGGTTATCACGGTTATCACATCCGCCCTTATCCTGAAAGAAAAAGTAACCGTGATGTCCGGCATAGGTACGGTCCTGGCACTGATCGGACTGTTCCTTTCTGAGTACAGAGGAAAAACACAAAAACAGGAGGAAATCTGAAATGGATTTACAGAATGAAAAATGCGTCATGGTCATTGACGAAAATCTGCCGCTTGGCATTATTGCAAATACGGCGGCTATCATGGGAATCACCCTGGGAAAAGAGATGCCGGAGGTGGTCGGTGCAAATGTTACAGACCAAAGCGGAAACGAGCATCTCGGCATCATTGAATTTCCTGTACCAATCTTAAAAGGTTCACCGGAAATCATCAAAGCAATCCGTGAGAAGCTCTATCAACCTGACTTTCAGGACTTGACCGTGGTTGACTTTAGCGATCTGGCACAGGGCTGTAAAACCTATGATGAATTTATCTCAAAAATGGGGGACATGTCAGAAAGCACTCTGCAATACTTCGGTCTTGCCATCTGCGGTCCTAAGAAAAAAGTCAATAAGCTCACAGGCAGTATGCCATTGCTGCGATAGTAATAATCCCTTAAAAAGAATCCGCCATGGAAGTATCTTTTTCCTATATCCACTCCATCTTCTGATACTTCCGAAATACTTCCGAAATCCCCTTCTTCTATTGCCTTACAGCATTTTAAGAGGTATGATTGATTCCGACAGCTGAATAAGAAGTCTTCAGGGCAGGGTGACTCTTATTGGATAAAAGATATCCAATGGGCAAGAATTCCCGATTGGCGGTACAGTCCGCAAGCACATATGTGCATGATTTGGTGCAATTCCAAAACCAACAGTATAGTCTGGATAGAAGAAGATCGTGCATATCACAGAATATATGTTTCTTGATATTCTGTAAATATTCCTTAACACCTGAAAGACATTCTTTAAGGTGTTAATTTTTTTCAAGGAGAAAATCTGAATGAATACAAGAACAAAAATGCTTACCTCAACTGCCATGCTGTGCGCCATCGCCTACATAGCCGTTGCTGCCTGTCGGATACCCGTCGTGCTTTTTCTGAAGTACGATCCCAAAGATGTCATCATCACATTAGGAGGTCTGATCTGGGGACCGATGACCTCTTGCTTTGTGTCCGTCATTGTATCTCTGATTGAAATGTTAACCATAAGTGAAACCGGCATATTAGGGTGCTTAATGAATATCTTATCCACCTGCTCCTTTGCCTGCACCACCTCTTTGATTTATAAAAAGAAGCATACGTTAGCAGGCGCTGTTACCGGATTGTTCGTTGGCAGCCTTACAATGGTTGTTGTCATGCTGCTGTGGAATTACCTCATCACTCCGTTTTATATGGGATACCCCAGAGAAGCCGTTGCCAGACTGCTGCTCCCGGCATTTCTTCCATATAATCTCTTAAAGGCAGGACTGAATTCTGGATTCACGTTTCTGCTATATAAACCAGTGATAACAGCGCTGAGAAAAGCAGGATACCTTGCCACCCCCGTCAATGCCTCTGGCAAGAGACATCTTGGATTATTCCTTTTTTCAATGCTCGTTATTGTCACCTGTACATTATTCATTCTGTCCATGAATGAAATCATATGAGGTCAAAGTCTATGGAAAAAACAAACAGCCCTGTCCCCGTTTTTGTAACAGCAGGAACCATCATACACGGACGTGGAATTGGAAAACTAATTGGAATGCCGACTGCAAATCTAAAAATCGCAGACAAAAAAGCCCTTCCTCCCGAAGGCGTTTATATTGCCACAGCCACTTTGGAAAATAAAACCTACTACGGCATTACGCACATTGGTCCCCAGCCTACCATCAGCAATGATAAAGAAATATCTGTGGAAACCCATCTCCTGAATTTCAATAAGGATATCTATGGATTGGAGATGGAGATTCAACTTATGAAAAGGCTGCGCACTCCGCAGAAATTTGACAATCTTACCCTGCTACTGGAACAAATCCGTCTGGACTGTATTGCTGTGCAAGAGTTTTATGGCATCCGGCGGATCAGCTCACGGCTTTATATGAACGCTCAAAAACATGAGGTGAAAATTGACAACCACGCTTTATACTTATCTCCAAAAGAATTTGATGTTTTATATCTGCTCTATTCCAGCCCTGACATTATCTTCACAAAGGAACAGATTTATGAATCGGTCTGGCACGAAGCAGCAAACGACCACTTCCATGCTGTGGAAAACACAGTTTTTCAAGTGAGGAAGAAAACTGCAGCATACGAAGATGGGTTGAATTTCATTAAAACTGTAGTTGGATATGGATACAAATTCGACCCCGCCAACAAAGAATAACAGCTATCCCCGTCATTTTGCAAAACGCTCTTTAAGCAGACTGCTGATACATGAAGCTTTCCCATGTGCCAGCAGCCTTTATTTTAATACACCTCATCAAAATACCCAATGAACACCGACATCCGGAGCAGCCCATCCTTAATAGAAAACGTCACGTTCTCCGCCCGCTCTGCGATTTCCTTTAACAGCGTCAACGCCTCCCGGTCACAGAACTCAAAATGCTCCAGGTACAGATCAATGGTCGCCTGCCATTTCTGATAATCCACCTCGCCCCGGATTCTTCCTCCGAACTGCCGGACATAAGCATCACACTCCCCAAGCAGATATTCATAATCTGCTTTTTCCTTTGGAACCACACGCTTTGGTATTTTATTCATTTCTTCTTGGTACTTCTGAAAGAACCCAACCTCCATCAACGTGTCCAGAAAATCCTTCCCCTCTGACTTATCGCTCCGTTCCCGGAATTCTTCTCCATAATCTTTTTCATATACTTCATTTTCCATGCTTCGCACCCTTTCCTGTAGAATAATTTACCACTACGGGTAGGATGTTACCATAGATTTCTTATTATTCGTTGTCATGAAAGATAACTTTATGGGTCTATATTGATAAGTTTGTTAAACATATTAAGTGGTAATCGTTTTATTTTGTATTCTCATCCCTAAAAAAGCAACGAACATTTTCCCTGTTGCTCCCCCATTAACTGGAAGTTATTATTTTTCCATTTTCCATTTTTTATAATAATAAACGGCTTGAAGAATAAATATGGTACTTAATATTGCCCCAATAATACCTGTAAATAAATATGATTTGAATGTAATATGAATATAAAATATCACTATTATTAAAAATGGCAACATCCATAAAGTTCTGATAAATTTTCTTCTATAACTTAATTTCCAAAAACAAAATACAAAGCTTTCGTCTATTTTTTCTCTATTCTTTAATAATTTTTCCAGTAGTAACGAAATAATTAAAGAAACGATAATTGATATTATCGTAAAAATCAATACATAATGCATAATACCTCCCTATAATCTCTGATAAATTTATTATATATCGCTGAGGGAATCCTGCAATCTCAATAATGTAAAAACAAAGTAATTTTTAAGCAACTTCCAGGTTATCTCTTTACTTTCAGTATCCAGTATAGCATACAAGTTTGAAATTCCCATCTTTCTTCCAAATGCACCTTATCGTTTTTTGAGTAGGGGTAATCGTTAAAAATGCACCCTCAACGCTCAAAGGGTGCATTGTATCAATTTGTGGTACGCAAGCCAGATTGGAAATCCTACAAAAATCGTATCATAAGAGGCAATGTCAGCATCTTTATCAGCGATTGCAGGACGAAACGTCAGATTATTCATTTCTACTGTACTTCTTGAAAATTTATCCATCCAGTTTAAGTCTGCTTTTGTATATGGAATTTCCGGTTTAATCTCATAAAGGTCTGCTCCGGAAGCCTCTGCCAGATTTTTCGAAACTCCTGCAGTAATACCACTTGCTGAAAAATAGGCAACTAATTTCTTGCTCATAGTCAATACCTCCATCTGTTTTCTATTAATACAAGTATATATGATGTTTTATTCAAAAGCAATGACAGTTGCTTTACCTGCCGCTTCTACGACAGTCATAAACTCCTCTTCTGTAATCTCTTCAATTTCATCTCCAAGCTTTCTCATATATGTAACAGCCTCGTCACTGCCTTCCATAGATGTTTCATAGACTCCTTCTGCCAATTCAAGAGTACCTTTTTCTTCATTGATAACAAAGCGTTCGACTGTATGTCCTGACTGTACATAAATTCCTGTCTGGTCATAAGAAAGAGGATAAGCTGTTCCATAACTGCTTACAGTACCTATATTTTCAACTTGCCCATTTACCATATAATACACATCACAGGTAAGCGACGCCTGAATTCCGCCATCATCATAAGTATGTTTGGTTACAAGCATTGCAGAATTATTTGCACCAATGTCAACAATCTGATAATGAGCCTCTTCCGAAGCCAGACCATGAATGGCAAATTCGTAATTTCGATTATAAGTTCTCACATAAAGCATAGCATCCTTTGCCACCAGATACTCCGCCTGTGATTTTAACGGTATCCGTTTCATCACTTCTCCGTTGAATTTATTCAATATGTACAAATAGTCATTTTCATCTGTAAACCCATAACCGCAGATAATCACATTCCCAATGATTTCAAAATTTCGGGAATTACATACCTGAGGTGCTGTTTTCCAAAGAACTTCCCCTGTCTTCCAATCAATCGCAGTAATGTATCCTGTATGCGGTGCATCCTGCGAATAGGTGTGATGTCCTGTGGAAACATAGAGTACATTGTTTTCTATTGCAGCATATCCAATAGATTCTTCAATGAAGTCTCTGTTTTCTTCATTATATTGATCTGGAAGTTCATAATCATCAAAATTAAAACAATAAACTTTCGAAGTGTCCGAATTCTCTGTTACCATGAGGCGCGTTGTTAGATAGGACGCTCCTTCATAATAATATTCTCCATCATCATAAGGAAGCTGTGGAATTGTAAGATCAAGTTCTTCGGCCCATTCCTCTTCGTCTGTGATATCATTTTTTTCTTCATTAACCAGTTCCAGACTCACTGTAGAGATATCATTTCGGCTATATTCATCCCTGCAATAATATTCCCAGGAAGGATTTTCTATCTGAAATTCGACCTCAGTTTTCGTAATACCTACGTTTTCAAACTCTTCTTTTTTGATTTTAGGATCTTCTCCATAAACACGAACATCCCTTTTTCCAAGTTCTCTATGTTCCTTTGACGGTTTCATCGGTTTTTCTGTTTCCAGACTGGAAAAATGGCTGAACAATGAGACTGCAAATACCAGACACAATATTACAGACGTTGCAATGAGTATATATTTTTTTATCTTATCCATGGTCTTTCTCCTTCTGATGTCATATTTTATATGATAGCATAAAAAAGAAAGATCGTTTCTTAATTATCCCTTAAGAAATTTCCTTTATGACAGTATCAAATCGGTACGCTGAAAGTATCAGTCCGGCCATAATCATTGTTCCGGTAATACTGACCAGTCCTTCCGAAACAAAAGGCAGATTTCCAAATTGACCAAACTGAAATCCAAAGTTTCCAAGGAAATAGAATAAATTTTGAACGAAAAATGCAAAAGCCCCAGACAACGCAGTCAGTCTTCCCAGACGATTCCGGATTTTCCATGCAGTCATCAGTATAACAATTTTCGTTGCAAGGATGAGCAAAACAGGTAACAATGCAGGAATCAGACCATACTTTAATATCCAATATGCAATACGATAATTATTCAGATAATGCTGTGGCAGAATATCTTCTAATTCAAGAGAATCCGCAAACTGCATCTTATATGCGGTGTATTTCTCTAAGGACATCCAGCCTTCCCCTCCATTATTCCAGTTTCCTTCACCGTCTTCATAATACCATTGCGAGGTACTGTATCGAATCAGCTCCTCTTCTGATAGTTGAACTTCTCCAAACAGCTCTGCTTTTCCAAGTAAATCCTGAATCAGGACATTATTATAGGAATCATCCCATGCGGTCTGTACGGAAGCCTTGGCTCCCGGGTTTACAAACATCTGCATATTGTTAATAAAATTACTTCCATCCATAAAAATGAATAAAAGAAATACTGTGGCAGTTCCCAAAATTGTAACAAGCGTTCCTTTTATTTCACTGACAGCTAAATATTCTTTCACAATCATATAAATGATAATGCCCGTACAGGATACCAACAATGTTACAATTGGAACATAGGCATAATCAATTACATAAGTAGCCATTGCTAAAAAGATCATCAACGCTTCATATGCAAATACAATACAAATGCTTTTGATTCCATTTCTACGATTTCGATACAAAAGCACCGCCATTAATGGGATAGATAACTGCAATACACCATATCTGACACTCACACTATAAATACTAAGGAAATGATGCGTAAACCAATCCCCATTGAACAATCTGGTCATCAATGGCAACACAGACATTCCAAGACAACATAATACTAAGATTTTCAATATCACATCTGTATACTTTAAAAGCATTGGGTATCCTCGCCACATGATTACCAGCAGAACAGCGATACCCCATACAAAATACAGACTGTCAAACAGCTGGTATAGGCCGCCATCCTCAATATTTCCCACAATTCCAAGTAAAGTTAATGTCAGGATCAGTCCAAGCAGCGGTTTCGCAATTCGTAAATGATGTTTCTCATTCAGCGAAGCTCCTAAAGCTGATGGATCGCCCATATCACGTACTGCTCTGTGAAATGCCTCTTCTTCTGCAAGGCCAAAATCCATATACATCTCTGCTTTATCTTCTATGTGCCCACGAAGTTCTTCATTGATTGTAGAATGCATTGGCTGATAGGCGATCTGCTCATCTACATCGCCTAAAAACTGCTCCAGTGCCTCGTGTTTAGTACGCAAATGAAACACCTCCCATCACATCATGGATTGCCTTCTCATAAGCGTCCCATTCCTTCTTTTTCTCTTCAAGAAGCTTTTTTCCCTTTTTTGTCAGATGATAATATTTTCTTATTCGACCAGTTTCCGTAGTTTTTTCATAACTCTCTACCGCATCCTGCTCTTCAAGTCCATGTAAAATCGGATAGAGCGTTCCTTCTTTCAAAGAAAATACACTGTTGCTGCGCTCTTCCAACTTGCGAATGATCTGATATCCGTATAAATCTTCCTCTTCCAAAAGTTTCAGCACAAGCATTGTCGCTCCCATTGCCATCATCTTTTTATCCATGTCAACACCTCCGTTGTTACACCTAGATTATCTATGTATTTAGGATACCTAGAATTTCTAGGTATGTCAATAAAGCAGATGGAAACTTAAGGAAATCTTAAATACATTGAAATAAAAAAGCAGAAGATAAAGCATTTTTTTATGCTAATCTCCTACTTTTCTGCTTTGTTATTTTTCCGCCTGTCCCATGATTCTGCGGCGTACTTCCCTGTATTCTTCCGGGAAATCCTCTGGTGCCATCCCATCAAGAACCGAAGTTGTTCCTGCTTATTTGGCAGTCTCATAATACCAGCACTTAAAATTGATCACATCCATCGTCTGCTGTAACTGGTCAATCTGTTTTTGCACAATTTCCCTCTGCTTGATAAAGAGCTGCAAACGCTCATTGATTGTCTCATCCCCCTGCATCGCCATATGAATAAATGCGCGAATATCCTTCAGCTGCATCCCGGTCTTTTTCAGACACTCCACAATATGCAGCCACTCATAGTCCTTATCGGTAAACACACGAATACTTCCCTTTGGATGCTCTAAAAAGGGGAGCAATCCCTCTTTATCATAATAACGAAGCGTTGAAGCAGATGTTCCAAGCTTCTTAGCCATTTCCCCAATCGTATAAATCATTATTCCACCCTCTTGACTTAAAGTATAGTTTAAGTTTTAAAATAAAATTTAAGCTATTATAGCTTGTATAATTTTCTTATGTCAATAGGAGGAACTACTTATGGAGAACGAAATTGATGAAGAATCAGAAATACTGAACAGAGAACAACGTATTTTTGCAGAATATCCGGTGGCAAAAGCTGTAGCAACGATGGTTATCCCGACCATCATCAGTCAGATCATTACTGTAATCTACAATCTCTCTGATACCTGGTATGTAGGTCTGACTGGAAATGCGGCTGCTGTGGCAGCAATCTCTCTTTGTCTGCCTGTATACAATATCATGACTGCCTTTGGTAACCTCTTCGGTATCGGTGGTGCCAGTGTTATCGCAAGGGCAATGGGTACAGGAAAACCCAAAGAAGCTCAAACTGCCTTTTCTCTCGCAATCAGAGGTGCTTTTGTCGCAGCTGTTTCCTATGCAGCATTGCTGTTAATCTTTGCAAGACCATTTCTGCTTTGTATTGGCGGTGATGCTTCCAGCATTGATTATGCAGTCTGGTATACCATCATCACAATGGTCATCGGCGGCATCCCTACAATCTTATCCGCAGTATTCGCACACCTCATTCGAAGTACCGGCGAGTCCAAAACTGCCAGCTTTGGTATTACAATAGGCGCTGTTTTGAACATGGTTCTTGACCCGCTGTTTATGTTTGTAATCCTTCCAAAGGGAAATGAGGTCATCGGTGCAGCGATTGCTACTGCGATTTCAAATATTGCAGCACTCACATATTTTATCCGTTATGTTCTAAAAGACCGTGAAAACCCTATTTTCCAACTTGCATTGGAAAAACATATCAATCTCAGAAAGCCAATGACGAATATCTTAAAATGCGGTGTCCCAAGCTTTTTCCTGTTAGCCGCAGGTCAGATTTCCAACTTCTTTTTAAACGGAATGATTGCTGAAATGGGGGCAAGTGCTGCTGTTGCCGGAATCGGCGTTGTAAGAAAAATAGACTCTCTTGCCTATGCAGTCAATCAGGGAATCACTCAGGGAATGCTTCCAATCGTAGCATATTGCTATGCTTCCCATCGGATTCCACGAATGAAATCCGTTGTAGCATTTTCTTCCGTATGTACGGTGAGCTTTTCCTTCATTTGCAGTATCTGTTCCTATTTATTTGCTCCACAGCTGATTGGATTCTTTATTAACGATGCTGATACCATTTACTACGGAACTTTATTCCTGCGAATACTTTGCATTGCTGTAGCAATTTATCCATTACTTTTTGTAATTATTTCTGTATTTCAGGCAGTTGGACAAAGTGTGAAACCATTCCTTTTGTCATTGTTACATAAAGGCTCTCTGGACATTGTCTTATTCTTTGTCATCAGGAAAATGTTCGGACTGGAATACATTTTGTGGGCATCCCCAATCATGGCCGCGTTCGCTTTGACAGTTGCCATTATATTGATCCTGCGATTATTCCGCAGCTTACATTTACAAACACAATCAAAATAAACCTATAAAAAGCTGATTTTAATAAGCCGATTACGGAGCTGTTAAGGTCAGCTTTCTAGTTATTGTACTTTCCGCAAAAAAAGTACCTACGCATTCACATAGGTACTTCCAAGCTATCTCAATTTTTTTAACAATTCTTCAAAATATTCCGGCAAATCCGCCGAAAACTCCATATATTCTCCCGTTCTCGGATGAACAAACCCTAAAACCATGGCATGAAGGCACTGTCCTTGAAGCTTAAATGGACATTTTGCCGGACCATATACCTCATCGCCAACCAAAGGATGTCCAATAGAACTCATATGAACACGAATCTGGTGGGTACGTCCGGTCTCCAGCACACATTCAATCAATGTATAGTTTCCAAAACGCTCCAAAACTGTATAATGGGTCACTGCTGGCTTTCCATTCTTCTCATTAATCGCCATTTTCTTACGATCAATCGGATGACGTCCAATCGGTCCTTCCACAGTTCCTTGATTTTCCTTCAGATTACCATGTACCAGCGCACGATATCTTCGATTAATAGAATGTTCCTTCAACTGTGCAGCAATGCTGTTGTGAGACATATCATTCTTACAAACAATCAGAATTCCTGTAGTATCACGATCAATTCGATGCACGATTCCCGGCCTTGCTACACCATTGATCCCCGATAAATTATCCTTACAATGATATAAAAGTCCATTTACCAATGTATCTGTCGTATGCCCAGGTGCAGGATGAACGACCATTCCCTTTGGCTTGTTAATTAAAATAACATCTTCATCCTCATAAACGATATCTAAATCCATTTTCTGAGGCGCTACATCCAGTTCCTTTGGTTCCGGAATATTGACACTTACCTCGTCGCCCTTCGATAACTGATAACCGGTCTTTACAGACTTTCCATTGACCAGTACTTCTCCGTCCTTAATCAGTTTCTGTAAATAAGAACGTGTCTGCTCAGGAAACTGTTCCGCCAGATATTTATCCAGACGCATCTGCTGGTCTTCCTGAATCTCAAACAAATACTGCTCCATTATTTTTTCTCCTTTTTTGAAGGAAACAGGCAATCCAGCTCTTCCTCTTTGTAATAAAAAAGAATCAGAAGTGCCAAAATAATTGTTGCGCAAGTCACATAGATATCTGCCACATTAAAAATCGGGAAATCAATCAGCTCAAAATAAAAGAAATCCACCACATATCCTAACATTACGCGGTCAATCAGATTTCCCACTGCACCGCCTGCAATACAAAGTCCTACAGCTCGGAGCGGATGGAAACGTTTTTCCCAAGGCAGTTTAAAGTAAATATATGCAATGGCAAGTACTGCAGCCGCAGCCATAATAACAAAAAATATCTGTTTTCCCTGCATCATTCCAAATGCTGCACCTCTGTTTTCCAAATATCTTAACTGAAATACGCCAGGAATGATCACAAATGGATCCTGTCCCATTAAATGTTTTACCGCCAGAGACTTTGTCCACTGATCAAGTAATATGAATAATAAAAAGGAAATCAGTGCAAAACCAGCGCGTTTCCATGTAAAGTTTTGTTTCATAAACTAACTCCTATACGATATGTTCTAACTATTTTAGCAAATATTCAGAAGCAGACACAAGCTCCGCATCACTAACAGTCTTATCTACATAAGCATTTCCAATTTCATGTAATAACACAAATTTAATCTTTCCAGCTTCCATCTTTTTATCAGATTTTGAAATCTGCAAAATTTCTTCCGCTGTAATTCCTTCTGTTCGAATCGGCAGTCCAAAGCTTTCAAAGCATTCTTCGACATAAGCAACATCCTCATCCGAAATATTTCCTCTCATTGCAGATAATTTCATTGCAGCCACACATCCAACAGCCACACACTGGCCATGAAGCATCTCAAAATTCTTTAATTTTTCCACTGCGTGCCCCAAGGTATGTCCAAAATTCAATAATGCTCGGTCACCTTTTTCCGTAGGGTCTTTTTCGACTACATCCCTCTTTACTTTACAGCTTTCCTTGATCATATAAAGTAACGTTTCATAATCTCTTTCCTGAATTTTATCCGCATTTTCCATACACCATGCAAAATATTCTCGATTTTTAATCAGTCCATGCTTTAAAATTTCACCCATGCCGCAGGAAAACTGCTCAGCACTTAAGGAATTCAATACAGAAAGATTCATGTATACAAGTCTTGGCATATGAAATGCACCGACCATATTTTTATAACTGTCAAAGTCTACGCCAGTCTTTCCTCCAATGCTGCTGTCTACCTGAGAAAGCAACGTTGTCGGAACCTGTACAAAGTCAATTCCTCGAAGATAGGTAGCAGCTGCATAGCCGGTCATATCTCCGATGACACCGCCGCCAAGTGCGATCAGGCAGTCTTTGCGGTCAAAGTGGCTGAGAATCAGATGCTCATATAATTTTTTTACATTATCCAGCGTTTTATTCTGTTCTCCAGCTGGAATAACAAATTCAAATATCTGATCAAACTTCTCGCTCAATGCACTTTTTACCAGTTCCAAATAAAGAGGCGCAACATTGGAATCCGTCACAATACATAATTTATGTCCCATAAATCCTAATGCTGCGATTTCCTCCGCAAGATAGGAAAAGTCCTTTTCAAAGCGAATCGCATAGCAAAACTGCCCGTCTTTTTTTACATCTAAACGTTCCATATTTCTTCCTCACATCTTCCATGAAAAAAGCACCGAAACATTTGTATCGGTGCCCTATCGTTTCATCTTAAAAATCTGTCTTAATACCAGGAACTTCAAAAGCATCTGTTAAAAGATCCTGCAAGTCACCACTGATATCTACACTCTTTGGTGTTACAATGAATATGTAGCTGGAAATCTTACGTAAGTTTCCATCAATTGCTACGCAGGTTCCACAAGTATAGTCAATGATTCTCTGGGCCAGATCCATATCAAGGCCTTCAAAGTTCAGTACAACTGCACGTCCTGAAAGCAAAGTTTCTGTGATTTCTCTGGAATCTTCAAAAGAAGTTGGTTTAATTACACAAACTTCCATACCACTTCCCCCTGAACGTCTTCTTGTAATCGGAGTAACCTTTGATGGTGCTGGTCTCGAAACAGCCTTTGTTTCGTTTACGATGGCATCTTCTAAATCATAATCAAAATCTTTTTCTTTCTTTTTGAAAAGTCTCTTTTTCGGAGCCTCGTCTTCGTAATCATCATCTTCGTCATCGAATTCGTCGTAATCATCATAATCGTCGTCTTCGTCAAGCTTCATAATATTTAAAAATTTATCAAAAACACCCATGAAAATTTCACCTCATTATTTTTTAGTATAATCGCGTTCACCAAAAATTCCAGTACCAACGCGAACCATGGTAGCGCCTTCTTCAATTGCTACTTCATAGTCACCTGTCATTCCCATTGACAGAACATTCATAGATACATTATCAATGTTTTTGCTGTCAATGTCAACAGATAATTGCTTTAAAGTACGAAATATAGTGCGATTCTCCTCTGGAACATCAGTATATGGTGCAATTGTCATAAGTCCTTTTACTGAAATATTGGGAAGAACAGAAATCTGGCGGATTAAATCTTCTGTTTCCTCTGTTTTTAAGCCAAATTTTGAATCCTCTTCTGCAACATTTACTTCTATTAAAATGTCTGCATGAATTCCTTTTTTCACAGCGTCCTCGCTGATAGCCTCTGCAAGACGCAAAGAATCTACAGAATGAATCAATTCCGCCTTATCTGTAACATATTTCACTTTATTTCTCTGCAAATGGCCAATCAGATGCCAATGTAAATCCTTTGGAAGCACCTCATATTTGCTGCAGAGCTCCTGTACCTTATTTTCTCCAAAGGTCACAACTCCACATTCCATGCAGGCTTCCATCATTTCTACCGGTTTTGTCTTACTGACTGCAATCAAAGTCACTTCACTTCTGTCTCGTCCAGCTCTTTCGCAGGCTGCACAAATTCTTTCCTCTACTTCTGCTAAGTTTTGTTTTATAAATTCCATTTAATAAATCACCTGGTCCTCTTCTACTGCTTCAGCATTTAATACAATTCTATCATAAATTGTCAATCCGAAAGTTGTCCCTTCCTTGACAATTGTATATTCTTCGTTCGCATACAGCATTTCGATCTTCCTAAACTGAGTATATCCCTGATTGATACAGTAAACGCCTTCTAATTCTGCTGTATTCCCTACCTGATACAAGTCATTACTATTCGGAATGATGATACGATCTCCCGCTTTAATATAAGTTTCATTTGATGTAAAGCTACCCTGATTCGGGTCAATGTAGACCATACCATCCGTGATGGAATAAAATGTCGGCGTTACAAACTGTTGGGTAGAATGCCCTTCCTCATCAAAGGTCTCTACCATAAAGCCTTGCGAATCATCCTCTCCGCCCTTCATAATATATTCTTCCGGGATAATAAAGAATTCCTTCGTCGTAATGGAAGAAGAAGGTATCTTTAATCCGCTGGTATCGTCAATTAAAAACTGAATGTCCAGATATCGATCCCCAGCAAAACGGACCATAGAGTTGTTAAAGTCCAGCTGCAAATATTGCTGTCCATTCATATTTAAAATTGTAATATACCCCCAGCTCGTTGTATTATCTTTTAAAAACTTTACTTCAATTACTGAGCGCTGTTTACTTGTTACATTTCCATTTTCGTCTGTTACTTCTTTATAGGCGATGTCTTCCATCTGATCTTCTGTCAATGGAATCACCATGGACCAATTTTCATCAGTCACAAGTTTGTATACCGTATCACCAGCACTGATCAGATCCACACTTCGAAGATTTGTCGTTTCATAGGTACTTTTGTCGAACATTTCCGGTGTTACGGTTTGCGGCGTTACACTCTCGAATCCATCAATATGATATTCTACAATTCCACTCTTTTCTGCATAAACACGCTGAAATGCTCCTGCATCTGCTTCGGAAAGCGCTTCCATTTCGCTAAGCAGCGTCTGATTGGCAAGCTCTAAAATATTACCGTTGACTGTGTCATGAAAATCATAAACTTCTGAAAAATCTTTTTTTTCATATCCGCTGCTAAAGGAACTGATATCACTTTTTAAGGACGTAAAATTAGCCTCTGACAGATTGATTTCTTCAGAGTTCGCTTCCAGATACTCAGACATACGCCCGCTCTCATCTACGGAATAAACGATCGATGCCCCCGATACCTTTGAACCTTCTGTAGCATAATAGTCAATGTAACCAGCAGTTGATGCAGTAAAGATTTCTTCTGTACGCAAAACAAGCCCGGTAAACTGCTTATTAGTCGCCAGGCTGCCAGCAATGACTTCGTAACCAGAAATATGGGTACTGGTCAAAAACATATAAAGATAAATGACCATATATACCAAAATGGCTCCGAAAAATACATTGGCAATATTAAACGGTTTTTTATATTTTACAACTTTCCCTTTTTTCTTTTTACTCAAAACTACCTCTTATCAAGGAAAGGATACTCCCTTCAAAGAGTATCCTTTCTTAATTACAATATGTATTATTTTCTAGTCAAAATTAGCAAGAAATAACAACTTTTTCCTTCAGAACATCTGATAAATCAGCTTCTTCAATAGATGCACTGATTACTAAGTTCACATTAAACTGTTTGCCAATAGCGTCTAATGCAAGAACTGTATCTGTGATGTCAGCGCCTTCTAAACCAGCAACTTTAATGAAACTGTCTACGTACATTGTCTGTAAATCATAGTCCTGTGAGCATACGCCGCAGATGAATCCTAAGAACTGATCTGCATTTTTTACAGGATATTCAGAAACATTGATCAAACGAACTTTATTATCAAGTTCATGCATATGCTTGGAGCTTTTATCTAAATATACGATGTTTCCATCAGCTTCTTTCACTTCAGCATTAACCTTATCTAACAGATATTTAGTTTTTCCTTTTCCCTTATCTCCTACAATTAACTGTACCATGTGTATGTCCTCCTTGGGTTTGCCTGTTATGATTGTAAATTATACTACAAATAGCTATAAATGACAATGTTTATTTGTTGATTTCTTCCAACAAATCGTTCATCTCTTCGTAGAGTACCCCACGATCTTGTGATTTTAAGATAATGGAGACAAATTCTTCTCCCGCTTCATTCTCAGAAAGAAGTACCAGACAGGAAAGCGCCTTTGTAGTCGTTCCTGTCTTTCCGGCAAGAACAGTTACGCCCTCCGGCGGAATCTTATTGCGGGTGAAATACTGCATGGTATTGCTCCATTCCACCGACACATTTTTGCCCGATGCATCCTGGTAAGATGCTGTATAGGAAGTAGAACCACAGATTTCACGGAATTCGTCATATTCTAAAGCACTCTGGAAAATCAGATAAAGATCATAGACTGTCGTATAATGTTCATCATCATGAAGTCCATGGGCATTTACAAAATGGCTGTTTGTAGCCCCTAAAAGCTTCGCCTCTTCATTCATCAATTCTGCAAAGCTTTCCGTACTTCCGGAAATATAATCTGCCAGAACATTCGCTGCATCATTTGCAGACTTTAACATCAATCCATAAAGCAGATTTTTTACAGAAATCTGATCCCCTGCCTTTAATCCGCAATGGCTGGAATCACTTTCCAACGCAACATTATCCTGGGATACTGTCACAATATCATCCAGATTACCATGCTTTAATACAATATAGGCAGTCAAAATCTTCGTAGTGCTGGCCGGATATAGCTTTTCATGGACATTTTTCGCATAAACGGTTTCCCCGTTTGTAATATCAAACAGTCCTGCCCCCTCTGCCAGCGACATATCAACTTCTGCATTATCTATATCTTCATTTGCAATGCAAAACTTTGTGCCGAGCAGATGATTTTCCGAAATTTCACCCGCTCCCGTATGAAGCAGTCCGAAAATGTCACTGTTCAGCTTGTAGGCATCCGGAACATTTGCTGTTTTGCTGCCACAGCCGGATACCGAAAAAACCATAGCCGTGCACAGTAACACGGCTAAAGATTGTTTTGTCAGTTTATTTATAAATTTCACGCCACTCAAGGTCTCCTCTGTCAAGTGATTTGATCAAAAGCTCAGCAGTTGCCAGATTCGTCGCAAGCGGAATGTTATGCATATCGCATAAACGTACCACTGTATTTACATCTGGTTCGTGGGACTTTGGCTGCTGCGGGTCCCGCAGGAAAATTACAAGATCAATCTGATTGTGTTCAATCTGCGCGCATAACTGCTGTTCTCCCCCCAGATGTCCAGCAAGATATTTATGAATGTTCAGATTCGCAACCTCCTCAATCAGTCTTCCTGTGGTTCCTGTTGCATAAAGCTCATTCTTACACAGAATTCCTCTATAAGCAATACAAAAATTCTGCATTAATTTCTTCTTTGCATCATGTGCAATCAACCCAATGTTCATAATGAAACACGCTCCCTTCTCTTAATATTTCCTTGGCTGTAAGCCAACATTCAATACAATTCCTATTGCAATGTACAGCGAGACCAGAGAAGTTAGTCCATAGCTGACAAAAGGCAACGGAACGCCGGTGTTTGGCATCAGTCCGGTTGCAACACATATATTGATAAAGCTCTGAAAACCAATCCAGGATGCAACACCGCAACAAATCAGGTTTCCGGCCAAATCTTTTGCATTTCTGCCAATCATAATGATTTCAATAACAATTAATAATAATAAAATGATGATCGCTGCTGTACCAATAAATCCTAGCTCCTCACCTGCAACCGCAAAAATAAAGTCCGTCTGCGGCTCTGCAATGTAATCAGCGTTCTTTACGGATGCAACTGCATCCGTATTCAGGCCTTTTCCGGCTAACTGTCCGGAACCAATGGCCATAATGGAGTTCTGCTGCTGGTATGCCAGATCGGCATATTCCGAAGGATTTAACCACGCCATAATTCGGCTTCGCTGATAATCTTCTAATAATTTCTGATCATCACGCATAATATATCCTAAAAAGACCAGCACTACAGGTGCTACCACCGCAATAATTCCACCAATGTATCGATAACTGAAACCTGCCACAAAAATCATTGCACAGAATACAAGTGCAATTGTGATCGTTGTAGACAAATCCGGCTCTTTTAATACCAGAACTGCCGGAATTCCGAACAGAACAATCGACTGCAGAATCACAAACGGCTCATTGATGCGATCCTGTCTGTCTGAAAAGAATTTTGCAAAGAAAAGCGTCAGCAAAATCTTGGCAAGCTCTGATGGCTGAAGCGAGAAAACTTTCAGGTCGATCCATCGCTGTGCGCCATTTACCTCTTTTCCAAGAGGTGTTAATACGATGATCAGCAATAGCAGATTAAAAATATAGACTGGCCAGTGCAGATGCATCAAAATATTATAATCTGTCAAGGAACAAACAAGCATTGCTGCCGAACCCAGTACCAATCCGAGAATCTGCTGACTCTGATAGCCTTTCTCAGCACTGCCGATCACAAGGATTCCAATGGTAGTCAACAAATATACGAGAATGATTAATTTAATTCGATAATTACGAAACTGGTACTGCTTAAACATAATACTCCTTAGTTCTTTTTATGTTTCATATCCAGAATCGGAATGTTTGCACACAGTGCAGGCACGCTTCCATTTGCTCCGTCAGACTCAGTCTGCGTAATCTGGATATCCAAACCTTCACAGTCGATTTCCATATATTTGGAAATGACTTTGATAATATCATTTTTAATTGATTCCATAATTTCAGGAGAACAGTTTGCTCTGTCTGAAATCAACACTAATTTTAAACGGTCTTTTGCTAAAGAACCGGAAGATTTTTTCTTAAAAAAATCTAATAAAGCCATTACACGTTCCCCCTCTTATTTGAAAAGCTTAGAAAGTTTCTTAAAGAATCCCTCTTTCACATCAAGATCAAGCATTTCAACCTTTTCACCCATAACACGTCTGCAAATGTTCATATATGCCTGTCCTGCCAAAGAATCGTCTCCTACCAATGGTTCTCCCTGGTTTGTAGAGATAACGATGCTGTCATCATCCGGCACTGCACCGATCAGATCAATTGCGAGGATTTCAACAACATCTTCAATAGACATCATATCACCGCGTTTTACCATATCCATACGGAGACGGTTTACGATCAAATCAATTTTATGAATTTCATTTGCTTCAAGAAGGCCGATGATACGGTCAGCATCTCTGACTGGAGATACCTCAGGTGTTGTAACGATCAGCGCACGGTCAGCAGCTGCAATGGCATTTTTAAAGCCCTGTTCGATACCCGCTGGGCAATCGAGCAGTATGTAATCAAATTCTTCTCTTAATTCATCAATCAATTTTACCATCTGTTCAGGAGAAACAGATGTTTTATCTCTTGTCTGTGCTGATGGAAGAAGGAAGAGATTTGGATAACGTTTATCTTTGATCAATGCCTGTTTAATGCGGCAATTTCCCTCCACAACATCTACCAGATTGTAAACGATACGATTTTCAAGTCCCATAACAACGTCCAGGTTACGAAGTCCGATGTCTGTATCGATCATAACAACTTTTTTATCTAATTTTGCAAGGCCTGTACCTAAATTGGCAGTTGTAGTTGTTTTACCAACGCCGCCTTTTCCGGATGTAATTACAATTACTTCACTCATCTTTCTAACTCCTCCATCGGTTTATATGTTAATATCTGCTAATACTTCTTTTGTAATAGGTTCAATATATATATTTCCAGCGTCCACGTATGCGATCATTGGCTGTTCTTCCTGCTTGTCCTTCTTTTTTAAGAGCTTCTTTTTGTCTTTCTTTTCAGGACCGTCTGAATTTCGTGCAATATGATCTGCAATACGAATCTGCATTGGATCCATAGATAATGCGGCAACAAATGTATTTTCATTTCCGCCTGCGCCTACATAAATGCTTCCCTTTAAAGTGCCGAGCACCACAACATTTCCTTTAGAAACGACGGTTGCTCCTGGATTTACATCACCTAAAATCACAATACTGGATTCTGACTCCAGAACCTGTCCGGAACGCAAGGTCCCTTTATAGAACTTCCCGTCTCCATTTTCGGACACTTCCGCAGATGCTTTTGTGTGCTCCATAGCCTGCTTCATCACTGCTTCTTTTGCCACATCCACATCTACGATGCATGGAACCTTGATTCCTGCATGGGCAATCATTTCCTGCACTAAGATGATCTGCTCATCCTGAGATAATTCTCTTCCTTCAAAAGCAATGGCAAGCTCTGCTCCTTTAAAGAACTTTTTGGATTCCTCAAATTTTTTTGCAACAAGACTGCGCAGAGTTTCAAAATCCGGTTCATTATTTAAACATACGGTCAGACCGTATTTATTACTTTTAATTACTACTGGCTGTTCCATAACTCTCCCCATTAATCTCCTGCGACTGTACCGCTGACTGCTGATGCTTCGCCGCTTAATAATTCCTCTTCTTCCACAAGTTCGAAGTAATATTTATAAACATCGGCTGCCATAGATGCTGCATTCGCGGAAGTATAACCGTTTGCAATTCGTACTGCCACTGCAATTTCCGGATTTTCAAATGGTGCATAACCAATGAACAGCGCATGGTTCGGATGGTTGACTGACTGTTCGGCAGTACCAGTCTTACCTGCACTGGAAATTCCTATATTGTTAACAGCGGAGGAATTCATTGCGTATGCATACATTCCTTGCTGAATTGTGGTCATGTATTCCTGCGGTACATCTAATACATTATACACCGTGGAACCATATTCTTCAACTAAATTTCCTGTAGAATCCGTTACTTTGTCAAGGAGTGACAGATTGTAGCAGGTACCGCTGTTGGCGATTGTTGTTACATATCTTGCAATCTGAGAAACTGTATAGTTGTGTTTACCCTGACCGATTGCAGATGGTACAATAGTTTCATCTGAAATCTGTGGTTCACTCTCTTCTGTCTCAAGACCTGATTTATCACCCAGACCAAACATGGTCGCATATTTTGCGAGCTTTTCAAGCCCCACCTCATTTGATAAGCCATTTCCTGTGCTTCCTAGCCGGAAACCAACTTCATAGAAATAGCAGTTGCAAGAATCTTTGATAGCGCTGATAAGGTTTTCCGCACCATGAGAACCGCCGCGCTGTGTAAATACCCAGCACTTTGGATGATTGCTGACCTTCGTATAAACACCCGTACAGGTGATGGTATTTGCAGGGGAGGTTGTAATAACACCTTCGCAAAGACCTGCCATTCCGACCAGTGGCTTTAACGTAGAACCCGGTGCAGTCTTTTCCTGAGTTGCACGACTGTACATCGGTCTCGCATTATCATTTAGCAGCTGACTGTAGTAATCTGCTTCCATGGTATTGGTCAGACGATTATTGTCAAATCCCGGATAAGATACACAGGCAAGAACATCTCCTGTATTCGGATCCGTAACTATCATACCGCCACTGCAAGGTTCAAGCGCAAGCATTCCCGGTGTAATCTCAAGTTTTGTGATCTTTGAGATAAAAAAATCATACGCAGACATGCTGCCTGAAACCAGTTTCGTATAATCTTCGTCGTCTGTAGCATCCAGTACTCCCTGATCATAGAGTAAAAGTGCTGTTTCTTTTCCAGAAATAGAATCTTCCTGAAGCATAAAGCGATAAAGCATTTCTCCAAATCGGGAATCATCAGAAAGACTTTCTGCAATATAGTCTATCAATGCACTGTAAATTTCTTCCGAATCCAGATACGGTGTATCAGAAGCAATCTTCGATACATTGATCCAGTTCATAGAAATGGCATATTCAAGGTAGGTCTTCAAGCTGATGCTTTCCTCCTTATGCCATGCAGTATACATAGGATCTGAGGAATCCGGGACAAGAACATTGTTTTCTCCCATCAGACAATGCTCGCCCACAATGTAACTCATATAGTTTTTCATTTCCAATGAAAGGTCTTTATATGCTTTTGCATTCGGATCATTTAATTCTTCACGAAGTTTCTGAATCACCGATACAAGTTTAGATTCAAATCTGGCCTGTACGCTCTTCTCAAGTTCAGAAGCATCTTCTGCTGTAAACTGCTCTATATCAATAATATTGTTGTCAAAGCAGGCATAGTAAACATCATAGATTGGAATCATAATGTCTTTTGCTCTGCCTGTCGATGTATAGGTCTTAGTATTGGTAATTTTTTCCAATAATATACCCGCCAGCTTCTGCTCCAGAATATTGTAGCAGGCAATCTGTAAATTCTTATCAATGGACAGATAAACATCATGTCCCGGAATCGGTTCAATCACAGATTCTACATTTAAGATATTACCAACGCTGTCTACGTCAATAATCTGAGATCCTTTCGTTCCCTGAAGCTCAAGCTCCATATATTGTTCAATGCCAGATTTGCCTACAATATCATTCAACTGATATTTTTCAGCTCCAACCTCTTCATTAAAACCTTCAATTTCTTCATCGGAAGCTTTTCCGATCCAGCCAATCAGTGACGCAAAATATTCTGCATCCGGATAGACACGGATAGAATCCTCTTCTATAGAAACACCCTGTAAATTGGTGGTGTTCTCCATAACAGCTGCCACAGTTTTCTCTGAAACATTGGATGCAACTGTGGTTTTCACGTAACGCTTATAGCTGTTAGAACTCATAGCGTAACGGACATTTAAAATTTTCAGACGATCCTCATCACTGTAATTTCCGTCATCAATGCGGTATCTTTTTTCGCCGCACATATAGTCCATGATTTCATCTGCTGTTGCCAGCTCCTGCTCTGTTTCCAGCTGATCAATGGTGGAATGTCCGTAAACATCAGCTTTAAATCTGAGCAGACGAGTCCCTTCGTTCACAAACTGATATTTTCCATTTTCATAGATAATTCCAAAATCATTGATGGATTCATCCCCGTTTTTTTCAATGAGTTGAATCAGTCGATAGATTGTTTCGTTTAAGCTGTGCTGTTTTTCTTTGGTCGTTTCATAAGTTCCATTATCTTCAATGGCAACAGAATAAGAAAGCTCACTATATGCCAATACCTCCCCGTTTCGGTCGTAAATCTTCCCACGGGTACTTGCAGTAGTGACCTCTCTTTCCAGCTTCAAGGCAAAGGTTTCCTGATATTCTTCTCCTTTAACGATCTGCAGGTAGAACACTCTGTATAAAAGTGTGCCAAAGCAGCAAATGAAAATCGCAGTCAGGACAAAATTCCTCGATTTTATAAAATTAAACAACCATTCTTTAAAATCATCAAACAAATTCGTCTACACTCCCTGTGTTGTCCAGCTTGTCCAGTTTTTCATAAAGCACTAAAATCCCCCGGTAGAATAACAGAATCAATACTACCGTATATAAAAATTCCGGCAAAATTACACTTGTAAAGTAAAAACCGAAATCAAATTTCCCACGAAGGAGAAATTGGAAAAAATATTGTATCAGCCCGTATGCCAGATCACTCATTGCAATCAAAAGCATCGGCTGTTTAATATCCAAATCATAAAATACCGCATGGAAAAATCCATTGGCATATCCAATCAATGTATACAGTAAGGTATAGTAACCAAATAACTGCCCGTAAAAAATATCCGTAAACATTCCGCAGAGAACACCCATATACATTCCTTCTTTTCTGCCGCCAATAAATCCAATGGCTGCAGTAATTACCAGCAGAAGATTCGGGCTCACTGCCCCCAGCTCCAGCGCTTTTAGCACTGTGTTTTGTAAAATAAAACAGAATACCACAAGGAAGAACATGCAGATTCTTTTTTTCATTATGGTTCCTCCTCTGTATCTGTCTCTCCATCAGGTTCTGTAACTGCTGGTTCCTCATCAGGATCTATCTGACGCTTTTTATCTGTGATAACAAGCACAGAACGTAAATGTTCAAAATCAACCGCCGGTGTAATTGTACCGGATTTTGTCAGATTGTTTGCATCCATTTCCAGATCCTGTATATAACCGATCAAAAGTCCCGGATGATATTTGTCACTTACCTGAGAGGTAACGACTTTTGCTCCAAATACGACTTGATTGTCACTGTCTTTTAACTGTGAAACAGAGATGACTCCCTTAGACATAAGCTGTAAATCACCACTGACCATACAGTTATCAGCAGTAGATAAAATCATTGCGCTGACATTGCTCGTGTCATCAATGATTGCGCGTACCTGCGCCCAGTCTGCTCCTACTTTTGTCACAATCCCTACAAGACCGCTTCCGGAAAGCACATTCATATCAACTTCAATTCCATCCTGGGATCCTTTATCAATGATAAAGCTGTGGAACCAGTTTCCGGAATCCTTTCCGATAACATTTGCAGCCACTTTAGAATAGTCTGAATAAGAACGGTCAAGCTCGTATAATGCTCTCAAATCTTCAAGCTCATATTTTTCCTGCATTAACTGACTGTTTTCAATAGTCAACTGATCTACCTGCTCCTGCAGTGCATCACGTTCTGCCATAACAAGTCTTAAATCCTGCAGATTGTCTGCACGGTCACTTAAATACCAGCCCACATAATTGATACCTTTCTGAATGGGCACGAACAAATATCCGCTGACTGTACCGAGAGGTCCTCCCTGAAACCCTAAGGTATAGGAAAGAAGCATAAATACGACACAGATCACACCGATTCCGGTCAAAATATATTTACTTGGAATAGAATCTCTTTTTCTTCTTCTCATTCCATGACTCCTAGTCTATTTTAGTGGTATTCCTGTTCCTTTGTTGTAAATGTGAGGGAACGGAATTCTCTTTCGTTAATTATTCTTGCAAGTCCTCTTGCAATACACTGTTCTGGATTTTCGTCTTTCACAACATTGATACCAGTTGCATTGTGAATCATCAAGTCAAGATTCTTAAGCTGTGAAGAACCGCCTGTCAAATAGATACCATTCTGGATCATATCAACCCCTAATTCCGGCGGAGTTCTCTCTAAAACAACTTTTACCGTATCCATAATCTGTTTCAATACATCTTTAATAGATTCAGAAACAAATTTTGCATCAATTTCAAGCATTGCCGGAAGACCAAGAACCATGTTTCTTCCGCAGATCTTCATCTTTTCTTCTGCTGCATTTTCTGGAATAACTGCATATGCAAGGGCTTTTTTCACCTGTTCTGCTGTCTTGCTTCCAATGAAATAGTTGTGCTCTCTTCTGATTGCTGAACTGATTGCTTCATCAATCTGATTGCCGCCAACTTTAATAAGTCTGCTCATAACGATACCGCCTAAGGACAGAATGGAAACCTCTGTTGTATCAGCTCCAACATCTACAACAAGTACCCCCTGTGCCTCTTTCACATTAATACCCAGACCAAGGCCCGCAGCTACAGGCATATCCACCATATTGATACTGCGTGCTTTTAAACCTGCATCCTGAATCAGAGTTGTAAATACACGATCCTGCATATCTGTAGGAAGCGCCATAAAATAGTCAGCGCCTTTTAATGCACCTTTTGTAGTTTTTTCCAAAAGTGATTTCAAAAATACTTCCAGATTATTAATGCTTCCAATATTTCCGTAAGACATTGGGTAAGATACTTCAATATGTGCCGGTGCTTTTTCATACATTGCATATGCTTCATCACCGTATGCAATCATATTTTTCTTATTTTCAACAGCCACCATATTTTTCTGCTGAATGATACGGTCGCCTTCTTTGCAGTAAACTTTCAGGTTGTTGGATCCTAAATCAATCCCAAAACATAAATTTCCCATGGTATTTCCCTTTCTATAAGTACCCTTCTTCGTGAAAACTCACGTATTTTTTATCTCCGATCACAATGTGATCTAATAAAGGAATGTCCAGAAAGCTTCCTGCCTCCCTTATTTTCCTGGTGATTCTTAAATCTGCATCACTTGGTGTTGGATCGCCGCTTGGGTGATTGTGCATCAGGATGATCCCTACCGCATGAAACTTCAGCGCTTCCAAATAAATCTCTCTCGGAGAAATGATGCTGGCATTGACTGTTCCGGTAAACATCAGCTTTTCTCCTAAAAGATTACTTTTTGTATCTAAAAGAAGCAAAAGTAAATTTTCCTGCTCCTTATGTCTGAAATCTTCCATATAATATTCCGCAATGGTCTGAGGATCTTTAAAATTTAATGTTTTCTCAGCTTCAGACCTGCTCATACGTTTTGCAAGCTCAAAAATACATTGAATCTGCAGAGCCTTCACTCTGCCAATTCCCGGCACAGCAATCAGTTCCTCATAGGACAGACTGCACAGACCATTCAGCCCCACTTTTCCTTTTCTCAAATTCAGAAGATGGTCTGCCAATGCTACAGATGTATATTCCTTTGTGCCGGAACGCAAAATACAGGCAATCAGTTCTGCGTCTGTCAGAAATTCCGGTCCATAGGTGACGCATTTTTCATAAGGCTGCATCTGCGGCGGAAGATGTTTCATTGTCACGGAAATGTTATCCATATATATCCTTTCCGTGTGCTCCCCCATAAACAGCGGATATTCATAATCCACTTTGCTGCTTACTCATAGACGAGTAAACTTGATTAAATAAAATGATAAATAATCGCTGCAATAATAATGCCAAGAATGCTTGCAATGGTAATTTTAATCGTAAGACCAAAAGTAATTACCATAACACCCAAATCTAAAACGATTGGATTCTGAAATCCAAAAGTCTGACCGTAGCTTAACCAGCCAAGACCTGAGATTCCGGCTGTCAATGTTGCGATAAAGCTTCCAAGCACAATACCTGCAAGAATTAACAGTGTCAGTGCCCAGTAATTTTTTCCTACGCCTCTCATAGCTCCTCCTAAGTTAACATAGATATTTTATGTTAACTCATTTTGAATTTACATAAAATATATTTAATCATAACATGGTTTAAATTTCAATGCAATTGCTTCCGCAACTTTTATGCCATCCATGGCTGCAGACATGATTCCACCGGCATACCCTGCACCTTCCCCACAAGGATAAACCCCTGCAATTTCACTCTCGAAACTGTCATTATCACGCTCGATCCGCACCGGAGAAGAAGTTCTGCTCTCTACTCCAAGAAGCAGTGCATCTTTTCTGGCAAATCCAGGAATCAGCTTTTCACAGCCTTTGATTCCTTCTTCCAGACCTGCAGATAAATTTTCCGGGAAAATACTTCGTACGTTTCCAAAGGTCCATTCTCCCTTGGTATTCGGTCTGATATCTCCAAGCTCTGTGCTGACTTTATTTTCACAGAAATCTCCAAAGAGCTGCACCGGAATCTTTCCTTTTCCTTCTCTGTAGGCAGCTCTTTCCAACTTTCTCTGAAATTCAACGCCTGCAAGCGGTTCATCACTGCCAAAATCCTCTGGTCTTACAGAAATGATCATAGCACTGTTTGCATTTTCGCCTGCTCTGGCATGATAGCTCATACCATTTACTGCAGTCATTCCCTCTTCCGAAGATGCGTTGACTACATAACCTCCCGGACACATACAGAAAGAATATACGCCGCGTTCTTCTCCGACTTTTCTTGTCAGCTTATAAGCTGCAGCAGGTAAGGAATCCGGATAATTTTTTCCATATTGATTTTCATTGATCAGACTTTGCGGATGCTCCATACGCACACCCACCGCAAAAGCTTTGCTTCTCATTGGAATTTTACGTTCCAAAAGCATCTGAAATGTATCTCTGGCACTGTGACCAATGGCTAAAACTGCTGCTTTTGTAGAAATCCACTGCCCATTGTTCACTTGAAGTGCTGAAATTCCACTATCTTCTATACAAATGTCTGTCACCTGACTGTTGAAATGAATATCCCCGCCAAGCGAGATGATTTCATTTCGCATATTTCGCACAACATCTACTAAAATATCAGTTCCAATATGCGGTTTGCTTTCATATAAAATATCATCCTCTGCACCAAATTCCGCAAAGGTCTTCAGTACGAAGCGACTGCGGCCATGATTGTCTTTTACAAGAGTATTCAGTTTCCCATCAGAAAAGGTTCCAGCACCGCCTTCACCAAACTGTACATTGGACTGTGAATCAAGTTCTCCTGTTGCCCAGAAATGATCAACTTTTTTCTGCCGCTCTTCTACAGCTTCGCCACGTTCCAGAAGAATTGGCTGAAATCCTGCTTTTGCAAGCATGTAAGCGCAAAACAGGCCTGCAGGACCTGCTCCGATGATCACTGGCGGATGTTTCAATTTTTCCTCTCCGCCCTTTGGAAAACGGTATTTCACAAGATTTCCAATGGTCACGTCTTTATTTTTCAGTTTTTTTACGATTTTTTCTTCTCCATCTGCAAAAACACCTAGCTGATAGTTGTACATCAGCGGAGTTTTTCTGGCATCCAGAGAACGCTTTAAAATTTCAACTCCATAGAGCTTTGCCGGTGGAATCTGTAACAATTTACAGACTTTTTTATCCAGATCTTCTTTTTTATGCTCTATCGGAAGCTTTAACTGTGTAATCTTAATCATTGACTGCTTTTCCTGCAAGGTAACCGCTGGTCCATGCCCACTGCAGATTATAACCGCCGCAGTCTCCATGAACATCTAAAAGCTCTCCACAAAAATGTAAGCCGGATACTTTTAACGATTCCATGGTAAACGGATCAATCTCATCTAAAGAAACTCCTCCGCCACAGCACTGTGCATGTTCAAAACCGTTGGTTCCATATGTTTGAATCTTAAAATTTTTGATTTGTTTACATAAATTAGTTATGTCATCTTCTGTGAATTTTTCAGCGATCAGCTTCTTTGAAAACTTACATCGCTCGCATAAAATTTCACTTAACTTTTTCGAAAATAATCCGGTAAGGAAATTCACCGCACTTTTATATCCGCCTGTGCTGATTCTCTGCTTCATAAAGTTTACAAGCAGTTCCTCTGTAAAATCCGGCAGGAAATCAAGAACCACATGGCATTTCTTTCCAGCTGCAAGCGCTTTTGCTGCGTCCGCACTGATCTGAAATACCGGGATACCGGAAATATTGTTGGCATTTAGCTGCACTTCCCCGCGGTTTGAAATGACTGGTCTGTCATCTGCAAACAGAATTGCTCTTGCATCCACGCGAAGCCCTGCCAATGCATTTAAGCATTTATCTTTTGAAAGCAATTGTACCAGTGCCGGATATGGCTCGATCACTGTATGGCCAAGGCTTTGGGCCAGTGCATAACCGCTTCCGTCAGAACCCGTTGCAGGAGCTGCCTTGGAACCTGTTGCCAGAATCACTTTTTCTGCCTCATAGGTCCAGCCCGGAGTATTTACTTGAAATACACCATCACATTTTACAATAGATTCAACTTCAATCTGACATGCAATTTTTACCTTCAAATGTTCACATTCCATGCGAAGCACCTCTAAAACTGCGCTTGCAGCATCAGAATGCGGGTAAAGATAACCATTTCTGTTCTTTGAAAAAATTCCCAAATCCTTAAAGAACATGATTGTATCCTGACAAGTATACTGTTTTAGGATCATTGCCATATTCAGAAGGTTTTCACTGTGATAATGGGACAGATCCTGATCTGTATTGGTAAAGTTACATCTGCCATTTCCAGTGACCAGAATCTTTTTCCCGACTTGATTTTGATGTTCTAAAATTGTGACTTTTGCTCCGCCTCTGGCTGCTGTGATTGCTGCCATAAGACCGGAAGCACCGCCACCGATAATGATAACTCTCATCATAATGTTACGATTTTAGCCTCCACAAGCTTCTGTAACGACATTAAAATACCGAATTTTGCATGGTTCCATGTAAGACCGCCCTGGAAATACACTGCATATGGCGGTTTTATCGGAGCATCTGCAGAAAGTTCAATGCTGGAGCCCTGTACGAACGCACCTGCCGCCATGATAACATCGCTGTCATACCCCGGCATAGCCCATGGTTCCGGTACAACGTAGCTGTCAACCGGTGCTGCTGCCTGAATTCCCTTACAGAATTCGATGACACCTTCCGGCGTTCCCAAAGTCACTGTCTGAATAATGTCATGGCGGCTTTCTGTACCGTTTGGAACAACTGCAAATCCTAATTTTTCATAAACATTGGCTGCAAAGATCGCACCCTTTAATGCACCTGCTGTAACTGTTGGTGCAAGGAAAAATCCCTGATAGAAAGAACTGATGACACCAAGCGAAGCCCCTACTTCTTTGCCAAGTCCCGGGGAAGTCAGTCTTGCTGCTGCTCTTTCGATGCAGTCTTTTCTTCCTACGATATAACCGCCGATCGGTGCAAGTCCGCCGCCCGGATTTTTGATCAGGGAACCAACGCACATATCTGCTCCAACGTCCGTTGGTTCAATTGTTTCTACAAATTCACCGTAGCAGTTATCTACCATACAGATAACATCCGGTTTGATTTCTTTTACAAATTTAATCAATTCAGCAATACGAGCAACTGACAGGGTAGGTCTTGTCTGATAACCTTTGGAACGCTGAATTGTTACCATTTTTGTCTTTTCATTGATTGCTTTTCTGATATTTTCCCAGTCAAAGGAACCATCTTCCAGAAGGTCTACCTGACGGTATTTGATGCCATATTCCGCAAGAGAACCTACAGATTCTCTGATACCGATGACTTCTTCCAATGTATCATATGGTTTTCCAACAGGGGATAAAAGCTCATCACCCGGACGAAGCTGGGATGATAATGCAACTGCCAATGCATGCGTACCGCTTACCAGCTGTGGACGTACGATAGCATCTTCTGTGTGGAATACCTTTGCGTAAACCTCTTCCAATGTATCACGACCTAAATCGTTATAGCCATAGCCTGTAGTCGCTGCAAAATGTACATCACTGACTTTACATTCCTGCATTGCATTCAAAACCTTCATCTGGTTGTATTCTGCAACTTCATCGATTTTTTCAAATCTTTCTTTCAGTCCTTCAAGGATTTCTTTTCCAAAATTATAGACTTCTTTTGAAATCCCCATGGACTGATACATGTTTTCAATTTCCATTTTTCTCACCTAAAATTCCTTTATCTTCTAAGACTGTCATCATGGCAGCCAGTATTTTCTCATCATTGTAGTCATATTCATATTTATTGATCCATGACACTTCCGGTTCGCGCCTGAACCATGTCAGCTGACGCTTCGCAAAATGCCTTGTATCACGTTTTAGAATATAAACTGCCTCCTCTAATGTCAGAGTTCCATCAAGGTAATCTAAAATTTCCTTGTATCCAAGTCCCTGCATAGAAACCATGTTTCTTGTAAAACCACGGTCTTTTAAACCCTGTACCTCTTCCACGAGACCTTCTTCCAGCATTTCATCGATACGTTTTTCGATGCGATCATAAAGAAGATTTCTATGGTCATTCAATACAAAGCAGGCAAAATTATACGGAGAACCTTTGGCTTTCTGTTCTTCATTATGTTCGGAAATACGTTTGCCGGAAAGCTCATAAAATTCCAATGCTCGAACCACACGCTTTACGTTTCCTGTCGGAATTGTCTCCGCAGATTTCGGGTCGATCTTCGCAAGCTCTGCATGAAGCGCCTCTGCTCCAAAATCTTTTGCATACTGTTCCCATTTGGCGCGGACTTCTGTATTTTCTTCATTTTCTGTAAAATCAATATCTTTTACAATGGCCTGAATATAAAATCCGGTTCCGCCGACCAGAATCGGGATGTGTCCATTCGCGTAAATCTTTTCCATGGCTTCTTTTGCCATTTCCTGAAATTTAACAATGTGGAATTCATCCGCAGGATCAAGTACATCCACCAGATAATGCGGTACTCCATCCATTTCCTCTGGACGGATTTTTGCAGAACCAATATCCATATATTTATAAACCTGCATGGAATCTGCGGAAATAATCTCTCCGCCCACTGCTTTTGCAAGGGCAATAGACAGCTTTGTCTTTCCTACTGCGGTCGGACCTGTTAAAACAATTAAAGGTTTCTTCATCATACAATTCTCTTGAATTTCTTTTCGATTTCGTATTTGCTCATTGAAATAATGGTCGGGCGGCCATGCGGACACTGGTATGGATTATCTAATGTTAAAAGTTCTTTGATAAGACTCTCCATTTCCATACGGGAAAGCTTCATATTTCCCTTTACCGCTGCTTTACAGGACATGGATGCAATCTTTTCCAGAATCAGATCCGGGTTATTGCGTCCTGACAATTCGCTTAAATTGTCCAGAATTTCAATAAACAGTTCTTTTTTGTTAATGTTATATAAATTTCCCGGCACTGCACAGATTTGATATTCCATGCCGCCGAAATGTTCGATTTCATAGCCCAGGTCAGTGAACTGCTGCATATATTTTTTCAGCAGAGCTTCTTCCTGCATTGTAAGAGACAATACCATTGGCGGGCTTAAAAGCTGCGAAGTATGCTCTTTTGATTTCAGGCCTTTTAAGGTTCTTTCATACAGTACCTTTTCATGGGCTGCATGCTGGTCGATGATAAACAATTTTTCATCAAATTCTACCAGCCAGTAAGTTTCAAAAAGCTGTCCAATAATCTTATGCTCTTTGATGCTTTCTTCTGCAAGGAGCTTTCTGTCAAAGAGTTCCATCTGCTGTGGTTCTAAAACTGCTACAGGCTTTTCTTCCTGCTTTGGCTGCTCAGGAACCTTCTTTGGCTCTTCTACTGCTTTTGGGGTTCCATATGGCACACGCTCTTCTTTTATAACTTTATCTGAAACAGGCTGTAATGGCTTCTGCTCGAATTTCTGCTGATATGGACTCTTGTTTTCCCTGCTGGTGTAATCTGCTTTTACACGTTCACGCATCTGTGCAAGGAAGTAATCCAAATTACGTTCCTGGGTCGTTGCCTGCTTTTGCACAGGTGTTACAGGTACTGTCGGTTTCTGCAGTAGTACTACAGATGCAGATTCTTTCTGTGCTGATGCTGCAGGTGTCGGTGATTTCTGCACCGGTACTGTTGGCGTTACAGGCTTCTGCACTGGGACTGTAACTGGCTTCACAACAGCTTTCTTCGGCTCATCTACTGTCACCTGTGGAATATATTCCTTGCGGTCAAGTCCTTCACGAACAGTTCTAAATACAAAATCGTAAAGTGCCTGCTGATTAGAAAATCGCAGTTCCATCTTTGTCGGATGCACATTGACATCCAGATCACTGCCATTCATCTCAAACTGAAGTACACAGAACGGATACTGATGCTGCATCAGATACCCTTTATAAGCATCTTCAATTCCCTTAGCAATAATATTGCTCTTAATATAACGGCCATTGACAAAATAGGTCTCAAAATTTCGATTGCCTCTGAAAACACTCGGTTTTCCAATATATCCCTTGATATGAATCCCATTCTCTTCGGCATCAATCTCCACCAGATTATTGGAAATATCACGTCCGTAGACCTGATAGATCACATCTTTCAAACTGTGGTTTCCTGAAGAATGAAGCTTCGTCTGTCCATTATTGATAAACTTAAAGGAAACCTCCGGATGTGACAGTGCCAGTCGAATCATCAGTTCATGAATGTATCCGGCCTCTGTCATGGAAGACTTCAAAAATTTCTTCCTTGCAGGAGTATTATAAAACAGATTTCTTACGAAAAATGTCGTTCCGTCAGGGGAAGCTGCTTCTTCCATAGATTTTTCTATGCCGCCCTCGATCACATAGCGGATACCGCATACGGAATCCTTCGTCTTTGTCAAAAGTTCCACCATGGAAACCGCAGAAATGCTGGATAATGCCTCACCACGGAATCCTAAGGAACTGATTGTTAAAAGGTCTTCTACAGAGCGAATCTTACTTGTAGAATGGCGTAAAAATGCTGTCTTAATATCAGAGGGATCAATCCCACAGCCATTGTCAGAGATTCTGATGAAGGAAATTCCACCATCCTTAATCTCAACTGTCACTGCGGTACTCCCAGCATCAATCGCATTTTCTACTAATTCCTTTACCACGGAACTTGGACGTTCCACAACTTCACCAGCCGCAATCTTATCAATCGTGGCCTGATCTAACAGAGTAATAGCTCCCATTCTTTACCACCGGTTCTTAATCTTGTTCTGTAATCTGTAAATCGTATTTAAGGCATCCATCGGTGTCAGATTAGAAATGTCAATATCACGCAGTTCTGCAATGATATCGTCATTTTTCACAGTGTCAAACAGTGACATCTGTTCTAAATCCACCTCATCATATTTTTTCGGACGCACCTTCTGTTTGGATTTCGCCTTGATTTCCTCAGCGATTTCCTTTGCTTTGATGGAGATATCGTTATCGATCAGCTCCTGTAAGATTTCCTTCGCACGTTCGATTACAGGGTCCGGTACGCCCGCAAGCTTCGCCACCTGAATACCGTAGCTCTTATCGGCGCCGCCCTTAATAATCTTACGAAGGAATACAATATCGTCACCCTTTTCATTGACTGCGATACAGTAGTTATTTACGCCATCCAGCGTACCTTCTAACTCTGTCAGTTCATGATAATGGGTCGCAAACAATGTTTTTGCACCCAGAATTCTAGGGTTACAAATATGTTCAATAACGGACCATGCAATACTCAGACCATCAAAGGTACTTGTACCACGTCCGATCTCGTCTAAAATAATCAAACTTTCAGAAGTTGCATTTCTTAAAATATTTGCAACCTCTGTCATTTCTACCATGAAGGTACTCTGACCGCTTGCAAGGTCATCAGACGCACCAACACGGGTGAAAATACGGTCCACAATGCCAATATTGGCACTGCTTGCCGGTACAAAGCTTCCAATCTGAGCCATCAGCACGATCAGCGCAGTCTGGCGCATATAAGTTGACTTACCAGCCATATTCGGTCCGGTAATAATAGAAACTCTGTTCTTATTCGCATCCAGATAGGTATCATTTGCAATGAACATATCATTGTTGATCATCTTTTCAACCACCGGATGACGTCCGTTTTTGATATCAATGAGTCCTTTTTCATTAATTTTCGGACACACATAATTATTTCTTTCTGCTACCAGCGCAAGAGACGCAAATACATCCAGTCTCGCAATGGCTTTGGCAGTTTTCTGAATTCGCAGCACTTCCCCTGCAATGTGTTCTCTGATCTCGCAGAACAGATCATATTCTAACGCGATCAGCTTTTCCTCTGCGCCAAGAATCATATCTTCCAGTTCTTTTAATTCTGGAGTGATATAACGCTCTGCATTGGTCAGTGTCTGCTTTCTCATATAATAATCTGGAACCATATCCTTGAAAGAATTGGTAACTTCCAGATAATAACCAAATACTTTGTTATAACGAATCTTTAAGTTCTTAATACCTGTCGCTTCTTTTTCCTTTGCTTCAAGGTCCGCAAGCCAGGTCTTTCCTTCCGTCTTCGCCTGACGGTATTTATCAACGTCTTCACGATAACCATCTTTGATGATACCACCCTCTTTGATTGCCAAAGGCGGCTCTTCGATAATGGCTTCATCGATCAACTGATATAAATCCTCTAAAGGATCTAATTCATCCTCAATCTCCCCTAATAATGGACTGCTAAAATCCTGAAGCAGACTCTTAATATAAGGAAGCATTGATAACGAAGATTTAAATGCAATGAAATCTCGCGGATTTGCTGTCTTATAAATGATACGTCCGATTAAACGCTCCAGGTCGTAAACAGGATTCAGATACTCACGAATCTCCTCACGTGAAATTGCATTCTGATTCAGCTCTCTGATCGCTGCCTGACGAGCTACGATTTCATCCTTTTCAATAAGCGGCTGTTCAATATATCCTCTAAGGGTTCTTGCACCCATAGCAGTTTTCGTCTTATCAAGCACCCAAAGAAGCGAACCACGTTTATTTTTCTCACGCAAAGTCTCCACAAGCTCCAGATTCCTTCTGGTAGAGCTGTCAATGACCATAAATTTTCCAGTCGTATAGGACTGAATATGAGAAATGTGCGAAAGGTCTGTCTTCTGTGTTTCTAAAAGATATTTCAGAAGTGCTCCTGCGCTGACCACACCACAAGGATAGTCCTTTAAGCCCAGTCCTTCCATCGTTGCAGCATGGAAATGTTCAGAAAGTGTTCTCTTACACATTTCGTCATCAAAATACCAGCTTTCCAAAGAACTGATGGCAATGTTTAATCTGTGGCGCAAATTCTCCAGATCAATTCCGCTTACATAAAATGCCTCATTACATACGATTTCTGAAGGTGCAAACTTGCTGATCTCATCCAGAAGCTTTCTGTCTGTATCGACCTCAGTTGTATAAAAATCACCTGTGGTAACGTCTGCAATGGCAAGTCCATAATGGTCAGAAAGATATACAATACTCATAATGTAGTTGTTCTTTCCTTCATCCAGCGCACATGCATTTAAGTTCGTACCCGGAGTTACTACACGTGTAACCTCACGTTTTACGAGCCCTTTTGCAGTTTTCGGATCTTCCACCTGTTCACAGATTGCAACTTTATAGCCTTTGGATACAAGGCGGTTCAAATAGGTGTCTACTGCATGATGAGGAACTCCGCACATTGGCGCACGTTCTTCCAGACCACACTGTTTTCCTGTCAGCGTCAATTCCAGTTCTCTGGAAGATGTGATCGCATCCTCAAAAAACATTTCATAGAAGTCACCCAGTCTGTAAAACAAAATACAATCCGGGTACTCTGCCTTGGTTTCCATATATTTTTGCATCATCGGACTAAGCTGATTTTGCTGTGCCATTAATATCTAACCTCTTCGTATCTTCTTAAGATACCCTCTTCTAAAGTCTACTCTTCTACGATACTTCCAATATAATAGAAGCCTTTACATTCATCTAAATGTACTTTTACAATCTTACCGATCATAGATGCATCTCCTGGGAAATGTACCAGATGGTTGTTGCTCATACGTCCTGTTACAAGGTCCGCATTATGGTCATTGATATCTTCCACAAGAACTTCCTGAACAGTGCCTTCAAAACGTGCTGTCATTTCCTGAGAAATTGTCTGCACTTCTTTTAATAATCTATCAAAACGATCCTTTACGACATCTTCCGGAATCTGATTTTCCATTGCTGCCGCAGGTGTGCCTGTACGTTTGGAATAGATGAAAGTAAATGCGCTGTCATAACGTACTTTCTTTACAACATCCATCGTTTCAAGGAAATCTTCCTCTGTTTCCCCTGGGAATCCCACAATGATATCTGTTGTCAGACCAATATCCGGAATTGCTTTTTTGATCTTTTCAACCAACGCAAGATATTTTTCCTTATCATAACGACGATTCATCACTTTCAGAATCTGTGAGCTTCCTGACTGTAATGGTAAATGAAGATGTTTACAGATTTTCTTTGAATTAGCCATTGCTTCGATGAGCTCGTCTGATAAATCCTTAGGATGAGAAGTCATGAAACGGATTCTTTCCAAGCCCTCAATCTTTTCAATTTCCTGTAACAGCTGTGCGAAAGTCATTGGATTTTCAAGGTTCTTTCCGTAAGAGTTTACGTTCTGACCAAGAAGCATTACTTCTACAACACCGTCTGCTACCAGTTTTTTGATTTCTGCAATGATGTCTTCCGGATTTCGGCTTCTTTCACGTCCGCGCACGTAAGGTACGATACAGTAGCTGCAGAAATTGTTGCAACCAAACATGATATTGACACCGGATTTAAAAGAATATTTACGTTCGATTGGTAAATCCTCTACGATTTCCTGAGTATCTTTCCAGATATCGATGACCATGCCTTTTTCTTCAAAATTGCGAACGATCAGTTCTGCAAATTTGAAAATGTTATGAGTTCCAAAAATAATATCTACAAAACGATAGCTTTTCTTTAATTTTTCTACGACTTCCGGCTCCTGCATCATACATCCGCAAAGAGCGATGGTCATGTTTGGATTTTTCTTTTTATATCCATGCAGTACGCCAAGTCTTCCGTAGACACGCAGGTTCGCATTTTCACGAACGGTGCAGGTGTTGTAAATGACAAAATCTGCTTTTTCATCTTCTGCCGCTACATAACCGATTTCTTCTAAGATACCTGTGAGCTTTTCGCTGTCACGGGCATTCATCTGACAGCCAAATGTGGTTACACAGTAAGTTAATGGTCTGCCAAGTTCTTCTGATTTTGCTTTTACATAGCCTTTGGCTTTTTCCATGTATTCGTATTGTCTTTGTGTTTCGTTTGTGTTCATTCTAATACTCCATTCTAATGCTTGTTTATCAGTGTATTGGGCGTTTTTTGCAACACAAAAAAGATGTTCGCAAGAAACACCAAAAATAATATAGCATATTCAATTGTCAAAAGCAATGAAAGAGATTCTGAAAAATATTTGAACATACACTCGTTATATCTGTGTGTGAAAGATTATGGTAAGCTCGAAATCTTGCAATAGCAGACTGTGTATAATGCTTTTTTAAAATCACATCCACATGCATTACAAATTTAGAAACATCCGCTTCATGCAGCGTATCGTACATTCCCAGCCAATATTCCGGTGTTTTATCTAAATACATGACGTCTTCCTGTTCGATTTCCTGATCTTTCACTTCTGGAACCACCAGACGAACCAGTTCGCAGCCTGCTTTGTTCTGCGATATTCCTGCCTTGCCTTTCTGTCACGCTCTTTTTTTCTAGCATAATAAACCTCAGAATCCGCATGGCCTCACTTAACTGTCGATAGGAAATAGAACCGGAAACAAAATCTTTTGCAAAAAATAGAATCTTTTATCCCCCCAAACAAAAATACAACCGCAGTAGTATATTTGTATTATACCACCGCAGTTGTACCTTGTTAAGCAATTTATTGTGTAGGACTGTTCCTAAAATTCCAAAGAAATTTTGCTCCTAACACCATCTTTTAATGTTCAGCGTCTAAAGCTAAATCTTCACCATTGGAAGCAATCACTTTCCTGTACCAATTAAAAGAATCTTTTTTATAACGGTTTAATGTTCCCGTGCCATCATTATTTCTATCCACATAAATAAAACCATAACGTTTTTTCATTTCCCCGGTCGATGCAGAAACCAGGTCTATGCATCCCCAAGGAGTGTAACCAATCAAATCGACACCATCATCAATCGCCTGTTTCATGGCAGCAATATGATTTCTTAAATATTCAATTCTATATGGATCATGTACGGTTCCATCATCCTCTAATTTATCCTGACAACCCAATCCATTTTCTACAACAATGATCGGTTTGCGATATCTGGCATATAATTCGTTTAACGAATATCTCAATCCATCCGGATCCATTGCCCAACCATATTCAGAATATTGAAGATATGGATTTTTCGCTCCCATTGATAAATTCCCGGATACTGTGGATTCCACTTTATGAGTCGTTACACAGGTACTCATATAGTATGAAATAGTTATGATATCTACACAGCCTTCTTTTAAATCAGCTAAATCTTCTTCTGTGCAATCTAATTCTACATTGTATTTCTTCCAAATTTGTTGTGCATAATAAGGATATTCACCCTGAGCCATCACATCACCACAAATATAGGTCCCCTCCTGTAACTGCTTTTGTGCTTTTAATATGTCCTTCGGATCACAGGTTAATGAATAAGCAGGATTATATGCAATCATGCATCCTACAATATAATCACGATCTATTTCATGAGCTTTCTTTACTGCTCTTGCACTGGCAACAAACTTGTAATGAAGTGATTGATAATCATCCTTTATTTTTTCAAAAGGATAATTTGGACGAAAATCCTTGTTAACCGCTGCACAATTAATTTCATTAAATGTTATCCAATATTTCACCAAGCCTTTATATTCATTAAAAATTGTAGTTGTATATTTATCAAAATATTCAATACATTTTCTACTGTTCCATCCACCGAACTCTTCTATTAAATACAATGGTGTATCGTAGTGTTGAATTGTTACAATTGGCTCGATATTGTATTTTTTCAATTCAAGAAAAACATCTCGATAAAAATCTAATCCTTCTTGATTTGGCTTTTCCTCGATTCCTTTAGGATAAATTCTGGTGCCTGCAATTGACATTCTAAAAGCTTTAAATCCCATTTCCGCAAATAATTTAATATCTTCTTTATAACGATGATAAAAATCGATTGCATCATGATACGGATAATGATATCCCTCCAAAACAGCTCTTCTCGCTCCTTTTGGCAGAGTTTCCTGCGGTAACATTTTACCCGGGGTTCCATTCTTGTCCATGTATGTAATATATCTTGGTTCACTAACAGTCCCTGCTGTTTTTACATCACTTTCAGATAAGCCTTTCCCGCCTTCCTTAAATCCGCCTTCACATTGATTAGCCGCTGTTGCTCCTCCCCAAAGAAAATTATCAGGAAATTTCATACAGTATGCCTCCGAATTAATCTTTATAGAAAATATAGGTGTATACAAAGCTGATAACTGAACCGATTACGATTGCTAAAACAAACATTGGAATATTGCTGAAACAAGGAATCGCAAATACACCTGTGCTGCCCGGGAATGCAATTAAATGTACTTTTAACAAACCGGCTACTGCCGCACCTACAAATGAACCGATCATTGTCCCAATCAATGCTGCTTTTTTAGGAATCAATACTCCATATAATGCCGGTTCGATCACACCGCTTAAAATTGCAGGTAATCCGGCACTTAAACCTGTTCCTTTTATATCTTCGTTTTTAGATTTTAAGAATACAGCTAAACATGCAAATCCAATTACAATTTTGTTAACGACTCCGGCTACCATAACAATTGGATCATATCCTAATGTTCCAAAGCATTGCATAATATATGCAACCATTCCAACATGCATTCCTGTTAATACTAATAAAGGACTGACCATCGCATAAATACCTACACCGAAGAATCCGAATGTTTCATATAACCAAACAATTCCAGCAGTTACATAATTACTTAAAACGGAACCGATTGGAGCGATCGCACAATAAGTTAATGGCACCATGATCAACATAGCAAATAATGGTGTTAAGAATGTGCTTACCATTGCAGGCATATATTTTTTAATAAGCTTTTCAACTTTACTTAATACATACACGGACATAATTGTCGGGAAAATTTGTCCTGTATAGGAAGCTGCAGTAATAGGAAGTCCAAAGATCGACATTGCAGTTCCTTCAGACACATTTGAAATAAATGTTGGAGAAATTAACATTGCTCCTAATAACAACGCATATCCCAATGTTGCATTGAATTTTTTTGCTGATGTTGCAGCAACAAAGATTGGCAGGAAATATAATCCGGCATCTGCAACTAAATTTAACATAATATATGTTTGAGATGTTGTTTCCATCAATCCCAATAAATTAGCGATCATTGTAAATACCTTTAAGATACCTACAGAAATCAGCAATGGTAATAATGGTGTAAGGCATCCCGCAAGTGCTTCAAATAATGCGATCACTGGATTTTTCCCGGTTTTTGCAGCTTCTTCGCCCGCTTTTATTTCGACTAATCCATATTTTTCATTAATCGAATTAAATACTTTTTCTACATCTGGTCCAATGATGATCTGTAACTGTTCACCAGACCACTGTGCACCAATAACTCCATTTGTATTTTTGATCGCTTCCACATTGACCAAGCCCTGATCTTTCACATTAATACGCAGACGTGTAATGCAGTGTGTGTAGAGAACAACATTGTCTTTCCCTCCCACATAATCAAGAATATTATTTACCAAATCCTGATATTTGTTTGATTTTGCCATAGTCTCACTTACTCCTTTTTAAATATAAAATATAGCATATATACATCAACAGTGATGCGCGCCTTCACTGTTTTAGCCAAATAAAAAACCCCAGCACAAAAACAACATAGTTATTATGTACTGAGGTAAAGCCCTATTGGTCACAATCCTCTCTTGCACAAAGCCGATTGATATGAAGCATTAAATAGATGCATTCTTCTTCATTTAATTCGCATTTAAGTGAATATTCAATATATCGCTTAATGAGCTGTGCACATTCAAATGTTTTTTCATAACTATTTTTCAATGAATCATACAGTTGCAGATTATCACTCTGTGCAAGCTCCTTATTTTTTCCTCTCTTCATTAAATAATGCATGTGACTGACAAATCTGGAATAATTAAAACCTTCTCGATTTATCTGAATCTCGAAATAATTTTCAACGATCTCAGTGATGTCTTCGATATAGTTTGAAGACAGTTTATCCTTCACGCTTTTTTGATCCTGTGATTCTGCATTAATTAGATGAAGCGCAATATAGGTAGCTTCTTCTTTCGGAAGATATGTTTTATATTCCCTTTGTAGAAGCTCCAAAGCATATTTTCCAATCTCTATTTCTGTTTCAAACAAATATTGAACATCATAAACAATTGGCAGCTGAATATTCATATTTTTTTCATAGCGCTGTATAGCAAAGTGAATATGATCAGCTAAAGTAAACACAATATTTGAGCTGACCGGATTATCAAGCTTCAATCTTGCATAATCAATCACTTTTACAGACAATTTCAAAATATATTCAGGTATGTCATGAATCATAGAAAGATATGTCGGATTCACACCATAAAATGTTCTCTCTATCTTAGACAATGGAATATCATATGGTGGTTTCGTAAATCCAATCCCTTTTCCAAAAACCACAACTTCGTTTTGATTACTGTCAAGGCATAAAGATACATTGTTGTTGATATTCTTAATGACCCTCATAATAGCATTTCCTCACTACTATAGATGTTTTTAAATAAGTGGACTATATTCTTGTCGTGTAGTATAATGTTCTTATTAGATGAAAAGGAGCATTATTTTATGGGAAAGAAAGCATCCACCATTACTCTTAGCACAGACGACCGTTCGTATCTTGAAGCAC
>JAGAQG010000029.1 GCA_017622875.1 Lachnospiraceae bacterium
AAAAATAAAATATATTCAATCGGCTTCGCCGCAAATTTTTGGCGATTTGTCAAGCGTTTTTTTGACAAAAAGTGGGGGATTTCAATAAAAAAGGAATCTGAAAGCCTTGATTTTACTGGCTTAAAGATTCCGAGAGATTATTATGTTCTAAAGGAGGATTGAATTTATGTCACACAGCCTATCATTTTTGCGTACAGACAAAGCAATCATGCATGCCTTTATTGAATTATTAAAAGAAAAGTCTTTTGAGAAGATTACCGTTCAAGATATACTGGAAAGAACTCCTGTGACCCGGGCGACCTTTTATGCACACTATCATGATAAATATGAAATTGCTGAAAGAATGCTGGAGCAGTTTCTGAAAAATCGTGATAACATCCGCAATGAACTCAACGCAGAATCTTCTTCCAAAATGCATCAGATCGTGCGAAAAAATGCCAGTATTCACCACGATGCAACCCTTGCATTGCTGAAAATCCGAACAGACAAGGTGGATCTGCGCCAGACCATTGTAGATGAGTTTGAAAAGGAATATCTGTCAGAGAAATCTGACCCCGTAGAAGCAAAAATCTACGCACAGGTCCGCACCTCATTTGAATTATCTTGTATCACAAGAGAAATTCCCAACCTTTCTTTTCAGTATTCTAATGAAACCTTTATGAATGTTTTCTTAAAGCTTTTGAGACTCTCTGATGACAAGGAAACAAAAGATTTTCTTAACAAAAAGCTAAAACAGAAATTCCCAAATGAAAATCACTGATAAACTACAATCGGGAGCCGCCAATTTCTTTGGCCGCTCCCGTCTTTTACGTTTCTATATTCAGATTAGTCGATTAATCCTTCCTGTTTTAACCACTGTACTTCATCATGGATTGTTTCTTTATAAGAACGTGTTGTGTATCCAAGCTCTTTCTGAGCTTTAGAATAATCAAATTCATTATTTCTTGCCAGATTGTAAACAGAGAAGGAGGTCATCAGTGGTTTTTCCCCTTTTTTTTCAGCCTTCTTTTCCAATGTGTGAGCAATCTTATCAGCCCAGTTCAGTGGCAGATAGAATTTAATCTTTTGACAATTACATTCTTCATGAAGCATTTCACACATTTCTTTTAAGGTAACTGTTTCATTTGCAAGAATATATGCTTCCCCGATACGTCCTTTGTCCACTGCTGCGATACATCCTGCTGCCAGATCACGCACGTCGCAAAGGTTGAAGGAGCCCTGCATACCGATTGGCATTTCGCCTTTGATGATCTGCATCAATGTATGAGTTGTTTCACCAATGGCATGGTCGTTTGGTCCTAAGATACCGCTTGGATGTACGATACATGCTTTTAATCCCATAACATTGACAGAATCCATGACCATCTGAGATGCTTTTGCTTTTGACTGGCTGTAAGCACCTACGACCTTTGTCGGGTCATTTGGTTCAAATTTGGATACTTCTTTGATTTTTGTACCCATTGGAAGTTCCGGGATGGCACCTGTACTGCTGACGTAGACCATCTTCTCACATTCCGGATGTGCCAGACATTTTGTGATCACATTTCTTGTTCCTGTAACATTGACTGCCATCAGCTTTTCGCTGTAAGCCGGGTCTACAGTTACCATGCTTGCGCAATGGATAATCACGCTGTTCATTCCTTCCGGAACTGTGAAAAATTTTTCTAAGGATTCTACATCACAGAGATCTCCAAGACAGATTTCTACTTCCTTCGGAATATATTTCACTGATTTATCATTTGGTAAAACCAATGCACGTACTTTCTCTCCTTTTTCTAAAAGCTGTGCACATACATTGCTTCCTAAAAATCCTGCTGCTCCTGTTACTAAGTAAATTCTACCCATTACCATTCTCCTTTTATTTCAAAAAATTTTTTGCTGTTTCTGGAGAATGTTATATCTCTGAAGTTTTTAGGAAATGTTTTTGTTTTGTTAAAGAAATGTTAATTCCATTATTTACTTAATTCTTCTGCCAGTGCCAAAATCTGTGGCGCAATCTTTTCTCTCATCTTTTTCACAATAGAATAGTACACCGGAACCGCGCTTCCCATAATTATAAGACCCACAATTCCAAGGATAATTCCCGGTACGAACATGCTCTTATCTCCTACAAGAGAGGCGCTCATCCCTGCACCAAAGACCAATGCTCCGATAATTCCAACGATAATTGACCAAACGGTGGCACGCATTGTAACGCTGGCATCCAGTTTGCGAAGCTGTTCCATTTTATCTTCTTCAGGCGGAAGATATTTTTTCTTAATTGTATCAATTTCTTCCTGTCTTTTTGCCGAATAAGTATATTCAAATATTTCTTCTTTTGTAACGTTGTTTTCTTCCACTTTTTTAAGCTCCTTCATTAACCTCTCTGTTCATAATCACTGTAAAGGTACTTCCCTCTCCCACTTTACTGCTGACACTGATGGTCGCACCTGAAATATCGATGACTCTTTTTACAAGAGCCAGACCCAGACCATTTCCCTGTGTCGCATGGGAAGTATCTCCCTGATAAAATTTATTAAAGATGTTTCTTCCTGTCTCTGCGCTCATACCGCAGCCGGTATCTTTGACGCAGATTACAGCATTTTCTCCTTCGGTTCTCAAATATAAACCGACTGTTCCACCGTTTTCCGTAAATTTGATAGCATTGGACAGTAGATTATTCCACACAAGACTCATCATTTCCGGGTCAGCATTCACGATCACATTCTCTGAGATGTCCACATCAATCTCAATGTCTTTTCTCTCCCAGTCACTCTCAAACGCGATCATACATTCGCAGAGCTGCTCTCCCAAATCATATTTTTGTACATTCGGATAAATCTGCTGATTCTCCAGTTTATTTAATTTCAAAATATTTGTAATGAGACTAGACATTCTGCGGGTCTGCTCATTGATCGCTTTGGCATATTCCACACGTTTTTCCTCCGGCAGATCCGGCGTCTGCAGAAGCGTACCATAATTTTGAATGACTGCCAGAGGTGTTTTCATTTCGTGGGACACATTAGAGATAAAGTCTGTTCGAAGAGTCTCGACACTCCCAAGTTCTTTTGCCATCTTATTTAGACCGGAAATAATCTGATCGAACACATTATCACTGTCCTCACGGTGAGAATATGGAATTTCTGTGTGAAAATCACCGCCAATGATTCGCTCAATGCCTTTTTCAATCCTTTTTACAGGGCGTTTTACCAGAAAATATCTTCTGACATGATCGACCAACCCAAACAGTAAAGCCATAAACAGCATATTTCCTATGGTAAGGATGCCCGCATATTTCACTTGATTCGGCGTCATATTAATATAGCTGAAAAACAGCATAAAATTACATGTGATCACGAAACCTATTAATATGAACAGAAAAAATACATATCTAAGAAATTGTTTCATTATTTTAACACCGCCTTATAGCCAAGCCCATGAACCGTCACGATCTCAAAATCATCACATTCTGAAAATTTATCACGCAGTTTTGTCATATAAACATCCACCACACGCGGGCCTGAAGCACTTTCCACGTCCCAAAATTCATCCATCAGCTGGGAACGGGTAAAGGTTTTCTTCGGATAGGAAAGCAGTTTATATAAAATATTAAACTCACGGACGGTCAGATTGATTTCTTCATCTCCCACATATGCAGTATGCTCTTCCATATCAAGCACTAAAGAACCAATCTCCAGCTTTTTCTTCGACGCAATTTTCGCACGTCTGAGCAGTGCTTCAATTCGAAGGGTCAGTTCATCCAAATCTACCGGTTTTACGAGGTAGTCATCAATTCCTGCACGGAAGCCTTTTCTCTTAGATGCGATATCATCTTTAGCTGTCATAAAGAGAATTGGAATATCCTCATTTAATTCACGTACTGTTCTGGCAAATTCAAAACCATCAATCCCCGGCATCATAATATCTGAAATAATGATATCAAAAATGTTGCCATACATTTCATTGTAGGCATCATTGGCATTCTGGCAACCGACTGCTTCATAACCGTTTTGATTAAGGTAAGCGCAGACACTTGTATTTAACTCTCTGTCATCTTCTACTAACAATATTTTAAACATATCCATTACTCCTGTTTTTGTTTATGAAATACTCTGCATTTCATAATTTTTCATTTCTAAACATAATTTATCACTTTCACTGGCGAGTATAACAGAGAAATGTTTATGAATTGTTAAAGTATTGCATTAATTCTATCTTTTTTCTTTAATATACAGCAAGAAGGCCACGAAACCGTGGCCTTCTTCTAAAAAATCAATCCAAATACAATTTTCATGATCACATTCTGATTATACAGAAATAATAAAAATGGATTCGCACTGATCAGTGCAAAGAAGGAACGACCCAAATCTCCATTGCAAAGAATCGTCACCAGTAAAAATACGATCCAGACAAGCACGATCCCAACCGCAAGTCCCAGCACACCGCCTGCCAGCTTATTAATTCCATGAAGCACCGGAAGCATCGTCACAATATCCATCGCCAAAAGGACCGCCCGAAGTGCCGTCCAAACGATTACAAAAGTAATCAGGTATGCCAAAGCATTGATAATCATATTTGCCAGATAGGCTCCTACATAATCGTGAAACCCAGTCACTTCCAGAAGGTCATAGGCCTCCGTATTGTTATTCTCCAAAAGCATTTCCTTTACATTTTCCGGCAGTTCCATATTTTCGATCATCAACACCTGATCGGTCTTGACTTCCTCGTTGTACTCACCGCTTAAGAACAATTCACTGCATGTTTCCTGCAGATTTGTATACAAAGACGTATGTTCCTGAATAAACGTGGTAATCTGAGGGGTCAGATAGGTAACCAATACCAGTGTCAGAATCAACGATATTGCAGACACCGCTTTTCGAATAAATCCACGGCGAAGTCCGTCAATTACGTGATAGCCAATAAATACCACTACCACCCAAAAAAGCCAATTCATAATAGTTCTCCTCTGATTTTACTGCAGCTTAATTAGCTGAGTTTCATTTGTATAAATGAACAAATACTTACTTCTGGATTTTGTCATGAAAATATCCACCATAGAAGTTTCGAAAGTCTGTCTAAAACATTCCTTTCCACTATAGCTGTACAGTCCCATTTCCGTATCATTGTAAATAAGAATACGGTTATCAGCAATACGGATATTGTCATAATCCAGATCAAAAGAAATCTCTGAAATCAAATTTCCTTTCATATCATACAGTTTTAACTCTTTTCCCTCGGCGGTGTCAAACACCAGCCCTACATTATCTTCTCCATAGAACACGCTTTTGATTTCTTCCTCAAAGGTCACTTCCTGCACAAGCTCCGGAATCTGTGTTCCCTGATAAAAAGCTAAAATCCCATCACCAACTGCGGCAAATACACTCTGGTCAAAATAATGTACTTCCGGAATCATATATTCAGTATAATTCTTTGCAAACACTAACTGGTCTACATAGTTTTCACCTACATTGTCAAAATTGTACACTGCTACACAGCTATTTAGCTTGGAACCATTGATCTGCGCAAATGCAACCGCAATCTTTGTTCCATCCCTTGAGATACTAAGGTTCATTGGATAACCCGCATCTCCCAGGTCGAACACGCCATCTCCAATCAGCGTTCCTTCTGCAGAATAAATTTCCAACTTTGAAGAATTACTCTCTTCCATCAAAACTGCAGCCACCCCTTGATTGGAAATGGCAATTTGTTTGATTGGAAGCAGGGTCGTAATCTGACCCAACTGTTTTTCCCTGTTAAAAATATAAATCTGACTTCCATTTTTATCCGCAACAGCGCCGGCATTTTCTGACAGTGCAAGAATTGGATCCTGCATTGTATAGGTAATACTAAAAAGCAGGCTGTTCTTATCATCTGTATAAGAAATACCATCCCTGCTGTATTTTAAAATCTTATCGCCAAATGGAGCATATTTCGTTGTCAGCGTATCGTTTCGCTCCGTTGTGGAAGCAATTGAACACCCTGTATAGCTTCGATTATTCACATAATAGCGAATACCAAAAATGACAAACAGAACCAAAACAATGACTGTCACATATTTTATAATCACCGCGGTTCGATGCTTCCATATTTTTTTATGATAATCCTTCATATCCTCATCCATGGAAGGAAGGAAATTTACAACTTTTGCCACTGAGATTCTCTCTTTCGTTTTTCGTTATAGGGTTGATTATAACACTTAGAATTATGGAAGTAAAATGATTTCTCCAACCTGAATGTAATCCCCGTCCGAAATATCATTTAATTCACAGATTTCCGAAATCCTTTCGTCATCCCCATAGCGCTCTCTGCAAATGCCTGCCAATGTGTCTCCTGCCTGAACGATATATTTCTCATAGACAGGGGCTTCTGCCGCTGTCTGCTGAACCTCCTCCTTAGTTTCTTCCGATTCCTTTTCTTCTGTCACTGGAAGTTCCTGAGGCTCATCCTCCGGTTCTGGTTCATCAATTCCCACTGGCTGTTCCTCCACATTTCCTGTCAGTTCCTCTACCACAACCTCATCACTTGCCGCCTGTTCTGTGTCATTCTCTATAGAGAAGCCTCCCATCTGCTGCTCCATTTCTGCAATTTTATCCGTCTGATTTTTTAAAGTAACCGCGCCCACAAAAAGTACCAGCGCAACCGCAACTTTCATCCCGTAAGAGACCGCCCTTTTCTTACGTTTCTCATTCTGTTCCTGTTTTTCTTTCAGAATTTTTCTGAAATTTGCCATCACAACATCCGGCTGTTCATTTCCAGCGCTTTGTTTCTGCTCTCTGTTCTTTTCCATAATAAATTCCCTCATCGGCTCATTTTTTTCATAATAAATATAATAGCCGCTTTGCTTTGCAAACCTGTTCCCATCAAAGCCAAAAAATGCGCTGTCCCCTTCTAATGGCTCCATCACAAATAATACCTTGTCCGCACCGGAAAAATAGGTGCGGTGAGTTTCTTCCATAACTGCATTCTTTTCCACCGCAAATCCTGGTCTTGCTAAAAACCATCCGACGATTTCCTGTCCCGGAAAATATTTTTCACATTCCAGATAAACAGTTCCCCAGACTTTTTCTGTAAAGTTGTACTTTCCCTGTTTTTCTGTGACACCTTCCACTGGGAAAGCACTTTTCACATATAGGTGGCGCTTTCCGCCGCAGCGCTCACTATTTCCCAAAAGCACTGCAAGACGGATTCTCTGTTCCATTTCTGCACTATACTGCTGCAAAAAAGTATGTACAAAATCTTCAATAAAAATTTTTTTATATTCCCGTGGCTCTCCCACCTGTTTGATATTTTTCGGTTCCGGAAGTGCCCTTTCCTCCAGTGTAACATCCTCCTCTTCATTATAAATCAGCTCTATCATAGTCAAATCTCCTTCATGCTTTTCTTCATCCTAGCATGTTCTTTGCGGAAAATTTGTAAGAGCCTGTCGAGAGACCTCAGAAAACAAAAAAGCTCCACGGGAATTTTCTTCCCATGGAGCGAATGCTTAAAGCTCTGTTCTTCCTTCAAGAGCACGTAATAAAGTGACTTCGTCAATGTATTCCAAATCGCCGCCAACCGGCACGCCGCTTGCGATTCGGCTGACCTTAATCCCCGTAGGCTTGATCAGCTTACTGATATACATTGCTGTCGTCTCTCCTTCAAGATTAGAGTTCGTCGCGATGATCACTTCCTCCACATCTTTCTGAAGCCTTAACATCAATTCTTTTAATTTAATATCATTTGGTCCAATTCCTAACATCGGAGAAATCGCACCATGCAGTACATGATAAACACCATCAAATTTTCCTGTCTTTTCATAGGCGGATAAATCTCTTGAATTTTCCACCACCATGATGACCTTATGATTCCGTTTTTCATTCCTGCAGATTGGACACAGCTCATCATCTGTCAGCGTAAAGCACTGACTACAGTACCTGACATGATTTCTTGCTTCCGTAATGGAATTTGCCAATGCCTCTGCCCGGTCCTTTGGCATATTCATAATATGAAACGCCAGTCTCTGAGCTGTCTTTCTTCCAATTCCCGGCAGTGACCCAAGCTGTTCCACCAATTTGGTAATATAACTGCTGTAATATTCCATTAGAATGGGAATCCTCCCATGCCCCCTGTCATACGTGACATTGCTGTCGCGCTTGCCTCATCAGCCTTTTTCAACGCATCATTTACTGCAACCATAATTAAGTCTTCTAACATTTCCACATCATCCGGATCAACTGCATCTGGATCCAATTTTACTTTTGTTAACACCTTTTTACCTGTTACAGTTACCTCCACTGCACCGCCGCCGGCTGTTGCAGAAAATTCAGACTCTTCCAGTGCTTTCTGCTGCTCTTCCATCTGCTTCTGCATTTTCTGTGCCTGTTTCATAATGTTGTTCATATTCATTCCGCCGCCCATTCCCGGGTAACCGCCTCTTTTTGCCATTTCTTAATCCTCCTCAATTTGAATATCTGCGTGAATCACACTCTGAATGTAATCCACATCTATTAAATTTGCCGCAGCGCTTTTGTCCTGCTCTACGGAAACATATGAAATGGAGACCTCTTTCCCAATCTTATGATAAATCGTTGTCTCCAATTCTTTTCTTAAATCATCAGACCCTAAAAGATCTGCCGCCAGATTCTCTCTCATGACGATCTGCAGACCACCGTTTCCATCCTGTCTGAAATCCTTATGCCCGAGCAGATAGCTTTTGATCACTGGCGAACTCTCGCGGATGATCTGGTTCCACTCATGAATCACACGTCTAATATCATCGCTGCATGCCTTCACTCTGGGCTGCTCTTTTTCCGGCTCCGGTTTTGCTTCCTGCATCGGCGCTGTCGTAGGAGCTGCCGTAATCACGCCGTTTTCCAGCTGACTCTCAAGACTGCTCAAACGCTCTAAAATCGAATCGTAACTTTTCTCCATCTGCGGCTTGCAAAGCTTAATGAGTGCCACTTCCACAAGTACCCGCTTCTGAGTTGAATATTTGATCTGACCGGACAATTCTGAAAACACACGAATGTAACGCATCAGAGCCTCTGAATCGATCATCTTTGCCTCTTCTTTTAGCTGGACAAGATTTTCGGAAGAAACCTCCAGAAAATCCTCCAGATGATCTGCACTTTGTACAAACAGCAGATTTCGAAGATACTGGATAAACTCTGTCACGAACTGAGACAGTTCGCGTCCCTGCATTACGATGGCTTCCACATCCCCCATCACTGCCGGGATATCCATTTTGATAATCTTTCTAAGCAGACTGCTGTACACATCCGTATCCAGTGCACCGAGCACTTCCAATACATTGTCGTAAGTCAGTTTTTTTCCTAAATAAAATGCAATACACTGGTCCAAAAGGCTTAATGCATCTCGCATGGAACCATCCGCCGCTTTCGCAATGTAACGAAGGGCCTTATCTTCCACCTCTACCTGTTCCTTATCCATCAGTTCGCGAAGACGAGCTGTAATTGTCTCCGCAGTGATACGTTTAAAATCATATCTCTGACAACGGGATAAAATGGTAATTGGAATCTTATGGGCTTCCGTTGTTGCCAAAATAAAGATGACATATTCCGGCGGCTCTTCCAGTGTCTTTAAAAGTGCATTGAAAGCACCGATAGAAAGCATATGGACTTCGTCGATAATATAGACTTTGTATTTTCCTTCTGTCGGTGAGTATGCAACGTTTTCTCTGATTTCACGAATATTATCCACACCATTGTTTGATGCGGCATCAATCTCGATGACATTCATGGAAGTGCCTGCTGCAATAGATTTACAGGTAGGGCATTCTCCACATGGACTGCCATCCACAGGGCTTTCGCAATTAACTGCCTTTGCAAAGATTTTGGCTATACTTGTCTTTCCTGTTCCTCTGGTACCGCAGAAAAGATAAGCATGGCCAATCCTGTTTGCTTTTATCTGATTTTGCAAAGTCGTTACAATATGCTCCTGCCCTTTAACTTCCGAAAATTCCGCAGGGCGGAATTTTCGGTATAAGGCTACATATGACATAAATTAATCTCCAAAGCTGATTCCAATCAGTTTTGCTTCTTTAATAATCTGTGAATCCGGATCTACATATTTTAATTTTCCGGCTGTCTCTTCCAGTGGAATTCTCTTAGTTTCGTTATTTACAATACCGATCATTACACCGAATTCTCCATCAATGATGGACTGTGCACATGCTGCACCAAGTCTTGTAGAAAGAACTCTGTCGTATGGACATGGGCTTCCGCCTCGCTGTGTATGCCCTGGAACTGTTACACGAACTTCAGAACCAAGTCTCTTGGTAAGTTCATCCGCGATTTCATAGGATACTGCAGGATATTTATAGGTTTCCATAAATTTCTTCAGTTCCTTCTTGGACATCTTCGCACGTTCCTTTGGAATCGCACCTTCTGCAACTGCAAGAATTGTAAATCCTTTTTTATTTTTATTACGCTTTTCGATTGCTTTACATATTTTATCAATATCATACGGAATTTCAGGAAGGAGAATGATATCCGCTCCGCCTGCAATACCTGCATGAAGTGTTAACTGACCAACCTTATGTCCCATAACTTCTACAATAAATACACGTCCATGAGAAGCTGCAGTTGTATGAATACAGTCAATGGCATCAGTTGCAATGTCCACGGCACTCTGGAAACCAAAGGTCATATCTGTTGCCCAGATATCGTTATCGATGGTCTTCGGCATATGAATGACATTTAACCCTTCTTCTCTTAAGAGATTTGCTGTCTTCTGAGTTCCGTTACCGCCTAAGATTACGAGACAGTCCAGACGAAGCTTGTAATAATTCTGTTTCATAGCTTCTACTTTATCAAGGCCATCTTTATCCGGAATACGCATTTCCTTAAATGGTGCACGAGAGCTTCCGATGATTGTTCCGCCCTTTGTTAAAATACCGGAAAAGTCCTTTGGTCCTAATAATCTGTAGTTACCGTAAATAAGTCCTTTATAACCTTCTTCAAATCCATAGATTTCTACTTCATCATAATAGTTACAGATACCTTTTACAATACCTCTCATTGTGGCGTTCAATGCCTGACAATCGCCACCGCTTGTCAACAAACCAATACGTTTCATAAATCTCGTCCTTCCCACTGTCAGTTCTTTGTCGGTCTCTCTGCCAGTTATATAGTTATTCCGATTATAGCGCATTTTCGTTTCAAATCCAAGCTTTTATATTTCCATATTTGAAAAGTTTTGACATTCGTTTTGGCATTTTCTGTAAATAGTACACCCCAGAGCATTAACTCCGGGGTGTACTATTTAGTATCTTCACTTCTTCTATTGATGCAGGAAAATTTCTTTATATACTTTTATATTTCCGGTTTCCACATCTTTATCTAATTCCATAATGCCCTGCATAGCTTCTGACCATCTTTGGCATACATCCAATTCTTTTTTTATCTTTTCAGCAAGCTCTAGCGACTCACATTCATAATATCCAATTACCTCATCTCCATTGTTCCAAATTGTGTAATTATGAATTCCCTGCAAGTTTAATGCATTTGTCATTTCAGGCCATATCTGTTGATGTTTTTGAATGTATTCATTCAATTTGCCTGGAAGTATTTTTCCTTTCCAAACACGCTTTTCCATGAAGTATCCTTACCTCCAAATCTAGCCTTTTACAATTTCATATTCAATATTAAGAACATCTGCAATTTTAGCAATCGTATCTGCATGATGGCCAATCCCTAATGCATAATGATGAGTTGGTCCTGCCATAACCCATTTTTTAATAAATTCTTTTGAATTTGGTTCAAAGAATCCTCTCGTATTTGTGTTTCCCGTTGGCGGAATTGGTCCTTTTTTAGAAATTCCTTCTCCAATAATAAATTTAAATCTTCCGTCAAAGGTCTGAGTGATTCCAAGCATCGTAATCGGTCCCTCTTTTATCTTAAACTCTACAGAAGCACCAGCACCCGGTTTTCCATGATATTTCTTTAAAGATCGTAACACTGGTTTTCCATCTGCAATTGCAATATGATGCGGACCATCATGACCAACCATAATATAATCCTCATCAAAATCAAACGGATGGAATTCAGCAAAACTTCCTCCAATGTTCAATCTATCCATAATAAACATTGCAATACATGTTTTAATATCAAACTCACCACACATTGGAATTCCTTCTGCATTCAGCAAGGAGTTTCCTACAATAAATGAGCTTACAACATCTCTCTGCAGCGAATCAGAACGTCCATTATAATAGTAAGCAAGACCTGTTAAATTGTATTTTTCTACAAATTTATCTAAGGTAACTGCAGTTTTAGCTGCCCTGTATAAATCTTCTTCTGTCAGCTGCATTGTTAATGGATCCGAAACCGGAACCGGTGTATCAAAGTTCTCTAATATCACATTGCTTTTCGCTTTAATTTCTTCTTCTGTTACAGTTTCATATACTTCCAGTACATCGTCCACTTCCAGTAATGGCACATGCACTCCAAACGCCTGTGCAATTGCTGTTGGATCAGCATGCATGTCATACATTGCTTCCAGAACATGGCCCATCAACCCAAAACGTGCACCCTTTAAGTCATGAAGCACCTTCGCAATTTCACACCATTCGTTGATGTCTTTCCTTGCTTCCTCGTCATTATATAGAACACCAATAATAACATCCTGTACTTTTTTACCCATACGAATGGCTACGCCGGTAAACTCCGGCACAGAACAAATGTTATCATTTTCTAACTGCTGACGTGTATTTGCCTGTGCGCAATCTAACTGTCTGCGTGGCTGAAGGGCAACTAAGATTATAGGAACATCTAATGCACGAATAATTGGTGCAAATACGGAAGAAGTTGCATAAGTCAACATATTACAGAATAAAACATCCACATTTGCTCCCTTTATTTTTTCAACTGCATCAAATGCTTTTTCATTTGTATCAATCATTCCAAAATCAACAATTTCAACATCATTTTCCTGCACAATATTTTTAAAATCTTCATGATATTCCATTAATTTATCTAACAAACCCGGAAACTGATCCCAATATACCGGATGTGCAACACCAAATGTACCAACCTTTGCAGTACGTTTTTTTAATCTTTCTAACACTTTTTTTCTCCTTATCTATGTATAAACCTTTTAAATTTTACGTTTTAAGCTTCCACCTTTCACTGCATCAATAGATACTGCAGCTAAAAGCACCAGACCAATGATGATGTACTGCCAGTAGGAACCAACTGAGAGTAATGTCATACCATTGTTTAAGATTGCTAACACGCAAGAACCAAGAAATGTTCCAAAAATTGTTCCTTTACCACCGGTCAACGCAGCACCACCAAGGATAACCGCAGAAAGGGCTGTCATATTATAGGTAGCTGCAGCATTCGGCATCCCCGCACCTGTCTGTGCTGACAAAAGTACCCCTGCTACACCGCACATCAAACCGTTTAATAAATATAACTCAAATCTCACTTTATTTACTTTGATGCCTGCAAGGAACGAAGACTGGGCATTTCCACCAATCATATATACGGATCTTCCAAACACTGTATATTTTGAAATAATATGAAAAATCACATAACAAACCAGCATAATAATTAAAGAAGTCGGAACCCCTGCAATATATCCACGTCCGATAAAAATAAATTTCGGATCTGAAATTGGAAGAGATTGTCCTTGCGATATCAGATATGCCAATCCACTTAATGACTGCATTGTTGCAATCGTTGTAATAAATGCATTTAATTTCAATACAGTAATAAAGAAACCATTAATCGCGCCACAAGCCACACCTGCTGCCAGAGCCGCAAGACATGTAATTTCCCATCCATAGCCAGCGCGGCTGACAACTGCTGCTACCATCCCAACAACTGCAATCTGAGAACCTACTGACAAATCAATATTTCCAGAAATATTAACTAATGTTACTGAGCATGAAACACATCCAACAATTGCCGCATATAACCCAATGTTCAAAAAGTTCTTCATAGAAAGAAAATGTGGCGACATCAATGAAAAAAATATGATTTCTGCTACTAATGCACAAATAACTGTCATGAGAGAAGTATGGGAAATTTTATTGATGACCTGTTTTAATCCTTTCTTTACTGATTCCATATAATCAACCTCCTATTGCATACTGCACAACCAACTCTTGTGTAGCTTCTTCTCTGCTTACAAACCCACTTGTACGACCGTCCGACATTACCATAATTTGATCAGACATTGCCAAAAGCTCCGGCATTTCTGATGTAATAATTATTACACATTTTCCATCCTGACAAAGTTGATCCAAAATTTTGTAAATTTCTGATTTTGCTCCAACATCAATTCCTCTCGTTGGTTCATTTAAAATCAGTACATCTGGCGCTAATTCAAGGCAACGGGAAAGAATTACTTTTTGCTGATTTCCACCAGATAATGACTCTACAATCGTATCTACCGTTGGTGTCTTTATTCCAAATTTCTCAACCCATTTTTGAGTTTCTTTATTTTCTAACTTTGTATTCAAAAGTCTTTTTTTATTTTTACAGTAGTAACCCACCATGGTATTAACTGCAACACTTTGATTTAAAACAAGTCCTTCCGTTTTTCGTTCTGCCGGTACATAAGCAAGCCCCGCATTAATTGCATCCAACGGTGTTTTCGGATTCAACTCTTTGTCATTTACATAAATTTTTCCGTTATGAATAATGTCCTGCCCATATAAAGCAGCACCAATCGCTTGATGGCCAGAACCCATTAATCCATAAATACCAAAAATTTCTCCATTTCTGGCCTCAAAAGATATGTTGTTTAAGCTGTCTGTTGTTAAGCCTTCTACTCGTAAAGCAACATTACCAGCAATTCCGCCTTCCTTTGGATACATGTCACTCAGCTCGCGACCAACCATTTTGGAAATCAGCATGTCCTTTGTTGCAGTTTTCATATCGATTTGTCCTGTTACACATCCATCTCGCACAACAACAACTCTATCTGCCACTTCAAACAACTCATCCAGTTTATGAGAAATATAAAAAACGGAAACTCCTTCTGAAGCAGCCTTATGTATCAGCTGAAACAAATATCCAACCTCTATATCATTTAATGCAGATGTTGGTTCATCCAAAATTAATACTTTTGCATTGTTGGACATAACTTTTGCGATTTCAATCAATTGCTTTTGCGCAACAGAGCATTCCCCAATGTTCATTCTTGGATCCAGCTTCAGGCCTACCAAGTTTAAGATTTCTTCCGCATCTCGATACATTGTTTTGTAATCAACGAACCCCCATTTTTTAGGAATACTTCCCATAAAAATATTTTCTGCAATAGAAATCGTAGGAACATAATTTAATTCCTGATGAATTACTCCAATTCCAGCATTTGTGGCATCTGATGGAATTTCAAAATGCATTTCTTTGCCTTCCATAGACACCGTTCCGCTATCCTGCTTATAAATTCCTGATAATACTTTGATCAAGGTTGACTTTCCAGCACCATTTTCTCCCAAAAGCGCTACAACTTCTCCCTTGTGTATTGTAATATCCACATCACTCAATGCCTTTACGCCTGGGAAGCTTTTGCAAATCCCCTTTGCTTCCATCACAATTTCGTCCGAAACAATGTGATCAGCCTTTTTATAAGTTTTTGCCATTCAATCACCTCGTACTCAATATAATTAAACAAAAAAACTGCAGGAAATCATACAAAGGTCTCGTATAGATTCCCTGCAGCATCTCATAAAAGACAGTCCTCTATCAATATTTTATAGAGCTATGTAATAGTCGTCTTTCAATTCTTATTCAAAATAATCCCATGGACAATTTCCTTCCGGATAATACTCATTGATGTTTTCCCATGTAATTGCTTCAAACTTACAACATGTATTTTCCGGGATTGAACCTGTTTCTAAATACTGTTCAATCAGCTGACAGCACTGTTCTCCATAAAGTTCAGTGAAGTTAGAAATCGTACATACCCATGACTGATTTCCTCCGGATTCATACATTGGTTCCACAAACTGTGTTCCGCAGTTTGCTGAGAAAATTCTGCAATCCCATTCTCGATCAGCTGTAACTGCACCTGCATAAACACCCTGTGCAGCATTTTCATTAATTGTAAATACAATAATGGATTCGGCATCTGGATGTGCTGTCAGAAAATCAGTAAAACGGGTCTGACTGATTGCAGCATCATTTTCACCTTCAAGTTCTACCACTTCTCCATACTTAATTCCGTTATCATCTAACGCATCAATCGCTGCACGAACACGCTTCTGCACTTCATCACCAGAAGCGATCTGTGTCATTAATACAACATAATCAACTTCCCCAGCATAATTTTCTTTAATGTATTTTGCTGCTGTTTCACCATTGAAATATCCAAGCTGTTCTGAATCAATTCCAAAGAATGGGGCATCTCCCAATGCGATGTCTACAGCCAGTACCGGAATTCCTGCATTATCAAAGATTCCTTTGATTGTATCACCCACAGATGCATCTACGTTTAAGTCACAAACAAAATCAACTTCCTGCAAAACCATTGTATCTGCATTTGTAACCCCCTGCTGCCCGTTAGAGTTGTTATCAGCATATACCAAAGTCCATCCACGTTCTTTACATGCCTGTTCAAATCCGTATTTTACTAATTTCCCAAAAGCTCCTTTTTCGTTAATGTTACAAAGTCCTACTTTAAATTCTTCATCGACTTCTGTTTTTTCTTCTGCATCTTCCGTAACCGCAACTTCCTCTGAAGTTGGAGCTTCTGCTGATTTAGAACCACAAGCCACTACTGAAACTGCCATTGTGAGAGCTAATAACATAGCAATTATTTTTTTCATTTTTCTTCTCCGTTCTTTTTTATTTTACAGTTACGCGCACCTGTTTGTACCTTTGTTTTATCATGTTCCAACAGATAGTTCAATAGAATTACCCTTTTTACATTTTTTATTACAAAAAAGCGTTTTTTGACAACTTTTTGTGCAATATGCCAATTTTTGCCATATATTTAATTATTCTTGTAATTGATTTTCTGCAATTAGAAAACATTCCAAAAAATCTTTAATAATGCAAAATCACACCTTTTCTAACCAGCTCTTCCTGCAGTTTTTTCACAGAAAGAGAGGTAAAATCATTACTCATCGCTGCCGCAGTTCCAGCAGCTTCTCCTGTCACCGCACACGCTGGAATTACCCTCGTGTAATCCCACATATCGTCATTAGAAGAAATGCATCTTCCAGCTGTCACCAGGTTTTTTACTTTTGAATTATACAAACATCGAAATGGAATTTCATATCGATACCCGCTTTCCTTCCAATCTCCGACCATACCAATACTGTCTTCATAATATTGATACTGTTTTGGATTGCTTAAAATATACTCTCCGCAGATTCTTCTCGTCATACGAACCTGCGGAATCGTTGCTATAGTCACCAATGCATGCTCTTCTGAAATATTACCTTTTTTCAAAAAATGTTCCTTAATGATTCTATGACCTTCGATTACTTGTTCGCTTAGTTCTTTTGTATCTACACCTGAACAACAAATTCTACTATCCAGTTTCTCTCCTTCTGTTCTAGTCTCCTCACCAACGTCATCACACACACCCAAAGAGTAGAGTTTTAATTGTTCTCTCTCATGAGCATAATACCATGATGCTATCTTATTTTTTTCATAATGCATTGCAGTATCAACTTGAGAGTAAAACGCCAAGTCAGCATCCCCTGTTGTATCCACAAAACTACCTGCACCTACTGCTCTTCTTCCTGACTTGTTTTCTATAATTATATATTTTAACGTAGAATTTTCTACAAATGCTCCGCAAACAAAGGTCCCATACAGGATTTCTACGCCTTCTTTTACTAATAATTCTTCACAAAGTAAAGACATGATATTTGCCGAAAAACGCCCCATATATCTCTTCCTTTTTCTCTTTTCAATCAACTCATTATTTTTCCATTCCTTTGGAACATCTATTTCTGCTCCATACGAAACAGAAAGTTTTAGTAATTCTTCGGCAATACCGCTTGACACCAATTTCCCAGTACCATCGCATAAAGGTAAATAGATTGTAATCAATCCAAGTGTCGCTAATCCCCCTAACGTATATTCCCGTTCAATCAGCATTGTTTTTGCACCACTTCTCTTTGCAGCCAATGCCGCCGCGATTCCCGCAATTCCTCCTCCTACAACTACTACATCATACTCATTTTCCAATTTTAATTTTCTTTCTTGTTCCATTACAAACTGCTCCATTTTGTTACGTCCTCCTATATAAATTTGCTATTCATTTTACATTTCGCAATTCGTTTTTCAACCGATTCACACATTTTAGATTTTATATTGCAAAAAAGCGTTTTTATACAAATAATTACTTCTTCAAAAACACTTTTACGATTTGCTCTTACTTGAATAACAAATATTTCTCTGTTAAACTGTTCCTATAATTGAAAGGCATACGAAATCTATGAACAATGTAATGAATTTAAATTTCTGTGAAGTCCAGCCGTTTATTCGATATGTGCAAAGACTGTGCGTAACAAATAAAGATTACCCTGATTTTTCCAGCTACTTTACTGCCTATGATTGTCGCTTATTTCTTATCTCTAAAGGGACAGGCTATTTTTATACTAAAGATTCTAAATTTCGTCTCTCAAGAGGTGATCTTGTTTTATGGCATGGAGGAAATAAATATCGTATGATCAGCGATAAAGATAATCTATTAATTATGTATGGATGTAACTTTGATTTTACACAAAATAATAAGTCATTGATTACACCTATCCCTCCTGAACCTTCTAGTATTTTTGATGAAAACAAAATTATAGAAAATATACATTTTTATGATATGCCTATGATGAATCAATTTATTTATCTGAAAAATATGCAAAATCTAGAAGCCACGCTGCAAGAAATGTTAACAGAATATCAATCACAAAAAATTTTTTGTGACCAACGCTTAAGTGGAATGTTCCTATCTGTTTTAAGTCAATGCTATCGAACTATTTCCCTTGGACAGGGCTCTCGTTCCATATCTTCTCAAAAAATAGAAGAAGTATTGCATTATATTCAGGAACATTATTCAGAAGATATTTCAAACGACTCTATTGGTAACCGTTTTAATTATCATCCAAATTATTTAAACAAACAGTTTATAAAATACACTGGTAAATCTATCCATCAGTACCTTTTGACTTATCGGGTATCTCGAGCATATGATATGATTGTTTCTACAGATTTCACGATTTCTGAAATTGCTGCATTAACAGGCTTTAACGATATTCAACATTTTTCAAGAACTTTTCATAAAAAAATGGGGATGTCTCCCCGTGAGTTGCGTTCTAATAAATAATGATTTTTATAGATAAAATAGAAAAGGTTCGGAGTCATGCTCCGAACCACATTTTTTATTAAAAATCCGTACATTCCGCTTCGAACGCTCCTCATGAACGTTACCCTGACAGTTAACTCGGCTCGAGCGCCCTCACGGCACCCGGAAAGGTCTGCTTAGTGCTGCTACATTCCTGCCCTGACACGGTTCACAGTTTCCCGTCGCGTAAGACCCAAACGTCAACATCACTTATCAGGGGCAGCTTCACAAGGAAACGCCCTCTGCGGAATATCACCCCTACTATAGCGGATTGTAGGTACAAGGCACCGCTACCGCCCCGGCTGTACGGAAACTTTATGACTGTTTCACGAGTTTCTAGTATACCTTTTTTACTCAGCTTTGTCAACGGATTGCTTGCTTTTCTTTTTTTCACGAAGTTCACGGAAAAATCCGCTCATCAGTGCACTGCATTCTTCCTGAAGAATTCCTTCTGTCAGTTCCACCTGATGATTGAACTCACTCATCTGTAAAAGATTGATCACAGAACCGGCACAGCCTGCCTTGGCATTTCTGCTTCCCATCACGACTCTGTCGATTCGCGCCTGCACGATGGCTCCAGCACACATCTGACATGGCTCCAGTGTCACATACATAGTGCAGCCCTCCAGCCGCCAGTCTCCCATCACTTTTGCAGCTTTTCTGATAGCCAGAATTTCCGCATGGGAAAGTGTGGATTTATCAATATTGCGTCGGTTATAACCTCTGGCTATGATCTTTCCTTCATAGACGATCACACATCCTATCGGAGCTTCCTCAAGTTTATAAGCTTTCTTCGCCTGACGCAGCGCTTCCTTCATAAATTTTTCATCTGGGGAAAGTTCTCTTCTCATCTTCGTTTACTTTCCTTCCAGTTCCAAAAGCACATCTGCCAGTTTCGCAAACTGTTCCAGAGTCAGCGCTTCTCCACGAACACTTGGAGACACTTCCAGTCTCTCGATCGCTTCTGCAATCTGTTCTTTGGAGTAATGTAATTCCGGACTATTGTTCAGACCATTTGCCAGAGTCTTTCTTCTCTGATTAAAGGATGCTCGAATCAACTTGAACATTAATTTTTCATCACGGACTGTTACCGGCGGTTTTTCGTGTACCGTCAGTTTGATAACTGCAGATCCAATCTTTGGTCTTGGCATAAAGCAGTTCTGCGGTACATTTGCCACAAGATAAGGTTCTGCATAATACTGTACTGCCAAAGATAATGCACCGTAGTCCTTTGTTCCCGGACCCATGCGCATTCTGTCCGCAACTTCCTTCTGTACCATAATGGTAATGGAGTGAAGCGGTACATGGTTTTCAAATAAACCCATGATAATCGGTGTCGTAATATAATATGGCAGGTTTGCAACAACCTTTACCGGTCTGCCGCCATTTTTTTCTTCTGCCAGTTTATTTAAGTCTACCTTTAATACATCTTCATTGATAATTGTTACATTATCATAGGCACTTAAGGTATCCTGTAAGATTGGAATAAGCATTTTGTCGATTTCAATCGCTACAACTTCTCTGGCTGCACATGCAAGGTACTGAGTCATCGTTCCAATTCCCGGGCCGATTTCTACGACCAGGTCATCCTTTGTAATTTCTGCTGCACTGATGATCTTATCCAGTACGTGTGTATCGATCAAAAAGTTCTGACCGAACTTTTTCTGAAAAGCAAAATCATATTTTTGAATGACCTCGATGGTCTTTTGCGGATTTCCAAGATATGGTGTTTTGTCACTCATTGATGTTTCTCCTATATATTATAAAGTTTTCTTCCGTTTTCATTTGTAATGCGAATGACCTCTTCCGATGGTACCTGTTTGATCGCTGCCAGCGCTTCCGCTACATATGCAATCTTTGAGGAATCATTTCGTTTTCCTCTAAACGGAACCGGTGCCAGATACGGACAGTCTGTTTCTAAAACAATTTGGGAAAGGGGCGCATATTCTGCTACCTCCTTTAGCTTCTTCGCATTCTTAAAAGTCAGTACACCGCCGATTCCAAGGTAATATCCCATATTCAGGTATTCTCTTGCCTGCTCTACAGAGTAGGAATAGCAGTGAATGATTCCTGATAATCCCAGCGGTTTTGCGGCCGTTACCATATCCAGCGTATCCTTAGCGGCCTCCCTGCTGTGAACAATCATCGGAAGCTGCATTTCATGTGCAAGTTCCATCTGACGTAGGAACCAGTGTTTTTGAAGGTCATGTTTTTCCTTATCCCAGTAATAATCCAGACCAATCTCTCCAATGGCTTTTACCTTTGGACTCTTTGACCATTCCCTTAACTGGTTTAATTTCCCTTCATCCAGTTCCCCTACTTCATCCGGATGCACGCCCACTGCGGCATATACAAACTGATATTTTTCCGCAAGCTTTATGCTTCTTTCAGAAGATGCCATGCTTGCTCCAACATTTACAATATATTCTACCCCTGCATCCCTCATTCCGGATAACAGGTCATCTCGGTCTTCATCAAATGCATCATCATCAAAATGTGCGTGTGTATCAAAAATCATAATAACCTCCTGATTTACAGGCTATTATAACATTCATACCCCACATCTGCAAACAGAATACGGTCTCCCGGAAAAATTTCCACATCCATTCCCGGCTCAATTAAAACGCCATTAACAAACGTGCCATTTGTGGAATTGGCATCCGTGATGAAAAGACGCTCCTGGTGAATAAATAACCGACTGTGTATTCGACTAATTGTATCTCTCCCAATATATCCATCCACCGAATCTCTCTTTTTCCCTATCAGAAAACTATCGCCCTCAACAAGAAATTCTTCAAAACCCGGCAGCAAAGGGCGAAGCTTCCAATGTCCCACAGGCATATTTTCTAAAAGAACTGTTCCTGTATCCACTGGTTCCAGTACTTCTGTATATCCTGCCCCAGTATTCTGTTCTGCAAAAAATTCCTGATAAAGCTCTTCATGAGGAAAATTCTCTTCTATTTCCAGGCTGGGTGCTTCCTCCTTTTTCAGAAAAAATTCTATAATACGCCTTAAAATGCCCGGTCTTTTTTTCACCGTTTCCTCTTTTTCGGGCACTTCTGCGTCTACTGCCTGTTCTTCTGTCTGAAGCACCAGCGCTTCCTTTTTCTCATGTTTTTCATGCATCTTTAAAATTTCAGAAATATGAAAATTCCCCTTACAGGCACATTGATATAAATGATATGCAAGCTCCACTCCTTCTGTATCATGGTAATCCAGTTCCCCGAGAATTTCTTCCAACATTCCGCGAAAAGAATTAAGCACATCCTTCCTTTCCCAGGGGCAATAGCAAAAATAGAACTTCCCATCCTTTGTATAAATATGGTCCAGACGCAAAACGATACATTCCATTTCCAACAAATAGTCTTTCATTTCTCCAATCATATAATCTATCGTTTCAAACAGACATCTGATGGTCTGCGCATTAATCTTTACCCTTTCCGCGCAGTCTTTTAACGTTTGTTTCGATGATACCTCATAATAAAGTTCCGCAATTCCATCCATGCGCAGTACATGAAGCGGCAAAATTGTTTCCAACTTATTTTTTACCAGCATTTCAATTTCATAGGATTCTTCATACTTTGCATCTCCACTGCTCAAGATCAAATAGGTCTTATTTAATTCTCTTTTTAACTGTTCCTTCATCGTTATTCTCCGCCAACATCTCTCAAAACCCGAAGGGTCAGCTCCGGGTAGATACGTTCATAAACAACTGTAACCCTCATGGGCACTTTGATAATCGACTGACTTCCCTCATAGCTTAATGAGATTTTTGTTGAGCTCATTTTTAGAGAAACTTTTATCTCTTCAAGACCAAATGTCCTGTCTTTCGCAGCCTGCTCTGCTCTTTTTAATAAAAGCTCTTTGAACTGTCCTTCTTCTTCTTTTCGTTCTTCCATGGTCTGTAAAATGCTTTCATAGCCTGTCATTTTCAAAACAGCCTGATTATATTGATAAATTCCCAAAATACAGACTATTCCTATGACCACAAAGCAAAACGGAAAGATTAAAGATGCCTCCACTGTCATACTTCCTTTCATAAAAGGCTCACTCCAATAAACGAAAGAAAAAGAAACGGAAAAAATGGCATGGTATCTGTTTTTAGATCCTGATACCCAATAAGTCTCCAGATTCCATAAATGCTGCTAAAACAAAATGCTCCAAATATAATTGGAATCATTCCCCGCCATCCTTCATAAACTCCCATGACCATAAGCCCCAGACCATCCCCATATCCAATTGCTTCTCTGGAAAGCCATCCCACAAGCAGAAAAAATCCACCTACACATACTCCGTACAAAAGCTCCCTGATACTGTAAACTTTCCATAATACCTGATATACACTTCCTGCTGCTCCAAATATAAAGAACAGACTCATTGGCAGCTCCTTTTCTTTGATATCAAAATATGTTCCCATTCCTAAAAATACAGCCTCTGTAATCCATAGAACCTCCATCTGCCATTCCACAACCTATTCCTCCCTTGCCATACATCGAATACATCCGCTTCTTCCAGAAACTTCACTCATTGGTACTTGACGAATGGTTCGCTTTAACCCTGAACAGCTTCTATTTGAATGATAACGATTTCCTTCAGATGTCAGGTACACCAAAGTCTTTACAGAATCTCCACACAGCTCACAAGCACTATACTTTCCGCCATACTCATTTTTCATAGAACGGGCTTTTGCTATAGAAACCCTTTGAATTGACAATTTCAGATGAGTACAGTCCGCATAAAGATGATATACGCTTCCCTCTGGCGTAATGTAAACATAGGTTTCACAACTTTCAAGCCCTGTAAAACCAATCCATGCCCGGCAAGTCGCACTTTGTATCATATAGTTTTTGTGTATAAAGGGATTTTGCCAATCATTTTTTATTTTTTCTGTTTTGTAAATCGTGATATCCCCTGCATCCATCTTCTGCATATTTCCAAGAGCAATCCCCGCCTTTTTTGCTTCTGCGGCCGCTAAGATTTGAAGCTCTGCCGCAGAAGCATATTGAGAGAAAAATGAGAAGAATGCTAAAAGAATCATCAAAAAGAAGGGAAGTACAAAAGACGCCTCTATTGTCAAACCTCCCCTTAAGGCACACAGAGACATTCTCACGTTTTGGTCTGAAGAACATAGATGCTCATGGTAGTTGGGGGGAGCACACTTTGCGACTCGATTTAAGAAAGCCCGCCACGAAAGAACGTCTCTCTGTGTCTTACGTTTCATAATATATTTTTCTTGTAATTCTGTTTTCATAAATTTCATCATCCAACAAGGGAATCTCCACAAACATGCTTTCAAACTGATAATCCCACTGAAGCTCAAAACAGTCCACACAATGATCAAGAGAGAACTTTTCATATCCCGATTTTTTCCGCACTTCCATCTCTACAATGTCCATGCAGCGATACGTTTTCTCCTCCGCGCCTGTTACATTTAAGAATAGATACAAATACTCTTCATACCCCAATTCTATCCCGTTAAACAGACCATTTTGATAAAGCGGAACTTTTTCTCCCGCAAAAATCTGGCGTGTCTGTCCAATTCCATCCTCTATCGCCTGGGAAATCAAAAAAATCTCCTTTACTGCTTCAATCAGCGCTGCATTTCCAGTAAATCCAACCAAAGCCAGTGCTTCCGTCCTTGCCTTTCCCAAATGTTCCGCATCCTGATGATAGAACAAATAGTTCCCACCTGCTCTCAGAAGAAAGATTCTCCACATGATATTCTCCAGATTTTTTCTGTCACTTTCCTTTCCGGAAATAACGTATTCCAGTTGATATTCCAGTGACTCCTTCCAGACCTTTTCATTCTCAGCACCATAGTAATTACAGTGTTCAAAGATATATCCATGGAACAACTGCATATCCGCAAAAGATATTTTTTCTTTCTCGACCGTACCTTCGTTTAACTCTCTGTTTAAGATACGTTCTTCGAGCATAACTTCTTTTGAAGACAAATCGGAAGGATCTCCAAACACAGCCTCCGTTAGTGCATTAATCGAAGGGAATGTTATCGACGGAAGTGAAATATCAAGCACCCGATTTCCATCCTCTGACAAATATCCGTCTAAGATTCCTGCAGCAGTATTCTCCTTTTTTTCAAGAATCTCCTGAATCTCTGCACCCTCAAGGGTAACATTCCCCACATTTTCAACCAGTTCTTCAAATAGCTTATAACCGCTTTGCACTTTCATCTGCTCTGCCGCCTGCTTTAAAAATCTGATTCCCCCGCAATCTGTTGCACGAAAGAAGTTCTGTGCCTCAAGCCCGTTCATTAAAAGTTCTCCTGCATTCTTTATAAGATAAGTTCTGGCTCTTTGCTCCAAAATTCCCACATGCTCACTTCCCTGTTCATAATCCAGATCAAGAAAAAACAATCCATACTGTGAAAACAATTCCTGCTGATATTCCGAAAGCACCGAGAATTCTGCCAGTTCCATGGCCTGCATAGCTTTCGCTCTGAAAAAATAGATTCTCGAACCTTCCATCAGAACCATACAGAAAGTCAGAAAAGTGAACATTGCAAGTGCCAAAAAGATGGTAAGTGATCCTTTTTTATTTCCTGTCATTTTAGAATTTTTCCGCTCTGACTTGTAATGGTCTTAAAAATATTGTTTACGATGTCTGTCATCTGTTCTTTAAAAATTAATACGAGAGCAATCAACACCACCAAAATCAGAATAATTTCCACAGTCGTGATTCCACTCTCATCCTTCATAAACTGTTTCCAACGATTCCACATCTTTTTTCCTCCTGTAATCTACAACCCAAATGATAAAAACGCAGGTACCAAAATAATCAAAAATACAACTCCCAGCATTCCTATCATTGGAATTAACAATTTTGTACCTATTTTTTCTCCCTGCTGCCTTGTTTTGCGCCTCTTCTCTTCCATTGCTGAAAACATTTCCTGATTCATCGCCTCCATCAGAGGAATACTTCCGCGCCTTTTATCTGAAATAAACAGTGCCATCAATTTTTTGTAATGAACCTGTCCCGTTCTGATTCCAACGCTTTCATAAACCTCCAGCTCAGAAATACCCTTTTGCATTTGCAAAAGTCCCCAGTTAAGCTCCTCATAAACTGCACTCTGTACACCTCTCCTCCGATACATCAACACGATTCTCTCCCACGCATTCCGTACACTTAAACCTGCTGACAGCAGCATGGAAAACTTACTGACAATCTGCGCATAATCTCTTTCAAGCTCTTCGAGTCGTTCCTTTTTTGCTTCCTTCTCATCCCGTTTTCTGCCAATCTTCAAAGCAAAAGCCGTACTCACCGTTAGAGCCAACACCCAAAGGAAGGTAACATCTAATGGCTTTTTCCAGATAATCTTCTCCCCTTCATATTCTTTGGGAAGCACCAGATTCTCTTTCTCAGAGGTTCCTTCATTTTCCCTGTAAATCATCTCTTGAAGGCTGCTTTCCATTTTCTGTTTTATTGGCAGGATCGTGACTGTCGTTTCATATTCTCTGACAGACTCCTGACAGGTAAGTATTGCGGAAATATTTACTTCCACTTTTTCAGAAAGCTTTAGATCCTCTCTAAGCTTTCCATCAGAATAAAAATATTCTAAGCCCCATTCTGTCCATTGAACCTCCACACAGGTATCTGGAATTTCCTCGGCAAAATTCAAGTCCGTTGTAATCTTTTCAAGACTTTCATTTTTACCCTTTAAAATATCTCCCAAAAGTTTCTCTGCTCGATCAAGCTCTTTTTGTGTTTCTTCTTTTGACAGGCTTCTTGCTTCTACCGTAACCGTCAGCGGAATTCGCTCCTCTCCTACATAAGCAATCATCTCCTGCATATAAGCCCCTTCTGACAGCTCGTTCTTTGGAAGTTCGTATTCCTTGTCAAGCTCTGTATTCCGGTAAGCTAAAATCCCCATACTGAGGGTCAGAATCATCCCCACTGTCAAAAGAACCCATCCTGTGTTTTTCGAATCAGTTTTCAATTTCAAGAATTCTTTTCCCATAGAGATAACAACCTCCATAAATCAAAAGGCAAAGAATCATGACCGCAATTCCCGTCATATTTCCATAAAGACTTTCTATTAGAGTCCCTGCACTAATCCTTAAATACAGGATGATTGCAAAAGGAATCATGCACATCAGATGAAACTCTGTCTGTTTTTCTGTAAGAACTGTATAAATTTCTTCTTCCACGTCCATACGCTCCTGCAGCATCCGAATAGTATTTTTCATAATCCCCACCAGATTTCCTCCGCTTCGCTTTCCGATAACCAATACCTCCGCAAAGTATTCCAGTTCTTCCACATGGCTTCTATGCGAAAAATCAAGCAGCAGCTTTTCTAACTGCTCCCCAATGCTGATACCTGCACAGATTTTTTTCATTTCCAGAATGAATACGGTATCTTCCTCTAAATATTGCCCTGTATCTTTTACAGCTTCAGCAAATGCATTTTCCATAGACCGTCCGGTCTGTAATGCTGCAATCAGCGCATTTAAAAATTCTTTCAATTCTGTTCTCAGCCGATAAATCCTCTTTCTCATCAGACTTCTTCTTTTTTCCTTAAAATAGAAGACTACCAGGAACATCCCAGGAATCATTGCCCAGAATGAGTCAAAAAACAGAATAGAAACTACTACATTCAGGAGCATTCCTTCCAAAAGGCAGACAAACAACTCTTTCTTCGAAAAGTTATACACTCTGTAGTCCTTAATCATCAGAAATACCTGCCATTAACAGTTTTTCTTTATGATGGAGTTCTCCAACCTTTACCCATTCTCCCTGTACCTTTCCATTTTCAGCAGTTTGTTTTTCCTGAAAACGGTATAAGGGATTTACAATGATCTCTCCATTTTCACATCCATCAATCTCCGAAATTTCCAGAAGCACTCGTCTTTTATCCCGAAGTCTTCCAAGATGAATCATTAGATCGATTCCGGATGCAAGCTGCCTTCTCACTGCCAACGCAGGAATGTCCATTCCCATCATGACCATAGTTTCCAATCGGTACAGCATATCCTTCGTGCTGTTTCCATGGCCGGTGCTAAGAGATCCATCATGCCCTGTGCAAAAAGCCTGAAGCATGTCTACAGTTTCTGCACCGCGCACCTCTCCGACGATCACCCGATCTGGCCGATGTCTTAAGCTTGCCCGAAGCAGATCCCGAATCGTAATTTCCCTACATCCCTCTACCACAGAGTTTCTTGACTCCAGCCTTACCAGATTTGGTACATTCCGAATCTGCAGCTCTGCAGTATCCTCAATTGTAATGATTCGTTCATTTTTCGGAATAAAGTCCGATAATACATTTAACAGTGTGGTCTTTCCTGAGCCTGTAGAGCCTGATACAAAAATATTGTATTTTGCTATAACCACCTTTTTTAGGAATTCCGCAATCTCTTCATTAAAGCTTTCCCATTCCAGCAAATCCTTTAGTGTAACTGCTCTTTTCGGAAATTTCCGAATGGTAATTGCCGGTGTATCTAATGCCACCGGGGAGACGGCCACCGACACGCGACTTCCGTCTCCCAGTCTGGCATCAGCCAAAGGAGAAGCCTCATTTATCATTCGATTGCTCATTCCCGTAATTTTTACAACCAGCTCTTCCAACTGTTCCTTTGAGATTCTTTCTCCGGAAAATGCCTCCAGCTTGCCTTGCCTTTCCAGAAAAATGCCTCTCTCCCCATTAATCATGATTTCCGTGATGGTATCATCCGCCAAAAGTTCTTCCAATATATCCAGCCTCCGAATGCTGTGAAATAATTCAAGTCTCAGCAGACATCGTCTGTTTAAACTGATACTTTTGCTGTAGCGGGATGTCTTCAGCACACGGTCAATGACCTCTAATACCAGTTCATCCGTCACTTCATCATAAAAATTCAGCTCTTCCAGAACTACCGCCTTTAATTCCTTCCAAGTTTCATCTCCTCTTTCATTCATGACGTTACATTCCTTTCTGCCCACTCCTCCATAAAGGCTTTCACATTTGTTTTCTCGACTCCTGCCGGAATGGAAATTTTGCAGATTGATTCGAGTACTTTCTCAAAATTCTCTACCTTCAGTATCTTTTCAAAGTTCCACATCTTCCTTTTAGAGTCCGAGTCCGAAAGCATCGGTGTATAAACTTTCGTACACTGGCTTAGCAGCCCAAACAGTCCACATACCTCGTTGCCAAAATCCAGTACGATGACCTGATAATCGCTGTCCGCAGAAAGCTTTTCCAAAAGCTCTGTCCATTCTGCCAATGTAACACTTCGAAGGTCCGCAGGTGCTTTCATCGGCAGGATATAATCAAAATTTTTTTCACTTTGCACAATACTGCCAAGCTTATATAAAAATGTTTTTTTACCCTGCCTTAGAAAATAAATCATATCTGCCAGATCCCACAGCTCCTCTTCACCCAGCTGCTCCGGATAGGCCGAAAAGCTTTGCAGATCCAACAGCAATGTTTTTCTTTTCCTTCCAAAAATCCCTGCCAGCGCCCTCGCCAATGCTGATTTTCCACATCTCCCAATAGGAGAATACACTCCATAGACTTCAAATTCTTTTTTTCTGTAATTGATTCCTGTCACAGGCTTTGCATATTCCGCGTAATAGCACAGAATCTCCTTCAAAATATGCTCTGCGGACTGATATTTATAGATACTTTCATAGTCTGAAAATTCCTCATAAACCTCCCCGTCCGACAAAAGAATAATCTTTCCAATATTGAGACGTTGAAATTTTTCGCTCATCAGCTTGCCGGGGATGAGCAAGATTTCTAACGGACTGCGCTTTACGAATTGCTCCAGTTCAGCCACATTTGAAAATGCATGAACCTGAAATCCCAGATTTTTCTTCTCACAAAATGCTTCCATCAGCTTTATGGCATACTGTTTTTCTGTATCACAAATTGCAAGTACTTTTACATCCAATGTTACCTCCACGTAATTTACAGCGGCTTCTTTTGTGCAGCGGCAAAAGTGCCTTTTCTGTCCAACGAAAAATGTACAAAATTCTTATTTGCTGCATAGAACTGTTAGAATTTTTCAGAAAAACAGACGTACATTTCTCTGTATCCAACATTATGGGTAGTTTGACCGAGCTGGTCAGATCGGCTTTCCGAATGGAATGCCTGATAAACGTTTATCTTGTATAGATTGTAGCATAAAGATTTTTTTTGACACAAGACGGAAAGATTCACAGAAAATTTTGCACAAAAGAATTCGGCGTTTTTCACAAAAGTGAAAACGCCGAAATTGCAAAAACAAGCCCAAACCCACTGACTCCAAGGCTTCCGATTGTCAATAAATTTAGGGCATTGATGCCCAAATGAAGAATTCCGCCAAAACAGGCGGTAAACAAAGTGTTGCATGTGTATATCGCAATTACACCAAAAACGACTCGCAGAAAAAAATTTAAGATAAAATCTTTCATAAAAACTTCCTGTTTTTTCTAAATTTATGCGTACAAGACCTGTTTTATACCAATGTATTTCTCACTGTAGAAAAAGTTTTTAAATCTCAGTGTATAAGCAAAAGAACTTCTGGATATATTTTATTGTAAGAAAATAACAGGAAAGCGGGGGATTTTATGATGACTGACAATTACATTCAGGAACTATCCAGAGAACAGCTTTTATCAGATTTAAAACAAACCAAAACTGCCCTTGATGATGCCTATTCCAATTTCGAACAGGTCGTAGACCCCGATCTGGTAGACAGCTATATTTACGAAGTAAACGCAGTACAGAAGCGATATCATTTCTTACTTAAACAGGTTCAGATGCTGGATCTGCAGAATGCGATTGAGGGGGAGCTGGCGGCGTTATAAATTTAAAGAGGGGATCTAAAAAATCCCCTCTTTTGCTACTTTTTTATTTCGAAAATTTTAAAATCATTGTTGAAATTTCCGGAATCTCAATACAGGACTCACCTATTTCTTCTTCAATATCAGCTCTCATACTGTTTACACAAATTTTCCAATCACCGTTTATGATCCCGTATTTTCCCATATCAAACTGATACCTGTTCTCAGATGCATTAAAAATGATTATCAATTCATCTTTGATTTTAAATAATACTACGTTGTCTGAAAGCTTTTGATATGTGACATTTTCTATTACTTCTTTTGCCGTTGAAAAATGTAATACCCGATTATCCTTACGGAATTTGATCAGTCCTTTATAGTATTCCATAACCTCAGCATACTTTTTATCATCTAACTGTCCCCAGCGAATTTTATTCACTGAGTCTGATGAATTGTAACTGTTCTCAACAATCCTTCCATTCTCCTCTTTAATTCTTAAAAGTTCCTCACCGGCATGAATGAATGGAATGCCAAAAGATGTCATATAAATTGCCGCTGCCAGCTTATTCATTCTGACCAGTTTTTCGAAAGAAGCCTCCGGTCTGGTAATCCGCAATTTATCCATTAATGTGTAATTGTCATGACATGATACATAATTAACCGTCTGCGCCGGTTTCGGACACCACGAAGTCTTTGCCATAAAACATTTTGCAACCAATTCTTCACAATCAGTCTTTCCGGATACAAATCCTTCTCCTTCACCGTTTCTTCCCGCCAGCAGATCACGGATATCATCACTGAAATATGCAAAATCAGGAGTTTTAGCTGCATGAACCTGAGTTGCAGGAAAATATCCATCTTGCATCGCCGTTGGCAGGCTCCATCCTTCACCATAAAATATCACGTTTGGATGCTTCTTATGAACTGTATTTACGATCTCATTAACAGTTTCCGTATCAAGCAGACCCACCAGGTCAAACCTAAATCCATCCATATGATACTCATCTGCCCAATAGTTTACAGAATCAACAATGTATTTTCGTACCATCGGTCTTTCAGATGCGGTATCATTTCCACAATAGGATCCGTTAGAACAGCTTCCATCTTCATTCTGACGCGAAAAATATCCCGGTACTATTTTATTAAAGCAAAATGTATCTGCATCATATACATGATTATAAACCACATCCATAACCACTCGAATTCCCCGGTCATGCAATGCTTTGATCATTTGCTTCATCTCTTTTACTCTTACTTCTCCATGAAAAGGATCTGTCGAATAGGAACCCTCCGGTACATTGTAATTTACCGGATCATATCCCCAGTTAAACTGTGGTTCCTCCAGCTTTTCCTCATCCACACTCCCATAATCATACATTGGGAGAAGATGCAGATGAGTGATTCCCAAAGACGTCAGATAGTCCAGACAGGTCGGTGTTCCATTAGGCGTCTTTGTCCCTTCTTCCGTAAAAGCCAAATATTTTCCTCTGTTCTTTTCTGATACACCTGAACTTTCGTCAATCGAAAAATCTCTGATATGAAGTTCATAGAGCACTGCATCCGTATATTTCAGAGGTTCCTCTAAGGGAATATCCCTCTCCCAGTCCGTTGGATTGGTCGAAGCCAGGTTAAGGACCATCGCACGTTTTCCATTAACTCCGGTTGTTCTTGCATATGGATCACATACTTCAGCTGCTTCATCATCATTTTCCACGAAATAGGTATAATAAATTCCATTCAGGTCGCCTTCCACTTTCAGCGTCCATACACCCTGATCTCCTTTTTTCATCCCGTCTTTTCGCAGCAAATCTTCCACACCAAAAGTACCGTTTCGATATAGAGCCAGCTCAACTGTTTTTGCCAGTGGCGCCCAAATCTTAAACGTCGTACTCTCCTTCGACCAGACAGCACCCAGATCATTTCCCATATAGGTATATTTTTTCACAAAATGCTCATCAGAATAAACATCATTATGAATGATCATTTTTCCATATTCCTTTCACCATTCAACAGGCTTTAAAACTGCAAAACTCTGCGCACTCATGATCAATGTCCGATTGTAAATGACCGGTTCTCCAATAGCATAAACAATCTCATATTTTGTATCCAGACCTAATTCCATAAGCTGCCGTCCAGGATTTACCGCTACTAACAGTTCACCCCGCTTATAGGCAAATAATCTTGAACCATATTCTGCAGAATATACGGAAAATGGACTGTAATTTCCCAAATCTTTATAGGCGCCTCTTAATTGAATGAGCCCCTTTACATGATTTAAAAATGAATTCGGATCAGCTTCCTGTTCTTCTACCGTCGGTGCATCATCTGCAGGATCTACAGGTAAATATAACTGTTCCGCTGCTGCTGCTGAAAATCCAAGATTATCACTATGGTTCCACTGCATCGGGGTTCTGGAACCTGTGCGCTGATATCCGCCTTCTTTTGTCGGTATCCAGCGATAGCGCATGCCGATCTCATCTCCATAATAAATGAAAGGTGCTCCAGGCATAGTCAGCAGGAATGCAAATGCAAGACGGCGTTCTGCTTCGTCAAGCATTGGAGCCACTCTTACTGTATCATGATTACCGGTAATCAGACACCACAGCCCTTTATCTTTTGAGCCTTCATACTGATGCAGATAATCCCTTAAAAATCCATGAATATCACGTTCTGAATCTACACTGAAATAGCTGTTATTTTTTTCAAATGGCTTTCCAAACTTCGGAATATCATAATCACGCAGTAAAACAGAATATCCATTGCCTCTCCAATCCAGATAAAAATCCATATCAAATCCGGCACTTAATGACTGCATTGGTTTGTTCCACTCGGAAACAAGCGCTGCATTTGGATATTCTTCATGGATCGTACCTGCAATATCTTTCCATACTTCCATCGTAGCCAGCTTATCTTCTCCATCATTCTTAACAAGGGAGTCTGCCATATCCACGCGGAATCCATCGCAGCCTTTATCCAGCCAGAAACGCATAATATCCTTCATTGCTTCTCTGGTAGCCAATGCATCCGGCGCATCAATCGGCATCTGCCATGCAGGTTCGTGAATCTCGCGATATCCGTAATTTAATGCAGGCTGACTTTTGAAGAAATTAATAATATAAGTTCCGCCTCTCGGAGCCTCTCCGCCAATAAACGGCATTCCGTCTCCACGGGAAAATGCAGTATCTGTCCAAATGTATCGACCTGAATACTCGTTTTCTTCTTCTTTTGCACTTTCACGGAACCACTCATGTTCTTCGCTTGTATGTCCCGGCACAAGATCCAGTAAAACATATATTCCTTTTTCATGAGCTACTTTAAAAAGTTCTTCCAGATCTTCGTTTGTGCCATAGCGCTCTGCAACTTTTTTATAATCACGCACATCATATCCTGCATCTCTGAATGGAGAATCAAAACAAGGATTCAGCCATAAAGCATTGCATCCCAGACTTTTTACATAATCCAGCTTTTCAATAATCCCCTGAATATCTCCAATTCCATCACCGTTGCTATCATAAAAGGTCTGTGGATAAATTTCATAAAACACAGCATTTTTTAACCAGCTTGCTGCCATAATTTTTTCCTCCGCGCTTATTTATTTTTAATATTTCATCTCATTTACTTCTGATAAAACTGCCTCGCCGCCGGCAGCTTTCCATTCCTCAACAAATTCATCAAAATAATCAATGTCTCTGATACCGGAAATCATTTCAAGGTAAGCCGTTTTTTCCAGCTCTTCCAGTTGATACCACACCTCTGACATTGTCTCAGTTTCTTCAAAGAACGCTGCACTGATTACCTCCAGCTTTTCCTCATCTATTAAAGCACATGCTTTAATACGCGATGCATACGCTGCCCATTCTTCTGCATCTGCTTCTTCCGGCGCATCCAGATATCCCTTACACTTTTCATAGTAGGAATGCTCCAGAAGCTGAAGTTCTTCCGCTTCTTTTTCACCATTCAGTACACTGTTAATTTCTACGTAGCATTTATATAAGGCATCGCTATAATCAATATTGATCGCGATCGGTCTTGCGGTTGAATCAACATTTTTCTGGAAATACACTTCCAATTCTTTGTTTTCTTCTCCCGCAAAACGCATTTTGTCAAACATCACGCTGGCCATCTTAAATACAATTTCCGGATGTTCAAAATCTTTTCTGACAACTACGTATTTATAGCTTGGTTTCTGGTCAAAATACAGGGTCTTTCCATCTTCTCTTGTATAGATTAGATATGGTTCCCAAACTGCATCCGGATCATTAGTCTTTGCTTCCATCAGCGGATTATTTGGTGCCCACCATGGACCAAAGAAAGAACCGCATTTTCCATCAATGATCAGCTCTGCAATATTACTCATATCGCGCAGCATAAAATTCTTATCTAAAACTCCGTCCTGATAAAGCTGCTGCAGATAACTGATCGCTTCCTTTGCCTCCGGCTGAACAGAACCATAAACAATCTGTCCGGTCTCATCACGAAACCACTGCTTTGGATATGCACCAAAGGTTGAAAAAACAGGATCCAGCTGAAATTCATAATTATATCCGCTTTCTCCTGTAAGATCCGAATGACACACCAGACCAATGGTATTGCCTTCCCCATTCTCTCCCGGATCCTCCTCGATAAATGCACGTATAATTGTTTCAACATCCTCAAGCGTCTCCGGCTCCTCCAATCCCAGTTTATCAAGCCAGTCTTTTCTAATCCAGAACAGATTCGGTCCATCTACAAAATTTGGCTCCGGAAGTGCCATAAGCCGGTCATCCACAATCGCTGTATCCAGTGCAGACACATTGTAGCTTTCATACATCGCTTTGATTCCATCACTTGCACAGGTTTCGTAACATTCTGTGAGATCTGCGATCAATCCCTTTTCGGTCAGACGTATAAGTGTTTCCTTATCTTCTACGATCATGATATCCGGCAATTCCTCTGATGCAATCGCCATTTCAACACTGGTCACATACTGCTCTCCATTTTCTTCAAAAACATCCTCATTCTGGATATTTAATGTTGCACGAAGAGCACGGGTATATACATTATTCTCATAAGTATCTCCTGCAGGCATATTGGAATTATTGGCTCCGTCCAGCTTTCCCAGAGTGTATGTTACCAGCTCCGGATATTTTCCATAAGGAGTTTCTGCCGCCTCTTTCCAGGCTGCAAGAGTCTCTTCAGACATCTCCTCCTGCATTTCGGTATTCTCACCGGACATCGTTTCTTCAGATTGCTGACTTCCGCATCCACTTAAAATGCTAAGCAGCATCAACATCCAAACCAATCTTTTTTTCATCAATTTTGCTCCCATTTTATTTCATAATCACAATACTTCCAAAAGGCATTTGCAGAGTATCTGCGCTTTCCTTAACAGCTTCTTCACCTGCTGTCAGGCTGGCTTTTACCTCATAAGAAGAAAGGCCTGCTTCTGCCAGACTGATCGTCGCACCCTCTTCTGCATTGCAATACACGATAACACAGCTTTCATCCTCCCATTGACGCAGCGTTGCCACAGTCCCGGCCGGATAGCTTCCTTCTATCAGGGAAACTTCACCTCTGGCAATTTCCGGATAAGTATTTCTTATCTTCAGCGCATTTTTATAGTAATTATAAATAGATGTCTCATCTTTCATCTGCTCGTCCAATGCAGGAAAAGTCTGTTCGACATCCTCTGCTTCCGCTGCCGGTACTGTCATCCCCTCTGTTTCGGTTGCAGACCAATACATTGGAAGACGCTTATTTTCGTCCAGATCTCCCTTACTCTTCATACCGATTTCCTCACCATAATATACAAATGGTGAGCCCGGCATCGTAAGCAAAAGTCCTGCCGAAAACTTCATAGCCACTTCGTTGCTTACACTCTGTGCTGATATTCTTGTTGTGTCATGATTACTGATAAACGGGGCATCAATATACAACGAATTCTTTTCCAGATTCTGAGTTCTCTGATTGATCATCCAATTTACGTAATCTGCCACGTCAACTCTGGTCCTGGCAGTTTTCATAATCGCACCTTCCTGTGTCGCAGCCGGAAAATTAAATAAGCTGTCAATACCGCTTGCATAATACTCCGTAATTGCAGCCTGTCCTTCCCACACCTCTGCAACAAGATATGCATCATCCTTTACAGATTTCACATAATCTGTAAACCATTTTAAAACTTCCGTATTTTTTGCGGCCTGTCCGGAAAAATATTCTTTTGCAGCATCCAGACGGAATCCATCTGTTCCCATATCAAGCCAGAATTTTGCAATCTTCTCAAATTCTTCCCGTACTTCTGCATTATCCAGATTCAAATCCGGCATTCCAGACCAGAATACACCTTCGTAATAATAGTTGGAATTTCCTGCTTTGTACCAGTTCACTCCCTGCTCGCCTTCTTTTACGAAGTAATAATATCCAACATATGGGCAGACTGTCAAATCAGGTTCTTCCTCTTCTCCCAAACCTTCAAGATATGCAACCGCCTCTGTAAACCATGGATGTTCACTTGAAGTGTGATTAAACACCATATCTACAAGCAGGCTGATTCCTCTTTCGTGACATGCCTCGACCAGCGCCTGATAATCCTCTAACGTTCCAAAAGAGGGATCAATATGATAGTAATCTGTCACATCATATTTATGATAAGTCGGAGACGGCATGATCGGTGTCATCCAGATGCCATTAAATCCCATGTCTGCAATATAGTCGAGTTTTTGAATGATTCCCTGCAGATCGCCGCTTCCATCCCCATCACTGTCATAATAAGAACCCGGGAAAATTTCATAATAATTGCGGTATGCATCATCAATCAATTCAATTTTTTCTTCCCTTTGTCCGCAGCCGGCACACAGTGTACACAGCATTGCAAATATCAGTAAAATTGAAAGAATTTTTCTTTTCATAAATTTTCTCCAAAAAAAGCGGAAGGAATCCTGAAAGGGTTCCTTCCGCATAAACTCACTTAACCTTTTACTGCGCCTGATAAACCATCCGCATAGAATCTCTGTAAATAGATAAACAGAATTGCAATTGGAATAGATACACATACGGCACCGGCAGCGAAAGGAGCGTACCAGTTCATGATATTTTCTTTGTTAAGCATCGTGTAAAGGCCGATCGCAACTGTATAATAACGCGGATCTGCTCCTGCGATTACCTTTGCAAAGATGAAATCGAGCCATGGAGCCATAAACGCCTTTAAAATCGTATAAACAACAATCGGTTTTGACAGTGGCATGATAATTTTCGAAAATACGTCCCACTTTGTTGCACCGTCAATAATTGCAGCCTCATCGAGCGCTCGCGGAATTGTATCAAAAAAGCCTTTTGCCACATAAAATTCCAGACCCGCGCTGCCTGAATAAACCAGGATCAATGCCAGATAAATAAATGGACCTTCCGTAAGACTAAAGCCTTTTAAGATATAGTAAATCGCGATCATTGACATAAATCCCGGGAACATACCAAGAATCATCGCAATATTCATATATGGCTTACGAATTTTAAAACGAAGTCTTGATAACACATAAGAAATTGCCAGGACAAAAAATGTCGTGATGATACATGAACATATTGAAATAAAAAGTGTGTTCATAAACCATCTAGGGAAATTAAAAATTGCTGTATCTGTAAACAGCTTCACATAGTTATCCAGCGTCAGCTGACTTGGCAAGAATGACGTGATATACTGTCCTTTTTGTACTCTAAACGAAAGCAATACAACCCAGAAAATCGGAAAAATCCAAATCAAAGAAAGAACAACTAAAAAAAGATGTACAAGAATATTGGTCACTTTTCTCTGCGTTGTTGCTGAGCGATATTTCTTTTCCATTATGAAAATCCCTCCTCTTCTTTATAGGAAGCACTGTTGCGATAGGTAAGTAATGACATAGCAGCCATTAAAATGAATGTCAGGATACCAATTACCGCACCCAGGTTGTAATCCTTGTTATCAATTGTCAGCTTGTACAACCAGGTAACAAGCAGATCTGTCTTTCCTGCAGTTCCTCTGTAGTAAGCGTCTGTTGCAGGCGCACCGTTGGTCAGCAGGAAAATAACATTAAAGTTATTTATGTTCTGCATAAAGCTTACAATGAGCTGTGGTGTCATTACGAACATCATATACGGCATTGTAATCTTGAAAAATGTGGTAACAGGACCCGCACCATCCAGTTTCGCAGCTTCGTAAAGCTCTGCCGGAATATTTTTCAGAATACCTGTTACTGAGATCAGAGTGTATGGAATACCAACCCATAAGTTAATTATGATTACTGTCACACGTGCCCATGTAACATTGGTCAGGAATGGAAGCGGTCCGGCTCCAAAAAGTTCCTTTATCATCAGGTTAAATGCACCATGCTCCTGAATCATTGTATTTACAACCAATAAAGATACAAACTGTGGAACGGCGATGGTCAGCATAAAGATAAAACGCCAAAAGCCTTTGATCTTTGTATCTTTACGGTTAATAATCAGCGCTAAGATAATACCTAAAATATAATTCAGGAAGGTCGCAAAAATAGCCCAGACAATTGTCCAGCCTAACACCGGCCAGAAAGTACGTCCCAAATCACTTCCGGTATTTAATACACGTGTAAAGTTTTCAAATCCTACCCAGTCAAATAAATTTCCAGGTGGAAGATGATTTCTGTCATAGTTTGTAAATGCCATTAATATCATAAAGAACAATGGCATTACGTTAAAGAGCAGTAAGCCGCCAAAAGGAAATGCCAGGAATACCTGATACATTCTTCTGTCATTAAACTCATTTATCGTCTGCTTAAATGTCAGTGGTTTTTTTCCTGCTTTTACTGCTTTTTCTGCAATATAAGAAGAACGTGTAGCTGCTCTCGAAACCAAAAAGAAACCAATAGCCACAAAGATCGTTACTACACCGTACAACAGGCAAAGCTGGGAGTTGTCTCCCGGAAGATATTCATATACCTGTTTTGCTTCGTTAAATACTTCTGTCTGTGCCTCTGTACCCAAAGTAATAAAATCTGCCAGTGCACCGAAACCAAAAGAAATAAAATACCAAATAAAACTTGCTTCAAGACCTAAAAATAATAATCCCTGAACAATCTGCTTTCTGACCAGGTTTCCCAAACCCCAAATAAGGAAAGAAAGCTTTGTAAAAATATCGCCTTCCCGAAGTGCTTCTGTTACAGGAATTACTTCCGGAAATTCGGTAACTCTTTTTTTTGCAAATTTAGCCATCACAATAATCCCCTTTTATAATACTTCAAAAAAGGGCTTCATTAGAACCCTAATGAAGCCCCTTTTAAGTTACGTTAGTGATTATAATTCAGTTATTATTCTAATGAGCTTCCTTCATTTACATTGCTAACAAATGTAGCAAGTTTTTCTGCTGCATTTTCATGTGTAACTTCGCCGGCAACGATTGCTTTACCAAATGCTTCAGCTGGTGACCACCAGTTGTTCATAGCAGTTACTAATGGCTGCGCTACAGATGTGTTGTTAACTGTATCTGTGATTGCGCTAAGCATAACATCATCGATACCTGTAGAATCAAGAGGTACTACGCCACGAACTTCGTAACGGATTTTCTGGCATTCAGCGCTTCCTAAGTATGCAGCGAGAGCTACTGCTACATCCATGTTTTCACATGTTGGGTTAACGCCAAGAGCTTTAGATCCAGCATAAGATTTCATTGTACCTGTGTATTCGCCAGCTGTGAAAGATGGAAGCTGAGCACATGCGAAGTTTTCGCCAAGAGCTTCTTCGATTGCTCCACGATCCCAGGAACCTGTGAAGAATGCACCAAGTTTTCCTTCTGCAAAGAGAGCGATTGCTTTACCAGCTTCTTCGTTAGACTGGTTTGCGAATTTAGGATTTGCAGCAAGGTCTACTAAGTAGTTTGTTACTGCTAAGCCCTTTTCGTCATCGAAATCACATGGCTGTGATCCGTCTGTACCATCAGCACCAAACATTGTTCCGCCAACTCCATAGTAGAAAGATGGGATATACCAGCTGTTTCCTAAGCAGAAGCATACGTTAGTAACATCATCACCAAGGTCTTTTGCTAACATAACGTCAAGATCTTTTACTTCTTCAGCTGTGAATTTGCTGCTGTCATAGAACATGAACCATCCATTGTATGCATATGGAACGCCGTAAACGCCGCCTTCATATGTAACTGTGTTCATTATAGATTCAGAGTTTGCTGCCTGAATAGCTTCAAGGTTTGTACCACCAAGTTTAGCGATTGCACCTGCTTCAACTAAAATTGGTAACTGGTCGTTTGCATACATATAAACGTCTGCTGCTGCATCAACGTCTTTTGTTACTTCATCTTTAGCAACGTCTTCACCACATACACCATATTCAAATGTGATGTTCCATTCTGGATGAGCTTCGTTGAAAGCTTCACACATAGCTGCAAGAATACCATTGTCATATCCTTCAACTGCTGCCTGGTCTTCCTGTGGACCCCATACTGTTAAAGTTACATCTTTAACTTCAACTTCTGCTGCTTCTTCTGTTACTTCATCTGTTGCTGCCGGAGCATCAGCTGCTTCTTCTGTGCTGCCACATCCTACTGCAAGAGATGCAAGCATCGCTGTAGCAAGGATCATAGAAAGCATTTTCTTTAACTTCATAATCTTAATCCTCCTTAATATATTTTGACCGGTTCTCTCCCGTGCCCGTAAGATTATAGTTTCATGATAACCGAACATTCAAATTTTTTATATATCAAGAATTTTAGATTAATATTAAATTTCTTTTTTTCTTATTGGAAAATGAAGCCTCATTATGGTTCCCTTGCCTGGTTCGCTGTTTACCTCCATCTTATACTCTTCACCATAAAAAAGCTGAATCCTTTCGCAGACATTTCTTACTCCATAACCTTTGGATTCTACCGTAAGAATCTGTTTTGCAGTCACCGCATCCATTCCATCTCCATTGTCTTCCACCGAAAACCAGATACACCCTTCCTGCTGCCATCCACGGATTTCAATTTTTCCACGTTCCCCATCCGTTTTTTTCTCTACTCCATGCAGGATTGCATTTTCTACCAGTGGCTGCAGGATCAGATTCAGCGATTCACAATTCAAAATTTCAGGGTCGATCACAAATTCATAATCAAAATCATTGTCATGCATCATACTCTGAATTTCCAGGTATGCTTTCGTATTTTTCAGCTCATCCTCCACACGCAATGTGTTTCTCCCCTTATTCAGAGCAGTCCGATAAAAAGTAGACATTGCAAGCGTCATCTTACTGATATCATGCTCACCGGCGGTGATCGCTTTCCAGTTGATCATAGACAATGTATTATATAGAAAATGCGGATTGATCTGCGCCTGCAGTGCCTTCATTTCAAGCTCCTTTTGGGTAATCTTGCTTACATACACTTCATTGATCAGAGTCCGGATCTGCGCAAGCATTTTTCCAAACCCCCGGTATAACTGCCCAATCTCATCCTGCGCGTCACTGGTTACCTGAACCTCCATATTCCCATTCTCGACATCCAGCATATTTTTCGTCAGTTTTTCAATACGTCCGCTCAGCTGCGCTATGAATATATAAGCAATTGCCAGACCCACAAGGCATAAAAGTGCTGTCAGACCGATCATATTTCTGATCGGATGCATTTCGTTCCCAATAATGCTTTTCGGCTGATACAACCAGATCGTCCAACCACTGGAACTGCCTGATTCCTGTGAAATAATTGTATAATCAGAATCACTTCCTTTTGCCTTTTCTTCTACAAATTCCCCGTAAGCCAATGCATAATTCTGATTGTCTTCCGAAAATCTGCTGGTAGAATATATTATCTGTCCAACCTTATCTGTGATGTACACACCATATTCAGAGGTCAGGGTCTGTTCGTAAGGCTCAAACAGTTTATCATAATTTACCTTAATGCAAAGAATGCATGGATTCCCGGATTTTGTCTCTACCGGCATTGTCCTTGCTGCAAGCATTTCCCGGTTTTCTACATCCACATACCATCCAAGTCCTTTGGTAAACTGCACCGACTGGTACCACACCTGATGTGTAATTTCACTTAACGGAGCAATGGTTGTATCATGCTTTACCATTCCATTATCTGTATAGATCGTTACTTTTGTTATATCTGTATGAAAGTATTTGGTAGACTGCAGAAGAGGGTCAATAACTTCTGTCATCTGCACATACTGTTCATAAGGACTTTCATATTCTTTTTCAAGAGCTTTCGCCAGATTCTGGTCAACCGTAATATAATCCGAAAGGTTTGTGTACGATTCCAGACTTGCATCCATAGCAGCAACTGACTGATATAAGTAAGATTTCAAATTCAGCTCTTCCTTATCTTTAATAATGATATTCATCTGATAAAAGCTGAATAAAAACAATACAAATACCGGCAAAAGACAAAAGCCGCTGTAAAACAGCAGCATTTTATGTCTTATTTTTACATTATTGATCCACTTTCGGAGTCTCTTCATAGGCCTCTCCTTTATCACGATATTTCTGCGGACTGATTCCGTAATATTCTCTGAAATTCTGACAGAAATAAGATGTATTGGAGTAGCCGACCTTTTCGCTGATCTGTACAATTTTTTCGTGAGTATTCTCAAGCATTTCTCTTGCCTTCTCCATACGGTACGCTTTGATAAACTTACTTAAATTCTGTCCGGTTTCCTTTCGGAAGATCGTACTTAAGTAGCTCGGCGCCAGGTATACATGCTCCGCCAGAAGTTCTACACTTAATTCCTCTCCATAATGAGCATAAATATATCGTTTCACTGCTTCTACTTCACGGCGTATGCTTCCGGAATCCTTCTGTACATATTTTTCAAACAGATCAATGTTTTTTTCAATAATCTTTTTAATCTCAAGAATCCCTGTTGCACGATACAAAAGATCTACTTCTTCATTTATGTCACTTTCCGATTTTTCCGGGATTGCTTCGCATATGATTTTCAGAAGATTCGTAAACATAAATTTCACGTAAATCTGCGAAAATCTCTGGCTCTGACTATAATTTGCAAAAAGTCTCTCAAAGTGTTCCCTCAGGCTGACCATGTCCTTAGATCGAACATCCTGTTTCAACTGACGCATTAAAGTATCATCATCAATACAGATTTCTTCAATACATTCTGTTTCATTTTGGGCCATATAAATGCTGCTGTCCAGGCTGTAGAACCGATGCTCCATTAAAACTTCCAGCTCTTTATATCGTTCCGGAATCTGTGTACAGTCACTGATACCGGAAGAGATTGCCACATAGCATTTTAATGCTCCTGCACATTTTTTCTGAATATTCTCACATATATTAGAGGCAATCAGCTTCCAGTCCGTACATTCTTCTTTAAAAAACAAAATACTTTCTCTGGAATTTAAATTCAGGTAATCCACTTCTTTTTGTATGCCCCAGGCATCAAATGGTACTTCTGAGAAGTCCGCATTCGAAAAAAAGTCTCCATTCAATACGATCAGCATCATTCTGCAATACTCGTTCAAAAATCCCATCGAATAATATCCGGTAAACATATTTTCCAGTTCTGATATTGGTGTTCCATTCAAAATAGAATTCAATACATATTCTTTAAAGAATAGGATCCTGCTCTGACGGCTTGTCTCAACTTTCCTCTTTGCATCCAGATCTTCCAACATCTTATTCATGGATGACTGAAATTCCTCCGGGTCTACCGGTTTTAAGATATATTCTTCCACTCCGAATTTCATAGCTTTTTTCGCATAGGAAAACTCACCATATCCGGAAATAATGATCTTTACCATGTCAGGGTGTTCCTGATACACATTTTCCAGCAGCTCCAGTCCATCCATAAACGGCATTTTTACATCGGTTATTAAAATATCCGCCTGGTTGTTCTGCAGCCACGCCACAGCTTCTTTCCCATTAACCGCCTCGTAAATTTCAAAAGAGCGATCCAGCTGACCAAGTAAAAATTTCAAACCAACTCTTTCAATTTTCTCATCGTCCACAATTAAAATACGATACATCCCGTTCTCCTCGTCTTCCCAAACATCTGTCTATAATAATATAACATTCTTTTGACCGAACTACCATAAAAAAAAGCGCATTTGCAAAAGCAGAAGAGGGACTGCCATATTGACAATCCCTCCTCTGCTTTTCTTAGTTTGAAAGCTTCAATGTGTTATTTTACTGTAATTTCTATTGCTTTCGTCACAACTTCAGTTCCATTGGCCTGTACATTAAATATCAGAGTTCCAATTTCATCTGCCGGAAAATCTACCAGCCAGATTTTCACTGTTTCTCCGGTGTTTAATGTCTGCACCTTTCCTGTACAAAGTGTTAATTCTTCATCGACCAGTGATTCATCAGATTTAATTTTAGCTATCTCTAATGTTGCAACATCCGGTGTAGTTGTAATTCTTAAGCCAATCTGTTTTCCATATCTTGCTGTTTCCGTAAGCTTTTCGATTTTAACAAATTCCGTAGTATTTGCAGCTGTAACCAATTTTGACTGTACATTCATAAATTTTGCAACCAGTGCATTGATTTCATCTTCCGAAAGTGTGCTTTGGTTGGCTGCCTGCGCTTCTGCTAAGATAGCCGCATACTCTGCCCATGATTCATTTGTGTAGCTTCCCTGCTCTTTATCTGCATAGCTGATCACTTCCTGAAGACGGTTGATTGTTGGTATATGTGTATACCATGATGCCGGGGTCAGAACATAGTGTTTTCTGTGTCTGACCCGCTAAAAGAACCTTGAAAATTTAATATTTGACAGTAGATTTGTTATAAGAATGTATTGTTGATGGTCATTTCTTACTATTTCTTCGGTGTATTTTACACTAATACTGGATTTGGAGCATAATTACCCAAGCCCTTTCGGAATCCAAAGAGCTTTCTGAAATTTAATGCAGCTATTTTACTTCCGAAGAAA
>JAGAQG010000030.1 GCA_017622875.1 Lachnospiraceae bacterium
ATAGACCGGTTCAACGTCAATATCCAATCCGTGTTTCTGACATATGCTAATGAACAGCTTTCTGCATTCATCATCAAAGACCATCTTCCGATTGTTGTACTTTCCCTTTTTCTCATTCGGCTTCGGAAGTTCAAAACCCAATTCTTCCAAAGCCTTATCTTGTTGGGGACACAATTCTCCATACTGGTTCAATGCGTCAAAAACGTGCCTTTCATGGATATGCGGAGTAGCTTCATCAAGATGTAAAGCCCAGTCCAAAATATGAACATGAGAACCATATCGTTTATTAAATTCCTCAAAGTATTCCGCACTAATCTGAGCAAGCACATCAGCGGAAACTGTTCCGTCAATGTTGCCAAGCTGTAGCAAAGTTTCTTCCGGACACGTTTTATTATTTTCAAGAATACCGTCAATAGATTTCACTCTGTCATAATGTCTTGCCTTTCTATTTCTTTCGTTCTGCCCGTCTACATGATCTGAATAATTCTCAACATAGTAGGCTTTCTCCACTTCCGAAAAAGTGAACCTTGCCCTTTCGTTCTCATCATTCGGCAGACTGTAACCCTGATAGCAGTCCCAATAGACATTGAATTTTGTCCTCTCTGCGTCAATATGCTCACTATTCTCCACATCAAATCTGCGGTCATTATGCTTAGCATCATAAGTCCCATGCTTACCTGATCTTCCATTGTGTCTGGTAGCTTTCATAACCATCTTTCCTTTCATATTCTGACAAAAAAAGACCAAGTAAATTTCTCTACTCAGTCTGTTAATAGCAACAATATTTAATTATTTTCCCGAAGGGAATTGCAACGAAGTTGCCAAAACTTGTGAAGCTCTGCTACAAGTAATACCCAGTACTTAGTGGCGAAACGCCACTAACTGGGCAATGGTTGCACCCTTGACCGGCTAAGGCGCTTCGCCCTTAACCCGAGCGGAGTCTTTCTCCTGCACCTTGCGTAAGGCTCTGCCTTTACAATCCGCCAGAGGTTGCACCTCTGTACTCTGCTCCAAAGAAATATATCCCTTCTTAATTCTATTTTTGATATAATCATAACGTCTTGAACGATTCGACAAACTGAAAGTTTCGCGTCTTTGACAAATTGGGATTTATAGACCTCATCCTTCAAAGGCCAAATGAAGCTACTATTGCTTTTATAATAAATACTACTCCTATTGCTATTGCACACGAAACAAATATTAATGCAAATTTTGATATCTTACGATTTTTTCTGGCTTTCTCAATCGCTCCTGTTGTATAAAGCAAAATCGTGATTGGTGTAACAAAAACTAATGTAAGACTGTATGATGATAAATACCTTAGCAATGTATGTTTTTCAGGCATTCCCCCAAAATCAAGGATGCAATATATCATCAACGCAATTACACCAATAATACTTTGACTTTGTATTTTTTTAATGAGGTTCTCTTTTTCAAAGTCTGCATACGCTGATAATGTTTGTGCAACTTCTTTTACTTCTTCATTCATCTTCTCGTTTTTCCTTTCTCCATTCACAATTTCAGGAATACTGATATCATAAAATTCTGCCAACTCAATCAGCAAACTAATGTCTGGCATATTATTTCCCGTCTCCCAACGAGATACCGTCCTCACTGAAACATTCAATTTCTCTGCAAGCATTTCTTGTGTGATACCTTTTTCTTTTCTAAGATTTTTCAAAAAGTTTCCAATCTTTTTTTGTTCCATCTTGCTTCCTCCTTTCACTTGCAGAATACTCTTTGTTGTTCATATATTACACGACACAAAACGAGAAAAATGCCATATTTAGTAATTAGACAACCTTGTCGGATAAAAATATATGAATTTATCAATTCGTAAAATTCAAATCTTCAGTTGCTTCCAAACACTTCATAATCTTGGAATTTATACGTCAGCTCCCATACCTTTGAGGGTGTTGACAAAACGCTTTCTGTTGAAAAACACCGCAAACTTGTATTCATTTCCATTTCGCATTTTTACCGTGACCGTTGGCAAAATAAAAAGCCACCCTTTCGTCACTTCACTAATATCTTCGTATTTCAATACTAAATGTCTGTATTCCTGGGATATTGTTAATTTACCTGTATGGTAAGTAATTGCTTCTGAATCTGCAACAATACCACCACCGAGAATTCCGTGTTTCACTAAACTAACAATAAAGTATTTCTTCATGCGTATATTCTCCACCAACTTCCGATTTGTTGTTTTAAATTATACATCTACTAGCACGGAATATCTACCATTTTCAAAAGAATTTCCAGAACCTTTCCTAGAAATAAAATATATTAGGATACTGTATTGCATAAGCTCCCGCTTTTTCTCTTCAATTCTGCAACTACTGTACCGTAATAAAATACCATTCATTCTAGGCACTCTGTTCATTTTTCTTAGCATGATACGCTTCACGTCTCTTAGCCAAGGTCTTTTCATATCTCTCTTTTGCAATAGGATCTCCGTTTAATGCATCGTCACGCATTTTCCGATAACTCTTTACTGTGGCTCTAACCTGATACTGTTTATGCTCTGCAAGCTGGCTCTGTGCTTCCTGATCTCCGGCTTCTGCCCGAGCCTTCAAAGTTTCTAACTGCTCCTTTCTTCTTGCGGTATGACGTCTGTTATAGTCTGCATTTCTCTCTTCAAGATATTTTGCATATTCAGGATCATTTTCTGCTCTTAATTTGCGTTTTTCTGCTGATTTCCTAGAACGCTCCCTAGCAATAGCCCTACGCTCCTCTAGCTCTCTGATAGCTTCCTGATTGCCTTTCTCTGCCTGCTCCTTTAATTCTGCCAAAGCAACCTTTTTCTTCCTTGTAGCACGTTCCTGACGCTTCTTTTCCCTTTCCAAAGCCAAGCGTTCTTTCTCTTCCATCTTTGCCCGATATTCAGGGTCAGCCATTCTCAATTTACGCATTTTTTCTGCTTGCTTACGATTGTTCTGCCTACCCTTTTCAAGAATTGCTTCATATTCTGCCTTTGCAATAGGATCTCCGGCTTCTGCCTTTGCCTTGATTTCTGCTCGCTTCTGATTTCTTTTCTGCGTAGATTTCTTAGAAGAATTTCTCTTTCTTTCTGCAATCTCTTCCGCTCTGCGTGCTTCCTCTAACTGCAAGGCTTCCACTTCGTCCTCACTGAGTGGGAGAACGAAATTTCCAATGAAATTGAAGTAAATATCCACTTGCTGAGTGCGGTCTTTTGTTCTGCCACCCACAGCTTCATGAATTACAACCTTTTCAATAAAATCATTAAGCATAGGTGTTGTCAGTTCCTCAAAATCTCGGTATTTCTTGACCAGTCGCACAAATTTGTCAATCTGCACTGCCTTAGTGGATATACGTTCTGTAGCAGTTTCAAGTTCTGAAATTCTCTGCTCTAGGTTACTTTGCTCGGTGTCATATTCTGTCATAAGACGGTTAAACTGTCTCTCAGGCAATCGTCCCAAAGTGAAATTTTCATATAATCCCTTTATCAGATCATCTAAATCTATCATACGACGCTTAGCTTCCAATAACTCCCTTTTGTCATTGGTATTGTCCTTTTCACACTGTATTTCATACTGTGCCTTCAACTGTTCCACAAATTCCTTTTCATCATTCAGGACATACTGTGAAACACGCTTAGTTGCCTGATAAATCAGCATTTCTACTGTACTTGCCTTAATATAATGACCAGTACATGAATGATATTTATTGTGATACCGGCTACATCGGAATGCCTGATTACTGTCATAGGTCTTTCCATCTTTCGACTGAGAATTGATAAATGCCAGTCTGCTTCCACAATCCGCACAATAAAGCATTCCTGACAGCCTATGTGTAGGCTTTTCACTGTTCCGTCTCGGAGAAACTCGTTTTCTCATTTTCTGTGCCTTATCATAAGTTTCCTGATCTATGATAGCTTCATGGGTATTATAGAAAATAAGCAGCTCGTCCTCATTCACAACTCTTTTTCGTTTCGTCTTAAAACTGTCTTTTGCTGTCTTGCCAAGAATGGTATGCCCCAAATACTCACGTCTACTCAGAATATAGCCGACTGTTGTTGCATTCCATGTATAAGCATCATGGTATCTCGTACACTGGCAATCCTCAGGGTGGTTCTGTCTCGCATAAGCTGACGGAATAAGCACTTTATCCTCTGACAAGGTATCTGCTATTGCAGTTGCTCCCATTCCCTCGCAAGCAAGCTGAAAAATGCGTCTGACAACCGAAGCAGAAACTTCGTCAACATACAAGGTCTGCTTATCCTCAGGCTTTCTGTAATATCCATAAGGAACAGCACCGCTGACACGCTTTCCGTCTCTCATTCTAGCCTTAAATACTGCCTTGATTTTCTTACTCGTGTCCTTTGCATACCATTCATTCATAATATTCAGGAATGGTGTAAAGTCATTATCTGTAGGATTAGCACTGTCAACTCCATTGTTAACTGCGATAAAACGGACACCTTTCTTTGGAAACATCATTTCAGTATAAAAACCTACTTGCAGATAGTTTCTGCCAAATCGTGACATATCCTTGACAATCACTGTTCCAACTCTTCCGGCTTCAATCTCTGCCAAAAGTGCATTGAATGCTGGTCTGTTAAAATTTGTTCCTGAATATCCATCATCACTGAAATGCCGAATATTCTCGAAACCATTTTGTACCGCATAGTCTTCAAGATATTGCTTCTGATTTGTTATGGAGTTCGATTCTCCTTGAATCTCATCATCACGAGACAGACGCTCATAAAGTGCTGTTATTCTGTTATCTTTAGCCATTTTCTCAGCTCCTTTCATAATGCTAAAAAATAAGAACACACAGAAAATACTTCATTTTTTAATGACATATTTTCTCTGTATTCTTAAAATGTAACCCTTAGGGTCAGTCACAACATAACTGGAGTGCATTTGAAGCAAATTAGGCTTCAGCCAGAAACGGGTCTTACCGGAGCCGGAGCCGCCGATGATTAAGACGTTCTTGTTTCGGGCATTGGCAGGATTCTTCGGACGATTGGACATCATCAATCTCTCCGTCTTGGTGAGAATGATATTGTCCTCGAACTTCGGAGCCATGAACGGCTCAATATCCTTTGCCGTACCCCAGCGGGCTGAACCATACTCAACATTGTGTCGGTACTTTTTGGCGTTCTTTCCTTTAAGGTAGACTGCCAATCGCATCATACCGCCGCAGGCAATACCTACAAGCAGGTCTGATGGATGAAAGCTCGGCAACGGATTGGAAAGTGCCACGGAGAAGGTACTAAAAAAGCCGAGGAGCTTTGCAGAAAAATCTGCGCCCTCGGCTAATCGCCACGCTTCACCTAAATTGGTTGCGAATAATCCCACAAGGAAATATGGGACATTCAGGATCAGGAGTCGTTTTATCTTTTTCTTGTCCATTACAGATCACGCTCCTGTTTCTTCTCTCTAATTTTCTTCGGAATGGAAGCAACAACAGCTTTGAGCTTCTGAAGCTGTTTGAGTACACTTGGACGTTTTTCCTGATTCATGTGCTTCGCCATGTGTTCCTTGGTAATAGCGTCCAGAACATCAGCGTCTTTTGCTTTCACGAAGACGAGATAGCGGGGTGGATCTACTGATTTATCTTTCCTTACGGCAAAATCCACTCCGTATTTTTTCGCCAATCGCTCAAAATCTTTGATTTCGCTCTTGTCGATTTCGGTGTTGGTAGCACCCTGGTTCTGTCCCAGAAGCTCTTTCACCGTCTGTTTACCGTGAGGGCGTGTGTCTTTGTGTGCTTTGACCTTTTCCCGGTGTTGCAAATACTTGCGAATACCGGCGACGATACTTCGGCCTGTCAGCTTGGTCGTGCTGATGGCAAGATTTATCGTCCTGTTTTCAACTTCTTCCTGCATGAATCATCACCTCCTGCAAGCAGTAGAATGAAATCATCGTGCTGTATCCTTACGGTCGTAGTAAAGGTTGCCCTTTCCAACAGCAGCATGGCTGATAATCTTAATGTGACCGGCTTTCTGGTTTTCCAGAGCTTTCTTATACCCGAAATCACTCAGATACAGGCGTGTTCTTTCGCCCTTCCATCCAACAGGGGAATCATGGGTCAGAACATCAAAAATAATCATGTGCTTTGTGTTTTCGTCAAAACGAGCCAAGTCCATATAGGTGTGTCCATGGTATTCCTTTGCACCGGCTTTCAGGCGCATTTCTTCCATCAACTCACCAATCGTTTTTCCACCAGCCATAGATGCCACCTTACAGCACATCCCTGTCAGGAGCAGACTTCTTGGGAGTCATATCTGCTTTTTCAGGAGCATCAGGCTTCTTCACTCGGTCATCGGGTACAGGCAGAGCCATAAGGCTGCGTCCCATCTTCACGAACATTTCGGGCTGATGGAACATCTTCTCGAACTTCTGCATCTGTTCAGGTGTAAGCGAACCAAAGTCATCCTCTGTCAGACCGGTAATAAGAAAATCACCAGCGAGAATGTCGTAGATCTGACCTTCATCATCACGCAGACAACGGTTCAATTCACTGCCGTTGAGCTTACCTTCCTCGTTGCAGATAATCGCAACAGGGTCTTCAAACGGATACACAGCCTGAATGCAGCCACCGACAGCAGCCTGCAAGTCCTCTAACTCACAGCCAATCTGTACCTGCTGGGGATACATACCGGGCTTCACCAGAAGAACATCCATAGTAGGTTTCTGTTCCTGCTGGATGTCACGTTCTGCCTGTGTGGTGAACTGAACACCGGTAAAGTTCTCAGCGTCCAGGACATGCTCCGAGTTGTAATAAGCCTTTTTGACTGCTTCTTCAGCGTCCTCACGAGATTCTGCATCCACCTTCACATTCTTTTCCAACGTTTCGGTGATTGTAACGTCATACTCTTTCATGTTATCAAACCTCCAATCTTAAATATTTTCAAAAAGCCAGTTCGTCAGAATATCAAAAGTTTCTTCTGAACCGCCGCTTTTTTCTTCATGGAGCAGATCATGCCTTGCACCGGAAATCAGATACATCTGAATGTGCTTCATTCCTGCTTTTGACATGGACTGCTTTACTCGCTGAACGCCTTTACCGAAGTCTCCGACAGGATCATCTTCGCCAGAAATCAAAAGAACGGGCATCTGCTTGTTCCACTTGCGGTAGGAAGCAGGCTTGCCCGTTCTTTTCATAGAGTCCAGCAACTGCCAGAACAGACCTGCGGAAATGGTCTTTCGACAGAGAGGATCACCTCGGTATTTGATTCTCTGTGCGGTGTCAGAGCAGAGCCAGTCGACAGAAGTCATATTGGGGGCGAACTTCTGATTGTAGGTCTCAAAAGACAACTTTTTGATTTTCTGTGTGGAACTATCAAAGCCATGTGCCTTGATTTCTCGTTTCACAACAGGCATCAGCATACTTAGGACGGCCCCAGGCTGATGACCAGTTCCCATGATGATTGCTCCATCCACCTTATCACGATACAGACTCAGGTAATCACGAAGCAGAAAGGAACCAAGCGAAAATCCTAACATGAAATGCGGGATATTAGGGAACTTGCTTTCCAGTTCCAAATAGAACAGGTGCATATCGTGAAGTGCGTAGTTCCAACCGCCCTCACCAAAAGATGCACACTGATTATCGCCGGGATTGTGACCATGCCCACGCAGATCAAAACCGGCAACGGCAATGCCGTAGGCAGTCAACATATCTGCCAGTTCTTCATAACGTCCGATGTGTTCTGTCATGCCATGCGTTATCTGTACAACCATTGTGGGACTGCACATCGGATACCAGATGATGCCGGGAAGGGAAACTCCGTTGGCACCGGTAAATCGAATTTCTTTAGCTTTCATCATAACTTCTCCATGCCTTGAAATGAAAAAAGCGACCATCCATAAGCCTTACGGCTCACAAACAGTCGCACGATTAAGTAGCTGAGCGAACATACAAGTATCATCCAGTGCGCAGATCAAATCTTCAGGCTCGAAGAAAACATCCTCCTCGGTTCGGATGGTCTTTACATGGCGGCGATACTCTGTAATGCAATCTGCATCCTCACCGTTCTTGGTCATCGTTCCCGCATACTGAACGATTGCGAAAGTCATGTCCTCCAGGAACCACAGCTCCGTGAAAGTAACTGTGCGCATCCGCTCATTTTCGATGATGCTTTCAGGATAAGATAGGAGAATCACGCCCCTGTGCTTGAAAAGCACTCTGCCGTTGTAGTCGATACCATCACCGACACGACACACCATACGGAACTCAGGAATCGTGCCGGCATTTTCGGTGAATGCCTTTGCCAGCCACTTGGGGGAGATGTCCTCGATTTCTTCATCATAGTTTTCATACAGATTCTCCATGACCTCTGCATCAAACAGGTCAAAGAGTTTCACCAGCGCATTTTCGATTTTCTTGGGTGTAAACATTGGGTGTTACCTTACCTTTCCATACTTCTCTCACGTTTTTTCTGCCATTGTTCAAGCAGCTGAATGATTTTATCCTCCATCTGCTTGCTGGTGTAAGATTTCGGGAAGTATTTTCTAAGTGAATCTGTTTTGAAAGTAACTCGGTCGAGTTCGCCCTTCTTTATTTCATTCATAATTTCACACATCGCATCAAGGGTACATTCACCGGACTGTGCCAGTTTCTTGATACGCTGTGCCTGGGAGAGAGAAGGGGCAGCCTGAGCATAATCCATAGCTTCCAGAAAGTCTTTCTGTTCTTCTCTTGCGAGATAGGAAAGCTCAACAGCGGGATTAAACTTAATCTGTCCGTTATCGACCATATCCAGTAATTCGGGGATAAGCTCAGTCAGTCGGATATAGCGACGAACCGTGTCACCGCTAATACCTTCTTTCTGTCCAACCTCATCATCACTTCTCGACTTCGCCGCAAGTTGCGGCGAAGTTGTTTTGCCCTGATGCTTGATAGCATCCATCTTCATGCGATAGGCAAAAGCACGTTCACTTGGCAGAAGCGTTTCTCTCTGCAAGTTGGAATCGACCATCAAGATGATTGCCGCATCATCATCCAGATCACGGACAATAACCGGCATGGTCTCTTTGCCCGCAAGCTCAGACGCATGGTGTCGCCTGTGACCGGAGATAATCTCATAGCCGCCATAGGGGTCAGGGCGAACAATAGCAGGTGTCAGAACGCCGTATTCCTTGACGCTCTCAACGGTTTTCGCCATCTCCTCATCGTCCACAACTCGGAAGGGGTGTCCCTCAAATGGATGGAGTTCAGAAAGAGGAATTTCCTGCACTCGCTCCTGTTGGGCTTCAGCTCTGCTTTCCTCCGTGGAGAAAAGATCATCGTACCCCTTCAAGTTGATGTTTGCGCCTTTTTTCGGCATTGTTTAACACCTCCTTTGTCAAAACACGATAAGCGTCTGCCACTTTACCTTTCGGATCGTGCTTGAAAATACTGGTTCCCTCGGCACTTATTTCTTCCGCACGGACAGAACGAGGGATGTCCGTCTTGTAGACCTTTAGCTTGCCACCGTAGCTCTCACGAATCAGGTTACTGATGTCCTTTGCGTAGTTGGTTCTGCTGTCTACCATCGTCAGAAGAATACCTTCGATTTTCAGCTTCGGATTAATTTGACGACGAACCTTGTTGATGGTCTGCAAAAGCTGTTCCAAGCCCTTTGCGGGAAGGTACTGTGCCTGCACCGGAATAAGAACGGTATCCGCAGCAGCAAGAGCATTCACGGTCAGCATACCCAGAGAGGGCATACAGTCCAGAAGAATGAAGTCATAGCTCTGCTTTACCGTATCCAGGTACTGACGGAGAATGGTCTCTCGGCTCATAGCGTTTACCAGAGATACCTCAAGACCGGAAAGCTCGATGTTGGAAGGCATCAGGTCGATGCCTTCAGGATGATGCAGGATACCTTCGCCCGGTTCAATGGGCTTTTCCATCATAACCTTTGCCATCATGTCAGAAAGCGTTGTGGGCAGTTCATCGGGAACAGGATAACCAAGGCTGATTGTCAGCGATGCCTGCGGGTCTGTGTCTACGACCAGAACCTTTTTGCCCTCCATCGCCAAGCCGACACCAAGGTTTTCCGTGGTAGTTGTCTTGCCGGTACCGCCTTTCTGATTAACCACAGCCATGACGGTTGCTTTCTTTGCCACCATTCATCACCTCGACTTTCTTATTGGGTTTCAAGTTTTATCACTCCTTTCAACGAAAAAAGCCCTCTGACATATCGTGACTTACCTTTGCTGTGTAGAAAGGGTCGATAGTAAGAGGGGCATTATATATCGCAGCAAGCAGATACTGCTTGACGTTGCGAACATCAGTTTTGTTTTCTTTGAAGCAGTCAATAACGAAACAGATATGGTCTGATTCCAACTTCATAAATCTGCTTTTTACAATTTCAGCTGGCTTATCATCACTGGCGATACGAATCAGCTTGCGTCTGGTACATACTGTTTCAACGATCAAGTCCAAAATGGAATTAAGCAGATTGTGGTCGTATGGATACCTGGACAGCAGAATATCAAATTCAAGCTGTTCTCTGAAATAATCGTAATATTGTTTCCATTCTCCATTCCCTTCGGTTCCTTTTCCACAAAAACCGGAAGATAGGAAAGGATCAGTATCACTATAATCAGTATAATTAGTATCAGTATTATTTCCTCGTAGTTTTCCCGACTCCACAATCGGGGTTTGTCCGACTCCAGAATCGTGATTTTCCCGACTCTTGAATCGTGATTCCACAATACTATCCACACCACTGACAAAGTTCTTCACATAGATCAGGTTGGGTTTTCCAAGTCCCTGTCTTTTGCGTTCAATCAGGCCGCATTTCTTTTCCAATTCGTTATAGAGCTTCGTGGCCTTGTTATCACCACAGTTCAGCGCAGCCATCGTTTCTTCCAATGTGAATATGATATAGACACGACCGGCAGCATCCATCCAGCCGTTCCGGGCTGACAGATTCATGCGGTCAAGCAATATACCATAGAGCAACTTTGCGTCGGTAGACACGTTCCAGAAACGATCATCGGTAAACAGCATCTTCGGTATTTTGTAAAAGGAGAACTGTTCTGCCTGCTGACCGTAGAAATAATCAAATTCCATTTTTGCTCACCTCCCTCGGATGGAAGGGGTCGCTGACCAGAGGAGATTCCCTCAGTGTGCAGCCCTTGATTGCATAAGGACAACACACATAGTAACAGCTTCGATATTTCCACTTTGGCTGATGGAACTCACATTCTTTGCAGCTTCGTGGAGTCGTTCGCTTGGAGATCCGAGAGCCAGGAGCTTTTCTCAGTGTCCTTTCCATGGACTGAAATTTTTTGTCCTCACTCATATTATCGGATGCCAAGCTCTCGCAGAATTTTCTTCGTACACCACCCAATACAAGGGTGATCCCGCCCATAGGGACAGCCATCGCATTCTGACTGAACCTTTGGTGCTTCACGAATCAGGTAATAGCAATTACCTTTGCCCAGACTGCAGCCCGACCATATTCCTTTCCAGAAATAGCACTTGCTGCATTCGCTTGGCTTGTCTGGAGCATACATTTCCTCTTGCACATCCTAACCTCCAATCCTCAAATTTTTTCCGAGATGTTCGGAAATGAAAAAAGAGCGCTTACTCATCCCTCGAAAGGGGCGAATAAACGCTCTATGTAAACACGATAATATTCAGTTTTATTTCCTATAACGTCGTAGCACTCAAAACATCCGCCTTTTGCAATTAGCAAAAATTTTAGCCCGATTTTGGGGCTGATTAGCAGGAGGGGCATTTTCATTAGCAAAAACAGCCCGTTTTCTGCTAAAAATTAGCTGGCGATTTTGTCTTATGACAGTAGTTCGATATTTTTTGGCGTGCAAAGAGTGACTCTCTAAGGTAAACTGTTCATTAAAAACAAACTAATTGACATTGCTATGTTTAGGTATGAAAAAAGCCGAAAACCCTTGAAAACAAAGGCTTTCGGCGTTGTTAGCTGGCGTCGCAAAAGGGACTTGAACCCCCGACCCCACGCTTAGGAGGCGTGTGCTCTATCCAACTGAGCTATTGCGACATGGCTAATTTATATGATTAAGCCCGAAGAAACTCGAACTTGAATCCTGTATGAAGTTTTTGAGAGGTGAGCGTTGTAACGCCACCTTAGGAGGCCCTTATTATATCCATTTAACTAAGAGGACTTTTGCCTGCCTATTATAACATTTGTTCTTATATAAAATCAATAGTCATAAATATCTACTCTACATTATCAAATTAGACATTGCCGAGTATAAAAAATGCACATAACAAATTGTTAAATTTTTACAAAAAAATAATAAAATATGTTTTTTTACTGTAAATTATTTATTTAATATTGAAGTTTAACTTCATATGTGCTAGAATTCAATGTAGCAAAACTAAGTAAAGGAGAGATTGAAATGAAGAAATTAAACATTGCTGTTGTTGGTGCAGGTATTTATGGAAAAAACCATTTAGATGCATTTAGCACCAACCCAAATGTAAATCTTGTTGCAGTTTGTGATCTGAACAAAGAAATCACAGATCGGGTTTCTAAGGAATATGGAGTCAAAGGCTACAATGATACAGAAGAAATGTTATTAAATGAAGACATTGATGCGGTAGTTGTAGCAACACCTGATCCTTATCACAAAGATCCAGTGATGACAGCGATTAAGTTTAAAAAAGATGTTTTGGTCGAAAAACCTCTGGCAACTACATCAGAAGATGCCTATGAAATTATTGAGGCTGCTGAAAAAGCAGGGGTTCGTGTTATGGTTGATTATCATAAGCGTTGGGATCCGGCATCAATCGCAGTAAAGAACAAGCTTGCTAGTCCTGAAACAGGAAAACCAGTTCGTGGTTACATGAAAATGGATAATATTTATGATGTAGCGCTTAACTGGTTGAAATGGTCCGGTAAATCCAGTCCGGTACATTTTGTAGGAACACATTGTTATGATCTTATTCGCTGGTACATGGGATGCGAAGTTACACAGGTATATGCGGTAGGACATAAAGGAATCCTTCAGTCAAAAGGTGTTGATACTTACGATAGTATTACAGCAATTTTGGAATTTGAAAATGGATGTACATGGACAGTGGAAAATGCATGGATTATTCCAAATGGTTTCGCAAAAGCTGATGATGGACGTACAGAAATCTTATGTGAAAACGAAATGATTCGAGTAGATTCCCAGAAGCGAGGAGTAGAATTTTTTAATGATAATAAATTGTCAACGCCAAATATCTGCTTTATTCAAAGATATGAAGGAAGAGTATTAGGATTTGGTATTGATCCAATGAATGATTTTGTTGACTGTATTTTAAATTACAAGCCATTTATGGCAAACTTGAAAGATGGGCTGGAAGCAGAACTGATTGCTGAAGCAGTACATAAGAGTGCAGATACTCATCAAGTTGTAAAAATTGAAAGAAGATAAAGTTCCCAGTGATACAAATAGGAACAGGAAAGGAGGATATATTATGGGAAAAATAAAAATGGTTCGTATTGACTATAGAATGGTACATGGACAGATTGTAGCAAAATGGATTAAATTTCGGCCGGTTGACAGATTGATCCTTGCAGATGACGATCTTGTAAATGATCCATTTATGGGGGACATTTATCGGATGGCAGTTCCTGGAAGAGAAGTTGATATTGTAAAATTGACTGATATTCAGGCTGCAATCGACCGAAAGGACGATACCATACTGCTAATTTTTAAGGATGTTGATTCAGCTTATCAGGCATTCAAAGATGGTTTAGAGTTACCGGAGTTAAATGTTGGTGCGGTTCAGAACAGTGCAAAACGTAAAACTGTAACTCAAGGCGTAGCACTTTCTGCAGATGAATACGCAAAGCTAAAAGAAATCAAAGCCGCAGGAGTAAATGTATTCCTGCAGCCAATTCCTGAAAAGGACGTAGTAAATCTTGAATCCGTAGAAAAGAAAATTAAGTAAAAGAGAGAAGGGGGATTCTTATGAGTGGTTCACAATTAATTTTGATGGCTGTTATTATGGGACTTATGTATTGGATTGCCAGAGGTATGATCGGCGGATATTTCGCATTCTTCTTTGTAGCAAGCCCGATTGTAGTTGGCGTTGTTGCAGGTTTAATTTACGGTGATCTTACAACTGGTTTAATTCTTGGCGGTGGTATTGCAGCTGCTTTCGCAGGTATCATTGCACCAGGTGGAAACTTACCTACAGACTCTGCACTTGCAGCAACGACGGTAATTCCTATTGCGTTAGCAACGGGGTTGACTGTTGAACAGGCAATCGCATTTGCAGTTCCAATGGGTCTTGTTGGTTCTTTTGTTACCAATCTTCGTAAAATGGTTAACGTTATTTTCGTTCATAAAGCTGATGAATGTGCTGCAAAAGGAGACGAAAAAGGTCTCGCAAGATGTGCAGTTATTTATCCTCCATTAATCGAATTACCACTTTTGTTCCTGCCAGTATTTTTAGTAGTAATGTTTGGACAGGATGCAATGCTTGCATTTATGGAAGTAGTACCTGATTGGGTAATGCATGGTCTTGAAGTTGCCGGTGGTGTTATGCCAGCAATCGGATTTGCACTTATTATGAACATGATCGGAAAACCACGAATGATTCCGTACACAATTATTGGATTTATCCTTGTAAAAGTTGTTGGATTAAATTCTCTGACAGCTGGTCTGATTGCAGGATGTATTGCAGTTCTTGTTATATTAGACAAACGTGAAAGAGCAAAGGAGGCGGCATAAAATGGCAGAATCAAGAAGAACTTTAACAACAAAAGATGTTAACAATGTCATTGCCAGATGGTATATTACCACAGAAATGTCATTAAACTATGAGCGTATGCAGTCAATTGCTTATACTTATGCTCTGATGCCAGCGCTCAAAAAATTATATCCTGATAAAGAACAATATAAAGAAGCTCTTCAAAGACATCTTGAGCTGTTTAATACGAATGCTACAGCTGGTGGTCTGATTCTTGGTACAACACTGGCTATGGAAGAAGAAAAAGCAAATGATCCTGATGCAATTCCAGGCTCATCCATTATCGCTGTTAAAACAGGTTTGATGGGTCCTGTTGCTGCATTTGGCGATTCATTTAGTGCAGGTACTCTTACTACATTAGCAATCCTCGCTGCTTGCTCTTTGGCACAGGCAGGATCTATGGCAGGTTTCTGGGTACTGTTTTTAGGGACAATGATTACTCTTTGTGAATTGATTTTATTCACAAAATTAACTTACAAAAAAGGTAAATCTGTAATTAAAGATATCTTATCTTCAAGCCTTATGACAGACATTATCGAAGGTGCAAACATCCTCGGTATGACCATGATGGGTGCATTAACTGCTTCCATGGTAAGTCTTTCTGTTGCAATTACAGCAAACTTTAATGAAGCTACATTAACTGTACAGGATAAACTGGATGCAATCATGCCTGGTATGCTTCCGATGGCTGTACTGTTCATTTACTACTATCTGATCAGCAAGAAACAGGTCAGCGTTGTAAAATTAGTATTATCAACCATTGTTATCGGCCTTGTTTGTGCATTGATTGGTTTGTTCTAAAAGGAGATCTTGTATGAAAGGAATCATTTTGGCAAGTCATGGACGTCTTGCTGAAGGTATGCTGGATACATTGCAAATATTTTCTGATGGAGCAAAACAGATAGAAGCGCTTTGCCTGATGCCTGGAGATGATGTTGCAGAATTTTTGGAGAAATTAAAAGAGGCGATTGACCATGTCGATACTGGAGATGGTGCGGTTATTTTCTGTGATCTTTTATTTGGATCACCATGTAATTGCAGTGCCAGACTTTTAAATGATTCTCAGTATGCAGACAGAATTACTGTTATTACCGGAATGAACCTTCCTATGGTAATGGAATATGAAGGTGCAAGAGCATTTGGGATGGAAAGCGAAGAAATGATGGAGACTGGAAAAAGTGGCATTATTGATTTTGGCGAGATGTTAAAATCAAATAATCCATAAGCTATATTCTCCCCTATATTCCGTGGCGTCGGATTGTCTGAGCAATTGTCCGGCACCACGGAATTATATTTTAAAAAAGGAATGCGATTATGAAAGAAGAAAAGATTAACGAAGTCCTGAAAAAGAATCAGATAGATGTAAAAGAGCATTCAACTATTTATGGTACAGTACAGGCAAGTACGGGTGCCTATAACAATGGACTGGGTAATGTCATGCATACTATGAAAGATCATGTGATTCATATTAATCACCAGGGAGTTACAATTGTTCCCGTGGATGATAATCTTGGATCTTTAAAAGAAGACGAACTTGTATTTATTCCGCAGGAAAGAATTCAGATAATTAGAATGAACGTAAAATTTTTCTCATTTGGTTTGGAAATTCAGACAGATAAGGGAAAAATTATCTATAAAATCAGAAAAAATGCTCTTGGTTCTCCATGGCATAAAGAAAACTTGTCTTATTTACTATTAAGCATGACTCAATAGAGGGAGGAATTTTATGAAGTCCGGTGCTATTTTTGATATGGATGGCTTGTTATTTGACACAGAGATATTGTATAATAACATGTGGGGAAAAGTGGCAGAAACCCATGGATTAAAGCTAGATGGGAAGATGCTGGATGAGATGAGAGGTACGGGCAGAGAGGCTATGTACAAGATTATTAACAGGTACTGGCCGACGGTTGACGCTCCAAAAATCAGAGAAGAATTATTTGAAGAAGCACGAAAAGAATTATTAAAGAACGTTCCGATAAAACAGGGAGTTATAGAAATCCTGGAGTACTTAAAAAATAATGGAGTAAGATTAGCTGTAGCTAGCGGCTCACCACTCGAATCAGTAAAAAACAACTTAAAAGTCGCACGTATTGATTCTTATTTTGATGTTGTTGTAAGTGGCGAGCAGGTTTCCTTTGGAAAGCCGGCTCCAGATATTTTTTTGCTGGCTGCCAGTAAGCTGGGACTGGGTGCGGAAGATTGTTATGTCTTTGAAGACGCTCCAAATGGGGTATATGCAGGAGTGAAAGCTGGATGTAAAACAATTATGATTCCGGATATGTTAAGTCCTACGGAAGATTTGTATGAGATAGTTGTAGGGATTTATCCAAATCTTATAGAGGCTCTGGAGGGTATTAAGAGAGGAGAATGTTAATATTCCCTTTATACAGCATCTGAGATGGTACGGGTGTAAGGGGAGGTTTATGCAGGTAAAGAATTTAATATCCAGATTAGAGCAGATGATGCCCTTCATGTCAGAAAAAGAAAAAAGAATTGCCAGATTTGTTTTGGAAAACAGACAACAAGTACTATCATTGACATTGAAAGAGATTTCTACAAAGACAGAAGTTAGTGAAGCGACGATTATTCGATTTGCACGAAAGATTGGCTGTGATGGATATGCGGATTTTAAAATTGCATTGTCTGCGAGTTTATCCACAAATTCCGTAAATGAAAAATCGGATCCAATGTTTCGAACGATTCAGCAGACGGATTCACCAGGGGTAATTTTAGAAAAAATTAGTGCGCTGACAATTAGTTCTATATATTCTACGATTGATATTATTGATAAGCAGCAATTAGCAGAGGCGGTGAAGTTGATACGTAAGACTCATGAAAGCCATCATAGAATTTATTTGAGTGGAAGTGGAGCCAGTGCTGGTCCGGTAAAGGAAATGATTATCAAATTCATGAGATTGAATATTCCAGTTATTTATCATGAGGATAGTCATATTCAGTTGGAATCTAATCTGAATATGGAAGAAAATGATTTGCTGATTTGTTTTACTACATTGGGGAGGTCTATTCAGTCGCATCAATACATTGATATTGCAAATCAAAAGAAGGCAAAAGTGATTTTAATTACTCAATTTGGAAATTTAGAGCTGGAAAAGAAGGCGACAGTTACATTATCCGTAGCATCTTTGGAAGATAGAAGACGATTAGTAAGCCAGACAGCACTTATTGTTCAGTCGTTGATTGTAAACACATTATTTACGTCTTTAGCGCTTGAAAAGTTACCAGAACTTGAAAATAAGATTGAAGAAAAGAATATCATATTTGATGAACTTGGATATATTGCAGGGGATCACAGATAGTTGGTAGAAAAAAAGAATTAGCAATTTTGTATATAAGGTTTAGTTTAAAACTATAACAAAGAAGAAAGCAGGTGAAACAACCTGCTTTCTTCTTTGTTGAAAAAATACACAAAATCACATATGATATTTATGGGGAAATTTTGATTTTAAGAATTACTTTATATATAGAAGCGAGAGGTATTTTAGTATGGCAGTAACGATAAAAGATGTGGCAGCGTTAGCAGGGGTTTCGCCATCCACAGTATCAAGAACTTGCAAGGATAATCCATCCATCAGCAAGGAAACGAAAGAAAAAGTAAGAAAGGCAATGATTCAGCTTGGCTACGAGCCAAACTTTCAGGCAAGCAATCTGGCGAGTCAGAATTCCAAGACTATCGGTATTATTTTGCCGCCGTCTGCAAGAGAGACTTTCGAAAATCCGTTCTTTTTAGAGACCATCCGAGGCATCAGCCAGTTCTGTAATGGAAGACAGTACATCAGTACCATTGTCACTGGTCAGAATAGCGAAGAGCTTTTAGGAGCTATCCGCACCATGGTGCGAAGCGGTCAGGTAGACGGATTTATTATGCTCTATTCCAAAGAAGATGACGCTATTATTGAATATTTGAATGAAGAAGGTCTTCTTTATGTATTGATCGGTAAGGCGCAGCAATTTGCGAACCTGACAATTTACATTGATAATGACAATGTTCTGGCAGGAAAAGAAGCAACAGATTATTTATATAAGTTAGGACATCGAAAGATTGCGTATCTTGGAAGCGAAAGTATTAAGCTGTTTTCAGCAGACCGTAAAACAGGATATCAGCTTTCCATGCTTCAGAATGACCTGGCGGTAAACAGCGACTATATCATTGAGGTGGAGGGTGTTTATCTGGATGAATGCGAACCGCTCCAAAGATTGCTGACCTCAGAAGACCGTCCGACTGCCATCGTGGTAAGTGATGACATCTTAGCGGTTTCACTGGAACGTGTATGTATTTTATGTGGTCTGTCGATTCCAGAGGATCTGTCGATTATATCATTTAATGATTCGCTGTTCGCACGACTGACTCATCCGCCATTGACTTCCATTGACGTGAATTCTTGTCAGCTTGGTATCGAGGCAGCATCACAGCTCATTAACCACATTGAAAATCCAAATCTTGTGGCAACAAAGATTATTGTACCTCATTCTCTGGTAGAGAGAGAAAGCTGCCGACAGATTACAGAATAAAGAAGGAGAAGACCAATGAAAAAGAATCATAACAGATGGACCTACGGACTTGGAACTGTGGGACGTGATATGGTGTATACACTGATCAGTATGTATTTAATGTTTTATTTGACAGATGTTTTACATTTGCCGGATGGAGTGCTTTGGTGGGTAACAGCCATTATTATGGCAGCCAGAGTGTTTGATGCGTTTAATGATCCATTTATGGGTGTGATCGTAGACAATACCCACACAAAATATGGAAAATTTAAGCCATGGATCTGCATTGGATCTGTACTGTCCAGTATTTTAACAGTTTTATTATTTACAGATTTTGGACTCTCCGGCGGTGCGTTCATTGTAGTATTTGGAATTATCTACGTTTTATGGGGAATTACATATACAATGCATGACATTTCCTACTGGTCTATGATGCCTACATTGAGTCAGGACCAGAGAGAGCGTGAGCAGATTGGTTCTGTGGCACGTATTTGCGCAAGTGTCGGGCTTTTTGCAGTGGTTTCACTGATCGTTCCGGTAACAGAAGCGATTGGAAATGCAGTAGGAAGCCTTCAGAAAGGTTACTTTATTCTTGCAATCGTACTTGTGACAATTATGTTGGCATTTTTATGCTTCACTGTATTTGGTGTAAAAGAACCGAAGCTGGAAAGCCAGAAGAAAGAACATACTTCTGTAAAAGAACTGGTGCGTATTATTTTCCAGAATGATCAGCTTCTTGTAACAGCCATTGCCATGGCGTTATTTATGATTGGATATTGTACGACCACAAGTTTTGGTCTGTACTATTTTAAATATGTATATGGTGATGAAGGAATGTATTCTATCTTTGCATTGATTCTAGGTGTTTCTCAGATCTTTGCATTGTCTATTTTCCCAATGCTTGGCAAGCGTTTTCCGAGAAAGAAATTATATGCATTTGCCACAGCAATGGTAGTGGCAGGATATATTATTTTCTTCTTTGCACCGACAAATACCATGTTATTTATCGGAATCGCAGGTCTGATTCTGTTTATTGGGCAGGCATTTATTCAGGTCATGACACTGATGTTCTTAACAGACAGTGTGGAATATGGTGAGTGGAAATTTGGTAAGAGAAATGACAGCGTTACTTTTTCTTTGCAGCCATTTATCAATAAAATGGGCGGTGCAGTAGGAAGCGGTGTGGTAGGTGCCATTGTAATTGTTTCCGGTATGAGCCAGGCCCAGAGTGCTGCGGATATGACAGCTTCGGGAATCTTTATTTTGAAAATGGCCATGATGGTGTTTCCGCTGATTTGTATTTTAGTAGGATTTTTGGTTTACCGTTCAAAATACATTTTAGATGAAGAAATGTATGCAAAGATTGTGAGGGAACTCAATGAACGAAAATAAAAAACTGACACTGAATAGTAAAGTAGGCGAACTTTATGAAACACCAGTGGGACATGATACCATCGCGAAGGTTCTTATGCAGCTGGGATTACCTGAGAAGGCTATTACAAACTTTTTTGTGTCAAATTTAAAGTTAAAGACCCTCGCGGTGCTGACAAAGCCGAAGCTTGGAGAAGGATTTTTTGATGCGCTTCTTCATCTGATCAACAGCGAAAAAGATGTACCGTTCGTATCTCGCGGACCGATCACAAAGAAATGGTGGAAGGAAGCGGTATTTTATCAGATTTATCCGAGAAGCTTTTATGATACCAATGGAGATGGCATCGGTGATCTTCCGGGAATCATTGAAAAGCTGGATTATTTGAAAGATTTAGGTGTAGATGCTCTTTGGCTTTCTCCGATCTATGATTCTCCAAATGATGATAATGGCTATGATATCCGGGACTATCGCAAGATTATGGAAGAATTTGGAACCATGGAGGACTTTGATAAGCTGCTCTTGGAAGTTCATAAGCGGGATATGCGGCTGATCATGGATTTGGTCGTGAATCATACTTCTGATGAACATGAATGGTTCAAAAAAGCACTGGAAGATCCGGACTCTAAATATAGAGATTACTATTATTTTAGAAAAGATGATGGCAGTAAGAAAGAACCAAATAACTGGAATTCTTTTTTTGCAGGTCCTGCATGGAACTATTACGAGAAATCCGATTCATGGGCGCTGCATTTATTTTCTAAAAAGCAGATGGATTTGAATTGGGAAAATCCGGAGGTACGTACAGAAGTCATCGATATGGTAAACTGGTGGCTGGATAAGGGCGTGGATGGTTTCCGTATGGATGTCATCAATTACATTTCCAAGGAAGAGGGTCTTCCGCAGGGAAATGAAGTGATCGGTCAGATGATGGGCTATTATGGAATCGAGCATTATTATTATGGTCCAAAGCTTCATCAGTTCTTACATGAGATCCATGAAAAGGCATTTGCGCCTCATGATGCATTCTCTGTAGGTGAAACACCGGGAATTGGAATGAAAATGTGTCAGCTGGTGACAGGAGAAGAGAGAAAAGAGCTGGATATGGTATTTTCTTTCGATCATCTGGAGACACCGGGGCATGTGCGTATGGATAGTTACGAATATGACCTGAATTATTACAGAGATTATATGATTGACTGGCTGACAAATTATGGAAATAACTGTTGGATGTCGGTATTTTATAATAATCATGACAATCCTCGTATGGTCAATAAAATCACAGAAGATACGAAGTACCATGAAGCCATTATGAAACTGCTGGCAGTCATGCAGCTGACTTTAAAGGGGACACCTTTTATTTTCCAGGGAGATGAAATGGGATTGGTAAATTATCAATTTACTTCCATGGATCAGATAACGGACGTAGAGGCAAAAGGCTATTATGCAGAATATCTGGAAAAAATGTCAGAGAAAGATGCCTTTTTAAAGATTTTAGCAGGTACGAGAGAACATACTCGTGTACTTCTGCCTTGGAATGAAAAACTTCCGGATTATCATAAAGGATTAAAGCAGAATATCAGAGAAAATATTACAAAAGTTTATAAAGAACTGATCAAGCTGCGTCATTCAGATTTGACATTTATTTATGGAGAATTTGATGTATTAAATAAGGAAAAAGACCGGTTTGTATATAAACGTTCTCTGGATGGTGCAGAATACATTGTGGACTGTAATCTTGGAAAAGAAACAAAGAAAGCATATAGAAATAAAGAATTTGAATGTATTTTTACTACAGGAAATATAGAGGATACATTAGGTGCGTATGAAGCGCGTATCTGGAAAAAGAAGTAAGTCTGTTTTTGTGATGTTATCACTGATAAGATGAAAAATCAGGTTATAATAAAATATAGAACAAAAGTACAGGAGGAATGATTATGGCAGTTATTGATATTACAAAAAATAATTTTAAAGAAGAAGTAGCGGAATATAAAGGAACTGTTCTTTTGGATTTCTGGACAGTGTGGTGTGGACCATGCCGCATGGTTTCTCCGATTATAGATGAAATTGCGGAAGAAAGAACAGATATTAAAGTAGGTAAGGTCAATGTAGATGACCAGATGGAGCTTGCAAGAATCTTTAAGGTTGTTAACATTCCTACATTAGTAGTGATTAAGGACGGCAAAGTTGTGGCACAGCAGATTGGAGCTGTTCCTAAGGAAAAAATCTTAGAATTATTAGCATAGATAGCAGTATTTTGGTGTTATGAATTATATTATTTTAGATTTGGAATGGAACCAGTCAGCAAAGGGCAAAAATTTTGAAAAAAAGGAGCTGCCCTTTGAAATAATTCAGATTGGTGCAGTAAAATTAAATGAAAAAGGAGACGTACAGGACATTTTTAATTGTGTTGTACGTCCTTCTGTGTATAAAAAATTGCATTCGGCGGTAAAAGAAGTCGTTGCTCTAAGTGATGAGGATTTAAAGAATGGTGTTTCTTTTCAGGAAGCATTTATGCATCTGATGCAGTTTTGCGAGGATGATTATGTTTTCTGCACCTGGGGTTCTCAGGATCTTTGGCAATTGCAGCAGAATATGCAGTATTATCAGATTGAAAATGCATTTCCTAAAGTCATGAAATATTATGACGTGCAGAAAATCTTCTCCATTGTTTTTGAGGACGGAAAGCTACGAAGAACAGTAGAACATGCGGTAGACGTATTTGAATTTGAAAAAGATTTAATGTTCCACAGTGCGGTCAATGATGCACGTTATGTGGCAAGGATTTTCCAGAGACTTCTCGAAAATAAAGAAGCCATGGAACGGGTGTCTGTAGATTACTATAAACCTCCATTGACGAAAAAGGATGAGGTTTGTTTGAGATTTAAGACTTACAGCAAATATGTTTACAGGGTTTTCCCTTCCAAGGAAGAGGCTATGGAGGATAAGAGCGTCTGTTCTATCAAATGTCCAATCTGCAGAACTGCCCTTCGTAAAAAGGTCATGTGGTTTACAGGAAATTCCAAGAAATATTACTGTGTGGCTAAATGTCCGTTTCACGGATTTGTGCGTGGAAAGATTCAGATGAAAAAATATGCGGGTGACCCACATATGGTTTTTCCAATCAAGATTGTAAAACCAATTTCCGAGGAAGATGTGGAAAAAATCTGTGAGATGAAAAAACAAGTTGCGGAAAAGCGCAGATTAAAACGCATGAAACAAGGCTCCTAAAGCGTAAGCTTTAAGAGCCTTATTTTAGATCATTAATTAATCTGTTGTGTAGTTATCAAAGTATCCCTGGATGAGAATAATTGGTGTACCCTTATCTCCGGAACCGGATGTTAAGTCACACAGAGAACCAAGAAGGTCTGTTAACTGTCTAGGGGTTGTACCCTGAGAAGCCATGTTGCCTACTAAGTTATCCTGTTTTGCTTTGATACTGTTAGAGATTGCTTCTTTTAATTCTGCGCCGCTAAGGTTTGCAAAATCATTGTCAGCAAGGTATTTTAATTTTAATTCGTTTGGTGTACCAATGAGACCATCTGTAAATGCTGGAGAAACAACAGGGTCTGCAAGTTCCCAGATTTTACCCTGAGGATCTTTGAAAGCACCATCGCCGTATACCATAACTTCGATGAGTTTGCCTGTTTTTTCTAACAGTTTGTTCTGGATAGCAACTACTAAATCCTTACATTCCTGTGGGAAGAGTTTGATCTTTCCTTCAGTTGCTTTGTTAGATCCTAAAAGACCATATTTTTCATTGTATCCACTGCCGTTTACTGGAGCATTCATAATATCATCAAGACCAAGTACAACTTTTGCACCATTTTCTTTTAAGATGCGTTTTGTACGTACTCTTGTGTGGATGTCACAGTTGATAACGCAGTCTGTGTAGTTTAAAATTGTTTTTGCCTGATTAGCAAATACGATTTCTACATCAGCGCCTGCTTCACGTACGAGGCTTGCATAGTAGTCTACATAATCAACACCTGTAAATTCATGTACGTTTGAGCCGAATAATTCGCGATATTTTTCTAATGATAAAACATCTGAATATGGGTTGATTCCTGCATCGTCTAACTGATCATAAGTAAGTAATGCATTACCTACTTCATCGCTTGGATAGCTGAGCATGAGAACTACTTTTTTGCATCCCATTGCAATACCTTTTAAGTTGATTGCAAAACGGTTTCTGGAGAGGATTGGGAAAATAACACCAACGGTTTCTCCACCTGTTTTTGCTTTTACATCTGCTGCAATGTCTTCAACAGTTGCGTAGTTACCCTGTGCACGGGCTACGATAGATTCTGTAATACCGATTACATCACGGTTTCTAAGCTCGAATCCTTCACTTTCAGCTGCTTCCATAACGCTGGTTACTACGATATCTACAAGATTATCTCCTTCACGAATAATAGGGCAGCGAACGCCCCTTGATACTGTACCGATTTTTCTTTCCATACCTTTTATCCCACCTTTGGTAAATTAAATACATAAATACTATATCATATTTCGATAAAAAATAAATATATTATTCTTACTAAAATGCCTGTTTTTTATGAAAAATCCTTATAAAATAAGGGAAAATCACTTATGATTCTCCCTTAAGTACTGTTATGTATACAATTGATTTTAATCCACATCTTCAATCTTCTTATCAAGCGGTTTTTCCAGAGAGGATGGATTCTGCATAAATCTGCGCAGTTTACGAAGAGATAATGCAAAGTAAAGCCCATCACAGAATCGTTCGTCGCAGACCAGTCCAAATCCCATCTCTTTTTGTGCAATGACGGTATTGCCCTGTACAGAAGCAACCTGTTTCTCTTTTCCCATGGCAAAGAATAATCCGGTAGTTCCAAACTCATATACATGATGGTAAATGTGATTGATCCCAAGTGATTTCAGGTTGGTAATAAAAAAGGATGTATGGAATGGGCTTAATTCCACAATTGCTTTTGGAAGAATATTGTGCTTGTCCATCCAGAGCAATGTATTGACTACCAGTTTGATGAGTGGTCCGGGAATCTTTTTCATCAATGTGCGAAGAAGTTTATCAGTATCGTTTTCTCCGGTACGCCCTACGGTTTCCTTCTCGATTGCTTTGTTAATGGTTTCAGCAATCTCTAAAATAGTTTCTGTTCCTTCAAAGCAGAGCTTGATGGTAGTTCCTACACTTTCATTTCGAAGGGTTGGATGTACGACAAAGCTTACCCAGATTTTTGGTCTGGCGTAAATCTTTCCGTTCATACAGAAACGGTTCAGCTGTGGTCTTAAAGCAATGAGGCGAACAATTGCGGCAATGATAATGTGCATATAACTTAAATTGATACCTTCTGAGGCTTTTTCTTTAATATAAGCATCCATAGGATCACAGACAAAAGTATCTTCGTACATATTCATAGAATCGGTACGAGTCTTCATAACATAAGGCATGATCATCTGCATTGGTTCCAGGTTTTGAATGGCACGGCCATCAGGTCGTTGATTAAGCATAAATTCCCCCATCTTATTATAATTCATTTTTTATTTATAAAATTTATAAAAATTTTAGATTCTTTCAAATTATAGGGGATAACCATAAAATAAACAAGAGAAATGTTAAAAAATGGCGAAAAATAAAGGTTTTTAATCATTTTTACAGAACAAAAAGAGGATGAATCCAAAGCGGATTCATCCCTTCCATTTAAGAGGCTATTATGTTTTACTTATTAAAACGTCAGTTTCAATAAGGGTGGACCAGTTCTTATCCAAAGTATCTTTCTAAAAGACCCTGGAATGCTTTGCCGTGTCTTGCTTCATCGCGTGCCATTTCATGAACTGTATCATGGATAGCGTCGAGGTTTAATTCTTTTGCACGTTTTGCAAGATCAAATTTACCAGCTGTAGCACCGTTTTCTGCTGCAACTCTCATTTCGAGGTTCTTCTTTGTGCTTGCTGTAACAACTTCGCCTAATAATTCAGCAAATTTAGCTGCGTGTTCTGCTTCTTCATAAGCTGCTTTTTCCCAGTATAAACCGATTTCTGGATATCCTTCTCTGTGAGCTACTCTAGCCATAGCAAGGTACATACCAACTTCTGAGCATTCGCCTTCGAAGTTTGCTCTTAAGTCCATAATGATGTCTTCTGGAGCGCCTTCAGCTACACCAACGATGTGTTCAGCTGCCCAAGACATTGTTCCTTCCTGTTTTGTGAATTTTTCTGCTGGAACCTTACATACTGGACATACTTCTGGAGCAGAATCTCCTTCGTGAACGTAACCGCATACTGAACATACATATTTTGCCATAATTTGTTTCTCCTTTTTATATATATTTTTTAAAATTCTTTGGTAGTTAGTAATAATAGTAATTATTACTGATTTAAGTATATCATATTTTATTTGGTTGTCAATACTATTTTTATGATTTTAAGATTTTTTTATACATGCTTCGCAGGTACCGTTAAAGTCTAAGTTTATCTGTTCAATGATACCACTAAAGTTCATAGGGAGTACCCCTGAGAAGTCGGGTGCCTGTTCAAATTCCAAATCCTCTACACTTCCGCAGCAGTTACAGGTAAAGTGGTAGTGAGGCATGGTATTTGCATCAAATCTGTCTGGTCCGTTACAGGTAATCTTTCTGATCTCACCGATTTCTGAGAGAAGAGATAAATTTCTGTAAACTGTGCCGAGGCTGATATGAGGAAATTCTTCTCTTACATGGGCGTATACCATGTCGGCAGTGGGGTGATCGTGTCGTCCAATGAGAAATTCTTTAATGCAGTCTCGTTGGCGGCTGTGCTTTAATGCGGCCATGGTTCATCCTTTCTTAAATTCAAAAACAATAATTATTACTGATATTAGTATAAAATAAAAAAGGGGAATTTGCAACCCCTTTTTTAATATTTTAGCTTAATTTATATAGAATTTCCTCAAAGCACACACCGTCAGTCAGCGGGATATCCAGTTCAATAGATTTCACGATACATTTTTTTATAAATAAAGAAGCTTTTCGTACAGAGGTATAAAATTCCACGTCATTGACTGCATCGGCAGCAACAATGGAGGAAAAAATGTCTCCGGTACCACAACGGGAAGTTCCTACCTTGTGTGTTTTTATAATAGAAGGTTCTCTGCCGGACTCATAGCAGTAATTTGCCACATAGGAGCCTTGTGGGATACCAGTGATCACGATTTTTGCAGGTCCCATTTTTTCAAGTTTTTCTGTCAATTCCCGAAGTTCTTTTAACTTCCAGCGCTTTTTATATGGTGTATCTGTCAGAATACAGGCTTCTGTCAGATTTGGCGTGATAATGTCGGCATAAGGAACCAGATGCTTCATTTTCTGGCACAGCTCATCGGTATAGGTGGCATAAGGCTTTCCATCATCTCCCATAATAGGATCCAGAATTACAATGGTATCTTCTGATTTAAAGTGTTTGAAAAAATTTTGTACAATCTCAATCTGTCTGGCAGAACCAAGAAAACCGGAACAGATTCCGTCAAATTTCAGATCAAGTTTTTTCCATTCTTCAATATAAGGAACCATCTGCTCTGTGAAATCTTCAAAAAAGAAGCTGTCATAGCCAGTATGATTGCTGAAAATGGAAGTGGGGATCGGACAGCACTGTACTTTCATATGAGAAATAATAGGAAGCTCCACTGCAATTGAGCAGCGGCCAAAGCCGGACATATCGTTAATAATTGCAATTTTTTTTTGTCTGTTGCGGTCAGCCATAGCAGAATTCCTTTCTGTAGTTTGCGATAAGAGTAGTATAGAAAAAAACTGGCTTTTTGAAAATAGCTAATTTAGGATTCTGGTAATTTTTACAATCGGTTGACAATAATAGACATAATTGTTATAGTAAATGTAATATTTTTGTAATAAAACGTATTATATTTTTAAAAAATTGAGGTACACATGAAAAATAAATTTCTGATATATACATTGGCAGCAGTGGCAGTGCTCTCTTTTGGAAGCATGGAGTCCAAGGCTGCAGCTTTAAGTCTGGGAAGCAGTGCTGGGATTGCCTCCGCGCTGGAAGCCTACGAAGCAAATACCATTAATGCAGATAAAAAGATTATGGAATATCTTGATACTGCAGCAACAAACAAGAACCTTTGTATCGCGAAGGTCAATGATTATGTGAATGTAAGAAAAGGACCAAGCGAAGAGGAAGAGATCGTAGGGAAGTTATACGATAAATCTGCAGGACAGGTTTTGGAAGAAGTAGATGGATGGTATAAAATTTCCTCCGGTTCCATTTCTGAAGGATATGTAAAAAAGGAATATGTAGTTGTAGGAGAAGAAGCACAGGAACTTGCAAAAGAAGTTGGTACAAGATTTGCTACAGTCATCACAGAGACACTCCGTGTACGTGAAGATGCAACTACAGAAAGCTCTATCTTAGGTCTCGTTCCGGAAGGTGAAGAGCTGGTCGTAAAGGAAGAAGTGGAAGGCTGGGTCAAAGTATCCATCGAAGAAGGTGAAGGCTGGGTTTCCATTGATTATGTAATGCTTCATACTGAATATGTACAGGCAGAGTCAAAAGAAGAAGAGGCAGCACGTCTTGCAAAAGAAGAGGCAGCAAGAAAGGCAGCCAATGCAGCAGCAGCGAAGAAGTCAGGTTCCGGCAGTCAGGTGGTTGGAAATTCTGCAGGATCTTCTTCCGGACAGGCGGTTGCAAATTTTGCAAGCAGATTTGTGGGTAATCCATACGTTTATGGAGGAACAAGCTTAACAAACGGTGCAGACTGCTCTGGATTTGTTATGAGTGTATATGCGAACTTCGGTGTATCATTACCACACTCTTCAAGTGCTTTGAGAAATGTAGGATATGGAGTATCTTTAAGTCAGGCACAGCCAGGTGATATTATTTGTTACTCAGGTCACGTTGGAATTTATGTTGGTAATAATACAATCGTTCATGCAAGTACAGCAGCAACAGGTATTAAATATACTTCTCCGGTAACTTACAGACAGGTTCTTGCAGTAAGACGTATTTTCTAAACGGTGTTCGTTAACAGTAGATTTTAAACAAAATATTTAAAATGATTACAGGATTGACAGGAAAACAGGTCAGTCCTGTATTTTATTTTTCAAAAAAATCAGGTAAAATAGCCGTAAGAAAACAATGGAGGAAAGATTATGAGACAAGTAAAACTAATTGCGTTAGATATGGATGGAACATTGTTTAATAGTCAGGGAGAAATTTCTGAAAAAGATAAAGATACCTTAAAAAGAGCCACGGAGGCAGGCGTTGCAGTAGCTGTGGCCACTGGAAGAGCTTATTCAGAGCTGCCGATAGAAATGCTTTATGAAATCGGCGTTCGCTATGCTATTACGGGAAATGGTTCTGGTGTCTATAAACTTCCGAATATGGAATGCGTATTTTCAGATTGCCTGGATCATGAGGTGGTATGTACCATTATTGAGGAATTGAAAAAGCTGGATGTGTATTATGATGTTTATATTGAGGGACTTGTATATTGTCCAAGGTCAGTCTGTCATAATATCAGAAAAATGGATATGCCGGAGTCTTTGTATGAGCATATTGAAAAAACGAGAATCGTAGTGGATGATCTGCCGGAATATATTAAGGGCACCGGGAAGCAGGTAGAAAAGGCAACGATCAATTTTGCGTTATTAGAGGACGGTACTTATCTTGACCGCGACCGCACAACAGAGATTTTAGAGCGTTATCCACAGGTGCAGTATCTGTGCGGCGGATTTCATAACTGGGAATTTACAAGAGCAGGTGTTACGAAAGGCACTGGCTTAAGATTTCTGGCAGAACGCATAGGTGTGGATATGGATCAGACGATGGCCTGTGGAGACTCTGAAAATGACTTATTTATGTTAAAGGAAGCTTATGTGGCGGTAGCGATGGAAAATGCAACAGAACAGATTAAGCAAACAGCAAATTACGTGACCCTTTCTAATGATGAGAGCGGTGTGGCATATGCTGTGGAGCGGTTTGTATTTGGTAAGAACTAGGCAGTGGATAAGTTATCCCCAATTATCCACATTTTCCACATAGGGGGTGTGGATAAAAAATGTGGAAGAAAAAGTGAAAATCAGCAGTTTGCACAATCAAATTTTTTTGTCGAAAAAAAATGCCCAAACTTTTAAAAAGCAAAAAAAAGTTATCCACATCTAAAAATGTGGGAAATATGGAAAAATCCAACTTATCAACCGAGTTATCCACTTCGTCCACATAAAATTTTAGGATTTTCCACGGTTTACATAGTTTTTTTCGAAACAAATGTTTTGTGACATTTTGATAAAGTTCACAAATGTGGATAGATTTTTTGAAAAAAATGTTGACTTTTGGAATGTCAAAAAATAGAAAATACCGTTGTAAATTGTCAGAAAATTCAGAATAATATCAACACTTTTCAAGTGAGAGGATTTGTTGTAGAATGTGGATAGTCAAATTATAAGGAGAAAATCATGCGATTAAGAAATATTAAGGGCTCCAGAGAGGTCATTGGGGCGAGCGATTACGTGGTACATGAAGAGGAGACAAAGGCCGGAACATGGCATGAGATTTTTGGAAATGATCATCCAATCTATATTGAAGTAGGGATGGGAAAGGGTCAGTTTATTATGGCACTGGCAAAGCGTCATCCGGAAAACAATTATGTGGGAATTGAAAAATACAGCAGTGTGCTGCTTAGAGCATTGGAGAAAATGGATAAAGAGGAAGAGCCGCTTCCAAACCTGGTATTTATCCGTATGGATGCAGAAAATATTGAAAAAGTATTTGCAGAAGGAGAGGTTGATGGTATCTACTTGAATTTCTCTGATCCATGGCCAAAGGATCGTCATGCAAAAAGACGTCTGACAAGCACCACATTTTTCGGACGCTATAACAAGATTCTGAAAAAAGACGGGAAAGTAGAGTTTAAGACAGATAATCGTCCGCTGTTTGAATTTTCTTTAGAATCTGTAAAGGAAGCTGGATGGAATCTGGTGGCACATACCTTTGATCTTCACCATAATGAGGAGATGAATGAGGGAAATATTATGACGGAATATGAGGAGAAATTTTCCTCTCAGGGGAATCCGATTTGTAAGCTGATTGCTGACCGATAAAAAAATTAAAAAAAGTACTTGCATTTTTTGATGCAACTGTATATAATAACTCTTGCGTTGAAAAATGCATAGAGATGCACCTTTAGCTCAGTTGGTAGAGCACCTGACTCTTAATCAGGGTGTCCAGGGTTCGAGCCCCTGAAGGTGCACTGGAAGTACTGTTTTTGAGGTTCAGCCTTGGGGACGGTGCTTTTTTTGTGCAGAAAGATATACTTTATGATACACTAAAAAAACGTGTGAAAATTAAGAAGAATTAAGAAAGAAGCAGGTGAGAAAATGCAGGAAGAAGTAAGACAGGAAAATAAGATGGGCGTTATGCCTGTCCCGAAACTAATCATTACTATGTCTTTGCCAATCATGGCATCCATGCTGGTACAGGCATTATACAACATTGTAGACAGCATATTCGTTGCGCAGATCAGCGAAAACGCGCTGACAGCAGTTTCTATGGCGTTTCCGCTGCAGAATCTGATGATTGCAGTTGCTACTGGTACTGCAGTAGGTGTCAATGCGCTCCTTTCCAGAAACCTGGGAGCAAAGGATTTTAAAAAAGTAAATAAAATTGCCAACCATGCAATTTTCCTTGCAGTGGCAAGTTATCTGGTGTTTTTGATCATTGGATGGTTTGGTTCAGAACCTTTTTTCAGAAGTCAGACAGATATTGAGGAAATTGTGATTTATGGAACAGAGTATACAAAGATCTGTTGCTGTTTGAGTTTGGGTGTATTTATTTCCATTTTCTGTGAACGTATGCTTCAGGCAACGGGCAGAACCGTATATTCTATGGTAACACAGGGACTTGGAGCGATTACAAACATCATCCTTGACCCAATTTTGATCTTTGGTATGTTCGGGTTTCCGAAAATGGGTGTTGCAGGTGCAGCGCTTGCTACGGTGATTGGTCAGTTCGTTGGTGCGATTGCAGGTTTTATTTTAAATAAGAAAAAGAATAAGGAAATTGATATTCACTTAAGAGAATTTCGTCCGGATTTTGCATTGATCAAACAGATTTATGCAATCGGGGTTCCATCAATTGTTATGGCATCTATCGGTTCCGTGATGAATTATGGTATGAACCGTATTCTGTTAGGATTTACGTCCACAGCGGCAGCGGTATTTGGTGTTTACTTTAAGCTTCAGAGTTTTATCTTTATGCCGGTGTTTGGATTGAACAATGGGGTAATTCCGGTTGTTGCTTACAATTATGGAGCTGGAAACAGAGAACGTGTGAAAAAGGCGATTAAGACAAGTATTATTATTGCAGTATGTATCATGATTGTGGGACTTATCGTATTCCAGACAATCCCGGATGTGCTGTTAAAGATGTTCGATGCTTCTGAGACAATGCTGTTTATTGGTGTTCCGGCACTTCGTGTGATCAGCTTAAGCTTTGTATTTGCAGGCTTTTGTATCGCATGCTCCAGTATATTCCAGGCACTAGGCCATGCATTCTACAGTATGATCATGTCTGTCGCAAGACAGCTTCTGGTTCTTTTGCCGGTGGCGTATCTTTTTGCACTGAGCGGGGAAGTCAGACTGGTATGGTTTGCATTTCCGATTGCCGAGTTTGCATCTTTGATAGCAAGTATTGTATTTATGATTCGTTTAAATAAGAATGTGATTTCCAAAATTGGAGAATAAAAGAACGTAAAAAGATTCCCTATGAACAATGAAGTTTCATAGGGAGTTTTTATGTATTTATTCAATTTCTAACAGTTTGTTAATCTCACCTTGAGCATAGGAGAGATCTCCCATTTTATTGGAAGCGTCGTCCATTTGATTTTTGGAACGTTCTAAAAGTTCATTGTCATTTTCCTGTAGTGCAAGCTTATAGTCGACAGCAGCTTCATAGTACCTTGCAATGGCGTAACATTCTTCCATGGTCTTAGTTGTTTTTGCATCAGAGACAATGTTTCTGTGGTAATCAGACACCAGATCACCGTATCGTCCATCTTCCAGTGCGTAGAGCATGGAGTCTTCAGAAACTGTATAGACCCTCATCCCATCAGCCATTTCAAAGATTCCCATTCCTGTAAAAAGAATGATGAGGAAGGCAAGAACAATGATGACAATGTTTGTGACTATGTGAAAAGTCTTACTCATGTTCTGCGTACCTCCTTTCGATAAATACCTGTTTTTCCGCCGGAGAGAATTCTCTGAATGTCTCCATTTCTTCTTCGGTGATGGAGAAAGTCAGCTGCAGCAGATTTTCAATTTTTTCCGTAATGCGTTCTACAGCATCCAAATGTCTCTGATCATAAGCCCCGATTTCGTAGTAGTAATCATAAGGCTCCCGTTCTGCAGCCTCGTAATAATAATTAAGAGATTGGCATAAATATTTCAATGCATCATCATGAGAACCTTCCCAGGGTTCTTCTTCCAGTAGTCTGGTGATGTAGTTAAAAATATTAGTGTAATTGGATGCAGCATTGTAGACATATCGATATTCCTCGTAGGCATCTGCTCCGTACAGGGATTTCTGGTCGTACAATGCAGCGAAAGAGAGAAAATCGCCTTCTTCTTCATATTGATCTAACATTGCGCAGTATTTTTCGCTGTTAGTGGCGGCCTGCAATTTTGTAATACTGTATGCAATATTCCAACTAAAACCTAAGAATAAAAAACTTAGGATCAATAGAATTACCATGATACAAAGAATTATAATGCGCATGGATTTCTGTGCATTTTCCCCTGCAGTTCTTAAGACCGAGGATTGGGTTCTTTCAAATTCTCCGGAAAAACGATTCATTTCCTGACGATGCTTTATGGCGTCCGGATTTGGTGTCCCGCAATATGGACATTTTTCATCTTCTAAAGACAGAGGGGCGTTACATGACTGACATCTCATAGGCAGTCCTCCTAGTATATTCTTTTATAGACCTTTTGGCTGAATTTATCGATATCAGACCAGGATGGATATTCGTTTGCATTTAGAAGGTCGTTGAACTCTTTGAGTTCTTCTTCCGTCAGAGAAAGGCTGTCAATGACCGCTTCCATTTCTTCTTCAAAGGAAGAGACCAGTTCCTGGTCGGCTTTCTCCATAGGATATCCTTTTTGATAATAATGATTGGAGATATAGCAGTAGAGCAGCTCCTGCATATCGTAGTCAGAAAAGTTATCCGTGTCCAATTTCTCTGCTGCATCTCGGAAAAAGGTTAAATTTTCGTAGCAGATTAAAAATGCATAATGATCCCAACTGTAAAAGTCTGCATTTTCATTTTCGGACATAGAGGTGTGATAAAAGGTCAAAAGTCCTTCATAATCCCCTGCTTCGTAATATTCATCTGCCACAGGGTATGCCTCTTTTGTAAAAAGAAGTACCTGTTTTTCATCTCTGGAGCTAAAGGAATCTAAATGAAAGCACATGAAAAACAAAAGCATCAGTACAGCCAGAATACTTATGATGATCAGAACAATTTTTCGTACATGTTTTACCTGCGTTTTTAGTTCGTTAGTATACATTTGGGGAACAGATTTTTCCAGGGTATCCAGATTTTCTTTCATGTTCTCCAGTTTATCCATATATTCTTTCTGAGCACCGGCATAATGAAAGTCACCACAGTAAGGACACTTTGGAAGATCATCATCAAAATGAGCACCACAGTTGTTGCAAATCATGGAAATCTCCTTTATATTTTAATTTATGTGCGGGAGATGAACTCTCGCAGTCTTTGGAATGAGTATATCATATCCGGGACAGCAAAAGAAAACTTTTAGGAGAAATGTTATGAGAAAAGAACAAATGAAGAACAGTCTGCTGCTGCTTTTGACAGCATTCATCTGGGGTGTTGCTTTTGTGGCACAGAGCGTAGGCGGTGAGGCGGTAGGCTGCTTTACCTTTAATGGAGTACGAAGTCTCATTGGTGCCATCGTGCTGATTCCGGTCATTTTTTTTCTGGATGGACAGAAGAAAAAGGAGCTTGGAGAGGAGAAATTTTTAGAACAGAAAGGTGATAAAAAAACGCTGATTTTGGGCGGCATCTGTTGTGGTGTTATGCTTTGTATCGCAAGCAATTTTCAGCAGTTTGGCATTTCCTTTACTACGGTCGGAAAAGCTGGATTTATCACTGCAATGTATATTTTGATCGTACCAGTTTTTGGACTTTTTATGAAGAAAAAAGTCGGAGCCAAGGTGTGGATTGGCGTTGTGCTGGCGACCATCGGCCTTTACATGCTCTGTATGACCAGTGAAAGCTTTTCCTTGTCAAAAGGTGATTTTCTGGTGCTGATTTGCGCACTGTTTTTCTCCTTGCATATTTTGATCATTGATTATTTTTCACCAAGGGTGGATGGGGTACGCATGAGCTGCATTCAGTTCTTTGTGTGTGGAGTAATCTCTACTGCAATTGCATTTGTTACAGAATCCCCAAGTCTTCACAGCATTTTAAGCGGCTGGCTTCCAATCCTTTATGCGGGGGTGCTTTCCTGCGGAGTTGCATATACCCTGCAGATCGTCGGACAGAAAAATATGGACCCGACAGTTGCTTCGCTGATTTTGAGCTTAGAGAGTGTATTTTCTGTGCTGGCAGGCTGGGTGATCTTAAATCAGACCTTAAGCGGCCGGGAAATTTTGGGCTGTATACTGATGTTTTTGGCTATTATTCTGGCACAGCTTCCGGAAAAACAAAAGAATCCATTGTTTTTTCGGAAAAACTAAGGTATTATTAAAATTAGAAAAATTTTATTCGGACACTAATATTTTATATGGGGGAAAGTTCAATGAAAAAGATCTTATTCGCAACATCCGAATGCGTACCATTCATCAAAACCGGTGGACTTGCCGACGTAGCAGGTGCCCTTCCAAAAGCATTTAATAAAGATGAATTTGATGTACGCGTGATCCTGCCAAACTATCTTTGTATTCCTGAAAGATACAGAAATGAATTCGAATACCTGGGACATTTCTATTTAGGACTTGGCGGAAAATTTGCTGATACCCATTGTGGTGTTATGCGCTACGTATTAGACGGAATCACATACTACTTCATCGATAACTTATTCTACTTCGGTGGAGAAAAACCATATGGCGATATCAGAGGAGACGTTGAAAAATTCACATTCTTCTCTAAAGCAGTATTATCTGTATTAAAAACGATTGACTTCAGACCAGATCTCATTCACTGCCATGACTGGCAGACAGGTTTCATTCCAGTGTATCTGAAGAACCAGTTTGCAGATGACCCATATTTCCACAACATCAAAACAGTATTCACAATCCATAACTTAAAATTCCAGGGTATCTGGGATATTAAGACAATGCAGGAAATCAGTGGATTTGGCGATTACTTATTCGTACCAGATAAACTGGAATACAAACATGATGCAAATATGTTAAAAGGCGGTCTCACATACTCAGACTACATCACAACTGTATCTGAAACTTATGCACAGGAAATCCAGACAGCTGAATACGGCGAAGGCATGGAAGGTCTGTTACAGTCCCGTCATTTTGATATGCAGGGTATCGTAAACGGTATTGATTACGATGTATACAACCCGGCAACAGATGGAAATATTTATGTAAACTACAGTGCGGCTGACTGGAGAGAAAAGAAAGTTCAGAACAAACTGAAACTTCAGGAAGAATTAGGACTCCCGGTAGACCCTAATAAATACATGATCGGACTTGTATCCCGTCTGACAGACCAGAAGGGGTTGGATCTTATCAATGCAGTGATGGAAGGTATTGTGGATGACAATACACAGCTGGTTGTTATCGGTACAGGTGAAGGACGTTATGAAAACATGTTCCGTCACTATGCTTGGACAAGACCAGGCCAGGTATCTGCAAACATCTGCTATTCTAACAACCTTGCACAGAAATTATATGCAGCAGCAGATGCATTCTTAATGCCATCAAGATTCGAACCATGCGGACTTACTCAGTTAATTTCCTTCCGCTATGGTACAGTACCAATCGTTCGTGAAACAGGTGGTCTGAAAGATACAGTCATTCCTTATAATGAATACGAAAGCACAGGTGACGGATTCTCCTTCACAAACTATGATGCTGGAGATATGTTAAATGTCATTAACTACTCTAAGAAGGTCTACTTCGAACAGAGAGATAAATGGAATGAAATGGTTGACAGAGGAATGGCGAAAGACTTCTCATGGAGTGTTTCTTCTGAAAAATATGCAGGAATCTATCGCTGGTTAATTGGATGGTAGGATTTTAATCCACGAATACCAAAAAAGAGCTTGTGAAAACAAGCTCTTTTTTGGTATTGGAAAACATGAAACAATCTGTTGATAAATTTAAAATGAGAGAGGCAGGCTGATTAGGACGGTCGTACCTGCCCCTTCTCTGGAATCTATGGACAGCTTTCCGCCGTGAGATGAAATGATTCGTTTCACGATAGGTAAGCCAAGTCCCGTACCGTAGGATTTGGTGGTATGAAAAGGTTCAAAGATCTTATCCATCTGTTCCTTGCTCATACCACAGCCATGGTCTGCGACGCAGATATGGAGCGTGGTTTCATCCGCAGTAATGCGAAGCTCGATGGGGCTTCCTGCTTCAGAGCTTTCTGCAGCATTCTTTAAAAGATTAATGATTGCCTGGCGAAGCTTCACTTCGTCAGCAGGAAAATCAAGATCCAGAATGTCACAGGTCAGCGTTAGCGGCGTCCCGGTCTCTAAAAGAAATCCGGCGGTGGATTCTAAAAGATCTTCTGTAAAATCAAAGAGGTTGATGGTTGTAATATTTAGCACATTTCCTTTTTGAAAGGAAGATAATTCGTCAATCAGTCCCCGAAGATTTTTTAGATCTTCCATGGTCTGATTCCAGAAGCGAAAGGTCTTTACTTCTGGATGATCGCTTTCAATCAGCTGCAGGGAGCTGTTTATTAGAGTAAGAGGATTTTTTATTTCATGGAACATTTTAGAAAGTTCAAGAGATTCCTCTGATAGATTGTTTACATTGGACATAGGTATCACCTCTAGGGAAAATCGTAACATTGATTTCTGTAAAATAACAGAAAAATCGTTCGACAGATTTCGACAAAGGTGCGAAAAAGTAAAGTAGGCAAAATTGCTTTACCGTGATAAAATGAAAAAACGTAAATGCATTTTGGAAAAGGAGAATGAAAAAAATGAGAGATGCAAATTGTGTATTTTGCAAAATTTTAGATGGAGTGATTCCATCCACAAAATTATACGAAGATAATGATTTTGCTATTATTTTAGACATTGGTCCGGCCACATTTGGACATGCGCTGGTAATTCCGAAAAATCATTATGCAAACATTTATGAAATGCCGGAAGAAATGCTTTCCAAATCCATCTGCCTGGCAAAGGTATGGGGAGAAAAGCTTGTAAAGGCATTCCATGCAGACGGTCTGAACCTTGTACAGAACAATGGGCTGGCAGCAGGTCAGACGGTGTACCACTATCATTTACATTTAATTCCACGTTACGATGGAGACGGTGTGGGTGATCTCTGGACACCAGGCTCTCTGAGTGATGAGCAAAGAAAAGAAATTTTAGAAAAACTTGCATAATGTGAGAGATACAAAAGATGAGTCAAAAACTGGATAGATTTCATAAATACCTGAATCTTTATCAGAAGCTGGTAAAGGTAAATGCAGGCAAGATCGTCGATGACCAGTTGGCAGAAGATGTAGCACAGGAAACATTTATTAAGATGTATGAGCATCTGGACTTTCTGGAAGACGATACAGTGAAGCAGTGGCTGATTGTTGTATCTGGAAATATTGCAAAAGATTATGCAAAGAAAGGCGGAAGCGTAGAGCTTCATTCCATGGACCCTTGTGAATTGGTAGAACAGATAGAAGGTGCCTGCGAATCCGCAGAGGAGTGTTTTGAGAAAGAGGCAAAACAAAAGGCAGCCCGCGAACTTGTACGGACTGCCTGCAGTCTTCTCTATGAAAAGAATCCAAACTGGTATTATATATTGATTGACTCCTGCATCGTGGGAATGACAAGTTCACAGATTGCCAAGGTGTTAAATACAACACCCGGAAATGTGGATGTTATGAAATCCAGAGCAAGAGCCTATTTGAAAAAGAAGATTGGTCAGCAATATTATGATTTTTTCTGAGCCGCCAATTCTTCTAAAAGGCCAGTGATTGTTTCGATGGAATTGCCCATCGGGCTGGTTGCCATGGCATTTACGTATGAATCACGATTTTCCCAGAGTGCGCTTAAGGCTTCATAGAGGGTATCGCCATTTAACTGTTCTTCTTCAAGAACTGCGGCATAGCCTTGCTTTTCAAAGGAACGGGCATTTAAGATCTGGTCTCCGCGGCTTGCAGCTGCTGAGAGAGGAATCAGAAGTGCCGGTTTTCGAAGTGCTAAGAACTCACAGATGGAGTTTGCACCTGCACGGGAAATTACAATATCGGAAAGTGCGAACAGATCCTTCAGTTCGTCGGAAATGTACTCATACTGTACGTAACCGTTCATTGCGGTTAAGGTATGATCTAATTTGCCCTTTCCGCACAGATGAATGATTTCAAATTTTTTAAGAAGCTTTGGCAAAATGCTTCGAACAGCTTCGTTTACAACAACAGATCCCAAAGAACCGCCGATAATTAAGAGCACAGGTTTTTCTCCCGTAAGACCGGTAAACTGTAAGGCTTTTTTTCGGTCGCCGGATAAGAGCTCCTGACGGATTGGCGAGCCGGAAAGAACTGCTTTTTCCTTAGGAAGATGGTTCATCGTTTCCGGGAAGTTGCAGCATACTTTGGATGCGGCTGGGATAGAGAGTTTGTTGGCAAGCCCCGGTGTCATATCAGATTCGTGAATGATGACCGGAATGCGGTGCTGTTTGGCAGCGATTACAACCGGTACGGATACAAAACCACCTTTAGAAAATACAACATCAGGCTTCAATTTTTTGAGCAATTTAGAGGCTTCAGAAAAGCCTTTTAACACTTTAAAAGGATCTGAGAAGTTCTTCAGATCAAAATAACGGCGAAGCTTTCCGGAGGAGATTCCATAGTATGGAACACCGCAGGCTTCGATCAGAGTTTTTTCGATTCCATTATAGGAACCGATATAATGAACATCATAGCCAAGCTCGCGAAGCTTTGGCAGCAATGCAATATTTGGGGTAACGTGGCCGGCTGTACCACCGCCGGTTAATACAATTCGTTTCATAGAAACCTCCATAGGGTTGATTGGGCGATAAAATACCTCTTAAAATATTATGATACGCAGAAAAGTAAAAGTCAACGAAAACAAAAAAAGGAAATTTTATGAAACAAAAAGAATTTTTTGATTTGGCCGATGAGATGGAAAAGGAGTGCGGCGATTGGGAGAATTCGGAAGGGATGTCGAAGGAGTCTTATGACGCGCTGATTTCGAAGGTCGAGAGGATGGACCGTGAGGCAGAGGCGGCGAAAGAGATAAGGACAGAGAAAAAGACCGGGACAAGACGGTTTCGGCTGAGGAAGCGGTATGTCGTGGTGTTGGCGGCTGCACTGGTACTTTTGATGGGTACGGGGGTAGTTGGCGACAGGGCATGGATTGCGGAGAGTAATGACCTGGAGAGGGTCAGTGAGGTAACGACGAAGGTCAATAATGAGGAGAAGGATAGTATTCTGCTGGAAGAGGAGGCGATTTATCAGGAAATTGCGGATAAGTTGGGAATTGCACCGATGAGGCTGGGGTATATTCCGAATGGAATGGAACTGGACAGTTATTCAATTATTGAGGATACTGGATGGGCATATGTGAATTATTTGTATGATGAAAAGATTATTTCAATAAAAATGGTAAAAGACAATATTGAAGTGTCCAGCAATATACAGTGGGATGGTCAAGCTAAAAAAATAGAAAATATAGATAATATTCATGGATATTCTGAAAATATTGAAGCATATTGTGTGGATGAGGAAAATAAAAACTATGCTGCAAATATAAAATATGGAAACGGATATTATAATATTTTGGGGTCATTTTCCTCTGATGAAGAATTTTTAGAAATTTTAAATGGAATTTATTTCAAAAACCTGTAAGGTTTTTGCTGCTGAATCGTATTTATAGTGTAAGGCTTACAAATACGAGAAAGAAAGGAGAGAGAAACCAATGAAGAAACTGTTGAGTGTAACCTTAAGTGTTTTCTTACTTTTGGGATGTTTTCATCTGAATGTATCTGCTGCAGAAGCAGTATATCCAAAAGTAAGTCACGCTTATACAACGACAGAAGACTTTGCAAGCGATGAATGGTCAGTGGCTCAGCGAGGGGCCTATTTGGGTAGTGGAACCTCAACCATTGCCCGTGCAGACAGTACTCATATTCATATCTCAGGTGACACAACTGCAATGCAGACCTGCGATAAAGTGAGATTAACATTGTATGTGGAACAGTCGGAGTCTTATGCAACGGGATATTCTACTTATAAGACTTATTCCTATTCCGCAGAGAATGTATATCAGCTTGTAAAAGGAATTTCAAACATTTCCGTGGAACGTGGCTACTATTACAGGGTGAAAGGCGTCCATTCTGTAACTGAAGGCAGTGTCACGGAAACCACAGACAGCGTAACCGATCCAATCGATTATCGCTAAACAATAACACGTACATCATATTAAACAAACAAAATTAAAAAACAAAAAATTAAAACATGTGTATTTCCCCTGGCCATCCATCGGTCAGGAAGACAATGAAAACCAAAAAAACGTATTTTATTCAAAACTAACTTTTGAACTCTTAAATACAAACATTTAATGTGTTCCCTCTTTGAACAGCCGAAATGTTCTTCTATGGCTCCTTTTGAAGGGTTTTCGGATAATCAAAGAAAATAAAACAACATTAAGGAAATTTTTAAAAATCATATGATATTGTAGATGTCTTTTCCGACAAAAGAAAATAATATCAACACCAAAAAACATTCATTTAAATTTATCAGGCAATCGTAAGAAAACAAAATTTAAAAAACAAAAGATGAAAAACTAAATATTGCTTTATTACGAAACTAAAAAACAAAATCAACAAATTTAAGTCACTACGCAGTTTTATTTACACATAAAATGCTTAGAACTCTCCAAGATTCACTTCCAAAGTCAGTAAAATAAAAAAATCAAAATAAACGGAGAAAGCTTAAATTTATAAGGACGAGAAATCCCAAGTTCTCGTCCTTTTTCAATGTCGAAAAAATGTGATAGGCGCAATTTCTGTTGGTTGCGAAGAGTTTGTAAATAGAATATAATAAGTTCATTAAACGTAAGGAGAAGAACAGGATGTCAGTAATTGGAATTATCGGCGCTATGGAAGAGGAAGTAGCAGCTTTAAAAGAAAAAATGCAGATCAGCGGAGTCTTAAAAAAAGCCTCCATGGAATTTTATAAGGGAACCTTACAGGGAAAACCGGTCGTTGTGGTAAGAAGCGGTATCGGTAAAGTGAATGCTGGACTTTGTACCCAGATTCTTGTAGATGTGTTTGGTGTCAGTAAAGTCATTAATACAGGAATCGCAGGCTCTTTGGATACACGTATTGATATCGGAGATATTGTAGTGTCTACAGAAGCAGTGCAGCATGATATGGATGCCACTCAGTTCGGTTACCCATTGGGACAGATTCCTCGTATGGAAACCTTTGCCTTTCCGGCAGATGAAGCTATGGTAAAGACAGCGAAGGAAGCATGCGAAAAGGTAAATCCGGAAATCAGTGTATTTACCGGTCGTGTGGTAACTGGAGACCAGTTTGTAGCAAGCAAAGAAGTAAAAGATCACATTAAGACGAACTTTGATGGTCTTTGCACAGAGATGGAGGGCGCAGCCATCGCTCAGGCCGCATGGCTAAACAATGTTCCGTTTGTTATTATCCGTGCCATCTCGGATAAAGCAGATGACAGTGCAGAAATGGATTATCCGACTTTTGAGCGTCAGGCTATCATCCACAGCGTACGTCTGACAGAAGAAATGATCCGCCGCCTGTAAAATATGACGAATTTTTAACGACACATTTTTCGTTTCAGAAAAGCCCTTTTTCACTATAATGCCTGTACAGACCTATGGTGAAAGGGGGCTTTTTATGCTAATGCAGATCATGAAAATTGAAAACCTGATTTTCTACATACTGGCAGCGGAAGTGTTTTTTCTTTTGCTGATTCAGCTTCGGACAAACAGTCTTTTAAAGAAAACTTTAAGGCTGAGGGGACAGAAAAAAGAGAATTTAAAAAAACTGAAAGAGGAAGTCAAAAACGGGCCTTCCGAAATTCCGGTGGTAAAGTTTGAGAATGAAAAACATAAAAATAAAGCACCAGAGGAGCGTAAAGCGGAGAAACCGAAAAAAGGAACCTATGATGCAGCAGAAATGGCGGTTCTGCAGGAAATGATGACGGAATTCTTTGGATAAAATGCATTTTTTCTTGCGAATAGAAACCGCATTTGTTATGCTTTGAGTAAGGGTTAAAATACAAAGGAGGTATTTATTAATGTTAACAAACTATGTAACAGGATATGACCATATTGGTGTTCCAACAAACGATATGGATGCTACAACAAAATTTTATGAAGCCATTGGATTTAAAATGGTTCATGAAAAGGAAAACAACGGAATCGTAAGATTCTTCCAGTATGGAGACATCATTATCGAGACTTATGAAAAACATGGGGAAGCAACTGGCAAAAGAGGTGCCATCGACCATATCGCTCTTCGCGTGACAGATGTGGAAGCATGCGCAAAGGAAGCTGCAGAACAAGGCTTTAAGATCGTGGAAGGTCCGAATACACTTCCATTTTGGGAAAATGGAATCCGCTATGTATGTATCGAAGGCCCGAATACAGAAATTGTAGAGTTTTTACAGAAGCTGTAGGAAAATCAGACAGGATTCTTGAATTCAAAAATATTTAATAGTATAATGGCTTCAGTTGACGGTATTTGGGGGACGGAAAATTACAATTCAGAATAAGGGAGGATTCCATCATGGTTACATGGAAGAATTTAGATACGCTTGCTTCGTATCAGGAACTTGAAAAGGTTGAAAAAGTGAATCTTGCAGAAGTAATGTCCGGTGAAAACGGTGCAGAACGTGTAAAGAATTACAGCATTCCGATGGGTGCAGGCCTTGTTTATAACTATGCTGCAAAAAAAGTGGATGACAATGTACTCGCAGCACTTGCAAAGCTTGCAGAAGAAGCACAGCTTACAGAAAAATTTGAAGCACTCTATAATGGAGAAGTGGTAAATACAGGTGAAAAACGTCTCGTTCTTCATCATATGTGCCGCGGACAGCTGGGTGAGGCTGTAAACGCTGACGGTGTTGATAAACGTACATTCTACACAGGCGAGCAGACAAAGATCGCTGAATTCGCAAAAAAAGTTCATTCCGGTGAAATTGCAAACGCAGCAGGTGAAAAATTCACAACAGTTGTTCAGATCGGTATCGGCGGTTCTGACTTAGGCCCAAGAGCAATCTACCTTGCACTGGAAAACTGGGCAAAGAAAAATGATACATTAAAGATGGAAGCAAAATTCATCAGCAACGTTGACCCGGATGATGCTGCAGCAGTTTTAAATTCTATCGATGTTGCGCATTCCCTTTTCGTACTTGTTTCCAAATCAGGTACAACACTGGAAACATTAACAAATGAATCTTTCGTAAAAGATGCATTAAAGAACGCTGGATTAGATGCTTCTAAACATATGGTAGCAGTTACAAGTGAAACTTCTCCACTTGCTAAGAGCGCTGATTATTTAGCTGCATTCTTTATGGATGATTACATTGGCGGACGTTTCTCTTCAAGCTCTGCAGTAGGCGGTGCAGTTTTATCTCTGGCATTTGGTCCGGAAGTATTTGCACAGTTCCTCGATGGTGCAGCAGAAGCAGATGCACTTGCTAAAAATACAGAATTAACAAAGAACCCTGCAATGTTAGATGCCCTCATCGGTGTTTACGAACGCAACGTACTTGGACATCTTTGCACAGCAGTTCTTCCATATTCTCAGGCACTGAGCCGTTTCCCGGCACATTTACAGCAGCTTGATATGGAATCTAACGGTAAATCCGTAAACCGTTTTGGAGAACCTGTAAATTATGTAACAGGTCCGGTGATCTTTGGTGAACCAGGAACAAACGGACAGCATTCCTTCTATCAGTTATTACATCAGGGAACAGATATCGTACCATTACAGTTCATCGGATTTAAGAACAATCAGTGCGGTATGGATGTTGATATTCAGGGAAGCACAAGCCAGCAGAAACTTTGCGCAAATGTGGTTGCTCAGATCGTCGCTTTTGCATGCGGTAAGGATGATGAAAACCTGAATAAGAAATTTGATGGCGGACGCCCATCCAGCATTATCATTGGTGATCAGCTGACACCAGCTTCTATGGGAGCACTTCTTGCTCATTTTGAAAATAAGATTATGTTCCAGGGATTCACATGGAATGTAAACAGCTTTGATCAGGAAGGTGTACAGCTTGGTAAAGTGTTAGCAAAACGTGTACTTGCTCATGAAACAGATGGTGCATTAAAGGTATACAGCGATTTATTGAACATCTAATTAAATGAAATAGACAGAAATTGTTGATGCGGGACGGAGGAGACTCCGTCCCGTTTTGCAAAGATTTTATAGGAGTGAAATTATGAAAATTTCGATTTTAGAGAGGGACAGCCTTGGCATTGATGTGGATATGTCTGAAATTGACAAACTTGGTGAAGTGACGGTATATCCGGCGACGACAGCGGGGAATGCAGTGGAGCACATCGGGGATGCGGATATTTTGATCGCAAATAAGCTGCCATTGAATGAAAATACATTAAAAGAAGCGAAAAATCTGAAATTTGTGGCCCAGACTGCCACCGGCACGAACAATGTGGATTTTAACTATACAAATTCCCGCGGGATTAAAGTAGCAAATGTGCCGAGCTATTCTACAGACTCCGTAGCACAGCATACCTTTGCGCTGCTTTTGTATCTCGTGGAGAAAATGCGTTTTTTTGATGATTATGTAAAGAATGGAACCTACAGCAGAAGCAATTGCTTTTCCTGTCTTGAAATGATCTATCCGGAAATCGCGGGGAAGACATGGGGCATCATCGGGATGGGGGCCATCGGTCAAAAAGTGGCACAGATTGCGACGGTATTTGGATGTAAAGTGATTTGCTATTCGGCATCTGGAAGAACCTATGACATGCCTTATGAGCAGGTGGATTTTGATACATTGTTAAGCAGTTCAGATATTGTTTCTGTTCATGCACCATTAAATGAACATACAAAAGATTTGATGAATTACGAAGCATTTGTAAAGATGAAAGAAAGTGCTTATTTTATCAATGTAGGACGCGGTCCGATCGTAGTAGAAGAGGATCTGGCAAGAGCATTGGAAGAAGGACAGATTCGTGCCGCTGGATTAGACGTTCTGCGCATTGAACCGATGAATGCAGATAATCCGCTTTTAAAGATTCAGGACAGCCAGAAACTGATCATTACACCTCATGTTGCATGGGCTACCAGCGAGGCACGTCAGAGATGCGTGGACGTGGTGGCAGAGAATATTAAGGCATTTTTGCGCGGCGAAGAGCAGAACATTGTCAGAGGATAATTATGGGATTAAATATTATTTTTGAAGATGAGCAGATCTTAGTGGTAAAGAAAGATGCGGGGATTCCGGTACAAGCCGGGAAACTGCGTATCATGGATCTGCAGGGGCTCATCAAAAATGAATTATACAAACGGAATCGCAGTGGCGGAGAGCCCTATTTGGGGCTTGTTCACAGACTTGATCAGCCGGTGGAAGGGGTAATGGTGTTTGCAAAAACTCCCCAAGCAGCCGCGGATTTAAGTAAACAGGTCACAGATGGCCGCATGAAAAAGTATTATCTGGCTCTTTTATGTGGAAAACCTGCTGAAAAGAAGGGTACTCTTGTGGATTATCTTTTAAAAGATGGCCGAACGAATACTTCTTCCGTCACAGCAAAAGGAGTAAAGGATGCAAAACGTTCAGAATTGAATTATCAGGTATTAAAAGAGAATGATGAGACTGCCCTTGTAGAAGTGGAGCTGCTTACCGGACGCCATCACCAGATTCGTGTGCAGATGGCAAATGCAGGCTGGCCGCTTTACGGTGATACAAAATATAATCCGCAGTTTCAGGAGACGACAGAGTACGTGCAGACAGCTCTTTGTGCCTATAAGCTGCAGTTTGTGCATCCAAAGACAAAAAAAGTGATGAAATTTTGTATAGAACCGGATAATTCCCTGCTAAAGTAAGGGTAACTTTCTTGACGGAATTCATGGGTTTGTTATAGAATGGGAGTTAAGCTAAAATGAGTAGTATTGTGGAATTTTATTTCCGCATGAAAAACAAATTGAAATAGAGGAGAGAAATTATGGCAAAGGATAAGAAGCTCGTAGAAGGCATTACTTCTATGGATGTTGATTTTGCCCAGTGGTACACAGACGTTGTAAAAAAAGCAGAACTCTGTGATTACACAAGTGTCAAAGGCTGCATGGTCATTAAGCCAGCCGGATACGCAATCTGGGAAAATATTCAGAAAGAATTGGACAGAAGATTTAAGGAAACAGGCGTACAGAACGTATACCTTCCAATGTTCATTCCAGAAAGTCTTCTTGAGAAAGAAAAAGATCACGTAGAAGGTTTCGCACCGGAAGTAGCCTGGGTTACTCATGGCGGATTAGAACCACTTCAGGAAAGAATGTGTGTAAGACCTACTTCTGAAACATTATTCTGTGATTTCTATGCAAAAGAAATTCAGTCTCACAGAGATTTACCAAAGGTATATAACCAGTGGTGTTCAGTTGTACGTTGGGAAAAGACAACCCGTCCTTTCTTACGTTCCAGAGAATTCTTATGGCAGGAAGGCCACACAGCTCATGCAACAGCAGAAGAAGCTGAAGAAAGAACAGTACAGATGTTAAACGTATACGCTGATTTCTGTCAGGATGTTTTAGCAATCCCTGTTGTAAAAGGTGTTAAGACTGATAAGGAAAAATTCGCAGGTGCACTTAGAACTTACACCATCGAATCCTTAATGCATGATGGTAAGGCTCTGCAGTCCGGTACAAGCCATAACTTTGGCGATGGATTTGCAAAAGCGTTCGGCATTCAGTATACAAATAAAGAAAATAAATTAGTGCCTGTACACCAGACTTCCTGGGGTATGACAACTCGTATGATCGGTGCGATCATCATGGTTCATGGCGATGATTCAGGTCTTGTATTACCACCAAGAATTGCACCAATCCAGACAATGATCGTTCCAATCGCTATGCATAAGGAAGGCGTTCTGGAAAAAGCAGCAGAACTTAAGAATAAGCTTGGCGAACTTTACAGCGTTGCTTTAGATGATTCTGACAAATCTCCAGGATGGAAATTCTCCGAACAGGAAATTAAAGGTATCCCAACTCGTATTGAAATGGGACCAAAAGATATCGAAAACAACCAGTGTATCGTTGTTCGTCGTGATACAAGAGAAAAGATCGTTGTTTCTTTAGATGACATTGAAACAAAGCTTGGCGAAATCTTAGAACAGATGCAGGAAGATATGTTCCAGAGAGCACTTGCTCACAGAGAATCACATACTTACGATGCAACTGAATTTGAAGAATTCTGCAAGATTGCAGAAGAAAAACCAGGATTTATCAGAGCAATGTGGTGTGGAGATCAGGCATGCGAAGATAAGATCAAAGAAGAAGCAGGCTGCACAAGCCGTTGTATGCCATTTGAACAGGAAGAACTTTCTACAAAATGTATCTGCTGCGGCAGACCAGCGAAGAAGATGGTTTACTGGGGTAAAGCATACTAAAATTTACGGGACGGCAGATGCCGTCCCTTTTTGAATCCATAAAAGAATTAAGGTGGAAGTAATGAGGGATATTAAAATTGAAATGCCGCAGGCGGTGAAGGAAATTATCGAACGTCTGGAAAGTGCAGGGTATGAAGCATTTGCAGTGGGCGGATGCGTTCGTGATGCGGTTTTGGGCCGCGTTCCGGCAGACTGGGACATTACGACTTCCGCTATGCCGGAGGAAGTGAAAGGTCTCTTTAGTCGAACCATTGATACGGGAATTCAGCACGGTACGGTAACGGTCATGAAAGACCATGTAGGTTATGAAGTTACTACTTATCGCATTGATGGAGAATATGAAGATGCCCGTCATCCAAAGGAAGTATCTTTTACCTCTAATTTGGTAGAAGACTTAAAGCGCCGTGACTTTACCATCAATGCGATGGCTTATAATGACAGGGTAGGTATTGTGGATGAATTTGACGGGATCGAAGATTTGGAAAAAGGGATCATTCGCTGTGTCGGAGAGGCAAAGGACCGCTTTGGAGAAGATGCACTGCGTATGCTTCGTGCTGTTCGTTTTTCAGCTCAGCTGGGATTTAAAATTGATGAGACAACAAAAGAAGCGATCAATGAGCTGGCACCTAATCTGGAAAAAATCAGTGCAGAGCGCATTCAGGCAGAGCTTGTGAAGCTTCTTGTATCGGACCATCCGGAGTATCTTCGGGAGGCTTACGAAACAGGGATTACAGCAGTGGTATTACCGGAATTTGATGATATCATGAAGCAGGAGCAGAATGATGCGTTTCATGAAAATACGGTAGGAGAGCATACCTTAAGGAGCCTTTTGCAGGTCGAGAATGATAAGGTACTTCGACTGACTATGCTTTTCCATGATGTTGGAAAACCGATGACCTACTCAAGAACTGAGGAGGGAGTTACCAGATTTTTCGGACATCCTGATATCAGCTCTGATATGTCTAGAGAAATTATGCGTCGTCTGAAGTTTGATAATGATACCACGGATAAAGTGAAAAAACTGACAGCTGTGCATGATCTTTTTATCAAAAATGCGCCGAATCGAGTACGCCGTGCCATGTCAAAGGTTGGGAAGGAGTTATTTCCATATTTTTTAAAGGTGCGCAAGGCGAATATTCTTGCATGGAAAGAGGATGCGCAGGAAAAAGCATTGGCAGATTTAAAAGAACTTACAGACATTTATGAGGGCATTTTAGAGCGTGGAGAATGCGTTTGCATTAAGGAACTTGTGGTCGATGGAAAAGATTTAATTGCTGCTGGTGTGCAGCAGGGCAAACAGATTGGGGAAATCTTAAACGAGCTTTTGGAAATCGTACTGGAAGAACCGGAAAAGAATAAGAAAGAAACTCTTTTAAATTACGTGAAAGAAACATACCTTTCATAAATTGCACCGGGATGTTCAAAATGGAAATGGACATTTCGGTGCTATTTTTATGCCCGTTTTCATATGATGAAAAGAATATGGAAAAAGCATAGGAAACGGGGGATTCTTTTGAACGAAAAAGCATTAGAGGTTCTGGAACAATATGATCTGGAAATCTTGCGCACATGGAAAGGGCGCGGGGTCTACTTTTTAGATACTTCCAAAGGTTTACATATGTTAAAGGAATATCGGGGATCGGAGGAAAAGTCTGAAAAGATCTGGCAGCTATTAACTTCGCTGGAAAACGTGCAGTTTTTTAAGACAGATCTTCCGGTCAGGACAAAGGAAGGAAATTTTATCACGAAGGACAGTGAGGATACCACCTATCTTTTAAAACGTTGGAGAGAGGGCAGGGAATGCGACCCAAGAAGTGAGCTGGATGTATGCAGATGTATGGAAGGACTTGCAATCTTTCATACTGCTGCGAAAGAGATCTGGGAATTTGAGACCCCGCAGGAACGTGAGAAATATGAGGGGACAAATTTGATCACAGAAATGGAAAAGCGGACGAGGGAATTAAGAAAGGTTCAGACCTTCATCAGAAAAAAACAGAAAAAAAGTGAATTTGAGTCGGCTTACCTTGAGGTGATTCCGCAGTTTTTAAAAGAAGCGACTGAGATTACAGGAAAAATGCAGGAGAGTGCATATGATGACCTTCGCAAAGAGGCTATTGAGACGGGGAAAATCTGCCATGGAGAGTATATGCAGCATAATGTACTGTTTGACCGTTCGAAATTGATTATGACAAACTTTGAACATGCACATCTGGATCTGCAATGTGTGGACGTTTCTTTGTTTCTTAGAAAGATCATGGAAAAACAGGGCTGGAGAGTTGCCCAGGGAGAAAAATTCTTACGTTCCTATGAAATTGTTCATTCGTTAAATGACGAAGAACGAACAATTCTGGCATTGCGGCTGTCCTATCCAGAGAAATTGTGGAAGCTTGCAAATCATTATTATCATACAAATAAAGCGTGGATTCCTGCGAAAAATTTGGAGAAGCTGAAAATTTTTGTAAATCAGCAGAAAGAGCGGGAACGCTTTGTAAAGAGAGTTATTTTGTAAGATTCCAATATTTTTACTGAATTATGTTATAATACAAAAGAAATGAAGAAATTGACGTTTGAGAGGAAATCAGGATGGAAAAATATACGTATGAACAGTTATTAAATATTATTGCGGAGCTTCGAAGTGATCATGGCTGTCCATGGGACCGTGCCCAAACCCATGAGTCCATGATTCCGTGCTTCTATGATGAGTGTGATGAGGTGGTGGAAGCCATCAAAAATAAGGATGATGAAAATTTATGTGAAGAGCTTGGAGATGTATTTCTGCAGGTTCTTCTTCATGCTCAGATTGCAAGAGAAGAAGGACGCTTTGACATGAGTGATGTTATTGACGGGCTTGCCAAAAAGATGATTCGAAGACATCCCCATGTGTTTGGAGATGCCCCGCAGGCACAGTCGGAAGAGGAAGGTCTGGCAAGATGGAAAGAGATTAAAGCACAGGAAAAAGCGGAGAAAGAAAGGCGGGCGAAAGAACGCAAAGAAAATAATTAAGATTTCGCTAAATTCCTTGACAAACATTGGGAAAAACGCTATAACAGAAGTCAGCATGTTAAGTGCATTGCAGACTAGATTATTATAGGAGGAGTTATCCATGAATAAGACAGAATTAATCGCAGCTATCGCTGAAAAAACAGAATTATCTAAAAAAGACGCTGAAAAAGCTTTAAAAGCATTTGCTGATGTAGTAGCAGAAGAATTACAGAAAGGTGAAAAAGTTCAGTTAGTTGGCTTTGGTACATTCGAAGTTTCTGAAAGAGCTGAAAGAGAAGGAAGAAATCCTCAGACAGGCGAAACAATGAAGATCGCTGCTTGCAAAGCTCCTAAATTCAAAGCAGGAAAAGCTTTAAAAGACGCTATCAACGCTTAATCCTGGTATGCGGTTGGACAAGTACCTGAAAGTTTCCAGACTGATCAAGCGCCGCACCGTAGCAAATGAAGCCTGTGATGCAGGAAGGGTTTTGATTAATGATAAGGTGGCGAAGGCATCCACAAACGTGAATGTGGGTGATATCATCGAGATTGGTTTTGGAACAAGAAGTGTAAAGGTCGAGGTTCTGGATGTGCAGGAAACGACCAAGAAGGATGAAGCAAAAGATTTATTTAAATATTTGTAAGAAGTCTAAAACACAAAGCCTCTTAATATACTTTCTTAGGAATGTATCTTAGGAGGTTTTTTATATGGAAGAAAAGCAGTATTCAAAAGCACATAAATTAATGCTGTCCAACCGTCGGACAGGCACGGTCACAGGGGTATCGGATGTGATTTCCTTTGATATTACAGAGGTGCTTTTAGAGACAGAGCAGGGAATGCTTATGATCAAAGGAGCGGACCTTCATGTGAACCGTCTGACGTTAGAAAAAGGGGAAATTGACATTGAGGGCAGAATTGACTCTCTTGCCTATTCTGATGTGACGTCCTACCAGAAACAGGGAGAATCTTTGATCGGAAGACTGTTCAAATGATGAGTCAGGTTATTTTAGGGGAACTTCGGGCAGCAGGCGTTGCTTTTCTTAGCGGTGCGGTAATTACCATTGTCTATGATCTTCTGCGTATTTTCAGAAGAGTCATTTCTCACGGTAATTTCTGGATTGGTGTGGAAGATCTGATTTTCTGGATGTGGACCGCGGTATGGACGTTTTCTGTATTGTATCGGGAGAATGATGGGAATCTTCGGATGTATACCATGCTCTTTATGGCAGTGGGGATGATTCTTTATCATGTAACGATCAGTGAACCTGCGGTAGAGGTTTTGGGAAAAATTTTGAAAAGGATTTTCAGAATTATACTCTATCCCCTAAAATTGTTAAAAATTTACATAATATTTTTCGGAAAAAAATTGAAAAAGCTGATATCTGGGATTATAATAAAGTTAATTCATAATCGCAGATTGCGCCTCTGGAGGAAAAACGATGGCAACAAAAATGAATCGAAGAAAAAGACTTAGAAGACATTTAGGCTCTTTTGCAATCGCAGGAGTCGTTCTTTTGCTGCTCGTTTTTGTTTCGGCAGCATCCTTAAGTCTTCGTGTTTCCAATTCGAACAAGCAGGATCGAATCGCAGAACTGGAAGCTCAGATTGAAGCAGAAGAAAAAAGAGCAGAAGAAATCGAAGAGTATGGAAAATACGTTCAGACAAAGAAATATGCAGAAGAGGTTGCCAAGGAAAAATTAGGGCTTGTTTACGAGGATGAGATCATCTTCAAGGCGGAAGATTAAAATTTTGATAAAGAAACTTAGCAGGCTGTCACGAAGGTGACAGTCTTTTTTTGTCTAAAACTCTAGGGAACATGAAATCTTATTTTGACAAAAAAATAATCTGCTCACAGATATAGTAGTCCCTACCAAAAACGAACAGGAGGGATATTTATATGATTGGAATGTTTTGGGCAGAAAAATATGCCATGGTAACGGGACTGACACTGGTGGTACGAAAGCTTTTTAAACCAAAGGGTACAAAGGATATGTGGGTAAGTGCATTGACGGCAGGGACGGCACTGATTTCCATGAATCTTGGGGCGGGACTTCTGTATCCTTATACAACAGAACAATATTTGTTTGGTGTGGCAGAAGGAATCTTTGCGGGCAGTACGATTCTGATGCTGTGGATGCTTGGAAAAAAGATGTTTGTAAAGAAGCCTGTGGCGGCAGAGGAGAATTTTTCTCCTGGAGAAGAACGAATCGAGCATTATACAAAAGCATTTACGGATCTTGCAAGAACCTTTTTAAGCGTGCCCTCGGGAGGTACCTATGCGGTGGTGGGCATGGATGATTACCAGAAAGTTCACGCCGCGTGGAATGCAAGAATGGACGAACAGAGGGTGGCGGTGGCAACTCAGCTTACAGAAATATCCGAGATCATGGAAGGAGCCATACGAAGGGCATACGACACAAAGGAAGATACTTCTCTGGAGAGGCAGCTAAAAAGGCTTTTGCATAAAAAGGGCATTTTGCTGAAAAAGGCATTTGTATATGACAATGAAGAGCAGAGAAAGGAGGTTTATCTTACCATTCGCACACGAAAGAAGAGCTGTATTTCCAATAAGGAGGCGGCGGAATGTTTATCAGAGGTGCTGGGGATGGCTATGATGCCATCCCGTGAAGCCAGAGCTTTTGTAAGAAATGAATATATGAATACCTGCTTTGTGGAGCGCACCAATTTTGAGGTGATTTATGCAGTGGAGCGATGTGTGGGAGATTATCAGCAGATTTCCGGTGACAGCTTTTCCTTTTTGCATAAAGAAGAAGGACAGTTTTTGGCAAGCCTGTCAGATGGTATGGGTACCGGGTTAAATGCATATCAGGAAAGTGAAAAGGTGGTAGATTTGCTGGAACAGTTTTTAGAAGCTGGATTTTCCAAGGAGACGGCAGTGAAGATGATCAATTCAGCACTGGTGCTGCGTTCTGACGGTAAGACCTTTTCCACCATTGATATCAGCTCCATTGACCTTTACAGTGGTGTCTGTGAATTTTTAAAGATTGGTGCAGCTACCTCTTTTATCCGAAGGGGGAACTGGGTAGAGACCATCACCTCTACCAGCCTGCCTGCAGGTATTTTTCAGCAGACTGATCTTGAAAAGACCTGCAGAAAGCTTTATGACGGGGATATGGTGGTGATGGTGACAGACGGGGTACTGGATGTACTGCCTGTGGAGCATCAGGAAAAGCTGATGAAAGACATTATTTTGGAGCATCCGACGAATAATCCCAAGGAATTGGCGGATTATATACTAAGCAGAGTCAGACAATATAAGAACGGGCGGTTCTGTGATGACATGACGGTTTTAGTGGTGGGAATCTGGAAGCGATAGCCTTGATTTTTTCGGGTAAGTTCATTATAGTTGAAGCAGTAAACCTTACAAATTGATCGTTTTGAAGGGTAACGAAAGAGAGGGTGGCACATGCTCCAAAAAACACAAAAATTTATGAAAGAGCATCAGATGGGAGAGCCGAAAGAGAAGCTGGTCATCGGATTGTCCGGCGGAATGGATTCCGTGTGTCTGTTTCATATCTTAAAGGATCTTGGATTTTCGCTGGAGGCGGTACATGTGCATCATGGAATTCGGGGAGAGGAAGCCGACAGAGATGAAGCGTTTGCAAGAGCGCTTTGTGAGAGGTACAACATTCCTTTTCATGGATACCGGTTTGATGTGCCAAAAATCAGCAGAGAATCTCATTTATCGGAAGAAGAAGCCGGAAGAATGGTAAGAAAACAGGCTTTTTTTGAGGTACAAAAGGCATGCGGTGCGAAATACATTGCCCTGGCGCATCATGCGAATGACCGGGCGGAAACGTTCTTGTTTCATCTGAGCCGGGGAACTGGAGTGAAAGGGCTTGGAGCCATGAAGCCGGTGCAGGGAGAGATCATCCGGCCGCTTTTGTGGGCAAAAAGAGAAGAAATCGAAAAATATGTAAATGCAAATGCATATGATTTTGTAGAGGATGGAACCAATAAGTTAAATCAGTATACGCGCAATCGAATCCGCCATCAGGTACTGCCTATTCTGGAAGAGGTAAATTCAAGAAGTGTGGAACATATTTGTAATGCAGCGGAAAAATTAAGTGCGGTGGGTGCATACATTGACAGAGAAGCAGAAAAGTTATGCCGCTTAAGCGCAGTGATGTACGAAAAAGAGGTACAGATCTTTAAGTTTGTTTTTTGTCAGGGGGATGCGGTGCTTCGCATTCCAGTGCTGCAAAAATGTGTGGAATATTTATGCGGTTCTTTGGCGAATATTACAGAAGAGCATTTACAGGCGATTTTAGCACTGTTTGAGATGCAGACGGGGAAAGAGATTCATTTGCCTTATGGTCTTGTGGCTGTGCGTACCTATGAAGGAATCCGCATGTTCTTTAGAGAAGAAATAAGACGGACAGAACCTGTAGAGATTACAGGGGAAGGGTCTTATGAATTTGGCGGTCTGGCCTTTTTGGTAAGCGTAGAACCATGGGATGAGAGGAAAATCTTTCCGATAAAGAACTATACGAAATGCTTTGATTATGATAAAATAACAGAAAATGTTTTCTTAAGAACAAGGGAATCCGGGGATTATCTGGAAATCAATAAAGACCACGGAAGAAAGTCGCTGCAGGACTATCTGGTCAATGAGAAGGTACCGAAGGAGGAAAGAGACAGGGTGATGCTGCTTTGCGATGGCAGCCATGTACTCTGGGTTGTAGGAAAACGAATCAGCGAATATTATAAAGTAACGAAAGATACGAAAAAAGTTTTAAAAGTACAGGTATGTGGAGGAAACGTACATGAAGAAATTTACGGTTGAGGAATTAATTTCACAGGAAAAAGTGGAAGCGAGAATTAAAGAGCTTGCGGCACAGATCAGTAAGGATTACGAAGGAAAGGCAGTACAGCTTGTATGTATTTTAAAGGGAAGCATTTTCTTTACAACAGAGCTTGCAAAATATATCACTGTGCCGGTAGTTATTGACTTTATGCAGTGCTCAAGCTATGGAGCAGACACAAAGTCAAGCGGTGTGGTAAAGCTTGCAAAGGATTTGGATGAACCGATTACAGGAAAACACGTGATCATTATTGAAGACATTATTGACTCTGGAAGAACTTTGAGTCATCTGGTAAAACTTCTTGGACAGAGACAGCCTGCAAGCTTAGAGCTTTGTACTTTATTAGATAAACCGGAAAGACGTGTAGTGGAAGTTCCGGTAAAATACACAGGATTTGAGATTCCGGACGAATTCGTGGTAGGATATGGCCTTGACTATGACCAGCAGATGCGTAACCTTCCATATATCGGAGTTGTAAAATTCGAGTCATAGGAGGAGTTATTATTGAAAAAACAATATCAGGGAATTTTGGTGTACTTTGCCCTAATGCTCGGATTTATGTGGATTTTCGGCCAGTTTTCCGAAAAGCAGCAGGCGAGCACCGCTTATTCCTTTACCCAGTTTGTGGAGGCAGTGGAAGCAGGGAATGTGACAAAAGCGCAGATCTCTCAGAATAAGGAAGTACCGACAGGGAAGGTTGCCTTTACATTAGAGAACGGAGAACAGAAAACTACCAATCTGCCAGATGTAAATAAGGCAGAGGAAACCATGAGAGCTTACGGTATAGATGTAACCTTTGGAGACGTGGAGGAAGAAAATCTTCTGGTCACGATCGGGCTGCCATTTCTGCTTTCGCTGGTTGTGGTATTTGTACTGTTTACATTAATGAACCGTCAGGCCGGCGGTGGCGGTAAAATGGCTGACTTTGGAAAGAGTAAGGCTCAGATGATGGGAAAGGGTCAGGTAGAGACTACTTTTGACAATGTAGCAGGACTTCAGGAAGAAAAAGAGGATCTACAGGAAATCGTGGATTTCTTGAAAAATCCATCCAAATATATGCAGGTAGGTGCAAGAATTCCAAAGGGTGTTCTTTTGGAGGGACCTCCTGGAACCGGTAAGACACTGATGGCAAAAGCGATTGCGGGAGAAGCGGGTGTACCATTCTTCAGTATTTCAGGTTCCGATTTTGTGGAAATGTTCGTCGGTGTAGGTGCTTCCCGTGTTCGTGACCTTTTTGGGGAAGCGAAAAAAAATGCACCATGTATTGTTTTTATTGATGAAATTGATGCAGTGGCGAGACGCCGTGGTACTGGGATGGGCGGCGGTCATGATGAAAGAGAGCAGACGCTGAACCAATTGTTGGTAGAAATGGATGGTTTTGGTGTGAATTCCGGAATCATTGTTTTGGCAGCTACAAACCGTGTGGATATTTTAGACCCGGCAATCTTAAGACCAGGACGATTTGACCGTAAGATCGGCGTTGGACGTCCGGATGTACGCGGACGTGAGGAAATCTTAAAGGTCCATGCGAAGAACAAACCGTTGGGCGACGATGTGGATTTAAAACAGATTGCCCAGACAACTGCAGGATTTACAGGGGCTGACCTTGAAAACCTGTTAAATGAGGCGGCGATTTTTGCGGCACAGGAAGAGAGAGCTTATCTGTTACAGAAGGATATTAAGAGGGCTTTTGTAAAGGTAGGCCTTGGTGCAGAAAAGAAGAGCCGCGTGGTATCTGAAAAAGAAAAGAAGATTACTGCTTACCATGAAGCAGGCCATGCGCTTTTATTTCATCTGCTGCCGGATGTGGGACCGGTATACAGTGTTTCTATTATCCCGACAGGTGTTGGAGCAGCAGGTTACACCATGCCGCTTCCAGAGAAGGATGAAATGTTTTTGACAAAAGGCAAGATGCTGCAGGAAATTATGGTAGATTTGGGCGGACGTATTGCGGAAGAGCTTGTGTTTGATGATATTACTACGGGGGCATCCCAGGATATCCGTCAGGCTACAGCGGTTGCCAGAAATATGGTAACAAAGTACGGTATGTCTGATACACTTGGTCTTGTGAATTACGACAGTGATCAGGATGAAGTCTTTATCGGAAGAGATCTGGCCCATACAAAGAGCCACAGCGAACAGATAGCAGGTACCATTGATGCCGAGATTAAACGAATTGTAGATGAATGCTACGCAAAAGCGAAGACGATCATTTTAGAACACAAGCATATCTTAGAGGCTTGTGCTGAGCTGTTATTAGAGAAAGAAAAAATTTCAAGAGAAGAATTTGAAGGCTTATTTGTATAGTTTGCATGATTGGATTTGTGCAAAACTACCAAAAAGTCATTGTAAATTTTGGAAACTTTGTGAACACTTATTTGTATGGGTTTGCTACAATACAAATTGTAAAAACCCCCAATACATTATATAGTTTTTGCTATACCCCCCAAAATTATTTAATGAAATACCTTCTCCAAAAAGACAGCAGTTCGACCGCTGTCTTTTTACCTTTAAAAAACAATGAAACAACTCACAAAGGAACCTATGGCGACTTTGTGGGTTGTTTTTTGTTGTTTTATGGACAGTTATGTTGTCAAATTAGCCAAATTATTGTAAAATAGGTAATCGAGGTGAAATTGTGTTATGACAAATGTCAGTTTAATCGGATTACATAGTGATGAGACAGCGTATTATCACTCGCCTCTGGAACCAAAGGCCGGAGACATCGTGACAATTAGATTTCGAACAGCAAAAGATGATGTAGACGAAGTTGTTCTCATTTGCAAAGAACAGAAAATTATTTTAGAAAAAGAGACAAGTGCCGAGGTATTTGATTATTATAAAACTGAAATTGTAGCGGAGAATGAAACGATTCGCTATTATTTTGAGGTACGCAAAAACGAGGAAGTAATCATTTATAATAGAAGAGGCGTATTTAACGATACAAGAGAACAGTATCAGTTTGCCATCGTGCCGGACTTTGAGACACCGGACTGGGCAAAGGGTGCGGTGATGTATCAGATTTATACAGACCGTTTCTGCAATGGCGACAAGAGCAATGATGTGCAGACAAATGAATATTTCTATATTAATGATACTGTAAAAAGAGTAGATGACTGGACAGAGATTCCTGCAACACTGGATGTTGGACGTTTTTATGGCGGTGATCTTCAGGGCGTATGGGATAAGTTGGATTATCTGCAGGCTTTGGGGATTGAAGTACTGTATTTCAATCCGTTGTTTGTATCTCCTTCCAACCATAAATATGACTGTCAGGATTATGAGCACATTGATCCGCATTTAACAGTCATTAAAAATGATGGGGGAGAGGTTCTTCCGGCAGGGTGTAAGGATAATATGCAGGCAAGCAAATACATTGCAAGAACTGCAAATCTGGAAAATCTGGAAGCAAGCAATGAGTTTTTTGCAAGATTCTGTGAAGAATTACACCGCAGAGGTATGAAGATTATTATTGATGGTGTATTTAACCACAGTGGATCCTTCAACAAATGGATGGACAGAGAACGCATTTATGAAGGACAAGAAGGGTTTGCGAAGGGGGCTTTTGTGGATAAGGAAAGCCCATATCATACATTCTATCAGTTTAACGAAGATGCATGGCCATATAACAAAAGCTATGATGGATGGTGGTCCAATGATACACTTCCGAAGTTAAACTATGAATCTTCGCCGATGCTTGAAGATTATATTATTAAAATTGGTAAAAAATGGGTGTCCCCTCCATATAATGTGGATGGATGGCGTCTTGATGTGGCGGCAGATCTGGGACACAGCGCAGAATATAACCATCACTTCTGGAAGAGATTCCGTAAGGCAGTAAAAGAGGTCAATCCAAACGTGATGATTTATGCAGAGCATTACGGGGATGCCAGCAGCTGGATGCAGGGTGATCAGTGGGATACTGTTATGAATTATGATGCGTTCATGGAGCCTCTGACATGGTTTATGACGGGTATGGAAAAGCACAGCGATGCATATAAAGAAGAATATTACCGTAATGGAGAGTTTTTTAGAGACTGTATGAGTCATCATATGACAGCGATGCATATGCCATCGTTGATGACATCGATGAATCAGTTGAGCAACCATGATCATTCCCGTTTCTTAACACGTACGAATCATGTGGCAGGACGTTTGGCGACAGCCGGCGCAGAAACTGCCGAAAAGGGCGTGAAAAAGAATATCATGGAGATTGCAGTTGCGTTTCAGATGACATGGATTGGTGCACCGACTTTATATTATGGAGATGAAGCGGGTGTTTGTGGATTTACAGATCCGGATAATCGAAGAACTTACCCGTGGGGCAGAGAGGATTTTGAGCTCATTGAGTTCCATAGAGATATGATTGCGATTCACAGAAGAAATCCGGTGCTGAAATTTGGCTCTACGAAGATTTTGCTTGCTGAGAAGGCATTGATTGCATTTGCGAGATTTGATGAGGAAGACCAGATGGTGACAGTCATCAATATGTCTGATGAAAACCATAAGGTCAGCCTTCCGGTGTGGTCAGCTAATGTGCCAAAGAATGCAGTGATGGAAAGACTGATGAAGGTAACAGAAAAGCGTTATAATGTGGGCCATGTGCAGTATGCAGTAAATGATGGTATGTTGGAGCTTAACATGGAGCCGATGTCGTGTAAGGTTTTAAAGAGAGTTTAGACAGTTTGCTAGTGGATGACGAAATGGCAAACGATAAGTTTTTAAAAAAAGTTATTGCACATTTAAAAAAAGTGTGTTATAAATATCTAGTCGGTTAAACGACGAAATAAATGGATGGGTTCCCGAGTGGCCAAAGGGGGCAGACTGTAAATCTGTTAGCAACGCTTTCGGTGGTTCGAATCCACCTCCATCCATTAATGCCGGCGTGGCGGAACTGGCAGACGCACAGGACTTAAAATCCTGCGGGACTTACCTCCCGTACCGGTTCGATTCCGGTCGCCGGCATTAAGTGATTATGAGAGAGAAATGTTGAAAAATCAACGTTTCTCTTCTTTTTTTGTTTCCGAGAATTTTAACTCGTTTTATAAAACATCCCTTGGAGCATCCCTCCAAAAAATGAAATAAAAAAGTGCTTGAAAAGATGCTAACTTGCAGAAATATTAGGTAATATACCTATAATGGCATTTGCAGACTGGACTTTATTCTTGTAGTCAAGATGGGTATAGATGTTTAGGGTAGTTGAAATATTGCTATGTCCTAACCATTCTTGGATGGCTTTCATATCTACACCATTCTCATAAAGGAGAGTAGCACAGCTGTGTCTCAAATCATGAAAGCGAATGTGTTTCAATTTGTGTTTATCGCAAACATATCGAAAATGTTGAGATACATAACCTGGCTTAATTAGTTGTCCAGTGGCAGTAACAAAAATATAGTCATTAAATTCGTTGCAATATGATTTGCCACAAGCAATGCGATTATTTTCTTGCCTTTCAAGTAATTGATAAAGTAACTGCTCAAATTGTGGTACCAAAGGTAATGAGCGGGTACTTGCCTTCGTTTTTGTGCGGTTCTTTTTTATTAATTTGTATTTTCCATCAACTGTGGCTTGAGTAACTACGTGCCTGATGGTAATCGTCTTCCTTTCGAAGTCAATGCTGCTCCATTTTAATCCAATAACCTCGCTTCTTCTTAATCCATAAAAACTTGCAAAATATATTGCAGCTTCCAATGGATCACCTTTGAAAATCTGGAATAAACTGCTCAGTTCATTTTGGTTGTAAACAGATGACTGAAAGGTGTCTAATTTGGGCTTTGTAAGTCTATCGGCTGGATTGCTTTTTATAAGTCCAATCTTAAAAGCGTCTTGAAGCGCTTTCCTGATATTTGCATGTCGGTGATTAACTGTATTAGCTGAAATACCATAAGTTTCTGCTTCATAGTCGTAATAGGATTGAATTAAAAAAGGCTGTTCTTCTATTTCTGCAAGAGAATACCCTTTATCGGAGAAGAATGGATAAATTCTGTTTTCTATCGCATATTGATAGCCGGAATAAGTGTCTTCTCCAAGATTTTTTCGTGAAGATTGTAACCAATAGAGCATATAGTCGCAAAATCGGATTTGCTCTTTGGGAAGTAATAAAAGTGATGAATCAACACTTGGTAATATTTTAACGTTTTGGTTAGGTAGGCGAACCGAAGATGATTTGTTGTAACTTGCCTCCCTTCTGTATAGCGACTCCATATTGGGAATCTGAAAATCTTTTCTCGCTGTTTGTAACATACGTTCAGCTTTTCGGGCGTTTCCTTTTACAGTAAGACCTGTGGAAATAGATTTCGTTTTTCTTTTTCCATCACAGTCTTTGTAACTTAAAATCATTTGATAAATACCGTTTTGCACACGCAGATGACCTGCAACCATAAATATCCTCCTTATCTGGTGAGCCTACATCTGCCATGACAAAGCGGGATTTTACCATAAATCTGAAAAAATGCAAATTTTTAATATGGTATTCCTAAATAGTCCAATACAAATATTTTTGGTATTTTATAGGTTCGTCCGATTGTTATGGATTTGATTTCTTGACTTTTGACGAGCTTATAAGCGGTTTTTGTACTTATGCCGAGCATAGTCGAAAGTTGATCGATAGAAACTACGTCTGGATAATCGGCAAAAATCTTATTTGCATTCTTCATGATAAAATCCTTTGCTTAGTCACTTGGCTGACAAGTGCTTTTTTATGAGAAGGACTCAAATGGAAGTCAAAAATTTATAAATTATCTATTAAATTTTAATAGTGTTTCTTCTATATAAAAACAGTTGCTATCGCTGAATGATAGCAACTGTTTTCAATAAATATTGTGGACTCCATTTGTGCCTGTCGTTTTGCTCCGCAGAGTAAGTCGCAGAGTAAAATATTAAAAATAGTTTTTTAAGAATTACCTCGAACATCAAAATTAAGTAAAATATTACCTTGATTTTTCAAGGAATTTCTGATATTTTATATTAGTATTCGATGCACGTCATTACACTCAAAGTAGTGTTCGGGACGCAGAGGTCGCAGGTTCGAATCCTGTCGCATCGATTCTTGGCAGGGGCGCCGCTAATTCTTGACTTGTTCGGAATTGGCGGTCTTTTTTTATGCGAGTAACGAGAAAAAATGTTTGCTTCGTAATGCAACGA
>JAGAQG010000031.1 GCA_017622875.1 Lachnospiraceae bacterium
TATAAATATTTTGACGAAATAAATGAGGATCCTGTCATTTATCACTGGAAATACAAGTTGGAAGAGATTGACTCAAGCGAAGCATTAGTCGTTGATACATTACCCTTGAAAAGTCCAGTTAATTAATAACGGTTATACTATTCTGTATCATCACATTGGCTGTTTTTTCTATATTTTCTTTTGTAATCTTAGAGTCCTGAACCGTCGTATTCCAGTATGCCACAAAGGAATACTGAAACATCTGATTTTCTTCCACCGCATTTTCAATCTCACGCTCGTAAGTAGACTGAAACAAGGCGGATATTAACACATATCCGCCAATGCTGAATGTAACCAGACTGATCAAAATCGTTGCAAAACATAGTTTCCATGAAAATTTCAAGATTAATCCTCCAAACGATACCCCACTTTATAAACAGCTACAATTTTTTCTTCCAGATCAACCTTTTTCCTAAGACGCTGTACATGCAGATCTACGGTTCTGCTGTCACCTAAATATTCACCGCCCCAGATACGCTCATAAATTGTCTCACGATAGAGTGCAATGTTTTTATTCCGCACAAATAACAGCAAAAGTTCATATTCTTTCTTTGTCAGATTGATCGGTTTCTGGTCTTTCCAGACGATTCTGGATGCTGTATCGATCACAAGCTCGCCAATCTTCAATATATTTTCTGTTTTATGGTAACGTCTAAGGACCGCTTCCACTCTTGCTAGCAGTTCCACAATCTCAAAAGGCTTTGTCAGATAATCATCTGCTCCCAATTTTAACCCCTTTACACGATCTTCTACTGATGCCTTTGCTGTAAGAAAAATCACCGGCACATCCATTGATTTTATATAAGTCATTAATTCATAGCCATCGATTTTCGGAAGCATCACATCCAGTAAGATCAGGTCAAAATATTGTTTTTCCAGAATATCTGCCGCTTCTGCTCCATCAAAGGCACATTTGCAGGCGTATCCTGCTTTCTTTAAATTCACTGCAATCAGATTTGAAATTGATTTCTCATCTTCTACTATTAAAATTCGTATCATTTTCACTGCTCCTTCTCTTTCGCAGTTTCTATTCTATTTTTCAGTTGTATCATAGTTGCATCATCTATGCACGCAAAAATTTTACATCTCTCTGAAAAAAAGTTGTTGACAACACAAAAAGACGGGTGTATTATCACGACATGAAAGCAAAGGCGCTTTGGAGAAATCCAAGGCGCCTTTTTCTGTATCTTACATTTGTGTAGGAATGAAAGGAGAATGAAATTATGACAAAACGAATTCCAGAACTCTATGGAAGCCTTGTATTTAACGACAAGATCATGAGAGAAAAACTTCCGAAGGACATTTATAAAGCACTTCGTAAAACCATTGAAAATAGTACCCATCTGGAACTTGACGTTGCAAATGCTGTAGCAATCGCTATGAAAGAATGGGCTGTAGAAAACGGTGCCACCCATTTCACTCACTGGTTCCAGCCAATGACCGGATTCACAGCAGAAAAACATGACAGCTTTATCACACCGGTCGGTGATGGTCAGGTAATCATGGACTTCTCCGGAAAAGAACTTGTCAAAGGAGAACCGGATGCATCCAGCTTCCCATCAGGCGGTCTTCGTGCAACTTTCGAAGCAAGAGGCTATACAGCATGGGACCCAACTTCACCAGCATTTATCAAAGACGGAACATTGTACATTCCTACAGCTTTCTGCTCTTACAGCGGAGAAGCATTAGATAAGAAAACTCCACTGCTTCGTTCTATGGAAGCATTAAATAAAGAAGCAGTTAAAATGCTTCATTTACTCGGAAAAACAGATGTTACAAACGTATCTACAACTGTTGGACCAGAACAGGAATATTTCCTTGTAGACAAAGAGCTCTACAAACAGCGTAAAGATTTAATCTTCACAGGAAGAACCTTACTTGGTGCCAAACCACCAAAAGGACAGGAAATGGAAGATCATTACTTCGGTTCCTTAAAACCACGTGTAGCTGCTTACATGCATGATCTGGATGAAGAACTTTGGAAACTTGGCATTCCTGCAAAAACAAAACATAATGAAGTAGCTCCTGCTCAGCACGAGTTAGCTCCAATCTTTGATACAACAAACGTAGCTGTTGACCACAACCAGTTAACAATGGAAATCATGAAAAAAGTCGCTGACAAACATGATCTTGTCTGCCTCCTTCATGAAAAACCATTTGATGGCATCAACGGTTCCGGTAAACATAACAACTGGTCAATGAGCACAAACACTGGAAAGAACCTTTTAGATCCAGGACGTACACCTGCTGAAAATACACAGTTCTTAGTATTCTTAATGGCTGTGATCAAAGCAGTGGATGATTACGCAGACTTAATGAGACTTTCCGTAGCAAGTGCAGGAAATGACCACCGCCTCGGCGCAAACGAAGCCCCTCCAGCAATCGTTTCTATCTTCCTCGGTGACGAACTGACAGAAGTTTTAGATTCTATTGAAAATGATACATTCTTTGGAAAACACCAGAAAGTGGCTATGGACATTGGTGCAACTGTACTGCCTCATTTCTTCAAAGATAATACAGACAGAAACCGTACATCACCATTTGCATTTACAGGAAACAAATTTGAATTCCGTATGCTTGGCTCTTCAATCTCCGTTGCAGGACCAAACGTAGTCTTAAATACAGCTGTCGCAGAAGCTTTAAGCCAGTTCTACGATGAATTAAAGGATACTCCGGCTGATCAGATGGATGATGCAGTACATGAACTTGTAAAACGTGCAATCCTGAAACATAAAAAAGTTATCTTCAATGGTAACGGTTATACAGACGAATGGGTTGTGGAAGCTGAAAAACGTGGACTTCCAAACTTAAAATCCACACCAGAAGTTCTTCCATGCTTTATTGCTGAGAAAAACATTGAATTATTTACCAAACATCATATCTTTACAGAAACTGAAATTCATTCAAGATATGAAATTTTATTAGAAAACTACTGTAAGACACTCCATATCGAAGCAAAGACACTCGCAGATATGGTAAAACGTGATTTCCTTCCAGCACTGATGTCTTACTCAGACACAGTAACATCTGCAATCCTGAAAAAGAAAGAAGCTGCAGGTTTTGCCTGTGCATCAGAAACAAAGCTTCTTACAAAACTTTCCGGATACTATGATGCGATTACAGATGCAGAAGAAAAACTGGAAGAATACACAGAAGCTGCAGAAGGTATCGAAGATTTCCAGGCACAGGCTGACTACTATCATGAAACAGTCATTCCTGCAATGGAAGAAATCAGAAGCTACGCAGATGCAGCAGAAAGTTACTTACCGGATGAAGTACTTCCTTATCCAAGCTATCAGAAGTTACTTTTCTCCGTATAAAAATGCTTTTATCTTATTTACCCTTTATTCCTAAACACGGGGGACCTGAAATTATCAGGTCCCCCATTCTCATTTCGCACTCTATTTACTTTTTCAATTCATCCACAATTTTTTGAATCGTCTCCACATTTTCTTCGAGCATGTCTGCTATTTCTTCCACAGAACAGCCTTTTTTCAACTTCTTCTCTACCTGTTCAAGCAATTTCTGTTGAATTCCAATTTGAGTTCCCTTTTCAATACCAATTTCTAATATATTCATCTTTACAGCCTCCCATTCTTCTGAAGCTTTAACCTCCTGTACAATACAGTCCAATTTCCAAATACGAGAATCCAATCTGGTTATGTTCGGATTATCAATTCGAGTATCTTTCATATATTGTAACAAACTAACCAGCTCTTGGGAACCGTTTTTACTTGTCATATTCAAAAAGATTTTTGTAGTTCCGTCTTCCAGCTCTAAATCTTCTACTTCCTTGCACCGCTCTGTAAATGTATATTTCGCTAAATCCCTTCCAAAAATATCTTCCTGCGTGATAAAAATAATAACTGTTGATGGCAAGTGTTTATATCTTGTCTCTTTTCCCGATTTTAGAATTGGCGTGTCTAACATACTTTGATAATATCTTGAACGTTTGCGAAGATCATCGCCTTTAGAATCATTTTGCATCTCCATGTTAAATTGCCTATTATCCGTAGATTTTGCCCATGCATCCAAACGAATAGCACGTTTACCTACTTTATTTAAAACAACCTGTTCTACCTTTACTTCTGCCAGTTCTATCCCTGGCTCCTCCATAAAAATACTCAGCACACACTGATATGCTTTTGGATTTTTCATTACCGATAAAAACAAAGCAAAATCACTCAAATTAAACTCATGGTCACTTAAAATCATTCCATTTTCTTTCCATATTTTATCCTCCAAAAATTTAGTTAATAGTAATGGGTACACCGGCAGAATAGCCCATAAAGAAAGACGAATATCTCTCAGATAAACTGATTATAACATTCGTCTTTTTTCGATTCAATAAAAATTTACTCTGATTTTCGATTAAATAAATTCTGGAGCAGGATTCCTCCTACAATGAAAACAAGGGCAATGACTGCTCTTGCCTCAATCTTTTCTTTTAAAAAGATTGCTGATATGATCAATGATAAAAATGGCGTCAGATAAGCCATGTTCGCAATGACCGCAGTATTTTCACTGCCCTTTAATGCCAGCGCCCACAGCAGATATGCCACTGCATCAATCACTACGCCAAGCCAGATCATTCCAATCCACTGTACTCCTCTAATCGGTACCCATGTTTCCGTCAAAAGTCCCATCACTAATGCACAGACACCTACCACCAGCCAGATGACCATCATGGAAAGCCGCTGGTCATAATCTGCTTTCTTATTTAATACGGAAAATAATCCATAACACGCTGCAGCCACAATACAGCTGATAATCCCCATGATTTTATTACCATCCGCAAGATTTCCACCGCCAGACGATAAAATGATGATTCCCACAAAGGAACACAGCATTGCGAGCAATTTTACAGGCGTCATTTTTCTTTTAAGATAATACAGGAGAAAATGACAAGCATGATTGGCCACAAATAATTCAAGATGCAGGCTTCCTGAGAGCTTAACTGCGCAAGTCCATAGTAATACAGGGCAGAATATAAAAATAAGCCAATGAATCCTAAGCCGCTAATGATTCCATAGTCTTTCATGCTATAGCTTTTGATTTCCTTAATCATTCCGGTTTTGATATTCCATATCAATAGGAATAAAAATCCCAAAAAACTGCTGATGGAAAGGGCTTCCAGATTCGGGATATCAAATAACATTTTTTTCACGGATGCTGCCATGGTCGCCCAAATCAGTATCGTGCTGATCGCGTACAGATAATTTTTCTTCATAAGTATCTTCCTCCTAAAACCGTTTACGGCTCCACCCACTGATTCGGTAAAAATTATATCTATTCTATCACTTTTTATCTCAAAATACAGCAATTTCTGCATCAAAAAAGGAAATTGCCTATCACAATTTCCTTTTCCCTCCCTGTTAGTTTAAAAGATTTTCTGTATACCGATTCAATTTTTCCGCATTTGACAATTCAAAAGTATCCATGCTCAAATCTACTTGCTGATCTAATTTATAAGCTGATAATCCGGTTTTCACAGTCTTTTCAATATCTGAATTTATGATATCCACAATCTCATCGACATCTTTTCCCATGAATTTGTAATAGAAATTCATCATCACTTTCATAAATCCACTTTCCCCCGCCATCTTCTTTGCCCCTGAAGTACGAGCTGCCATAGGATTAAACAATATGTATTTTATCTTTTTCGATAAATCCTTTTCGCAAAACCACACGCCAAGCAGATCATTTAAGCGGCTGCCATGGAACTGAGCTTTCTGTCCATCATAATTTTCCTTCATCTGCAAGTCATCCCAATAAACAGGCCCTTTCATTCCCGGAGCAGCCACATTAATGATGATTGGATTTTCAGCCTTTTCCAACATTTCTTTTAATTCATAGCACAGAATATACCTGCTTAAATAGTACAATGCAAATGTAAACTCAATTTCCTCTTTTGTTTCTATATAAGAAGGCTGCGCTTTTAATGATGCAGCGCACAATACCAGTGCATCCAATGTTTCCACCTGCTCTGATACTATTTTAGCAACCCTTCTATTTTCTTCTACGAGACTTAAATTTGCCTTAAGAAAAGTTACTTTCCCACTTCCCAGCTTTTCTGCTTCTTCAATCAATGCATTTCCCTTATTTTCAGAAGTTCCTACTGCAAATACATGATACCCTTTTGCAAGGTACGAAAGAACCATTCCCTTTCCGATACCGTCTGTTCCACCTGTAACCAATACTGTTTTCATTTTCATACTCCATTTCTATGTGATATATGGTATTATAAAGGCATCACTTTTTATAATAAAGTACGCAAAATAATTAAAGCTGCTTTATAAAAGTAAAGTTACCATCTAACAATTATTCATATACAAAGAGGTATTTATGAATCCAACAGACGACAAAATATGTGTAGAAGCCATCCGCAGAACCATGCAGATTTTCAGTGGAAAATGGACTTTTTTAGTAATGGGCGAATTATACGAATGTCCGAAACGTTTTAATCAATTGAACAGAAGTATTGGATGCAGTACAAAATCCCTGTCTGATACATTGAAACTGCTGGAAGAAAATGGAGTCATCGAACGAACTGTACTGCCTACCACACCCGTTACGATTGAATATTCTTTAACAGAAAAAGGACTGGACTTTCAAAATGTATTTATTGAAATGCGCAAATGGGGCACAAAATGGCTGTAGTCGAAAAATCAATTAACTGGCTTTATTTTTCAATAGAACTGGCACAATTTTTGTGCCAGTTCCTTGAATATTACTACATCGCAAATACCCTCAGCATCACATTTCCATTTTCCAGAAGCTCAAATGTCTCAACATTCGTCTGAGTGCCGCCTTCCCCATCACTGCTGTAAATACCGCTGATGCGGAAGCTTCCCGGCTGGTCATCTGTAAATAGTCCTTCCACTAAAACAGTTGCATCACTACCGTTGCCTCTTTCTGTTCGGTAACTGTAATGAATCTCCCCTTTTGCATCCACAGCAAGCTCCTTTTCATAAACACATTCAGCACCAGCCTTAAAATCGGTCAGAGTCCATGTGCTTACTTCTTCTGCCTTCGTCTGTAAATTTTTCTCAATTTCATCCACTATCTCCTGCGCATCTTCCGGCATCTCTTCTGTTTCCATCTCATTTAAGTATTCTGTTACCGCAGCTTCATCCCCCTTAAATGCTGGAATTGGCAATTCAAATAATGCATTTAATCCTGTATAAGCTTCATTTCGTCTAATTTCGCCAGTTTTATCATCCATCAAGTAAGCTTCTGCATTATAAAACGACCCGTCACTTACTCCCAGATAAATACCTCTGGCTGCAAACATTTCAATATTGTCACATTCCATAATTCGATACTGGATTCCATCCACCACATCCTCTGAATATCCGCCGCCAAGGGTATGTGCATTATAATCACCCATGCTAAGTCCCTTAATATACGGAGAAACATAGAATGAATCCTGCCCAAACGCATCATCAGATACCTCTGGTCTTGGTGTCCCATCTGCATTTTCAATGGCTGTTACCACATAAGTCCGATCCTCCACAATATTTCCCTGCTCATCCCAGTTTGTATATTCACTTAGACCTTTCCCTGAAACAATCCCCAGTAACGTGATCTTATAGCCTGCATATTCCTGCGTTTCATTGATCTGAATCGCATCTGCAGTCTCAAACGCTTTTGCCAGCAACTCATCTGCAAACTCTTCTGCTACCTTCTGCGGGGCCAGATACTTCCATCCGGCAAATACCCCAAGGGAAGCTGCCATTAATGTCAGTACAGCAACTGCAATTCCTGTAGGGATTCTGTTTCTTCCTTTTTTCATATGCTCTGTCTCCTTTGCTATTTGCATAATCTTCTCATTGAGCCAAGGGGCTGGCTCCTCACTCGGAGAAAGAGCCTGTTGTAATAGCGCATCTACATCATGTTTCATCTAATACAACCTCCAATTTTTCTTTCAAAAGCTTTCTCGCCTTATATAACCTTGTTTTTACAGTTCCTTCAGGAATTTTCAATGTTTTGCTGATTTCTGCCACCGACATCTGTACTGTGTAAAATAAATACACAGGAATACGATACTTTTCTTCCAGTCCGGCAACCGCCTTTCTGACCTGACGTTGAATCTCTTTCTGAATCATTTCCTCTTCCGGGCAATTTTCAGCCTCAAGATTCTCTACCGTCTCTTCAATCAGACTTTCAGTTCCTGCAATCCGCATTCTCCACGCATATTTTCTCTTTTTATTTTTCCACAGACGCAATGCAATGGAAATCAGAAAGCTTTTCGGATTATTTTCGTAATCAATATTTTTCATAAGCTCTACAGCCTTCAAAAAAGTATCCTGATAAAGCTCCTCCGCTTCCTGCACATTGCCAGTCAGATGGCAGCAAAAGGAATAGATTTCCCTGCCATACTCCCTGATGCACTGTTCTAATTGTAATCTGTTCATAATGTTTCTCCACCAAATTCGGACGTCCTGTTTTGATTTGGCCCTTCACTTATATATTGTAACAACTTTTCACCAGGTTTTTGGTAAATTCTGTTTTTTATAAAAATGAAAAAATAGAAAAAGAAGCCACCAAAGTGACTTCTTTCCCTATTTAGCAACTCAAAATACTATCCATTCAATTTAAACAGCTTTTTGTCGTCGATAGCAATCTCTCCAGTCTTTCGACCAAATTTAATCCCTCTTTCCACAGCTTCAGCAATTGCTTTTCCGCTCCGTCCATATCCCATTGTTCGAATAGTTTCCTTAATCAACTCTTCTTTAGATAAAGTACCTTTATGCATCAATGTTGCACAAGCTGCATTTTTAAGCTCCTGCTGACAGATTTCATCTGGATTTCTCCTATCTTCTACATTTATATCAATTCGATATTCACTATAAAGGTCTGGCACATCTGTTTCTTTCCAGTAAAATTTCATACCGTTTTGCCTGTTTACTTTATATGGCATTTTCTTTAGAACTTTTTCAGTTGCCTCTAACGTCTGCGCACTTGATCTGTTAATCCCAAATCCTCTAAGCGTTTTTCTCATCAAACGTTCCAAAGAAATCGGTGCTTCAGCTTCAAGAATGAGTTTTAGCTTTTCCTCTATCAGCTTTACTGATTTTTTGTCAATATACTCACTCGTTGTTAAAGCTGTTACCGGAACATTCACAGACCGATACTGTGTGCAGCTGTAATTTCTATCTGGCAGATCTGTTTCTACAGAAACCATCTCATCCTGTGATTTAGATGCAATTTTTATTGTATTCAGTTCACTATTCTCATCCACTTTCACAGCTAAAATTTCAATTTCTGGCATTTCTAACTCTGTTACCGCTTGTCCCTCTTGAACACATTCTGTATCCTCTGTCTGTATCGGCGCTTCTATAACCCCTGCTAAATTATCATCTAGGAGTCGCTCATCATCCATCCAATCTGCGTCTTCGAATGCAATGTTTTTCTGTTCTTCAACGAGTCGCATTATTTTTTGAATCTCACGTTCACGATTATCCCACCAGTCTAAGGTCCAAACACGGTGTAGTTTCCACCCAAGTCCCTGAAGAACATTTATCTGCGCAACTTCACGATCCTTAGTATTTTCTGATCTTCGGTAAGAATCTCCATCCAGCATAATACCAAGCAAATATTCATCCTGATTATATGGATTAATCACAGCAATATCTACTTTAAAATCCGAATGTCCCACTGCCTTTTGATATTTATATCCCGCATCTGTCAGCTCTTTACAAATGCTTTCCAAAATACCTTCTTTTTTCTGTGTTGAACGCTCTGTATGATTACTTCTTAAACTGCCCTTTTCTGCAAATTCAAGAAAATTCTTTAAAGCTTCGACACCTTTAGATTTTGTTCTCTTTAAGTCGATCATATCCCCCGTCATGCTAGAGAACACAACCATCTCACTTCTGGCTCTGGAAACCGCAACATTTAATCGTTTCCATCCTCCTTCTTTATTCAGAGGTCCAAAATTCAATGACAGTTTACCTTCCGCATCAGGTCCAAAAGCAATAGAAAATAGAATTACATCTCTTTCATCACCCTGTACATTTTCAAGATTCTTGACAAACAACGCCTCTTCTCTATTATTTGCCCAGTTATCAAATTCTGCATCCTTTCTGAGTTCTTCCTGCAGTAAATCTTCAATTAATACCTGTTGGCTTATATTGAAAGTAACAACACCTATTGTCTGCTGCTGTAACTCCGTATCATGATAGCGTCTTAAGATCTCTGCAATAATTGCTTTTGCTTCGCCTTCGTTCACACGCCCTTTTCCGCGGTCAAAAAAACCTTCCGGATTTACAAACTTGACTCTCTTTTCGCGGTCATTTACAGATGGAAATGTCAGCATCGAGTTTTCATAAAATTCATGGTTACTAAATGCAATCAAACTTTCGTGCCGGCTGCGGTAATGCCATTGCAAATGAGCCTGCGGCATACCAAGAGCAAGGCAATCATCTAAAATGCTATCCAAATCCTCAATATCCAAGTTTTCTTCATCTACTGTATTTCCTGCGAAAAAGCTTGTTGGAGGCATCTGATTCGGATCACCTACAATGACTGCATTTTTTCCTCTCGCCAATACACCCACAGCTTTACATGTTGGCAACTGAGAAGCCTCATCAAAAATAACAATGTCAAATAAATCATTGTCCGCTGACAAAAATTGAGCTACAGAAATTGGGCTCATCAGCATACAAGGACAAAGCTTTGTCAATACGTGTGGAATCTGATCAAATAAAGTTCTGATTGACATTCCGCGTCCATTACTACTAATTGCACGTCTCAAGATGTTAAGTTCTTTGTTAATCGTTACCGACTCGTATCCGGTCGGCAGATTATGAGTCAATTTATAAAACATTTCTTCTTTTGTCAGTTCCATAAATTCCTGATCCAGTTTTTTAAATTGCAGAATCCGTTCATTGAATCCTGTTCCTGTGAAACTGTTCAGCACAGGTTCCTGTTCAATTACTGATAAAATGATTGCTTTATAAATTGATTTATAATAAACATCCATCACATATTCGTGAGGCATTCCTTTTTCATAGGCATCACATACAACACCAAGTCCTGCTTCCGTGCATTCCTTAGCAAACTGTCTATACACAATCCAGTCTTTAATAACTGCTCTATGTTCTAAAATCCTGTCACATGTTTTCTTGCGTCCTTTCAGCCAATTAGCGTCTGCATCATCAAAAGAAATTCCTAATAAATTTCTTACTGCTGTTTCTTTGTTCCGCATAGACTCATGGCTGCTAATAAGTGTTTTGGCTTTAGAAATACACTCGCGGAATACACCTTCCGCTTTCATCTGATGGATTTTTTCATTAAACTTCGCAATTACCGACAACTGTTTTTTGATCTGTGATTCATATGCTCTAAGAGCCTGCACACTATCATATTTATCCAAAAGTTGCTTCCATTGAATAGAAAAACTATTTTTCAATTCTTCCAGTTCTGCCAAATCTTTCTGATAAAAATCCACTTCTGTCAAATATACCGTTATCTGATCAGTTTCAACTTTAAATGCCGCATATGCCTGTAGTTCTGTCACAATTGCCTGCAATGCTTTGCCTTTTCCGAAGAACTTCTTTGCAGCCTCTTCATACTTCTTACGGAGTACATCCATATCCATACGCAGAAAGTTCTCATTCCATCGCTCTAAAAGCATTGTTTTCTTTTCAGAAAGCTTCTCCTTTTTCAACAGGTAATCATATGGTGTTCTAAACTCTCCGTCTATTGTTTCCGATTCCATCAAAAATTCAGGAATATTTTCTGCCTCAATAATGCAAGCTGCATAGTTTTCGGTCTTCTTCCACTCTTCCTCTGTCACCGGTATATCGGAACCTATAAGAATCGTGAAAGCTTCTGTATTTTCCTGCAATACTTCTAAAGACTTTTTATATGAACTGACAGTATCCTCTACATCAAGCTTTAAGCTTTGCGTATATATTGTCTGCTTTATTTCATATAAAGGATGTTCATAAGGATGCCCTATTGCTTTTCCCGCAGCAATCAAACGCTCCAGCAAATGCCTATGATTGGCCAAATCACTTTGAGATAAATCAGAAGCATATCCTCTGTCAAAACGCAGTTCCTGATCATATTGTGGAACAATCTCATACAAATCTATCATTTCACGAAGACTTTTTCCAAATCTTCTTTTTTCGTGAAGCTTTTGTACATAACCATCCAGATTTTTTCTCATTTTCCGGATATCTGCTATCTTCTCATCATATTCTGTTGAAAATCCCCAAACATTAATTTCGAGGCCACGCTTTAACTGATTCAAAACATTCTTTTTTACTGCTTTGTTCGAGTGTAGTTCCAGACAGAAATCTCCAATTCCAAGTGCTGCTAATCGTTTCTGTACAACCTCCAATGCTGCCATTTTTTCTGCTACAAAAAGAATTGTCTTTCCTTTTGTCAGTGCATTGGCAATCATCGCTGTAATTGTCTGCGATTTTCCCGTTCCAGGCGGGCCATGAAGAACAAAGCTCACATCATTGGCCGCCATATTAATGGCACGAAGCTGTGAAGAATCGGCTGTAATCGGAAGATATGCCTCATCTGTATTAACACTTTCCGGAATTGTGCAGTCCCAATCGACAGCGCCTTCCATAAGGCTTCGAACAATTTTATTTCTTTTTAGTATTTCCGGTCTGCTGTGAATATCATTCCACATAACAAACTGCGAGAAAGAAAAGTTACCAATAAAACCTGATTCTATAATATCCCACATTGCCTCGTCCATTATTCCATGACGAATTGTAGCAAAAATTTTCTTTATATCCAGACCGTGTTCATCTAATGGCAACGGATTTAATCCACTGATTCTAATATCAAAATTCTGTTTCAAAAATTCCAACAATGTAATGTTAATCTGAGGATCTTCATCCCGCATTCTAAGCACATAGCCTTTGCTGGCTGATTTTCTGACAATATCAATTGGAATCAAAACAAGCGGTGCATAACGAGGCACATTACTGTTTCTTGACTCAAACCACCTGAGTAATCCAAGCGCCAGATATAATGTACTGGCACCGTTTTCTTCCATTGAGGTCTTTGCCGAACGATACATTTTAGTCAATGTACTATTCAACTCTTTTTCTGTATATATTGTATGAAGCTTACGATGTTTGCACTCTAATGCAATCAGTTCACCATAAGCACCTAAATCATTCGTAGTCTCCAAAGAAAATGTGTTGACACCTGCCATCTCCCATTCCAACGGTCTTGGCAATACCTGAAATTCTTCCCCTTCTGCCAATGCATCTTCCAAATCTCCTACAAACGAAGCCAGCAATGGTACAACTGCTTTTGTAAGTCGCATATTAATGAGCATATTTCGCATACTTAAGTCTAAAAGCTTGCGTTCCCATTGTATTGCTTTTGTTACCTGTTCTTTTTCTCTTCCGTTTTCGAAGGTAAATGTATCCTCTAACAAATCTGGTGCATTAGTAATTTCTTCTTCTTTTCGCTCTTCATGCTCTACCTTATAGCCATTATCTGTTTTTATTCTAATCGGAAGCGGACGAACTCCACTTTTTCTTGCTCGAAGAACATCAATTGCGAACACAAAATTGGAATAATTTCCGACAGAATAAACTGCTGCTTTCACTGCATTTTCAAAATCATTCTTTTTTCCTGCACACATCATGGTGCATTCCACTACAAGTACTTCATTAATTCCTGCTGACATTCTTTTTTCAAGCTGGGACGGATCATCAACAATTGGATCAGCAAACGACTCATCAATTAGCCATACACCTGCAAATATATGTCCTTTCATCATAACCATGAAAGAATTTAATCCCATTGCCTCAAGACATGCCACATAAAGCAATGTCAAATCCAAACATGTCCCCATATGCTGATCCATTACCGCATCTGCAAGTCGAACTCTTTGTCCCACAGTTCCAAAACTAGATGGCGGCACAGCATAGGTAATATTTTTCTCCTGAATTGCTGCATACGCAGCAGCTGCCATTCTCTTTACCCTGTTTGGATCATATCCTTGATAACCTTCCAAAGATGGATCACCTGTCCATTTATTCAGCCATTTTGAAGCAGACTGTAACAATTCATTTACTACAGGATGATTCGGCATTACAAAAGAAGCTAGCAAATCTGGAAAATACTTTAAACCTGGCCACTCATCATAAGCTAATACAGTGATTTCTTTCGTTTCTGATATCAGTTCTGTTTCATCTTTACAAACGCAAACGTGCATGTTACAGGATATTCTTTCTGTCAAAGAGGCTAAGTAATCGCCTTTTATAACAGGTTTTAAATTTCGCAAGTGAATTTCCTCTCCTGTATGTAAAATCTGAATTCCCTGTACAAACGGCTGCATCAAGTCAATATTTGTTGAAATTTTTATGTACAGATTTTCAATATCGGCCTCTGTTTCATTTTTCAGACAAAAATCTCTAACTATCGGTAAACCATTTTGCTGTAAAACATAATTTACAATATCATTAATTTCTATTGTAAGTGTTAGTTTATTTTCCTTTTCCATCTTTTTCGCTCCGCTTTTGTATAGACATTTTAATTGTTAAAATAATTCATATATCTTTTATAAATAGCTTAACATTTCCGTTCTTATTCCACAATAAATATTTTTGCATGAAAAATGCCCCTCCTTTTCAGGAAGGGCATTTCCGATGTTAAAAACACCTGCAAATTTGTTATGTGATAAGAGGTTATGGTTAATCCTCTTTTGAGGATTCTTATTTATTCAACGTCCTGTAAAGCTGCAAATCCTTCTTCGCCTGTACGAACCTTTACAACCTGCTGTACGTTGTAAACAAAAATCTTTCCATCTCCGATATGTCCTGTGTAAAGAGCTCTCTTAGCAGCTTCAATTACTTTCTCTACCGGAATCTTACTTACGATAACTTCCACTTTAATCTTAGGAAGTAATGTGGCATCCATTTCAACACCACGATATTTTTCTCCTGCACCTTTCTGTACACCACAGCCCATAACCTGAGTTGCTGTCATACCTGTAACACCAAGGTCGTTGAGTGCTTTACGGAGTTTGTCATATCTGGAAAGTCTTGCAATGATAGATACTTTGTAAATACCTGTGTCTGCGTCTACCGGCATTGCAGATACTTTCACTGCTGCATCTTTCTGTACGTTGGATGCTTTATCATATTCGCCTTCACCAAGGTCAGTGTTTTCATTGACTTCCATCACACCGCCTGTAACATCCATAATGCTGAATCCAGCATAAGCGGATGCAAGACCATGTTCTTTAGAGTCAAGACCAACGATTTCTTCTTCCTCAGAAACACGAAGACCAACTGTTTTATCAATGATCTTAAATGCGATAAACATTGTCACTGCTGTCCATGCAAGAACAGCCACAATACCAATTAACTGAGTTCCAAGAAGTTCAAATCCGCCGCCATAGAACAGACCTGATAATGTACATTCCGGAGCTGTTGTTGTCGCAAATAATCCAACTGCTACAGATCCCCAGATACCATTGAAGAAATGAACTGCAACTGCACCTACCGGGTCATCTACATGGATCACATTGTCACAGAACCAAACACCGAATACTACTAAAACACCAGCTACTGCTCCAATGATGATTGCACCTGCACCATCTACCACGTCACAAGGAGCTGTAATCGCTACCAAACCTGCCAATGAAGCATTGAGACACATGGAAACATCTGGTTTTCCATATTTTACCCATGTAAAGATCATACATACAACAGTTGCAACTGCCGGTGCTATGGTTGTTGCTGCGAAAATAGAAGCAAGCTGTGGGCCTGTTGTTGCAGCAGCACCGTTAAATCCATACCAGCCAAACCAGAGAATAAATACACCAAGGGCACCGATTACAATGTTATGTCCAGGGAATGCATGAACTTTCTCTACTTTTCCATCTTTTCTTTTGGTAAATTTACCGATACGAGGACCTTCCATTGCTGCACCGATAAGAGCTGTTAAACCGCCAACCATGTGAATTGCTGTAGAACCTGCAAAATCATGGAAGCCCATCTGTGCTAACCAGCCGCCGCCCCAGATCCAGTGAGCTTCAATTGGATATACAACTGCTGAAATCACAGCTGAATAAATACAGTAAGATAAGAATTTTGTTCTTTCTGCCATTGCACCAGATACGATTGTAGCTGTTGTTGCACAGAACACCAGGTTGAATACAAATCCTGACCAGTCAAAATTTGCATAATCTGTGAAGATTCCAAGGGTTGGCATTCCAATGAATCCTCCAAGAGTATCTGTACCAAGTAACAGGCCATAGCCTAATGGAATGAATACACAAGTACCAATACAAAAATCCATAAGGTTTTTCATGATGATGTTACCTGCGTTTTTCGCTCTTGTAAAACCGGTTTCTACCATTGCGAAACCTGCCTGCATAAAGAATACGAGTGCTGCTCCGATTAAGAACCAGATACCGAAAACTTCTGTTCCGACTGCTTCACTAATCATTGTTGTAAGTTCCTGAGTCATAATCTCTTCCTCCTCTTTTACGGAAACTTCAAATAGAAAAAGATGTGTATTCAGATTCTCTTTCTCTGCCTCTGATCACACACCCTTGTGTTCTTTGATTTCCCGTATTATTTTTCTGCTTTCACAGAATAGAAAAAGCGCCTTAGGTAATTCCTAAAGCGCCTTTGCTTTTCATGTTGTGATAATACACCCATCTTTTTCCATTGTCAACACCTTTTTTTTCTCTTGACGTAATTTTTTTCCAGTGCTACAATACACACGAACAAGGGTGTTCAGGACTTCGGTCTTGGACACTCTTTTTTTGCGTGGGCGGTATAAGGCAGCGGAAATGCTTACATTCGCATTTGCCGATGCCCGCGAATGTGAGAAACTTGCAGACCATGTTTCTCATCACTGATTAAAATGATTGATATATGAAAAAACTGAGATTTATTGATTAAAGAAATGAGGAAAAGCAATGGTTGAATATGAATGGGATAAATTAAAAGAAGAATGTGGCGTTTTCGGTATCTTAGATCACACCGGTGCCAATGTAGCAAATTCAATTTATTATGGTCTTTGTGCGCTGCAGCACCGCGGACAGGAATCGGCTGGAATCGCAGTCTGCAATACAGGCGGACCACTGGGAAATCTCACCTGTCATAAGGACATGGGACTGGTAAATGATATTTTTACCCCTGAAATACTCTCCGAATTATCAGGAAATATCGGTATCGGTCATGTACGTTATTCTACAACCGGAGAAAGCAATGTAAAGAATGCCCAACCTATTGCCATCAACTATTTCAAAGGCACGCTTGCCCTTGTACATAATGGAAATCTTACAAATATTGACGAATTAAAAGGAACGCTTCAGGAAAATGGAGCAATTTTTCATTCTACCACTGACTCAGAAATCATCACTTACCAGATTGCTTTAGAACGCACAAAAACTCCTAATATTGAAACAGCGGTATACAACACTGCTGAAAAATTAAAGGGCGGCTTTGCATTGATCATTATGAGCCCACAAAAGCTCATTGGCGTGCGTGATCCATGGGGACTTAAACCTCTGTGCCTTGGTATTAGGGACGGAAGTTATTGTCTTGCTTCTGAGACCTGCGCTTTAAATGCCATCGGTGCAGAATTTATTCGCGACATCGAACCGGGTGAAATTATTACAATTTCTGAAGACCAGATTACTCATATTGAAAAGCTTCCATCTGTAAAGCATGCACATTGTATTTTTGAATACATTTACTTTGCAAGACTGGATTCTTCCATAGATGGTATTAATATCTACGATTCCCGTATCCGCGCAGGCAAAGCTCTTGCAGAGGCTTACCCTATAGATGCTGATCTGGTATCTGGTGTACCTGATTCGGGACTTACAGCTGCCATGGGATATGCCAAACAATCTGGTATTCCATATGAACCTGTATTTTATAAAAACAGTTATGTGGGACGTACCTTCATAAAACCGACTCAGAAAGAAAGAGAATCTGCGGTTCACATTAAGTTAAACGTAATTCCAGGCATTGTAAAAGGCAAAAAAATTGTCCTTGTAGATGATTCGATTGTACGTGGTACGACTATCGCGAATTTGATTACCATGCTAAAAAAGGCTGGTGCAAAAGAGGTTCATGTTCGCATCAGTTCCCCTCCATTTTTACATCCATGCTTTTATGGCACAGATGTACCGAGCAACCATCAGCTCATTGCATCTTCTAATACCACCGAAGAAATCCGCAAACACATTGGGGCAGATTCCCTTGGGTATCTGAAGATTGAAGATTTCAAAAAGATGGTCGGTGATCTGCCAATTTGTAAAGCTTGTTTCGACGGGAAATATCCCGTATAATTTGATAAATGTCCATTTAAAAAGGCGCTGCTTCCCCAGCAGCGCCTTCTCCCTGTTCTAAAACAGTCTATAGTTCTGTAAAATTTTTAATGATTGCTCTTACGCCATTACTTCCAGCATGTTTTTCTGCCACACCCATACTGTCTACCACAATAATATTTCGACATCCGGCCGTACAAGCATCCCTGATTCCGCTGTCTGAATCTTCAAAAATCAGACATTCTTCAATCGGCACACCAATGACCTCTGCCGCATACTGGAACATTTTCACTTTATTTGCAAATCTTCCATCATCATAAACGATTTTTTCCGGATCAAACCATTTTGCCAGATCAAAGGACTCCACAAAGAAATCAATGTTTGGTTTAATGGATGCACTGGCGATGGTAAATGGGATTTTTTCTTCCACTAATTTTTCAAAAAATTCATGTACTCCATCCACCAAATGAAAATTTTCTTTATCTTTCCTGCAAAAATCTCTGTAATAAGCTTCTTTTAATTCCGAAAATTTTGTCAGTTCTTTTTCATCACATTCCTTCTGTAACAAGTATTCAATTGCACGGTTGTTCGGCACTCCGTAAAAATGTGTCTGCATCTCTTCAAGACCAATTTTAAATTCTCGAAGTTCCTCTGCCATTTTTCCCCAAGCCAATACGTGCTTTTCGCTGTCAAAAAATAATGTACCATTAAAGTCAAAAATCACACCTTTGCAATTGTAAAGCATCCTCGAATTCTCCTTTGTATGTTTGTTCATCATATAGTTTTATTCTATCACCTTTAAAGCAGAAAAAATACCCTCTGCTTTCGCAAAAGGGTATTTTCGGGGTAAGATTAAATTTATGTAAGGGGTCTTATACACATATTTTCCAAAATTCATTATCCGCATTATCTTTTAACACTTTGTATAACTCTCTGATAATGCAATTTCCTTCTCTGGAATCCGCTGTCACACAAACTCCTGTGGCATCCGCCCAGGACAATGCAATTTTCCGTTCATCTACATTAACATTGCATAAAAACGGCGTTTCCTGTACTCTTCCATCGCGGCCCGCCGAAACACTCATCACAATGCTATAGATTAATGAGGTCGGTTTCTTAATGTTATCAGCAAATCGATCCTTGAAGTAGTTTTTCATAAATATTTTCATGCGATAATAATTCTTTTCATCCAGCTCCGAATTTCTAATCGAGCTGATTCCTTCGTGTGTAGTATATAATCTCCAGTCATTTTTCATGGCACACCCTCACTTTTTTATCCCAAACATCTCTTTTGCCATCTACACTATCTATGATACTTATGTTAATAAAAAAGTTTGAAAAAAATACACCTAAAATCATTAAGATTTTCTTAATAATTCTAGGTGTACATAACCTCTACCAAAAACAATCCCTGTGCCGGCGCTGTAAAGCCTGCCGCACCGCGGGCCTGTGCTTCTATCATGCCTGGGATTTCATCCGCCGTGCGTTTTCCTCTTCCCACTTCTATCAGTGTTCCCGTCAGGATTCTGACCATATTGTAAAGGAAACCATTGCCTGTATAGCGAATGACCACAATTCCATCTTTTTCTTCAATCACAATTGAATAAATAGTTCTCACTGTGGATTTTTTCATTTTTTTATTGGCACAAAATGTCTTAAAGTCATGAGTTCCAATCAAATATGCCGCTGCTTCTCGCATGGCATCCAGGTCCAGAGGGATTTCCTCTCTCATGGTATACTTTCTCTGAAACACATTGGCAATTTTCCCGTTATCGATGCGATACTCATAGTTCTTGCCCTTCGCTGTCAGTCTTGCATGAAACCGCTCACTAACGGTTTCTACGCTTAAAACACGAATATCCTTTGAAAGATACTCATTCAGCGTGGAATGAATTTCTGCAACAGAAAACGTCGCCGGGGCATGGAAATTAGCTGCCTGCCCCAGCGCATGAACTCCTGCATCGGTTCTTCCTGAACCGTGAATTTCAATATACTCTCCATACATTTTTTCCAGAATTGCTTCCAGCTTTCCCTGTATGGTATTGTCCGTATTCCCCTGTTTCTGCCAACCATTTAACTTTGTGCCGTCATATTGCAATAACAGTTTATAATTCATTATTTTTCGAATTTGATCACGGCGTCTCTTGCTGCTGTTAAATATTCCACATTTTCCTGTGCAAAGTCACCTGCATCTGCAAGTTCTGCCAGATGCAAATCAATTGGAAGCTTTCCAAGAACCGGTAAATTAACACCTGCTGCAACTTCATCAATATTGCTTGTTCCAAATACAGCAAACTCCTTACCACAGTCAGGACATTTGATAAAGCTGTAGTTTTCTACAAGACCAAGCACTGGAATGTTCATCATGTTTGCCATGTTAAGCGCTTTCTTAACGATCATCTTTACAAGGTCCTGTGGAGATGTTACAACAACGATTCCATCTACCGGAAGTGACTGGAATACAGTTAATGGTACATCACCTGTTCCTGGAGGCATATCTACGAGAAGGTAATCAACTTCTCCCCACATAACTTCGCTCCAGAACTGTTTTACCATGTTCGCAAGAACCGGACCTCTCCATACAACCGGGCTTTCTTCGTCTGGAAGTAAAAGGTTGATGGACATTAAACGGATACCGTTTGCTGTAAGTAATGGTTCGATTCCATCATCTGATGCCATCGCTGGGCCATGAACACCATACATTTTCGGAATAGATGGTCCTGTGATATCGGCATCTAAAATACCTACTGTATATCCTTCTCTTGCAAGAAGATTTGCTAAAGATGCTGTCACGAGAGATTTACCAACCCCGCCTTTGCCGCTGACAACACCGATTACGTGTTTTACATTGGAATAAATGTTCTGTTCTACCAGTAAGCTCTGTGGACCTCCCTTACTTGGACATCCTTCACAGCTTTCTCTTGAACAAGTGCTTTTGCTTGCGCATTCTTTTTCTGCCATGTTACTTTCCCCACTTTCGTATTTTTCAGAGTTCCCCTCTGTAATTTTATTCTTCGTGTGCTTCGATACAATGTACCTTCAGCAGATTTGTAGTACCCGAGGTTCCAATAGGAACACCTGCGGTCAGCACGATTACATCACCCGCGCTTGCCTGTGAAGCCTTCTCCACGGCCTTGATTGCCTCTGCAAAGAGCTCGTCCAACCCTTCCTTTTCTTCAATAAGAAGCGGAATGATGCCCCAGCTTAATGAAAGCTGGCGATAGGTCTGCTCCTTCGAGGTGCATGCAATGACAGGGCAAAATGGTCGATATCTGGAAATCATATAGGCGGTTCTGCCAGACTCTGTCACAGTAACGATTGCTTTTGCATCCAGCTCCATCGCTGCATTTACCGTGGCCTTGGAAATAGCATTGGTAATACTTCCTTCTGTCGGCAGCTCATTTTTCAGGAAACGCTTCCTGTAATCAATATCCTGCTCTGTACGACCTGCAATACGCACCATAGTACGCACACATTCCAGCGGATATTTTCCTGAAGCAGTCTCGCCGGACAGCATAATCGCACTGGTACCATCGTACACCGCATTGGCCACATCATTTGCTTCTGCTCTGGTAGGTCTTGGATACTGCATCATGGAATCCAGCATCTGTGTCGCTGTAATGACCTGCTTTCCTACACCATAAACCTTTTTAATGATTTCTTTCTGAATGACCGGAACTTCCTCTAATGGAATTTCCACGCCCATATCCCCTCTGGCAACCATCACGCCGTCCGCCAGATTCAATATCTCATCCAGATTTTCTACACCCTGACTATTTTCAATTTTTGCAATGATCTTAATCTTTTCGCCGCCAAGCTCCTTTAAAATATGTTTCAGTTCTTTTACATCTTCCGCAGTTCGTGTAAAAGACGCTGCCACAAAATCAAACTCCTGCTCCACAGCGAATCTTAAATCATTATAATCCTTTTCATTAATAAATGGAAGACTTAAAGCGACTCCAGGCACGTTTACGCCCTTTCTGGCTGAAATCACTCCTGTATTTTTCACCAGACAGCGTATTTCTTCGCCAACGACACTCTCGACTTCCATTTCGACCAGTCCGTCATCAATGAGAATCCGATTTCCCGGAGTCACATCAAAAGGCAGACCGGCATAGGTAATGTAAGCACTCTCCTTATTGCCCAGAATCTCATTGGTGGTCAGGGTAAATAACTGTCCCTGCTTTAGTACGATCTGTTTTTGTTCAAAATCGCCCAGGCGGATTTCCGGTCCCTTAGTATCCAACAGCGTGGCTACAGGAAGATTCAGATCCTCTCTTAAGCGTTTTAACATTGAAAGACGTATCCCATGCTCCTCATGGCTTCCATGGGACATATTAAATCTTGCAATGTTCATGCCCTCCAGTATCATCTGACGTAAAATATTTTCATCATCCACTGCAGGGCCGAGGGTGCATACAATTTTTGTTTTTCTGATCATTTCGAAGCTCCTTCTACCGGAAGCGACTGCATTCGAAATGCTCCATCGTTTCCAGACAGTTTAATACTTCCTGATATCTTTGCTGCAGAGGTCCATCCTCCACTACAATATCCAGAGAAGCAGCAATGCTGTCCAGAAGACGGTCATCTATTCTCCCTCTTAGATCCCGTAACATCTCCAGCTTTTCAGCCAATGTATCAAGCTCTAAAAATGCCAGAAGATCCGGATTGACTCCGACAAGTTCTGGGTCAGGCTCATTTTCAGCAACACTTTCTTTGATTTCTTTTACCTCTGCTGCCTCTTCTTTTTCAGGTTTAACATCAGTATTTCCAAAGTTTTCCGATTTTATGAGCTCAAATCTGTATTTTTGTGTTACATGCGGGTATTTTTCTCTGTCCACTTCACTGACAAACATGTCATAAGGTCTTACATAGGTGCGAAAGTCCCCATATAATGCCTGATAAACTACCATCTTTTCCCCTGTTTCAGAATGCTCTGCCACAGTAATGATCTGATAAAGCTTATCTTTAAAGTGTCTGTAAAATTGTCCCGGCTTCACCAATCTTTCCATTAATCCTCTTTTCCATTCCAGCAATATGTACAAAGCTTACATGGCTCAATTCCAATGGCTTCGATCATATCATCCAGTCTTAAGAATTCCAGAGTTGTAAAGTTCAACTGTCTGCGGATTTCTTCCACCATTCTCTGGTATTTTGGATTGTCAGGATCTGCATATTCCTGTAATAATTCTTCCGATACATCCTCTGTTCCTTCGAAATCACGGATGATTCTTCTTGTAATCAAGTCCATAACAGATTTAGAACGTGAAAAGTTCAGATATTTACATCCAAATAATAATGGCGGACATGCAGGTCTTACATGTACTTCTTTTGCACCGTTTCTGTAAAGGAATTCTGTTGTCTCACGAAGCTGTGTACCACGTACGATAGAGTCATCAATTAACAGAATCTTCTTATCTGTAATCAGTTTATGCACTGGAATCAGTTTCATACGTGCAACCAGATTTCTCTGTTTCTGATTTGTCGGCATAAAAGAACGTGACCAGGTCGGTGTATATTTAATAAATGGTCTTGCATATTCGATATCTGTAGAATTTGAATATCCAATGGCATGGGCAAGTCCGGAATCAGGAACACCTGCCGCATAGTCTGGGAATACCTTTCCTGCATCACGTTTTGCAAGCATTTCACCGCAGCGGTAACGCATTTCCTCTACATTGACACCTTCGTAGGAAGCTGTTGGATAACCATAGTATACCCAAAGGAATGTACAAATCTTCATCTCATCCCCGCGTTCACCAATGGTCTTTCCACCTTCTGCATCGAAGAAATAAACCTCTGCCGGTCCTAATTCATAATAATCTTCATAGTCAAGATTCATGTATGCAAAGCTTTCAAAGGATGCACACATAGCGCCTTCCTTACGACCAATCACAACCGGAGTTCTTCCCAGACGGTCTCTTGCTACATAAATTCCTTCTTTTGTCAAAAGCATGATTGACAGAGAACCTTGTACCAGTCCCTGTACATAACGGATACCTGCTAAAATACTGTGTTTTGTACACATTAATGCTGCTACCAGCTCTGTTGCATTGATCATACCTCCGCTCATTTCCTGGAAATGGCAGGTTCCTTCTTCATATACCTTTTTCACTAATTCGTCATGATTGTTGATCTTACCAACAGTTGCGATTGCAAAGCTTCCTAAATGGGACTGGATAAGGAGTGGCTGCGGTTCATAGTCTGAAATACAGCCGATACCCATGTTTCCATGCATTTCATTTGCATCTTTGTCAAATTTTGTACGGAACGGTGCATTTTCAATGTTATGGATAGCGCGGCTGAAACCACTTTCCTCGTTATAAACAGCCATACCGCCACGTCTTGTTCCCAGATGAGAATGATAATCTACACCGTAAAATAATTCTGTTACACAATCTTCTTTGGATGCTACACCAAAAAATCCACTCATTTTTTTCCTCCTCTTATCACTGCTTCCTGTGATTATGCGAATCTGGCGCTTACCTCTTCATTCGCTTTCATAGCTGCTTCTTCCATTTCCACTCTGTGAGCAAGAAGTTTTTCCCTAATTTCAGGGTGTTTTACTGCAATGATCTGTAATGCAAGATATGCTGCATTCTTTCCACCATTGATTGCTACAGTTGCTACAGGGATTCCTGGCGGCATCTGTACGATTGACATCAGTGCATCCATACCATCAAGAACAGAACCAGATAAAGGCACACCAATCACTGGCGTTACTGTCTGGGAAGCTACAACACCTGGAAGTGCTGCTGCCATACCTGCTGCTGTGATGAATACTTCTGTACCATTTTCATTTGCTTCTTCGATAAATGCAGAGAGACCTGCATGTGCACGGTGTGCAGATAAACATCTTACATCCACTGCTACCCCGTAGGATTTTAAAATTTCCACTGCCGGCTCCATCTTTGGAAGATCACTTGTGGAACCCATGATAATCGCTACTCTCATGTATTTCTCCTTCATTATAAACACAGCTCGCAGCAAGCTACTCACTGATGTATATTCGTCAGATGGCAGTTTGTGCAAGCACACTCCCACCTTCCTCATTATAAACACAAAAAGCGACCGGGTTTGTGCTTCAAAGCCCAAACCCAAGTCCGCTTAATACTTTTTACTGATTACGTGACGCTGTAGAGTCTTTTAATACAACATCGTGAGCACCGCCTTCTACGATACTTACGGAAGATACTAATGTAATCTTAGCTTTTTCCTGTAATTCAGGAATTGTAAGCGCACCACAGTTACACATTGTAGATTTAATTTTTGCTAATGATAAACCAACATTGTCTTTTAAAGAACCTGCATATGGTACGTAAGAGTCAACGCCTTCTTCAAAGCTTAACTTCTTATCTCCGCCAAGGTCGTAACGCTGCCAGTTTCTAGCACGTGCAGAACCTTCTCCCCAGTATTCTTTCATATACTGACCATTAATCATGACTTTATTTGTTGGAGATTCATCAAAACGTGAGAAATATCTTCCTAACATGATGAAATCGCTTCCCATTGCAAGTGCAAGGGTCATGTGATAGTCATGAACGATACCACCGTCACTGCAGATAGGTACGTAAATACCTGTTTCTTTGTAATATTCATCTCTTGCTTTCGCAACCTCGATTGTTGCAGTAGCCTGTCCACGTCCGATACCCTTTGTTTCACGAGTAATACAGATAGAACCGCCGCCGATACCAACTTTTACGAAGTCTGCGCCGCATTCTGCAAGGAATCTGAAGCCGTCTGCATCAACAACATTACCTGCACCAACTTTTACTGTGTCACCGTAATGTTCTCTGATCCATGCGATTGTAATTTTCTGCCATTCACTGAAACCTTCACTGGAGTCGATACATAAGATATCTACACCTGCGTCAACTAATGCAGGTACACGTTCTGCAAAGTCTCTTGTGTTGATACCAGCACCAACTACATATCTTTTCTTAGAATCCAGAAGTTCATTTAAGTTTGCTTTCTTAGATTCATAATCTTTTCTAAATACGATAGAATCTAAGCACTGGTTTTCATCGATGACTGGAAGAGAGTTTAATTTGTGATCCCAGATTAAGTTATTTGCATCTTTTAATGTCATACCAACTTTCGCTGTGATAAGCTTTTCGAATGGTGTCATAAATTCTGCAACCTTTGTGTCCATAGACATACGGGATACACGGTAATCTCTGCTTGTAACGATACCTAATAATTTGCCGTGAGCTGTTCCATCTTCAGTAACAGCCATTGTAGAATGACCAGTCTTTTCTTTTAATGCAAGAACTTCTGCCAATGTATTGTCAGGTACAAGGTTAGAATCACTTACTACAAAACCTGCTTTGTAAGCTTTTACCTTTCTTACCATTTCAGCCTGGGATTCAATGCTCTGAGAGCCATAAATAAAAGAAACGCCGCCTTCTCTTGCTAATGCTACCGCCATTGTATCATTAGATACAGACTGCATAACTGCAGAAACTAATGGGATATTTAAAGATAAAGCAGGTTCCTCTTCGCCTTTTCTAAATTTAACTAATGGAGTTTTCAAACTAACGTTTGCCGGAATGCACTGACTGCTTGAGTAGCCCGGCACTAACAGATATTCACTAAATGTGTGGGATGGTTCACTATAATAGTACGCCATGATACAAATCTCCTTTCTAACCTAAAACACTTTTCTACTATTCAGACCATGATAATGATTTCTTCTGGGAAAGTCAATCAATTTTTATTAATTAATTTTTATAATATTTTTGAATATAATTAATAAACACACTAATAAATTGCTTTAGCAGATAGTCCTTTTTATATATTATATAAAATTTTCTTCCGCTTGTATATCGGGAAAATTCAAAAGACAGCAATCTTTTTTCACGAATCATGTTCTCTGCTGCTTTTTTTGAAACAATGGAAATCCCAAGGCCCGCCGCCACCGAATTTTTGATTGCCTCCGGGTCATTCATATAAGCCACAACTTTCAGAGAATCTTTCGAAATCCCCTCTTTTTCTAAAAACAGTTCTGCTGCCTTTTTGGTTCCGCTTCCTTTTTCCCTCAAAATGACCGGCTCCTGAAACAGCTCTGTAATCCAGGATTCCTTTCGATGAAGCTCCTGAAAATGTTCTGTCACAGGAGTGATCACCACCAGCTCATCCTCATAGAAAGGAATACACTCCAGATGTTCATCTTCACATTCCATTCCCACCAGGCCAACATCCATCCGGTCGTCCATGACCCCTTCAATGATTCCTCTGCTGTCACTCTGTATCGAATGAAAAAAGATTTCCGGGTATTCTCTGCAAAATTCCGGCAGAAATTCCGGCAATATGTACGCGGATGGAATTGTGGATACGCCAAGGCGAATGATCTTTTCGTCAGCACTTTTCCACTTTTGTAAAAGGTTGTCCCTAAGATCCAGCATTTTTACCGCACAGTCATAGAGTTCTGATCCCCTTTTTGTCAGTTCAATGCTCTTTGTTGTACGGATGATCAGCTTTGACTCCAGTTCCTTTTCCAATGCCTGAATATGGGTACTGATGGTCGGCTGGGAAATATATAACTGCTTTGCCGCTTCGGTAAAACTTTTATAGACCACCACCGCCACAAAGGATTCTAACTGTTTTAGTTCCATAAGATTTCCTCCAATGCCTTTACTGCCAGAAGCACTTCCTCCTCTGTATTAAAATATCCAAAGGAAAAACGAATTGTTCCCATCGGATAGGTACCTAACGTTTTATGAGCAGACGGCGCGCAGTGAAGACCTACTCTTGTCATAATTCCATAATTCTTGTCCAAAAGATATGCCACCTCTGAAACATCTCTGCCCGGTGTCTGGATAGAAACCACTGCTGTACGCCCGTCAGCATTCTCTTTCCCGATCAGCCTGATCTTTTTCCCTTCTGAATCTAATTCTTTCATTTTCTCAAGGAAAAGCTTTGTCAGTAGGACTTCCCTCTGATGAATGTTCTGAATCCCCGTATCTAAAATCCAGTTCAGCGCCGCGTGCAGTCCAAAGATTCCCGGCAGGTTCATGGTTCCCGGCTCAAAACGGTCCGGCATAAACTCTGGGATTTCTTCAGTATGACTGATGCTTCCTGTTCCTCCTGATAATAACGGTGTGATTTTCCCGATCATCTCTTCCTGTAAGATAAATCCTCCAATACCTTGCGGACCATATAATCCTTTATGCCCTGTAAAACACAACACGTCAATATTCATTTCCTTCATGGAAATCGGCATTACTCCCGCTGTCTGGGCACAGTCTGCGATAAATTTCAGCCCATGTGCTTTACAGAACTCCCCGACTTCTTTCAATGGCAAAATTGTGCCGCATACATTACTGGCGTGCATCATCACCATCGCTTTTGTATTTGGTCTTAAAAGCCCTTCCATGGCTTCCAAAATCAGCTCTCCTTGCGCATTGCATGGGATCCTGTCAAATTCAACGCCTGTTTCCTCTAACTGTCTGACAGGGCGCATCACCGCATTATGCTCCATTGACGATACCAGGATATGGTCGCCTGGGTTTAAAAAGCCCTTCAGTACCACATTCAGGCTCTCTGTAACATTTTTCGTAAACACTACATTTTTACAGTCCGGCCCGTCAAACAATTCGCAGAGAAGCTCTCTTGTTTCTAAAATGACCTCCTCTGTATCATAAGCATTTTCATAACAGCCGCGGTTAATATTGCAGCCATTGTCTGTCATATATTCGAAAACGGCCTGTGCCACACACTCTGGCTTTGGATAGGTGGTGCTGGCCTGATCCAGATATATTTTTTTCATCTTCTGTTACCTTCTGTCTCTTCATTCATTTCTTCCATCATACCACATTCATTTGCATTTTCAATAAATTCATTAAAAGTATCAATAATTCAAATTGGATTAATCATTCTTAGAATGTTATAATCTTAACAATCCATGTGTGCCTGCGGTGCACATGATTACAGTAAGAGAAAGGGAAATATTATGAACCAGAAAAAAGAAGTAAGAAACATCCTGATTGCCGGTCTGGTAACAGGAATCCTCGGGGCTGCTTTAGTTCTTTTTGGCAACCCGAAAAACATGGGCTTTTGTATCGCCTGCTTCCTGCGTGACACAGCAGGAGCCCTCGGCCTTCACAGAGCCGAAGCGGTACAGTATATCCGTCCGGAAATCATCGGACTGGTACTTGGAAGCTTTATCGCAGCAATGATGAGCAAGGAATTTCGTCCAAAGGGCGGTTCTGCTCCACTGACACGTTTTATCTTAGGCTTTTTCGCAATGATCGGCTGCTTAATGTTCTTAGGCTGTCCATTCCGTATGGTGCTTCGTCTTGCAGGCGGTGACTTAAATGCGGTATTCGGTCTTGTAGGATTTGTGTTAGGTATCTTATGCGGTATCTTCTTCCTGAACAAAGGCTACTCTTTAAAACGTACCTATGTAATGCCTAAATGCGAAGGATTTTTATTCCCGGCAATTCAGGCTGCTTTCCTTATTTTATTAGTAGCTGCTCCGGCATTTATTTTATTCTCGCCGGAAGGTGCAGGTCCTGGCGCACTTCATGCTCCGATCATCATCAGCCTGATCGCAGGTCTTTTAGTTGGTGCCATGGCACAGAAAACAAGACTCTGTATGGTTGGCGGTATCCGTGATTTCGTACTTTTTAAGGATGTCAAATTACTCTCCGGATTCGTAGCAGTATTCGCAGCTGCACTCGTTGTAAATCTCATCTTAACAGGTGCAACAGAAGGTACATACTTTACATTATCCATGACAGACCAGCCAGTCGCTCACGTTGACGGCCTCTGGAATGCACTCGGTATGTTACTTGCAGGTTTTGCTTGTACCCTCTTAGGCGGCTGTCCGCTCCGTCAGCTGGTACTTGCAGGAGAAGGAAACACAGACAGTGCCGTGACAGTTCTTGGCCTTATGGTCGGTGCTGCATTTGCACACAACTTCGGTCTTGCTTCCAGCGGTGCAGGCCCAACAGACAATGGTAAAATCGCAGTTATCATCGGTATCGTCGTAGTTGCAGCCATCGGCGCACTCAATACCTTCAAAAAGGAGAATTAATTATGACAACATTAGATGCAAGAGGACTTTCCTGTCCGGAACCAGTCATCATGATTCAAAAAGCAATGAAGACAAAAGAAGCTTCTTATGTTATGATGGTAGATAACCACGCTTCCAAAGAAAACGTAACCCGCTTTGCTGAAAAAGCAGGATATACCGTTACAATCAAGGAAAATGGCGGCGAATATACTTTAGAAATGAGAAAATAAGATGATTTATATTGCAACCTTCTACTCCCACTTTGGGGCGGTACGCTTCAAAAAAGAATGTAAAAAAGAAAACATCACTGCAGAGGCAATGCCGGTTCCAAGAGACCTCAGCAGCAGCTGTGGCACCTGTGTAAAATTCGAAACTGATAAGGATATCGCTTCATTCACATGGAGTCAGGAAGTAGAACAGGTCGTAGAAATCACAGAATCAGGCTATGTTACACACTATCATGTAGAACTTTCTAATAGTTAAAAATAAAACGCGGGATTTCTCCCGCGTTTTACTGTATAATGATAACAAACATATCAGAATAGGATTTTATTATGGAAACAAATATAAAATTAACGAAATTAGCTTCCTGCGCAGGCTGCGGAGCCAAGGTAGGTGCAGGAACACTCAGCCAGATGCTGGAAGGCTTTCAGACACATTTTGATGAAAGACTGCTGGTTGGATATGACAAAAGTGATGACGCCAGTGTTTTTAAATTAGATGAAGAAACCGCACTTGTTCAGACACTGGATTTCTTTCCACCAATCGTGGATGACCCATTTCTCTTCGGACAGATTGCCGCTACGAATGCACTGAGTGATGTCTATGCTATGGGCGGGGAGCCAAGACTGGCTTTAAATATTCTCTGTTTAAAAGACAGTATGGGTTCAGAAACTGTACAGGAAATCCTTCGCGGTGGTTATTCAAAAGCCTATGAAGCCGATACCATCATCACTGGCGGGCATACCATTCATGGAGCTGAGCCACTGTATGGACTCTCTGTTTCCGGATTCGTTCATCCGGACAAAGTACTGACCAACAGCGGTGCAAAACCTGGGGATGTTTTAATCTTAACAAAACCTTTGGGAATCGGAATCCTCACCACTGCTGCCAAGGCTGATCTGGTGGATGAAATGCTTTTAAACCGCATTTATACACAGATGACATTCTTAAACAAGACTGCTGCCCACATTATGAAGAAGTATGAAGTGCACAGCTGTACAGATGTTACAGGATTTTCGTTACTGGGACATTCTTTTGAAATGGCACAGGGAAGTGATTGTACAATTCATATTGATGTGGCAAATGTACCATATCATAAAGAAGCATATGAATTTGCCGAAATGGGCTTTATTCCGGCAGGAGCTTACAGAAACCGCGAATATGCAGAAAATGGTGTCCATGTGGCAGGGGATATCTCCCGCGCAATGCAGGATATCCTGTATGATCCACAGACCAGCGGAGGACTGATGATCGCAGTCACAGAAAAAGATGCTGATTTTTTGCTTCATGAATTGACGGAATCCGGCGTACCTGCAGCTATGATTGGCTATGTCACCGAAACACAGGAACACTCTATTATCTTGAAATAATTTCATTCAGACATAAAAAAATTCCGGGACAACACACCCCGGAATTTTTTTATCTAAATTATTTTTTCTTATCGCGGATATCTTATCCTATACTTTCCGGCGTATCAATGTCCAGTAAACTTTTCGCACAGTCTGCCTCATATAGCAGTATCTCCTGTGGATGCTCCTTTATCACTTCCTTGCCATCCACATCTCCATTCAGTGCAAGAAGCTCCGGCACGAATTTTCCCTGAAAGATGACCGGATTTCCCATAATACCTTCATAACTCAAACAGCCGATTCCTTTATAGGAGCGTTTATACATATGAATGAATCCGAACAGTTCATCCTCCTGCACATAAGGCTGATCTGCTACCGCAAGCATTACGTGATCATGCATTCCAATCTCACCGCAGGCTTCAATGCCAAGTCTAATGGAATGAGAAATCCCAAGCTCCTGATTTTTGTTTCTGACTACTTTCAAAAGAAGTCCCTCTGCTGCTTTTTCGATCTCATCGTAAGCAGTGACCACCACGAGCTCGTATCGATGTGGTTCCTCTTCTTTCATAACTGTCAGAATATCCAGCAGATGACGATACATTGGCTTGCCATCTATATTTTCCAGCAATTTGTTTCTGCCATAGCGGCTGGATGGACCAGCTGCCAGATAAATCATATAGACCATTTCATATCTCCGATTCTTTGTCGTTATAGATATTTTCTCAAATATCATAACATTAAAACAGAAAATAGAAAAGCCACAATCTTGCGATTGTGGCTCTCATATTTAGCAGGGACAGAAGGACTCGAACCCTCGACATTTGGTTTTGGAGACCAACGTTCTACCAACTGAACTATATCCCTTTGACTGCTACCCCAAATTTATATCATATTTCGGGGTATAATGTCAACTATTATTTTAAAATTATTTTTTTTCTGTCGGTCTTGGCAATGTATCAACGATTTTTTCGATGATCTGCTTTCTGATATAAATATCGTAGCTTAACATGCAAATAAACGAAAACAGCTGCAGAAACTCCTTATTCTCCTCTGACTCATCTGCAAAAGTATCTCCTGCACGTTCATAGTCTTTTGTCAGACTTACCTTCAGCTGCTCAATCTGGTCTTTTTCCAGACTGAATACCTCTTCATAGATTTTCTCCAGATTCAGTTCTTTTCCATTAGCAAAATAACGTTCTGTCAGTGGATTTAAAATGCTCTGGATATCCCCGATGGAGAGAATGTTTTTAAAATAGTAAATGAACATCAGCACCATAATGTGCTCTTTGGTATATTTTTTCTTTTCCGGTGCCGGAAGCAGATGATTTTTCGCATAATTATTGATCATGGTCTTTGTCATGACCTTATCAGTTTCATAACGCTTCGCATTTTCCAGATGGCCATTCATAAAGGTCAGCACCTGGTCCATATATAAATCAATATTCGGAATCTCCGAAGCTTTGACATATTCCATTTTGGATAAGCTTTCCAAAATACTTTCTAACATTCTATCAGATTCAATTTTCACAACGCTCACCTCTCCTGTCCGGCAGGCCATCTAAGCACACCCATGCTCTCTGCCTTCCTCACATTATATAGTATTAAAAACTACATGTAAAGATTTTTCTTTTGGTAAAATACTTAATTTTTCTTTTGGTATAAGATTTTATTTTACATCACTAGCAGGTATACTATTTACATAATATTTCACAGAAAGGAGATTTGCTTATGTTATCCACTATTCAACTTGAAAACAAGGCAATTACAAATACTGGCTCTTCCATTATGGATTTACTTTTCGAAAAACTTGACGAAGCCATCGATGACATGGAACAAGGTCGCGTTCAGACTCTTGATGAAGCATGGCAAGACATAGACTCAATTTAGGAGATAATGTTTCATCGCATAAAAAGACCGGGATACTACAGTCTTTTTCCGGCTGTGGTACCTTCGTACAAATAATTTTGTTTTGAAGCATTTTGAAGCAACCCCTTTCTGTTAACATTCGTACTTAAAATGTGACAATTGTCTTTTTTCCGGAAAACAATTTATGTACTTCGCCCCCAAAAATGTTATTTATTGTTATATTCTGTGTCTTTATGTTGTTTTTGTAATCTGTTTTATTACAAAAGCCTTCATGAAAAATCTTACAATTCCAGATTTTTCATGAAGGCTTTTTTTAAACTCTGATAAGCTCTACTTTATTTTTATATTTTTCAGCTTTCATCTCACTTAACGCAGTGTCCGTTACCAGCACATTAATAGAATCCCAGTCACTGATATTATAATAAAATGTTTTGTCAACTTTTGTACTGTCTGCCATGCAGCAAACCCATTTGGAACGATTGATCAAAAATCCTTTTGTTACTCCATCTTGTACATTCTGAACAGACACCCCTGTTCCTTCATCTATCCCCTCTACAACAAGAAACAATTTGTCGAAGTGAAATGCAGATACTTCATAATTGACAACTTTCGTTCTGTTCCTCTCATGTCAGCTTCCTTTCAAAAATAATGTGCACAGAAATTATAACACAAATTAACACAAAAAAACAGATTTTATCTTATTTTTCAAAGCCAGTTACTTTCTAAACTCTGTTTCAATTCACAGAACATTTCATAATATTTCTCTTTTGTTGCATAAATAATATCTAAGGCCACATCCTTATTATAAGCATGTGCCACATTATTTCTTGAAACCAACGCTTCCAGCCATGTGTCTTCATCATTGATCATGGATGCCTGATATGCTGTTTTTATTATATGACGAGGAGAACCTGTCTGTGCACTATCATATCCACTCTTCTCCAACAGTTCTTTCATTGCTTTCCATGATTGTTCAAAGCAAACTTCAAACAGCCCCACCATTCCTGTTAACTCTACGTTTCCAAATGGTTCCGTATAATTAAAGATGTCTTTTAAATTCCGAAGCGCATTACAAAAATTATCATATTTTTTCATAAATAATAATCCCTTCTTTTTCTATGGATTCCAACAATTCTTTTTGTACAGAACCATCCAAATTTACAATATCAAATTTCAGCAATGTAGAAGTCTCTTCGTCTACTGCAATCGAAAACAAGTTTACGTTTCCTCCTGTTATCGCAAGATCAATATCGCTTCTTTCTCTATAATCCCCTCTGGCCCTTGAACCAAACAAAATCACTTTTCCAATACTATATTTCTCTGCTAACTGCTTTATCTCCAGAATCACCTGTTCTTTTATTCCATACATCATCTGCTCATTCTCCATTTACGCCTATAAACGCATTATAATCGTTTTCCATACTTTTATCTACAAAAACCTTGCAGAATGTTACCATTTCCTTCTGCACATCATCCGGCACCTTCGCATATACTGTCTAATGATAAATGGGAGGATTTTTCAATGAAAAAATTTTTATCTCTTGCACTGGCTGCAGTCTTAACGCTTTCTCTGTTCACAGGCTGCGGTTCAGGTGAAAACTCTAATCTTACAAAAGTTACTTTAAGCGAAGTTGCTCATTCTATTTTCTATGCTCCAATGTATGTGGCAATTGAAGAAGGATATTTTGAAGAGGAGGGCATCGATTTAGAGCTGGTAACTGCCTTTGGTGCCGATAAGGTTACGACAGCTGTTATTTCTGGTGAAGCCGATATTGCTTTCATGGGTTCCGAAAGTACGATTTACGTCTATAATCAAAGCGCTGATGATTATCTTGTAAACTTTGCACAACTGACCCAGCGTGCCGGAAACTTTATGGTTGCCAGAGAGCCAATGGATAACTTTAGTTGGAAAGATTTGAAAGGAAGCTATGTTCTCGGAGGACGTAAAGGTGTCGTACATATATCAATGTAAATCTTGAATCTATCATTATTATATGTAACTGGATTGATGGTCTGACAAAGGCAAAAGCCTTACATTCAGCCATTATTTAACAAATTTATAAAGTTTTTCGAAAGGCGTTCCTTACTTGGGGCGTCTTTTCTACATTAGGAGGGATTTACATTGAATAAAAACTTTTTAGAACACTATATGAAAACAAAACCAGAAACCACAGAACAGAAATATTTGTTTCTTGTTGATAATCAGGAAATCGCATATGCACTTCTCTATGCTGGATATCCTGCCATTTACCTTACAACGAGACAAGAGGCTTACCATTCCACAGACAGTTTCATCGAATATATGGATGAAATTGCTTGTACTGGAACCTATCAGATGGATTACGTTTATGTTCCTGCCTGTTCCAGTAAAAAGATAAATGATTCTTTGGAGTTATATCTCCAAAATAATTATCTAACCTATCGCATGGGATGGATATTATTTAAAGAGAGAGAATACCTTGCAAAACCAGAGTATTTACTCGAGTTGAAAGCGGTTATATTGGATTTTATCAACCGCTTTGAAGGCCGGTCATCAGACCAACCGGACTTAAATAAATTTCATAGGTTCAATGACCAGGGAAAAAGAATCGGTGTATTTGATATGGAGATTGTTGATTATCTAATACAGACGGTTCCTTTTTTTATGCTCGGAAGTACACCTTACATCTATGAAAATGGTTATTACCACGAAGATCGTCATGGAATACAGCTAAAATCTCATATTCAGAAGCTGATATTTCGTGACTGCATCAAAGCCACTACTATCCAGAGTATTTATAATCTTTTGGTATCACAACCACAGGTGCAGAAGCGTTTTTCTGACCTTAATAATCAGCCTTCCCATTGGGTAAATTTCCAAAACGGATATTTTGATGTAATGGAATGGAAACTCATTGAACATGACATAAAATATCTGATGATCAATCAAATACCTTTTTCCTACAATCCGGAACAATCGAAAACTGCTCTTTCAAATGGAGCACAGATCCGCAAGTATCTGGATTTTTCTATTCCTGATGAGACTGACCAAAAGATGTTTTGGCAGTATCTTGGCTATTGCATGACCACAGATACTCGTTTTCAGAAGTTTCTGATGATAAAGGGAAAAGGCGGAACAGGAAAATCCATTGCGATTTCATTTATTCAGCACATTGTTGGAATCGGCAATTATTCAAGCATGTCGCTACAGAATCTAAATCAACGATTTTATCCGACTGGATTATTCGGCAAGTTCTTAAATGCCTGTGCGGATATTCCAAGTACAGCCATGGAAAGCGTAGATATCATCAAGAAAGCAGTTGGGGAAGATACACTTCTTTATGAAAAGAAAGGACAAGATCCAACACAATTTAACAGTTATGCAAAGCTCCTCTTTTCAGCAAACGAAATGCCTTTGAATCTGGATGATAAAACAAACGCCTACTATCGACGTCTGCTGGTTCTGGATATCAACCGCACGATTCCGGAAGAACAAAAAGATTCTCAGCTAAAAGAAAAGATGTGCCAGGAATCTGATTATGCCATTCACATGGCAATGCTGGCATTGAAACAATTATATGCCGATAATCATTTTGAAGAAAGTAATCACAGCAAAGAATGTATCGCAAATCTGTATCGTTCTGCTGACAGCGTAAAAGCTTTTACCGATGATATGCTCTGCCATAAAGTCGGAGAAAAAATGAAACGCAGTGATGTGTATAAAATGTATGAAGATTACTGTGAAGACAATGGACGAACACCTCACGGGAAGTCACGATTCTGGGAGTATATGGCTGACAAAGGGTTTATAATCAAACGATTCTCTGATGGAGCTTATTATTTTAAAGATACTTCTGTGAAAGAATCAGACTTTGAAACGATAGACGATACGATAGCGAATCCGTTTGAACAGATAGATTTACCTTTATCGTAAGATGACAGAAATGATAAAAATGACAAAATGCAAATGAATATTCTTGGATATGGTGATTGATGAAAAGTTTGTTGATATAGCAGGATATCATTTTTGCCATTTTGTCATTCAGCATTTGCTGCGTTGAATATTGGTTAAATTTATTTCTTGTTAATTAACATCTGCTCAATTGTTGATTGCCTTCCATTTTGTTATGATTGTACTATAAACAACGGCCGATGTTAATGAATCAGAGGAGACTTAAATAATGCAGATAGGAAAAACAATTCGAAAATATAGAAAAGAAAAAGGTATGACACAAGAGGAAATGGCAAATCGTTTAGGCGTGACAACGCCTGCTGTGAATAAATGGGAGAATGAGAATTCATATCCAGACATCACATTGCTTGCACCAATTGCACGACTTCTTGGAATATCCCTTGATACTCTACTTTCGTTTCAAGAAGATCTGACAAAAGAAGAAATCACTTCGATTGTTATGGAAGCAAACCAAAAACTAAAAACTGAAACTTATGATGAAGTTTTCTGTTGGGCGAAATCCGTCATCGAATCTTATCCAAATTGCTTGATGTTGGTATGGCAGCTTGCAACCATTCTTGACGCTCAGCGTCTGATAAAAGATATTCCAAATGCCATGGATTATGATGACTATATTCTAAAATGTTACAAGCGAGCATTAGAAAGTGATGAAGAAAATCTTCGCACCAGTGCTGCCGATTCTCTCTTTGGTTATTATTCTCGAAACGAACAATACGAATTTGCAGAACAATATTTACAGTATTATTCTACGCAAAATCCACAGCGCAAATTGAGGCAGGGAATCATTTATAGTAAAACAAACCGAACAGATGAAGCTTACAAACTTTATGAGGAAATCTTATTCTCCGAATATCAGATTCTCAGTATGACTTTGAACAGTTTATATCTGCTCAGTATAGATGAACAGAATTTTGACAAAGCACATTTGTTTACAGACAAGCAAGAGGAACTGGCAAAGTTATTTGAAATGGGCAAATATCATGAAGTTGCATGCAAACTAGAATTGGCAACTGCCGAACAAGATGTTGATACCATATTAAACACAATGGAAACAATGATTGCTTCATTAGATGATATCACCAGTTTTTCAAACTCCCCATTATATGAACACATGGATTTCAAAAAATCAAATAGCACATTTTCAGAACAACTCAAGGAAGAGTTATTGAATTGCTTCCAAGACAAAGAAACCTATGGATTTCTTGAAAGCAATGAACGATGGCATAAAATAATACAGAAATAATCACAAAAAATTACAATTGAATATGACCTATCAGGTCAGATGAAGCAGCCGATGCATTTTAGACAAAGATTCAATGCATCGGCTTTTCTTATGCCTAATTATTCGGCGAATGATTTAGTATAAACCGAAGGAACGGAATGAAATCACATCTGTGATGAATTCGGTTCTTTCGGTGCAGGTGTACAGAGGAATGCAATTCCTTTGTGCGGGTCAAGGGCAGCCGCCTTGCCCAGTTCAGTGGCGTTTCGCCACTTAATACTGGGTATTACTTGACGCTAAAAGCAGCAAGGAATCAGCTTCGCTGTCTAAATCCCTTTCAGGGAAATTTTTAAAGAATGGAGGAACATCTTAATGAAATTAACAAGACACAATGGCCGTGCTGGGAAGAATGGTGCTTACAATCCCAAACACAATGACCGCAGTTTTAATATTAATAATAGTGAGCACATCGATGAAGAACGAGCAAAAGGAAATATTTATTGGGATTGCTTCAACGGATATCGTACTTTTTATGACAAAGACAATGAATGTGACTTGGCAAACACATTTGAGGAAGTGGAAGAACTTTACTACTCTGTTCATTACAAAGAATTTATTGAAGGACAAAATGAACGTAATATTAAGAATCGTCATCCGGAACGTAATCGTACCACATCAGATATCTTAAAACATAAGAAAACCTGCCCTGAAGAAACCATCTATCAGATTGGTACTTTAGATAATCATGTTGAACCCGATATCCTATTACAGATAGTCACTGACTTTGTGATTGAAATTACAAAGCGCTTTGGTGCTCATGTTCATAACTGGACTGGGCACTTCATCTGGACGAAAGTACACCTCATATCCATGAACGTCATGTATTTGATTGTGAAAATCAATATGGGGAATTATTCCCACAACAGGAAAAAGCATTAGAAAAGCTTGGTTTTGATTTACCAAATCCTGAAAAGCCGGCCGGAAGGAATAATAACCGAAAGATGGTATTTGATTCTGCCTGTCGTGCATTGCTCTTTGATATTGCAAAAAGTTATGGGTTACAGTTAGAAGAAGAACCGGAATATGGTGGACGTAAATACTTAGAAAAGCAGGATTACATTCTTGCCAAACAGAAAGAACAGTTGGCTTTACAGGAAGAAAAGCTCGAAGAATTGGTTATGAAAATCGAAGACGTGGAAACTTTGATTGATGAAGTTTCCGATATTGCCTATGACAAAGCAGTTGAAATTGTTACTGCTGCTGTCAAAAAAGAAACCCATTTAGAAGATATTCGATTGGTAGAAGAATCAAAAAACTGGGTTCTCTCTCCAGAACGAAAAGCATCCAAAAAGGAGCGTGAGTATGCCGCCAAACGATTAGACGGAATCATTGCAAAAATCAAAAATGCTATGCAGAGTGCTATTCAGAAAATCCAGACAAAACTTTTACAGCCAGAAGTCAAAAAAGCTGGAACCGAACAGATTAAAACAAAAGCAAGGGCTTCAGTTCTGGATAAGTTGAATCGTAAGAAAATCGAAATAAACGAAAGAACAAATACAAAATCAGTGAATCGAAGTAGTTATCATTCACATGATATATAAAAACATCATCAAATAAGCAAGCATTTTGAGACATTTCAATCTGCTTGCTTATTTGATTACTTATTTACACATTTGTTCAATTTTATCTGCAGCACCTTTTGCACCAGTGCATTTATGGAATCCCAGAGAAATTTTTGTTGCCTGCTCATAATACGATTTTGTATTTAGGACATTTTCAATTGTTTTTTTAATAGATTTTGCATTTATATGCTTCAATCGGACACCTGCACCAAGTTGCTCTACTCTGATGGCTACGCCCTCTTGTTCCGAGGTTTGAGGAAACATTACAAGTGGAACTTTATAGTATAAGCTTTCATTCACACTATTCATGCCACAATGGGTAAGAAAAACATCTGCCTGATTTAATACGGCTATCTGGTCCACAAATCTTGAAATTGTAATATTGTCTGGTATAGTACCTAACTCTTCAATATTTATCACATTACCAACCGATATAATTACCTGATATTCCGTATCAGCCAACGCTTTTATACATTTTTTATAGAAATCAACGGAATCATTAATGACCGTTCCCATCGATATATAAATTACTCAAACTTCCCACATTAAAAAGTGGGTTCGCACCTTGAAAAATCAATACTTTAGCTCACAAAACAGCAACTACGCAGCACATTCTCCGTATAACATGGCATTTTGCATATATTTTGGAAGTCTCTGAATAAAGTTGGCA